>JBFWSG010000035.1:0-59662 GCA_050248495.1 Pirellulales bacterium | reverse complement strand
GGCACGGTCCGCGATGGACTGCAAATCGTCAGCGATGCCTCCGGCCAAGAATTTCGCTGGAATTGGGGCTCGGCCCATTCCGGCAGCGCGGCGTTTGCATTCTTCGATGGCTCCGTCCAGTGGATTTCCGCGGACGTGGACGAAGAGTCGATGCAAAAGCGGCTCAAGATCGACGAGCTGAGCGATCAGAAAGTTGACCCGTGAACGACAGCTATTGCGCCGCCTAGTTCCGGTCGATGCCTTCCTTGGGCAATAGCCGGACATTGCGGAGCGTGATCGTGCCGACGTGTTCCAGCACGCTGGGCCGCTCGGCGTTCTTGAACGTGCAGTTTTCGAGCACCACGTTCTCGATTTTTGAATCCTCGAGGCCGGCGAAATAGAGCGGATGCTTGCTCTTCTCGCTCGTGACCCGCTCAATGAAAATGTTGCGAACCGTGGGTGGGTGCTCGCCGCGGTCGCGGTCGTAGTTGAGATTGATCCGCACCACGGCATCGGCCACCTGGCCGACCTCGACGTTGCGGACGTAGAGGTTTTCCAGGTAGCCGCCCCGCTTGGTGTTCGATTTGAGCCGGATCGCGCGTTCGAGGTTCGGGCTATCCATTTCGCAATCTTCGACGAACACGTTGCGGATGCCGCCGCTCATTTCGCTGCCCAGCACGACGCCGCCGTGGCCGTCGCGCATGTTGCAGGCGCGGATGATGATGTTTTCGCTGGGCACGTTAATTCGGCGGCCGTCGGCGTTGCGACCGCTCTTGATGGCGATGCAATCGTCGCCCGTGTCGAACGTGCAATTCTCGATGAGCACGTTGCGGCACGACTCGGGGTCGCAGCCGTCGTTGTTCGGGCCGTGGCTGTCGACCGTGATGCCGCGCACCGTCACGTTTTCGCAGAGCACGGGCGTGACGTTCCACATCGGCGAGTTGGTAAACGTGACGCCTTCGATAAGCACGTTCTTGCAACGCTGGGGCTGCACGAAATTCGGCCGCAGCTCGTGGCCCGCGCCAAACTGGCGGTCGGCGACGGGCACCTTGTCTTCGCCCATCTGCCGCAGCGATTCCTGGTCGCGATTGCCGCTGCCTTTCCAGCGCCACCAGTTCTTTGGCCCCGACTGGCCGTCGAAGGTACCCGAGCCGGTGATGGCAATGTTTTCGCAGTCGATCGCGTAGAGAAAGGGGGAGAAGTTCATCACTTCGTTCCCCTCGTAGCGGGCGAGGACAACCGGCAAATAGTCAGCCGGCTCGGTGCTGAAGCGGACGGTCGCCCCTTCGGCCAGGTGCAAGTTGACGCCCGACTTCAAGTGGATTGGCCCCTTCACGAGCCAGTCGCCCGAGGGCACGACGACACGCCCGCCGCCGTCCTTGACGCAGGCGGCGATTGCCTGATCGATTGCCGGCCGGCAGTCGGCCTGGCCGTCGCCCTTCGCGCCGTAGCTGCTGATGGAGTAGTCGCGGTTTGGAAAGGTCGGGGGTTTGATCGCGGCTTCGATCTCGGGCAAGGCGGCCCAACCCGTGGCATCGGCGGCGTCGAGCCGGGCGGCGCTGAGCATTAAACCGGCGAAGGTGGCCAGCGCTGCCAGAGCACGGGCATATTTTGCACGCATCGCACGCCCTCCGAGTTTAGCCAGGAGCAAAACAAACGCGGCAGCCAGTTTGCCCACCGGCTGCCGCGTGAAACCTCCACCGCTCCCCGACGCGTGCGCTCACGCGTTCCGCCGACGAAGACCCAACAAACCGAACACCCCCGCCAGGCACAACATCACCGTTCCCGGTTCCGGAACCGCAGCCGCGGCGAGCGCCCCGGCTCCGGAAGTATCACCAAAATTCGTCTTCCACAGATTGTAATCACCGGCATCGACGCCGTTCGATCCGTCGCCATTGCCATTGAGGCTCGACTCGGTGGCGGCGCCGAGGTGATCGCGCCAGACTGTGTAGTCCGCGGCGTCGACCTTGTGGTCGCCGTTGAAATCGCCGGGGAGGCCCATTGGAACGATGGTGGAATCGAGGCCGATAAGCACGATGTCGACGCCCGTACCCATTCCTTCGATTCCGTCGCCGCCTCCCAAGGACGTGTCTAAGATGCTCTTATCCGCGTCGCTCCAATTGATGTTGCCGTTGTAGTAGATTTGCCAACGATAGGTCGAGGCGCCAAACATCGCGGTGACGATGTCGCCGTTATCGTAAGCAGCGCTCGGGTCGAGTGGATTCGCCGCGTTGGCGTCGGAAAAGGTCAGTCCCAAGGATCCGACGGCTCCGCCAATGATTCCGTCGCCCGTCTTGTCATAGTCCACGTCAAACAGAGCCAGGTCGTTGGGGACGCCGCCGCCGTTGACGGTCGGCGCTTCGCCCAACACTAAATTCAGCCGGGAGGAACGAACGCCCGATGGCTGCGACGAGGTTGGGCTATTCTGGCCGTTCGCCAGGAACATGTTTTCGGCCACTTGCACGGCGCGGGTGCCGCCGTTTTCGTAGTGAAACTCGGTAATGGCCACGCCGCGATCGACGCCATCGGGGTTGTTCGTGCCACCGCCGCCGTAGCTGGCAGAATAGAACTCACGGACGCGGAAGTGCCCGTCGGTATCCGGGTTGTGCATGATCAGCGTGCCCTTGCCGCCAGCGCTCGAAGATCCACCCGCCGAAAGCCGGAATCTCGTCGTGGTGAGCAACCCTTGCTCAAACGTGCCGCCGCGGTAATCGTAGGTGCCATTTCCAAATGTCTCTGCCAGGCCCGTGTCACTCGATCCGAGATCGACATCGCCGTAATTGTTGATTACCGTGCCACTCTCTTGAATGATCACTCCGTTAGACGGCACGTCGGCGGTGCCGCTGCTGCGACCGATCTGCCAGCGAGTGTCTCCCGCTGTGCTGTCCGTTGAGAGATCGCCGCGAATTCTGAGGGTGGCAACACCTGCGTTATTGGCACCGACGGCCTCGCGTCCCATGTATAGTCGCCAAATCGTTTGCGGGCCGTAGCCGGCAGGAAACGGATGCGTCGCCGGATTGGCGGCGATAGCTGGAAAGCTGGGGTCATTTGCCGGATCAAAAACAACTTCCGTGCTGCCTGCGGTGCCCGCGTTGATGAGGACGTCGGTTGCCGCTCCAGTATCATTGTTCGGGGGCAGATAGAAGGGCGCTGTGTTTGCCATCGAGCCGGGATTCTTCGTGCTCCAGTTCAACGGGTCGAACCACCACGGCGTGGCACTTCCCAAAGGCTGAGACATGTCGCTCAAGGAGTACGAGTCCCAAGTTACCGCTGCGGTAGCTGTGGGAGCCGCGGCAAGCCCGGCGAGGAGCATCAAGGAGAGCGGGCCCAAGAACTTCCAGCTACGATGCAAACAACTCCGCCTGATTGGTCGAACTCTCATGCCGAATGTCCTCAATTGCTTCGCGAACACTTTGTGACTCGATAGCCCGAGCAAGCGATCGATTGCGGTCGATGAACTGTTGATAGGTGGCTCTCCGATCGGCTCCAGCACCAATTCGCGCCGGAAATCCGCCCTTCGAGAAATTACGGATGGCAGCTTTTTGCCGTCCCATCCAGGCTGTAAATCTCGCCGCCCGCACGAGTCGCCATGGCGTCCAAGACGTACACGTCTGTCGACTGCGAAATGGATTGCACGCTTCCATCGCACATCACAAACAGAACAATTCCGGGATGGACGCTGCCAAACCCGTCGTCGCCGTCAGACGTCGTCACACCTGCCGCCGAATTCGCTGGCGGTGGTAGCGATGGGCGTTCGGCAAACGGCTTCAGTTTTCCCAGCTGGACGCCGGGAAAGTTGTCGCCGTTGAACGCATGTCCGCGCTCCGAAGTCCCACGCCCCACTTCCCCGCCCAACAGAGTTTTGCTGGTCCCGTCGATAATGTCTTTAAGACCGGTCCGCGCATGCCAACTCTTGATGCCTCGATTGTTGGGCGTAGTTGTATTCTGAATTTGCTCTTTGAAACACTGCGGCACCGGTCCATCGACGAGGTGAGATAGACTGCCGTCAGGATTGAACGGATAAATCATTGCGCCGGTCAGCGGGTTCAAAGTCGGGCACGTCGAACCCGCCACTGCGCGATAGTCGGCAATCGACCCTTCCCATTTTCCACCTTCCGGCTGCGTCAACGCATGACTGTGACCATCCTGCGGATTCGGTCCTTCGACGACTGTTCGATCATGCTGTTGCGAGGGACAGAGAAATCCCGGCACGACCGCCGTCCGCATTTGATAAGTCTGATCATAGAAACAACCGGCATCGTAGTTCCACAGTTTCTTGATTTGCGACTCTTCCATGTAGTCGAGGATCAACAGCAACCAGGTGGGCTGCCCGTCGTAGATTCGCATCGGCGGCAATTTTTTCGTCGAATCGTGGAAGCCCTGCGTTGCCAGGCCGATCTGCTTGAGGTTGTTTTGACACTGGGAGCGCCGAGCCGCCTCGCGGGCCGCTTGAATCGCCGGCAGCAGAAGCGCCACCAGGATGCCGATGATGGCGATCACCACCAACAGTTCGACGAGAGTAAACGCGCCGCGCGCGCGGCCGCCTGTTCCTGTACCCGCCATTTGCCACCGCTCCTTTGCCAACTCCGCCGGCGCTGAGAGCCGACCAATTTATTCTAAGCACGATGTGCGAATTCGGCGCTCGAATTGCCCCGCAGGACTCGAGCGGCGCGCGACAAGTGTATCGTAAGACAAGGCCACCGCTGTTCGTCCCTGACACGCGCCGTCGTGCAGGAAAAGTTCCCAACCGCTGACGACGCTTTCCGCTGTTCCGTTTTCATTTCTGGCCGCGTCTGCCCGAACCACCGCGAGCCGAGACGACCCCAGGGCCGACGCCGTTCCACCGCAAATGCCGCGAGACGTCACCCCATGATTCGATTCTAGTCAGAATCGATTTGCGTCCAAGCGGCAATTCTTGCAATAATATACCGGAAACACGCATCCCCTCGGTTTGAGACACGGCGGACTTCTCTCTATGAAACAAGCGAAAGAAATCGCGCTCGCTTTTCCCCGCGGGGCGCATCAGGAAGAGCTGATCAACGGCGTCTTGCGGTACGCGGCCGAGCACGGCTGCAACTGGACGTATATCACGGCGCCGGAGGCGCTGGCGCTCTCGGTACTCGACCTCAAAGGCTGGCGCGGCGACGGCATCATCGCGGCCCTCAACACTCCGGCCGAAGCCGCCTGCGCGAAGGGACTGGCGCTACCGATCGTGAACATCTCGGCCACGCTGCCGAAGACGCCCGTGCCGCGCGTGAGCTGCGACAGCCGCGTAGTCGGCGAGCTGGCGGCCGACCATCTGATCGAGCGCGGCTTTCAGCAGTTTGCCTATTATGGCCTGCGGAGCGTGGCGTACTCCGCCGTACGACATGAAGGCTTTGATGCCCGGCTCTCCACGTCCGGGTTTCGCAGCGTCTCGCTGTTGATGCCGCCCACGTATCGACTTCGCAGCCAACAGTGGCGCGATCAGCAGCGGAAGCTGGTGCACTGGCTCAACCGGCTGCCAAAGCCAGTCGGCTTGTTTGCCGTGACGGACTATCGCGCACGGCAAGCGCTCGACGCCTGCCGACAGGTCGGCCTCCGCGTGCCGCAACAGGTGGCGGTGATCGGCGTCGACAACGAAGAGGTGATTTGCGCCCACGTGCAGCCGCGGCTCTCGAGCGTGGCCCGCAACAATCGGCAGGAAGGCTTTCACGCGGCGGCGATGCTCGACCAATTGATCCGCCGCAAACCGCTGCCCAGCCCGGAAGAAACGATTCCGCCCTTGGGCGTCGTGGCCCGTGAATCGACCGAAACGGTCGCCTTCCAGGATCCGCGGTTGTGCGACGCGATCGACTATCTGAACGAGAACCTGGCTGCACCGCTGGGCGTGCAGGAGTTGGCATCGCACGTGGGTGTGTCACGGCGTTGGATGGAGTACGCGTTTCGCGAAGCGCTGGGGCAAAGCCCGTACCAGTACATCCGCCGCCGCCGCTTGAAGCTGGCTCAGCGATTGCTGGAGAAAGACACGCGGGTGAAAATCTACGAGATCGCCCGGCAGACCGGTTTCTCTTCCGCCAAGCAATTTTCGATGGCCTTCAGCCAGGAATTCGGCTCCAGCCCGCGCGAGTATCAGCGGACGCGGAGCCACTGATGGCGGTTCGTTCAATTTCAAGGGTGGCTGGGGTCGAGGCGGAGCCGAGCCCCCAGTCGGTTCACAACTGGGGGCTCGCTGTCGCTCGACCCCAGCCACCCTCCTAATCTGCACCACAATGCGCGCCAGCAATGCTGCCTGCGACTCGGCTTGAGAAGTGCACTGTTGACTGCTATAAGCCCCTGCCATTTCTGCGCGCCGCAAGCGGCGTCGCGCTTGAGGTCTTGTGACGGGGCAGCAATTGATGAAGGGACGGACGACCAAACCGGGGCTGGCCCTTTGGCTTGCGCTCGCCTGCGGCGCGATTGCCGCTGCGGAAGAGCCGCCATCGAGCGTCTGGTCGCCACCGAGTCCGGACCCCGCAACCGCTGCCGACCCGACTCCAGCCGTGGGCGACCTGCCAGCGCCCCAGGGCAATGAAGGAAACAAAGACGCCGTGATCGGCGGCCCGTGGTTGCTGGGAGAAGAAGCGTTCGAAGAGGGCGACTCCGAGTGGTATCAGCCGAACTATTGGTTCGGCATCACGCCCTGGGACACCGGCATCGAGCTCGGCGTCAACGGTTCGGCCGGCAACAACGAGGCCTTCAGCATTCGCACCGGCGGTTACATGAAGCGCGAGTCGCGGTTCTCGAAGCTCGACTACAGCATCTACTACAACCGCACGACAACCGCCGGCCTGACGACCCAGAACAACGCGACCAGCGACATTCGCAACGACTGGATGCTCGATGACTCCTCGCCCTGGACGCTCTATGCCAAGGCCAACGTGTTCTACGACGAGTTCCAAGCCTTCGATCTGCAGACGAACGGCAACAGCGGCATCGGCTACCAGATCTTCAAAGACCCCAAAATCGAGCTCACGACGCGCGCCGGCGCCGGAGCGTCGCGCGAGTTCGGCGGGCCGGACAACGAGTGGACGCCGGAAGCGCTGTTCGGCTTCGAGTACCTGCAGCATGTCTCTGCCACGCAGAAGTTTTACGCAAACTTCGAATACTACCCCGCCATGGAAGGTTTCGACGAATACCGTATCGTGACCGACGGCGGCTGGGAAATCGAGTTCAGCAAACCCTCGAACTTAAGCTTGAAGCTTTCGGCCAGCGATCGCTACGACAGCACTTCGTTCGGCGCCGATCCGAACCTGCTCAATTACTCGGTGCTGCTGCTTTTGAAGCTCTAGCGGTGTCAGCCAAATACGCCCTCTGTGCTGCGACCGAGCGGCAGCATTCGGCTAGTGGTTCTGGGCCGATTCGACTACGATGAACGGGCCACGACGCTGCCCGCGCGAACCAAGACCCCTCATGCCCGAAACGACTGCCCAGCCGCTGCCCACGTTGGAACCGGAGCTCCGCGAGCTGCAGACAATCCTGGAGCGGGAAATTCCCATGTGTTCCCACATGGGCATCCGGGTGCACGAACGGGGGCCGGGCGGGCTTGTGATGCGATTCCCCTTCGCGCCGAATCGCAACCACCAGCAAACCGCGTTCGCCGGCAGCCTCAACGCGCTGTGCACGATCGCCGGCTGGGGCACCGCGTTCTTGCTGCTGAAGGAAACGGGCCGGCAGGGCGTTATCGTCATCCGCCGCAGCTCGATCCGCTACCAGGAGCCGGTCACATCGAGCGACGTGTTCGCCCGCTGCGAGCCGGTGTCGGCCGCGGCGAAGCAGTATTTCGTGGAAATGCTCGACGAAAAGAAGCAGGCCAAGCTCGACCTGGTCGTCGAAATCGCCGGGCCGGCGGGCCCGCTGGTCGCCTTCAACGGTTCGTACGTCGTCGTGCAAAACGGCGACGTGTGACGAGGACGCCGGCGGCACACCAGAGTCTCGACTCGTAGGACGCTACATGTCCTTCCAGCGGGCATTCGTCACGAAGTTACACTGCGGGCTTTGCCGTTTCAATTGCTGCAGCGTCTCGCCGCTCAGCGGAAGTCCCTGCAGAAACAGCACGCTGCCGCGTCCAGACAAATGCAGGCGTCGCAACCCTTCGTCCGAGATTTCAGTGTCTGAAAGATCCAAAGCGAAGAGCCCAGGTAAAGCATTCAAGGCCGGAATCGCTGCGTCCGTGATTTTCGTTTCCGCAAGCTCGAGCACATGTAGTGCCGGCATTTTTTCCAGTACGGCGGCCCCTTCGTCGCCGAAGGAGCTTTCGGCAAGATACAGGTTCGACACGCCGGGAATGCGCGCCACCTGCTGCATGCCTGCGGCACTTAGGTGCGTGCGACGAAGCCCGAGAATTGTCAGGTTCGATTTCTTCTCGGGTCTCATCTCACTGAAGCCGGTACCGTTGATCTGCGTGCCGTTGAGCGTCAGTCGCCGCAAGTTGTCGAGCGCCGCGAGCTCGCGCAGCGCCCCATCGGTGATGGGCACGTCGCTGAGCTCGAGCTCTTTCAGATTGGTGAGCTGACGCAGCGCCTGGCAGGCCGCGTCCGTAATCGCAAGTTTGCGGACGGCGAGCCGTTCCAGCCGCGGGCAATTCGCAATCGCGCGAAAGCCGGCGTCTGTTACGCCGCACCCGTCGATTTCCAAGCTCTTCAAGTCGGGAAGATGACGCAGCGAATCCATCCCGGCGTCGGTGATTCCTGGGGACAGCAACTTGACCGACGTCAGGTCCGTCATCCACTGCAGGTCGGCCAGCCGTTCGTTCCCTCCCGTCGACCCCGCAAATTCCCCAGGATTCCAGTCGCACAACACGGCGATCGGCGCGCCACGCATCAAATCATGCCGCCCCTTTCGCGTGATCTTGGTGCCGCGCAGGTCGACTCGATAAAGGTGCTTGCAGCGGCGCAAGTCGGCAATGCACGCATCGGTCACCGACGTATCGCGGAGATCCAACTTCTCGAGTTGCGGCAACTGACTTAGAAACGACAGGTCGTCGCCGACGCCCGTTTGTGCCAATGACAACAGGCGTAGTGAATCGAGCCGCGGAAGCTTCTGCAGCCCGCTGTCGCTGATGGACGTTTGCGAGAGGTCGAGCTCCATCAACCGCTGAAACGAACCGAGCGCCGGCAGGGCCTCGTCCGTGATTCCGGCTCCGGAGAGGATCAGCGCTTGCAGCTGGCTCAGCCCCGCGAGGTCTCGCAATCCCGAGTTCGACACGCGCGTGCCTTGGAGCGCCAAATGCCGGAGCCCCGGAAAATCGGAGACCAACTGCAGGTGCTCGTCGTTGAACTGCTGTCCCCGCACGGACACGCCGGTCACCGGGCGGAGGACGGCCGGGCCGAGCGCTGCTTCCAACCATCCGCCGCCGCTACCGCTCAGGGCGACATGGCAGCCAACCCGCTCCAACGCGGACACATTCCGCTGCGGACGCGTCGCCCGCGTCCAAACCACGAAGCAGATGCTGAACAACGTGACCAGCACGAGCAATTGCCGGACGCTGACTTGATGCCAGCGTGTCGTCGATGGGGGCCTCTGTTCCATTCGTCCAGCGGGCGGGTAAAGGTCGTGACTGCGGCGTTCGGCGCAGTCTATCACCTTGGCCGCGAAGGCAGTTCGCGGCGCCACTGCCAAATTGGCAACTCAGTGACGCGGCGGTGGCCTCCGGGTGCCACTCTCGCAGCTGCCAAACTGGCAGCGACACTTAAGGCCGCAATCTGGAACTGTTCCTAAGTCTTTTCGCACCCACAATTTCTGATTATTCAGCGAGGTATGTTCCATCGTCGATTGGGACGTTGGCACGGCGGATGCTTCTACTTCATCACGATGGTCGCCGTACGTTTGGCGGCTTTCGGCAAGTCTCAATCAACACTGCGAACCCGGGCGGCATGGGGCCGGCGGTGAGTCGCAGATCAAAGACGTTTCATTCGGATGGAGGTTTGAACCATGAGCACATTGCAAAAGAATCGCGTTGGCCAGTTGTTCCCGGCGGGCTTCCGGGAATTCGACACCCTGATGAACCACTTCTTCCGCGGCGAAGGCGCTTTGATGTGGCACGCCCCGGCTTCGATTTGGGAAGCCGAGAACACGTTCCACATCGAAGTCGACGCGCCCGGCGTCGCCAAGGAAGACGTCGAATTGACGTTCGATAAGGGCACACTGCAGATCGCGCTGGAGCGGAAGGTCCCGGAAGGTGACCGCACCAACTGGCACAACGAGCGCGGCTTCGGCAAAGTGACGCGGAGCGTTTCGCTGCCCGATACGGTCGATCCCTCGACGATCGGGGCGGAGCTCGTGAACGGCGTCCTGCACGTCACGATCACCAAAAAGCCCGAGTCGCAGCCGAAGAAGATCGAAGTCAAAGTCGGCTAACGACCGGCTGAGAGAATTCGCGGCCGAGTTGGCGCCGTCGGCAACGACGGTCCTGAGCTCGCTCGGCCGCTTTTACCGACAGACGCCAGTAGATCGGGCTTCCTCCTAGGCCCGGTCGCGACGCTCCCACCCAAGACGTCGCATGGGGCCGCGCGCAAGCGCGGCCCCATTTCTTTTTGCTGACGCCCCGTTTGTTTACACGCGGGCCGCGGCGACGATAATGCTCGCATGCGGAATCTGGGGCAAAGAGTGCGGGGCTGGGTGGGTCGCTACTGGTCGACGTTCTCCTACGTGGGACTGGCGGTGGCGACTTTGTTCTTTGCCGCGTCCCTCTCGCCGTCGCTCTTGCCGCGCCACTTTGCGGTGCAGGGGATTTTGTCCGGCTTCGCGCTGGCGGCAGGCTATGGCGTCGGCGTGTTTTTCGTCTGGCTCTGGCTGTACCTGGAAATTCCCCAGCCGAGCGACAAAACGCAGCGTGTGAGCAAATGGATCACGTCGTTCGCCGTGGTGATCGTGGCCGCTTCGTTCTTATGGCGGGCGACGATCTGGCAGAATTCGATCCGCCAGTTGATGGAGATGGAACCGGTCGAAACGGCCTATCCGCGGCGCGTGGCGCTGATCGCCATTTTCACAGGTCTGCTGCTGGTGGCGTTGGCGCGGGCGGTCGGCTGGCTCTGGCGGTATGTCCACGACAAGCTTGCGGTGGTGATTCCCCGGCGAGTCTCGTATGTGATCTCCACGCTGTTCGTGCTCGTCGTTTTGGTGCTACTCGCCAACAACGTGATCGCCCGCCTCGCCTTGAACGCGGCGGACGAGGCGTTTCTGCAGTTGGACCAGATCGTGGAGGACGGGATTGAACAGCCGACCGATCCGGCGGCGTCGGGCAGCGCGGCGTCGCTCGTCGATTGGGACACCATCGGCCGGCGTGGCAAGCAATTCGTGGCGGCCGGCCCCACACGGGAGTCGATCGCCGATTTCCGCGGCGCTCCCGCCGAGCGGCCGCTCCGCGTGTACGTCGGCCTGGCCTCGCGCGAAACGGTTGAGGAACGAGCTAAACTGGCGCTCGACGAGTTGAAACGGGTCGGCGGCTTCGACCGCAAGGTGCTCGTTGTGGCGACGCCCACCGGCACCGGCTGGCTCGACCCGGGCGCCGTCGACTCACTCGAGTATCTTCACGGCGGCGACACGGCCATCGTCACGATGCAGTATTCGTACTTGCCCAGCTGGATCACGATTCTCGTCGACCCTAACCGTTCGCGCGACTCGGCGACGGCACTCTTCGACGCTGTGTACGACCATTGGAAAACGCTGCCCAAGGACCATCGGCCGAGGCTGTATGTGCACGGCTTGAGCCTCGGGGCGCTCGGCTCGGCGGCGAGCGCCGACCTGTTTACGGTGTTTGAAGATCCGATCCAGGGGGGCCTGTGGAGCGGTCCGCCGTTTCCGAGCGGCGTCTGGGCGCGGGCCACGCGGTATCGCAACGCCGAATCGCCGATGTGGCTGCCGCGGTTCCGCGATGGCTCGATGCTGCGGTTCACGGGGCGGGAAAATTCTCTCCCAGAGCAGGGCAAGCGTTGGGGTCCGATGCGGTTCGTGTACATCCAGCACGCCAGCGATCCGATGACGTTCTTCTCCCCCGATCTGTTGTACCGCCGCCCGGCGTGGATCAACGGCAAGCGCGGTCCGGATGTCTCGCCCTACTTGCGGTGGTACCCGCTGGTGACTTTCCTGCAAGCAGCCTTCGACCTGCCGATGGCGACCGCGGTGCCGCACGGCTACGGCCACAACTTCGCGCCGTCCAGCTACATCGATAGCTGGATCGAAGTCACGCAGCCGGACGACTGGACCGCCGCCGACACCGAGCGGCTCAAACAACTCTTCGCCGAGTGACGGCTGCGACGACAAGCGAGAATCGTTGACGCCTGCACCGCCAGCAGTGCCGCCGCGACAACTGCGGACTGCGATTGACGGGCGCTTGGGGCCCCCTATAATCCCGCCGCACTTTTCCCGTTCCCACCGAGTTCACGTCGACCCGGTCTGATAGCGTTCGCACGAGAGCCGCGGCGAGGTTTCGCCTTTATGCCGCAAATAGTGATTCGGTCAACATTGCCGCCCCGATTTGCCGAACAACTGTTGAAAGGACCCTATCTGTCAAACTCGCGTTATGTCGTTTCGCCGCGCCCCGCAAACCGCGCGAACGACGTCGGGGGCAATTCTGCCATGAAAGCTCAATCGTTTCGTTTCGTGTGCGTTGCGCTGATCGCCTTGGCGGTGAGCGGTTGCCAATCAGGTCCCCGCTGGGCCCAGATGCCGCAAAAGCTCGCCTGGTGGAAGAAAGACGCGCCGGCGGCCGTCGACAACTCGCTCGTCGCTCGTTCGGCCGATGGCGTTGCGCCCGCCGAGCCGACTGCCCCCGTGCTGCCATCGACCGTGGCCACGCCCCAATCGCTGACCGCGCAGGCAACGCCGCCGTCGGCCAAATCGATTGCTGCGCCGTCGACGAACCTTGCCACCGCGAGCATACCGCCGATTTCTACGATTCCCGCGTCGTCTGCGGCAACGATTGCTGCCGCGCCGACGGCGACCTACCCGAGCACCATTGCGTCGGCTCCCGCGGCCGCTCCGCTCGCACCGCCCGCCGCGTCTGCCGTTGCGGCGACGATGCCGGCCGCGGTTCCCACCGCACCTGCCGCGCAAGTCGGACCGTATAACCCCAATGCTTACCAGCCGGCAGCGGCAGCGGCATCCACCGTTGCGGCCACGCAGCCGTCGAGCACCGAGAGCGATCGTTACGGAGCGATCGCGGCCCCGGCGGCCGACGAACGATTCGCTTACAACACGACGCCGACAGCTCCGTCGACTACCATGCCGACTGGCGACGATCGGTACGGTATCGCGCCCGCGGCTCCAACGACTGCCCCGGCGGCCACGGCCATGCCCGCGATGCCGACAACTCCCGCTCCGCCGGCCTTCTCGCCGCCGCCGATCACGCCGGTCGGCGTCAACACGACTCCGGCGCCGATGACTGCAGCGCCGACGACTTCGGTGGCGGCTGCAACTGCGGTGCGAATCGACGCTCCGGCAGGCCAGTACCGTCCGGGCGGCACGTCGACCTACACCGGCACGCCCGCGACGAATGTGGAAGTGGCTTCGCTGCCGGCGGCGACGACGCCGGCCACCAGCACCAGGCCGCTACCCAGCAACGTGCCCATCTATCCGACCGGCAACACGACCGGACGGACTTATTAGAAGAGGATCGGTGCGCTGCACCGGGTGAAAAGGTCTAAACGACCGGGGCTCACCAGCCCATCACCATGTTCGATTCGACGATCTTCCGCGCCTGCTCCAGGTCGACGCCCGTTTCGTGCATGTAGAGCCGAATCGCGTGGACCTTGTCCCCTTCGGCCTTGGAAAGGCAATCGCGGGCGGTCATGCAGGGATCCATTTTGCCGGCAATCCCCAGCGCGCTCTTGGAAATCACCCAGGTATCGCGGGGGCGCTTTGTGAGCCGCACGACGGATTCCTGCGGATAAGCGTCGAGCACCACGGCCGAGGCGGCGTCGCCGTCCTTGGCCCAGGTGATCAAGATGTGGTTCTCAGTTTCAACTTCAAATAGCGGCATCTCGCGCTCCTTTCATTCGGGCGCCGCAGCGCCAGAACAGCTGCCCACTGCGGCAAGCCGACGCAATCCACAACGCCTGGCACTTCCCACAACAATTGATCGTATGTAAGACCCGATCCCGGCGTCAACTCGGCACTGCGGGGAATGGTCCAGCCGCAGGAGAAATCCTCCGCCGCCCGAGCCAACAGGGGATTTGCTGGCACGTTTTTCGTTGCCCCAGGCGGCTCGCCGATTAGTGGCTGAGCGGTTCGCCGGACGTCATCAACTGGAGGTCCGCCGACGCCAAGGATGGCGCCGCGGGCTCGGACGACGGGGTAGGGCGTTCGCCGCGAACATTTTCGTCGCGGCGTTCGCGGATGTGGGCGCCGTTGTGGACAAATTGTTTATTGGCACCCGCGGCACGCGCGCTGTATAGCGCGGAATCCGCGCGTGAGAGGAGCGACCGGACATCGTCGCCATCTTGGAATTGGGCGATCCCGCAACTTACCGTCAGCTGCAACTCGTCGGCGACCATTTGCCGCAGCCGCTCGCCGAACACTCCCGCGCCGGCGAGCTTCGTTTGCGGCATGACGATGGCAAATTCGTCGTCGCCATAGCGGGCCACAAAATCGCACTGTCGCATGCAGCCGCGGATCAGTCGCCCCAGCTCCGCCATGACGGCGATCAGCTCGTCTCCGGCGAAGGCCGCAGCCTTGTGGTCGATGCTCACCAGCGTCAGTGCGAATTCCGTTCCGCCGCGCCGGCTCGCCGAGATCACCGCATCTAGTTTTTCGTCGAGCGCCCGTCCGTTGCCCACTCCCGTGCAGGGATCGATGCGGGCCTGGGTGAACGTTTCCAGCGCGTCGGACTGCTGCCGAATGGAGTCGTAAGCCATAGAAATCTGCTCGGCCAGCTGCAGTGTCGGCGAGAGGAGCTCCTCCGCCTCCTCGCACAGCTGCTTCCAGGCCGCATCGTCCTTCGCCGTCTTCGCGTTGTACAACCGGCGGCGGAAATCGGTCAGTCGCCCGTGGTGGCTGGCCAGATCGTGGCGCAGCGACTCGGCAATCGTTTCTAGCTTCCGCGCGATGCCCGAAGCGCGCTCCAGTTCCCGAGCTCGTTCCGAGTCGTGGATCGACGGGTCACCACGACGAGTCCGCTGGCCGAATAAATAGCCGACCAGCGCGATCGCAGCCAATGCTACCGTAATCGGAAAGCCGGAATCCAGCCGCCGCAACCACTCATCGGTCCCCGTCGCGACCGTCAAGTACTCCCAAGGAATCGATCCCATATAAGACTCTGCCTGGCTCGACTCGAGCGACACTTAATATTTGCTGCGAGAACCGTAACCCAACATGCAGAGGAATCCCAGCACCGAGACGACGGCCAGCACCACGACCCACTCTTCGCGCGTCAGGCGGCTGAACCAATCCCACAAGTCGCCGCGCAACTCGAAGGTGTGACGGAACAAGCGCTGGAACAAATCGGCCATGGCAGGGGACCTCGATCTGGCAATACTTCACCCCATCAAATCTAGGCCACGGTCCCGGCTGCATAGCCCGCTCCAGGCAGCCCGCTTGTGCGAGTTTTGCGGGTTATAGAAGCGGCCTGAACCCTCGGCCCCCGGAAGGCCTCCTCCGGACGCCCACCGCTTGTCGCAGGTCCGGTCGCTTGCTATAGTTACGCATTCGCCAGGGGCCGCCGGCGCGACGCCGGTTTCGGCTCCCACGGTTGGCATTAGCCGATACGGCGCGGTAGCTCAATTGGTTAGAGTCCCGGACTGTCGATCCGGTGGTTGCGGGTTCGAGTCCCGTCCGCGTCGCTTCTCCCCGGTTTGCGGTGTCCGGGGCGCTACTAAAAGGGGTGCTCTCCCGTCGGCGATTTGGCCGAATTCGCGGGTTACGAATCCTGATTCTTGCGCTGCGGCCGGATTGCGGCTTTCCGGGACTTTCGCGACTTTCGGACGTGCGGCTTTCCGGAACTGCTTTGCAACATAAAATGCTTGGCCGATTTTTTGCCGCTAACTAGGCTGAAAGAAGCGAGTGGCGGACTCCGGTGCTTTTCTGTTTGTCGGGGCTTGCGCCATTCGCCCCGGCGGCGTGGACTGATCTTCTCTCGAGATCGCTTCTCTGGGCGGTGGATTCACAAGGAGAAAGCTAATGATGTTGCGTCAGTGGAAACTTAAATTCTTGGCAGTCGCGTTGTCGGCGACCGCTGCAATCGCGATGGCGCTACCCGCTTCGGCCAGCGTCATCCTCGTGAACGACACCTGGCTCGACGGCACGGACAGCGATCCGGCCTCGCCCGTGTATTCGGAAATGGGCGGCGACTTCGATTCCGACGGCAATTCGGAGGCGGCCTGGTTCCAAGGCGGCGATGGCACACTCGATCCGGTCGGTGCAGGCGGCCCGTTGCAGGGAAAATTCTCTACTCCCACCAGTGGTTCGTCTGCCTCCTGGACAACCTATTTCACTCAACCCGGACAAGAAGTTGAACTCTTGAATCCGGGTGATGAATTGAAGATCACCTGGATCTTCACGCCCAACAACATCAACAACGGCGGCAGCAACACCAGCCAGAATTTCCGCCTGGCAGTTGTCGACACACCCGATGCCAGTCGCTTGGCGGCCAACGGCGCACCGGGCTCGGCCAGCTACACCGGCTACGGCATGTTCATGAATATGTCTGGCACGCTGGGCAATTCCAATCCGTTCCGTTTAATGGAGCGTGCAGGGGCGAGCGGCGCGATGCTCAGCGCTAGCGGTGACTGGTCGGCTCTGGCCAATGGGGCCACATCGGGCAACACCGGTTACGTGTCAGGCACCGAATACACGTATACGATGACGATCACTCGCAATGCGGCGAGCGGACTGGACATCGTCTCGCGGATGGCCGGCGGCAGCTTAGATAACGACGGGGTCGCTGAGGTGAGCTTCACCGATCCGACCCCCAACAACGGCAGCTTTAAGTTCGACACATTTAGCCTGCGACCCTCGGGTGCCACGACCACCGCCGAAACGTTTAGCACGCGGCTGTTCAAGGTCGAAGCCCCCGTGCCGGAGCCGGCGACGGTCGCGCTGGTCGGTCTGGCCGGACTCGGCCTCGTCGGTCTGCGACGTCGCAGCTAATCGGTCTGGCCCGGTGCTAGTTTCGATCGAAGTAGTCAATTTCGGCGGCGTCCGCACCAGCGGGCGCCGCCTTTTTTGTTGCGCCTACCGTTGATAGATTGGCAGCAACTGATAGGCCGGAGTCAACGCCAGCACCGACAACGCGGTCGAGTAGGACGAGCCGAAGATCGCATCCTGATTCGTTTCCGCGGGCCAGGAGCCGTCGGCCAGCTGGTTGTCGAGCAGCGTTTTCGCCAGCGGCGGAAAGAACCCGCGCCAGTATTTGCCGCCCAACTGAGCCATCGCATTGCTGCAGTAGTACGCACCGTAATGGAATCGATCGACTCGGCTCGTGGTCGCGCCGTAGGTGTCGAACGGATGTTCGAGCAGCCATTCGCCGGCGCGGCGGGCCTGCACGGTCTGGTGCTCGCCACCCAGCGCAAGCGACAGCGCCCCGATCCCCATCGTGCTTCGCGTCACGAGCCTGTCTGGCCCGAACAAGCCGTAGACAAATCCGCCCTCGGACGGCTCGTAACAGCGCTCGACATAACGTACCGCCTCGGCGACGGCGGCGTCGGGAATTTCAAATTGGGCGTTCTTGGCGGAGCGCAGGAACATCAAGTGCCAGCCGGTGACCGAAAGGTCCGAATCGGAAGGAGTATGCGCGCCGGGCTTCCACAAATAGCGCCAGCCGCCGCGATCCTCGGCATTCGTTTTGACCGGAACGACTTGCAGGCGAAGCGTCACGCGGAGCGCCTTGTGGACCGCTGCGGCAATGCGTTCCGAACGCTCCGGCGTCACCTGGCCGTACGCCTCGGTGAGCATCAAGCCCGCGATGGCGTGGTTGTAACTGGCGGCATGCGACGAACGCAGGTGAATATGGAACGGCTCCGGCCGAACGAAGGAAAAGATACCCGTGGGCTGCTGGCAATCCAATACAAAATCGATCGCGCGATTGAGCCGCTCGCCATACTGGCCCGCTCCTGGTTGATGGCCGTCCGACAGAAACGCCATCACGGCCAGGCTGGTGACTGCCGGCTGCCCGATCGGAATGGTCGGAAACGAGCCGTCCGGGTCCTGCTGCGCGGCGAGCCACGCCAGCGCTCGGTCGACGCTGCGATCGACGCGTCGCCATTCCTGCGCCGGCAACGCGATCGTCAATTCGTCGTGTGGCGACGCTGCCAACGATTGATCTGCTGGCGGTGCGGCCGTGGAGCCAGAAAATGACGTCATGCCCGCCGACCAGACCATGCTCGCAATCCACAATCGCCAAGTCAAAACACGCATGGTCGGCCTCGATCGAGCGAATGCCGAATTCTTGGGTCGGTCGTACGACGGCCGATTCTATCGCCTTGCCGAGCAACTTAACAGCTGTGCGCTGCGGCGCTTTGCAGCGCCCAAATCGCGTCAATTACGCCGACGGCCAAGCACGATGCCGGCCGCAACGGAAGTCACGGCGGCGGCGATTGCTGCGGGCTCTGGAACGGTCGTGGCCATGCTACCGCTACCGCCGCCCAGGCCCAGCGATGCTCCAAAGGTTGCCTTCCATTGGTCAAAGTCGTGTTCGTCGACCGTGCCGTCGAAAGTGCCGTCGGCGGCGAGGTTAGGTCCCGTTCGGCCAAGCATCTCCCGCCACACAGTGTAATCGGCTGCGTCGACCACGTTGTCGTGGTTGTAATCTCCGCTGCCCGTCAGGCCCGTGAGCACGTTGCCCATGATCTCAACATTAAGCTCGTCGGCCACCACACCGCCGTGAGCCTGGTTGAAGAGCACCGCTACTTTCGTGAGGTGTTCATTCCAATCGGTGTAAGCGAAGCCGTACGAGTCGGAGACCTGCCGGACCGCCGAGGCATAAATGTTGTGGAACTGGTTCACCTGCTCAAAACCGATCGTCAGCTCGCGCATTTGGCTGCCCGTGAGCTCGTACACGTGCTTTCCCACCAGCGCCGGATCCACCGTGTCGGTCGAATTTACGATATGGTCGCTGTTCACGTACCCAAGATTCAGCGCCGCGTAGAGATCGCGAGCGATAGCGCCCGCCAGGTTGTTCTGCGTCGGCCCGATCGGTCCCCCATCGACGCCGTACCACGGGTTCGAATTGTAAAGCGATTCACCCAGCGTCAGGGTAGGATCAGCGGGATTCGGGCCCGCCTTGTACGACGCTGGCACGAGAATCGTATTCGGGTTTCCCGCCGCACCGCCGGTCTTGGTGAGCACGTAGTTGCCCGCGCCGTCGATCGCTGCCGAGTACTGATAGTCGACGCCGAAGGCGTGGCCGTCGAAGACAGTGACGCGGCCAGCCGCTTTGATCGAGTTCAGGTACGCCGTCATCGACCGAGGATTCGACGCCTCGTTTTGGTAGAGCGGCGGAAAGCTGTTCGCTCCTTTGACCCGGATGAATTTGCCGTCGTGGTGATAAATGTTCGACGCCGCCGGACTGGCGAGCAGGGCGAGGGCAGCGACGACCTGGGCATCGGTGTGGCCGCGCCAGGTAGCCGACGTGTTCGGGCCCGTCAGTTTTGCGCCGGCGCGCTTGAGCTGTAATTGCAGCGGGATGCCAAAATTGTCCATCGACGTCAAATCCGCGATGTCGCCCGCGGCGCCACTCTCCGTGAGCTCGATAAAATCCCAGCGGGTATTGTACCCGTCGTCGCCCGGCGACACGCCCGGATAGCGAACTGGCGAACCGCCGGCGGTGCGGCCTGGATCGGGAAGCGGTTCGCCAAACGAAAAATAGACGCGTCCCGAAATTAGCCGATTCAGGTTCAGCCCCGCCGCCAGTTGATCGAGAGGATACGACTGACCGAGCGTGACGTTTCGTGCTTGCCCTGCGATCTTCAAATCGTATCCCGCTTCCGCCGCCCCGCCGAACCAGACATAGACCTGGTCGCTAGGGAATGCGCTGGTATTGGTAAACGAGAGATGGATCGCGGCGGCCTGTTGGACCAAAGCGGCAAGAAAGAATGATGCGATCGTCCAGCAGAGTATCCGATTCAGCATGTAGTCGTATCCCAAGAAGAATTAGCGGCGAGGCATCAGGCATTATTATGGCAGAGATGGAGTAGAATTGCCGAACGGTGCAGACGTCTTTTGCAGTTCGCGGCGAACGGAGCGATTCGAGTGTCGCCAGAGAAAACTATGCCGAAGCGGTACGACAAACGCGCGTCCGTGGCGTTCGGGCTGGCTCTATTCTTGCTGGTGTTGCCGGTGATGGCGGACATCGCCACCGGTCTGATGTTCGCTGAGCGCTATTGGTTCACGGCGCTGTGGATGATGTCTTGCTATCTGCTGGTGGCCGCACCCTGGATTTCCTCACTGCGCCGGCATTGGACGGAACCAGGCGTTTGGCGAGGAAGCGGATATTTGATTGGAACCGGCATCATCCTGGGTTCACACGCAACGATGGTAGTCGCGACCGCCATCCATCGGTGGAGAAACGGTGCTTTGTGACAGGCGATCAGCGCGGTGTCGCGCAAAAAGCAACCCCGGGCGTTCGACGGCTCCACCATCGAATCACCCGGAGTTAAGTATCTTGAGAAATCTGCGATGCGGTTCTATCCGCGGGCCTTCTTGTAGCGCTCGTTGATCGCGTTCCAATCGAACGTGTTCCAGATCGCTGCGAGATAATCAGGTCGGCGATTCTGGTACTTCAAATAGTACGCGTGCTCCCAGACATCGATCCCCAGCACCGGCTCTTTGCCTTCCATCCAGGGGTTGTCCTGGTTGGGCGTGCTGGAGATGCCGAGCTTGCCGCTCTTATCGACGCTGAGCCACGCCCAGCCGCTGCCGAAGCGGGTCGTGCCGGCCTGAATCAGGTCGGCCTTCACCTTGTCGAAGCCGCCCAGCTCGGCGTCGATTGCCTTGGCCAGCTCGCCGGTCGGAGCGCCGCCCCCCTTGGGGCCCATGATCGTCCAGAACAGCGAGTGATTTGCGTGGCCGCCGCCGTTGTTTCGCACGGCCGGACGGATATTGGCCGGCACAGATTCGATGTTGCGGCACAGGTCTTCGATGCTCTGTTCGGCGACGCCGGCGCCTTCCAGCGCCTTGTTCAAGTTCGTGACGTAGGCCGCATGATGCTTGTCGTGATGGATTTCCATCGTCAACGCATCGATGTGGGGCTCGAGGGCGTTTTTCGGGTAGGGCAGCTCGGGAAGTGTGTATGGCACGGTTCCGCTCCTTTGAGTTTCGGGTACGTGAGTCTCCCGACAAGATACCGCGAGAGGCACGGCGAGACAATCGGCCGCGGGGGGACGCCAAGTCGCTGAGAGGCCCGCAAAGGGCATCAGGATCGACGCCGCAGCGGAGTGTGCGAACCTCGCGCGGGGGCGCGGTTGCCGTGGACAGTTTGGCCGCTCGACGGCGGCCGTCACTTATGCCGAAAGGTCGATGTCGCGGAGCAGTCGCGCCAGCCGCCCGCGCTGACGATCCATCTCGTCGGTCGTGTCACGCACTTGCTCGGCGTTCAAAGCGGCCTGATTCGCCCGTTCGAGCCGATCCTGTTTCAGCGCCAGCTGCGCAAAGATTTCATCAAACGCTTCCGGCACCGCGTGTTCTTGCGGCCCCTCGAAGTGGGCGGGCACGGTGCGGCGCGTCCGGCGCGCGGGGACCGGAGTGAATTCCGACGACCTGGTCTTCATGATTCTGTCCATCCAAATTTCATGGAGTGGTGCGAAACGATCGCCGGCTACTTCGCCGCTTCCGCCGTCTCGACGGGGGCAGCGGGCTTTTCGACCTCGGCGATGTTGACCGGCTGTTCGACGGCAATCAGGTACGACTTCAGGCTGCCCAACAGACCGCGGGCCTTGTCCAGCGTGTTCTCATGCCGGCGGTCGCGGTCGCGGCAGGGGTGGATCGTCACGTCGACGTGTGTCTCGACATAGTCGCCTGTCGCCAGGCCGTTGGAATTGGCGCGCTTCAGTCGTTTCTCGCTGAATTGGAGCGTGATGTTGAACGCCACCGGGCGGTCCGCCTTGCGGCGATTGGTCGTCATCAACCGATCGGTGAGCTCCATGCTCATTTCGTTCTGCTTGGTGTGCAGAATTCGCGCGTTCTGGTCCGAGACGAAGCCGCGCAATTTCTGCACGGCCACTTCCATCGGCACGGCCGTCTTGAGCGTCGACTCGACCAAGGCCCGGCCGGCCCAGCCGGCGAATGGCCACCACGTTTTCTTTTCGGGTACATCGGTCATACCACCTCCCAACTGGACCACCTGATTGCGGCCCTGATCTTTCGCCTGCAACAGCGCGCGGTCGGCGCGACGGAGCATCGTCTCCGGCGTGTCGCCCGTTTGCAGCTCGGTCACGCCGAAGCTCGCCGTGATGCACTTGTGTCCCAAATACGCATGCTTGTGTTCGGCCAGCCGGCGGCGAATCGCTTCCGCTTTGCGGGCGGCCGAAGCGTTCGTGCAATCGGCACAGAGAATCGCAAATTCCTCGCCGCCGTAGCGCGCCACGAGGTCGCCCGAACGGCACATTGATTTCAAGAGAGCCGCGAACGTGATGATCGCCGCGTCGCCCGCCTGGTGGCCGTGCGTGTCGTTGATGTGCTTGAAATGATCGATGTCCGACATGATCAAGCTGCAGGGCAGATTCGACTCCTGGTGCGCGATGACGAAATTCACCAGCATCCGGTCGAACTCGGCCCGATTGGCCACCTGCGTGAGCGGGTCCTTCGAGACCTGGACGTGCAACGCCTGACAGCGCTCCTCGAGCGAAGTTTCGCTCGAAGCGTCGTGGAGCAACACCGTGGCGCCGAGCATGATGCCGTCTTTGCGGCGGACGGGAATCGTGTGCAAATCGACCGCCACGTGCCGACCCTGGCGACCCATGACGTTGACGCGGCCGATCGACTGCACGCCGGTGTGAATCGCGCGGGCCACCGGGCAGTCGTCGTCCGAAATCCGCGCCTGATGCGTGTCGTGCATGTCGAGCAGGCTGGGCAAGAACATCCGGCCGAACGCGGCCTGCGAGCTGACGCCGGTGAGCCGCTCGATGCCCGTGTTCCAGAGCACGATTCGGCAGTGGGCGTCGACGAACAGCACGCCGTCGTGCATGTTGTCGATCAGCATCTTCTCGAAGAACGGCATCGGCGATTCGCTGGTCGATACCGAGAGCGGCTGGCTCGCCGCGGCCTGTGCCCAAGGCAGCTCGTCCGCTTCGTGCGCCAGATCGCGCAGCCAATGGCGCGAGAGCTGCTCCGTGAGCAGGTTCTGGTCCTGCGAAAACAGGTCGCTGAAGCTGCGGACCAACTCGGGGTCGAACTGGGTGCCGGCACATTGGAACAACTCGGCAATCGCTCGCTCGCGCGATCGCGCAGGGCGATAAACGTGGTCGGTCGTCATCGAGTCGAACGCGTCGACGATCGAAAGTATCCGCGCCGCCCGCGGGATGGCCTCGCCCAAAATGTCCTGATTCGGCGAAGAGCCGTCGAAGCGGCAGCGGGCATAGCGGACAATGTCGATCACCGCGCTCGACGCGCCGCAACTCGCCAGCACGTCGACAGTCATCGCGGTATGCCGCGACATCGTGTCGGCTTCTTCCGCCGTGAGCCGCCCCGGCTTGAGCAGCACCTTGTCCGGCACGCCGATCTTGCCGACGTCGTGCAGCAGCGCGGCGACTTCCAGCGCGTCGCGCTCGGCCGGTTCGAGCGGCATCACCGCCGCCCACGAGCTGCAGCCCAGGGCCACGCGCACGCTGTGCGACGCGGTGCCCGGATCCTTGCAACGCAGTGCGGTGTGCAAGCCGCTGGCGATCCCCAGCCGCGCCTGCACGAGCTTCGTTTCGTTGGCGTCGGTGAGCAGCCTTGTCGCCGAGCGGCCGCTCTGGGCAGCCGCCTCGTCGAGCGACTGCAGCAGCGAAGCGACCTCCGCCGTCCGCTCCAACGGATCGGTCGATGCGATCACCGGAACGTCGGAGACGTCTACCGGGGGACAGGGTTCGGTCGTCGCGTTATCGGCCATGTCGCGTCAAGACTTTTCCATGTGCGGGCAGCTGCAGGCCGGTCGATACGGTCCACCGCAATCTCGCGCGCACGAGTTCCTGGGGCGTCGCACGGGTGCGCCGTCGCACAGCAATTCACTGAAAATCTAGGTCGCTGCGACCCCTCGGGCAAAACGACATAGGGCCGATTCCGCCGACCGCTCCCGCCCGGCGCGGCTACGATCCGACTGAACCGACTCACCCCGCCGGGCAAACGTGGCAAAGTTTCGCCACTTTGTGCAAGCGGTCCAGGCGTTACGACCCAATGCCGGGAAGCTGCACGCCAGCCGCCCCGCCGCACGTGCCGAAATGGATTATGCACCCGATGCCGGATGTACGGCTCCGTCGCATCGTAGGGCATTGGCGGCTCTTACAGGTTGCGCGCTATGTCGAGGTTCTTGGGACGTGACAGCAGGCGGCGGCGCGTGCTGAACGAAGAGGCGCTCTCCGCATCGACCGCGCACTTGGCGCTGCGGGCGTCGACGCCGGAGGAGCCCGCCGACGAAGCGCCCCGCTACAGCGACGCCGCCGGCGTCGAACACCACCCGCAAGTCACCGATTTTCTGCCGCGCCGTTTTCGTTCGATCGGCATGCTGGCGGCAGCCGCGGTTGGTACTACCGCCATCGTCGAAGCCCTGCATTGGTTTGCCAGACCGCTGGCGGAAAAATATGGCGCTGCGAGTGTCGCGGCATTTGATCTGACGGCCGGCAGCGGTATCGCCGCCTGGCTCCAGGCCTGCGTGCTAATGTTCGCGGCCGGCACGTGCGTGCTGATTTATTCGCTGCGGCGGCATCGAGTGGACGACTTCAAAGGCCGTTACCGCGTCTGGATGGCGGCGGCCATCGCCTGCGGCCTCTTGAGCCTGGAAAGCGTTGCGCCGATTCACCGCTCGTGGACGGCGATCGGCGGCTTTCACACCGGCTGGTCGGCGCTGCGGAACAACGCGATTTGGTGGCTGGTCATCGGCGGTTTGCCCGCGACCTGGATCGCCGTTCGCGCCTGGCTCGATGCCCGCGAAAGTCGCCTGGCGGCGGCAACTTTGGCCGCGGCCTTCGCCCTCTACAGCGTCGCCATCGGCAGCTACCTCGGCGCCGATAGCGTCGAATCGCGAATCGGAGCATCCGGTGGCGAAGCCATGATCACCGCCGGCGCCAATTTGTTCGCCAGTTGGTTCTTGTTGATTGGCGTACTCGCCTACGGCCGCTATGTCGTGCTCGACGTGCAGGGGTTGATCCCGGTCCGCGCGACCAAACCCACTGCCGCGAAGTCCAGAGCCGCCACGAGAGATCATTCCGCGAAACAGTCGTCCCGCGTGGAGTCAACGTCCGCCGCGCCGCTCCATTCCTTCCGGGCGAAAATGGCGGATGCCGAACCGGCCAAGTCTGCTTCGACGCAATGGGTCGACGGCAGCGAGCCGGTCGCCGAAGACTACGACGAAGAAGACGGCGACGGCCGCATCCGCAAGCTGAGCAAGGCCGACCGCAAACGGCTCCGCCAGCAAAAACGGGCCGCCTAACGATTCCGCGATTCTGAGAGCGTCTCTCACGATCCATAGGGTGGGTCGAGTCAGGAACGTGTGGGTCCCCTGTCCTCGTCCCACCCTATTTCCCATGTAATTGCTGGATCTGGATGCTGGATGCTGGATGCTAGATACTGGATGACCTTTCCCGCACCGAGCATCGAGCATCCAAAATCGAGCATCCAGCATCTAGCAGCCGCCCATGCCCGTCCGCACCCGCTTCGCTCCGAGTCCCACCGGTTACCTGCACATTGGCGGCGTGCGCACGGCGCTGTTCAATTGGCTCTTTGCCAAAGGGCAGGGGGGCCAGTTCCTGCTGCGGATCGACGACACTGACCAACAGCGCAACGTCGACGAGGCACTCGCACCGATCCTGCACGGGCTCAAATGGATGGGCCTCGATTGGGACGAAGGGCCGGACATCGGCGGACCGTTCGGACCCTACTATCAGTCGCAGCGATTGGAGCGCTACCAGGCTGCGGCCGAGCAGCTGCTCGAATCCGGTGCCGCTTACCGTGATTTCGCCACCCCTGAAGAGCTTCAAGCCGAACGTGACGCAGCTCAAAAGGCCGGCCGCCCCTTCATCTACAGCCGACGCTGGCGGGCCGAATCGGATGCCGACGTGCGAAGATTCGAGGCCGAGGGGCGGCAGGGCGTCGTGCGACTCTTGATGCCGCGCGAGGGTGTACTTGTGGTCGATGATCTCGTCCGCGGCCGCGTCGAGTTCCCCTGGGCCAGCGAACAGGACCACGTCATCCAGCGGGCCGACGGCACCTGCCTCTATCACCTGGCTTCGGTCGTCGACGACCACGGGATGCAGATCTCGCACATCGTCCGCGCCGAAGAGCACCTCTCCAACACGCCGCGGCAGATCTTCATCTTCGAAAAGCTCGGCTACGCGCTCCCCACCTTCGCGCATCTGCCGTATGTCGCCGAGCCGGGCAGCAAAACGAAGCTCAGCAAGCGAAAGCTCGACAAGTACCTCAAGAATCGCGATTTCGCCGCGCTGATGGAGCACGGCCAGTCGATCGCTCGCCGGATGGGTCTCACCGTCTCGGCCGACACGTTCAACCCCGTGATCGTCGATTTCTACGAGCAGGTCGGTTACCTGCCGGAAGCAATCCTCAATTATTTGTTGCTGTTGGGCTGGTCGCTCGACGACAAGACCGAAGACTTCACCCGCGAAGAAATGCTCCAGCATTTTTCGATCGAGCGCGTGAACAAGGCCCCGGCGAGCTTCGATCCGGAAAAGCTCGTGGCCTTCGAGTCGCGAGCGATGCAGCGACTGCCGATCAAGCAGAAGGTGGCCAAGGTCGTGCCCTTTCTCCAGAGGTCCGGCCTCATCGCATCACCGCCGCCGTGCGACACCGCCCCGTACGTGACTCAAATCGTCACCGCCGCCGGCGACCGCATCAAAGTCGCCGGCGACATCCTCGACTACGACGAGTTCTTCGTCGCCGACGATAAGTTTGCGTACGATGCCGCCGCCTTCGATAAGCGTATTGCCAAACCCGCCGGCGCGATCGACCTGCTGAAGAAATTCCGCACGGCCCTCGCGGGCGTGGAACGCTTTGCGGCGGAACGGCTCGAAGCCTGGATGCATGAATGGGTCGCCGCCGAGGGTATCAAGATTGGCGACATCGTCCACACGGTCCGCGTTGCCGTCACCGGCAAGGCGGTCGGTTTCGGCCTGTTCGACACGCTGGCCATCCTCG
The DNA here is from genome assembly GCA_050248495.1 of Pirellulales bacterium. GTDB lineage: Bacteria > Planctomycetota > Planctomycetia > Pirellulales > Lacipirellulaceae > DASYDU01. The sequence goes on along the minus strand of JBFWSG010000035.1, from coordinate 32,389 downwards.
GCCGCGACCGCTGCCTGGCGCGCATCGACCGCGCGCTCGCAATCCTGTAGGAGCGGTCTCCGACCGCGATTTAGCTGTTGAATATTCTCAGCGATTACCCACGTCGCGGCCTCAATCGGCGTCGGAGACGCCTCCCACACCGGGAGCCTATTCCGCCGCCACGCAATACAGCTTCTTGCTGGACCGGATAAACATCTGCCCATCGGCGATCGCCGGCGTTGCGCTGTAGTCTGCCTCGCCCGAGAATTTGTTGACCGCCAGCTGGTCGAATTCCTTGCCGAGCGTGAACACATGCACCGCCCCGTCGCGCCGCGTGAAGTACCACTTGTCGCCCGCGATCACTGGCGACGAGTAGTCTTGCGACAAGAAGCCGCCGCCAAATCCACCTCGGCCGCGGCCTCGCCCACGTCCGCGTCCGCGACCCTGGCCTTGCCCCTGATTCTGCCCCTGGCCGCCATAGGGTCCAGCTTCCGACCCCGGCCGCTCGCCGTCCGTAGCCTGCGCGGGTGCGTCGCCATTTGGCGTCGGAGAGGCCGCCGCGTCTTTTGACGGAGTCTCTTCCGCCACGAAATGGAATATCCGCCGCGCTTGTGCCACTTCTCGCTGCGCGGTGAGCCGCTTTTGATACACCCGCTCGCCCGTCGCCGCGTCGATGCAGTTCGCCGTGCCGTCAGAGATCCAGTAGATCAGTCCATCCTTGAGCACCGGAGTCCCGATCCGCGCCCGCTGATTGCCGCTCCACACGACATGCGACTCGGTCACGTCGCCGCTGCCGCCGGCGCGAATCGCCATGCCGCCTCCTTCGCGACCGCCAATCGCATACACAATACTCCCATCCACGATTGGGCTCGCGCACGCCGAATTCGATTCCGCGCCTTTCGCAGTCCATTTCTGCTTGCCACTCACCGGATCGAATCCCCACACCGCTCCCGGCACCGCGAACACGACTTCCTGACCGCCCTCCGGCAAATCAACCACCACCGGCGTGCTCCATGTGCCGTTGAGCGCGTCCGAATCGAATCGCCATGCCTCCTTGCCATCCGACTTCCGCAGCGCGACGATCGCCTTGCTCTCCGACGCCGCGGGCATGATCACCAGTTCGCCCACTACCACCGGGCTCGAAGCGGTGCCCCACTTATGCTCGTCAAAATTCGTGCCCACGCTCGCCCGCCACAGCTCATGGCCTTGGAGGTCGAACGCGTACACGCCGCTCACGCCGAAGAAACAGTAGATCCGCTCGCCGTCGGACGCCGGCGTGCTCGCCGTGTAGCCCGTCTGACGAAGCATGCCCTCGTACGGCTCGTCCTTGACCGCTGGCTCGATCGCTTTGTCGAATACCTGCGTACCGGTCTTTCGGTCGTAACATGTCAAATGGCGCACCAGATTGTCCGGCCCGTCGCCCGTCCACGACGTTACGTACACCTTGTCCCCGACGACGATCGGACACGACACGCCTTGCCCCGGCAGATCGACACTCCACCGCAAGTTTTCCGTCTCGCTCCAGGTCGTCGGCGGCACCGCTTCATCTGCCGCGATTCCCGAACCGTTCGGCCCGCGGAAGCGCGTCCACTCGGCTGCTGACACGTCCGTGGACAGCAGCGCAAGCGCCGTTAGTAAGCCGAACATCGTTCCTCGAAGGCAACCTGAAGCCGGATGCACCATTGAATCATCTCCCAAAAAAAGTCGTCGCTCTAACATTCCCTGCCCACTCGAACGGCAGATTACAACGTCCGCCGATATCCGCGGCAAATGGCGCCAAACGGTGGGGCCGGGTAAACTCCGCGAACTTGCCCCGCTCTACGTCCCTAGCCCCGCTGAAGTTCGCACAGTTAAAGTGCTTTATCACGACATATTGCGGGACCCTGCGTTGCTTCGGGGGACTGGGCAAGAATGTCGTCTTCCAACCAACCATCATCAATGCGTTGTAAAAACTGGCATTTACCCCCCGGCATGGGTAGACTGGTGACCGGAACAGTTGAGACGCGGCCTCTCGCTCACTCCACGTCGGTGGCGTGTCGGACCATGATCGACCAAGAACTGTCTCCGCAGAATGCGCCGCGTCTTCGCTGGCGGGAACGCGCGTTACGCGAAACGCGCCACCGGCTGCAACACCTGCAGATCGAGATCCATCGTGTCAAAGCCGATCTCGCGCGGCTCGAGTCGGCAAACGAAATGGACCTCGCGAACCAGCTCGCGGAGGAGCTAAATCGAAGCGTCGAACAGGCGGTCGGCAATGTTCCGACACCGCAATTGCTCGCCACGCCACATACGCGTCACGTCGCATCACGCGTCGATCTCTCCTCCGGCCGCAAGCTCACGACGCGATCGGCAAGCGGCAATATCGCGTCGGCGTCAACGCGGGCGACCATCGCAGAGCCAACACCGCCGGAGTGGCGTTCCGCGAAGCCAATTCGCCAGCGGCGATCCAAGTCGAAGTCGCGCGCCCTGCAGGCCAGTCTCGGCTTGCACTTCTTGTTGCTGTTGCTGATTGCGCCGCTATCCTACGTAATCGTGACCCACGAGCGACTGCCGTTATTCGCTTCCATGTTCGGTCCCGAAGTCTCGGACGTCGCAGACCCCGGTACCGGACCGATCGAGCTGGTGAGCTTTGAGGAGTTTGAGGCGCCAGGTGACGTCGTCGAGCCGGTGGCCAGCTTGCCGCAATCGGAGTCCGAAGCTTTTGGGCCGTTCGAAGATGTGCTGAGCGGCGATCCGGCCCCGCAATTCGGCCAGCTCAACTCGCTGCCGACCGACGTCGGCACGCTGATGGCCGGCGGCGGCAGTGGCAGCAGTCAGGGGCTGCCGGGCGGCGGCGGACGCGGAGCCGCGAGCGACGAGGCTCGCCTGGGCATGACGAATTTCTTTGGGACGCCCGCCCGGGCCAATCGCGTCGTGTTCCTCGTCGACAACTCCGGGAGCATGAAGCAGGGCCGCATGGAAACGACGCTGCTGGAGCTCGCCCGCAGCATCGAGGCGCTCGGCGAAAAGCAGGAGTTCTACGTCGTGTTCTACAGCGACCAGGCCTATCCGATGTTCTATCCCCACAGCGAGATGAGCGCGGTTCCCGCCACCCGCGAGAACAAACAGCGGCTCTACCGCTGGCTGCAGACGGTCGAACTCTGCGTCGGCGGCGCGCTCTTGAAGGCGGTCGAAATCGCCGAGTCGCTCGAACCGCAGGTCGTGTACGTGCTCTCGGACGGCAACATCACCAGCCAGCGAACGCTGGAACAACTCACGCAGCCGAGCGGACGGAAGTTCGCGCTCCACACGCTCGGCATGGGCGTCGCCAAGCCGCAGGATGCCCAGAATCTCGCCGCCATCGCCGCCGCCCACCATGGCACCTTCCAGATGGTCCGGCCACTCCCGGCCGCGGTGCAAATGGCCAAGGCCCGGCCGATCCGCAGCAATTCGTTCGGCGTCGCCTGGGGCGCTGCCGCCCTCGCGCCTCTCCGCTAGCAGTCTCTGCTTCGAGCGATGGGTGGCTGGCGGTCGAGCGACAGCGAGCCCCCTTCCGCTCAATTGCTGGGGGCTCGGCTCGGCCTCGACCGCCAGCCACCCGCGTCCCTTTGAGGCTCCCTGCCAGCATCCCCGATCAAGTTTGCCGGTTCCGCGGGTCGATACTCCTAGAGAAGCCCTCTCAGCTTCGGGCCGCCTGCGGCCACTTTTCCAACTCGCCATCGTCTCGGTGACACGTCATGGGCGAAGCGCTCGAAAAAATCGGCGGCAGCGTGATGAATCTCGTGCTCGGCGCGCTGATCGTCTGGGTCGGCCAGACCACGTTTCAGCACGCCGGCATCCTCGCCAGCGTCGACGAAAAATTCGAAAACATCGACCAGCAATTCGTCGACGTCGACAAGCGGCAAGAATCGATGCGCAAGTGGATCGAAAACGTCGTCACCGACATGAAAGACAGCAGCCGGGCCCAGTTTACCGTCAAGGAAGGCGACAAGCTGGTCTCGCAGATTCGCCAGGTCGAAAGTTCGACGCTCGACCTGGAACGCAAGCTCGCCGCGCGGCTCAACGACCTGGACGTCCGCCTGGCGGCTCTGCAGGCCACCGGCCAGAGTGCGCCGCAGGTCGCGGCGCTACAAACCGAGGTGACACAACTTCGCTACGCGATTGCGCAGGCGATGAACATGCAGGTCCCCAGCTACCAGCCGGCCGCCAACATTTCGCAACAACCCGTCTACCTGCCGCCCACGAACTCGCGGCGCTAGTTTCAATCGCGAGCGATGGGTGGCTGGTGGTCGAGCGACAGCGAGCCCCCAGCAAAGAAAACGGCAATTGCAACCAGCGCGCTAGTCGTTATTGCGATTGTTGCGATCGCGATCCCGCCGGCCGTCGCGGCGATCACCGCGGTCGCGATTCTCCTGCGGTTTCGCGGCCTCGGCCTGCTCCGGCCGATCGCCCAGCCACGGCTTGCCCAGCGCTTCGCTTAAAGCTTTCTGCAGATTCTTGGCGTCGATCACCCCGCTCACGCGATGGACTTGCACGGTCGTCCGCGGCCGCGCCTCCTCGTCGAGGCTGTGGATCATCGCCACCACGCCGTCAAAGATTTCCTCTTGCGCTGAAACCAGCAGCACGTTCGACACGTCGTCGGCCCCGATCGACAGCGCCCCCTCGAAGCCAACTTTGAGCGGCGCAGACTTCTTCGGCCCGTCGTTGCTGTTGGCGCTGTTGTAGCGAATGACGGTGACCGACTCGCGGCTGCTCCCCTGTTGTTTGCGATCGTTCGAGTCGAACTCTTTGTCCTTGGAGCTCAACAAATCGCGGTAGACATCTTTGATCGCGGCCGCGATCTTGCTGGCCCGCGAGTACTGCACTTTGACGACCTCGGTGCGGCGAGTCTTCGTCGAGTCGGCCGACGCCGGCTGGTCGTACTCGTTGATCAATTGCTCGATTTCGTGCAGCTGGCTCGGTGACGCGTTGGCCACGAGGATCGAATTCGACGGCGGGTCCCAGATCAGCCGCAGCGTCCGCCGCTTCGAGAGCCGCATCCCTTCTTCCTTCTTGCCGCCGGTGTCTTGCCAGATGCCGAACCAATCCAGCATCTGACCCTGTTTTCCTTGCAGCTCGTCTTCGAAGTACTCCTTCAAGTTGGCGTAAACGTCGACGGCCTTGGCGTAGGAGAGCCGAAAGACTTTGAAGCGGTTGGCGGGCGGCGACAGTTCGTCGACGAGGTCCTCGAGCCGATCGAGGGCGACCTGGTCCTGCGACGCGACGACCAGACGGCCATCCGGGGTGATCGTCACGGTGATCGGCGATTTCTTCTTCGTTTCCGCGGCGGCAGGCGTAGGTGCCGGTGCGGCAGCCGGCGCCGACTCGGCGACGAGCTTCAACTCGGCAAGCTGCGCGTTCGGCGCCCCCACCGGCACAATTCGCCAATCCGTCGGCTCAAGTTCCAGCGACGCTGAGCTATCTTCGGGCGGCTCGGTCGTTGTGGATTCGTCTTCGTGCGATTCCTCGGCCTTAGGCGATTTCGCTCGCTGGTCGTCGATGATCAGCTCGTTGTCGCCGAGCGATGGCCAGACCGTGCGCAGCTGCTCCAAGAGCCGTTGCCGCTGTTCGACGCCCATCGGGGCAATCACGCGGACCGGCCGCGGGCCGCCGACGTTGGGCGCGTCCTCCGTCAACTCGCCGAGAAACTGCTGGACCTGGGCCAGCTCCGCGTCGTTCGCCCACAATAGCAGGCGATTGTTCTCTACGTCCGCATCGACGCGGAAACCCTTCTTCGGCTTGTCGTCGTTGTTCTGATTGCGGAAGTCGTAGAAGAAGAACGGCCTTCGCGGCTCCTCTACTTCCTCCTCCTGGCCCGCCATCAAGTTGACGATCGAGCCAGCGACCGCGTCGGCCGGCAGCCGCCGCGGCAGCCAGATCACCTTCAATTGCCGACCCGTTCCATCGAGCTGATCGCGCATCGCCGTGATCTTCTTGTGATCGGCCTCGGTCGCACGCGCAAAGAGAGTCTTCGACTTCGTGTCGACCTGCAGCTGCGTCCGCGGGTCGAGGTTGCCGATCTCTTCGAGCGCCAGTTGCAGCGCCGATGGGTCGATCGTTACGAGCTGATATTTTTCCAGCCGCAGCGAATCGCCGTTCTCGGGCGCTGTCGCTTCACCGACCGAAGCGGCTGGCGAACCAGTCGCGGGCGACCCGGCCGCCGGCACATCGAGCGCCTTCACCGCCCGCTCGATCGTCGGCATCAGCTCCGGCGGCGCGTTGGCGAGGATGCTGTTCGTCTGACGATTGACGGCCAGATAGATCTTCGGCCCGTCCGGCTGCAGCATCCGCGAGACGTCTTTGCCCTGCTGCTGCATCTGCGTCATCAACTGCAGTTTCTGCTGCTGCACTTGCAGGTCCATCTGCGAGGGGCGCGACTTCGGGTCGAGGCCGAAGAGCACGTAGATCGCTTCGACCACTTTGTCCGCCCGCGCGTATTGCAGGTGGAAGATCCGCGGCTTGTCGAGGCCGTCGACGAATTCCCGCTCTTCGTTCAAGAGCGCGCTAACCAGCCGCTGATTCGCCACCGCGTCGATCACCAACAGCCGCCGCGTCGTCACCAGCGGAAACACTTTGGCCTGCGGACTCAAGACCTGCTTCACGTCCTCCTTGGCCTTGTCGACCTCCATCCCTTCCGGCAATTCGAACGACACCTTTACGAAGTCGTACGGCTTGCGATCGTAGAGTTCGTCCTCGGTCACGCGCGGCACGAGGCTCGGGTCGAGCTTTTCGATTTTAAACACGCTCAGGATGCCGTCGCCCACGAGCAGCGTGTATCCGCGGGCGTGCAGATGCCGGTTGATTAGATCGCGGACCTCATCGAGCGAGTAGCTCTTTTGCGTCGTGAGATTGAGATAGTCGTTGGGCAGCTCCTGCCAATCGAGGCTGCAGCTGGAGATCGTCGCCAGCCACTGCAGCACATCGGGCCAGGTCTGGCCGATAAAATTGAACGGCGGGACGCGGCCCGTCTTATCCGGCTTCACGTCGAACTCGCGCGGATCGGGCACGCGGGGTGGCTTCTCCGGCCGCTTGATCGAGGAGTTGTCCTCCTCTTTCTTCTTGTCCTTGTCTTCGTCCTTCTTCTCTTCGCCCTCTTTCTTCTCTTCCGGCTTAGGCTGCTCGGCGGTCGGGGGCGGCTGCGGCCCGCCGCGGGCTCGCATCATGGCCTTCATTTGATCGGGCGACATGCCGGCGGGGACCGCGCCCGCGGGGACGGCAAATTGAGCGGCAACGGGCGACACGAGAAAAAGCCCACTGGCAACGACCAGCGTGCGCAGGAGGTTGCCGCATCGTTCGTGGGGAGCCAGTGCCACAGCTCAGTTCCAACGAGAAAGAAGGCGCCGAAGGACCGCGGGCCACCGCCGCAGTCCGCCGTCATTATACGAACTGCCGCGGCGAACCACAAATCTTGGGGGGTCGCAGCGACAGGCACGCAATCCCGCAGGGAAACGCCCGCAAAAAAATAGGGAGCGCCCCAGGCGGTAGAAAGGGCGCTCCCGCAGTGGGCCGTCGACGCAGGCGGATAGCGTCGACGGCTCTCGGTGGAATACTTGGAGCGAGCCGCTCGCTGGCAGGACAGTCAGGCTCGGCTACAGGTTCAGTCGCAGGTGGGTTCGATCGGGGTGGGTTGCAGCGGCGTCGGTATCTGGCCGAGCAAGTTGTTCGATGTCGGAATTGTAGCGGGCAATTATGAAGAGTCTGCGAAGACTTTGTAGAAACTCGACGCGGCGCTGGCGGAGTTTGCGGGGAATGTTCTACATCGCGGACAGCACGGCCTCGACAAATTGGCCGGTGGACGCTTTGCCCCCCAAGTCGCCGGTGAGCGATTTGCCGTCGGCGTAAACTTTGTGGACCGCGTTCTCGATGCGATCCGCCGCGTCGGCTTCCTTCAAATAACGCAGCATGAGGACCGCGCTTAAAATGAGCGCCGTGGGGTTAGCCAGGCCCTTGCCGGCAATATCGGGCGCGGAGCCGTGGACCGCTTCGAACACCGCCGCGCCGTGGCCGACGTTGGCGCTCGGCGTGAGGCCCAGTCCGCCGACCAAGCCGCTCGCCAGATCCGAAAGAATGTCGCCGAAGAGGTTTTCCATCACCATCACGTCGAACGAGTGCGGGTTCATCACCAGCTTCATGCAGGCCGCGTCGACGATGCAATCGTCGCTCTGAATCGTTGGATACCCCTGAGCGACGCGCTGAAACGTCCGCAGAAAGAGTCCGTCCGAAAGTTTCAAAATGTTCGCCTTGTGGACGCAGGTGACGCGTTTGCGGCCCTGCCGTTTAGCGGTTTCAAACGCAAAGCGGCAGATCAGCTCCGACGCTGGCTCGGTGATCACGCGGAGGCTTTCGACGACGCCAGGGACGACCTCATGCTCCAGGCCGCTGTACAGGCCTTCGGTGTTCTCGCGGACCACGATCAGGTCGACGTCGTCGTAGCGCGACGGCACGCCGGGGATCGTCTTGGCGGGGCGATAGTTGGCGTACAACTTGAGCTTCTGCCGCATCTCGACGTTGACGCTGCGGAAGCCTGTGCCGCTGGGCGTGGCGGTTGGGCCTTTGAGCGTGGCGTCGGTGCTGCGAATGATGTCGAGCGTCGCGGGGGGCAGCGGGGCGCCGACCTCGTCGAGGGCGGTCTGGCCGGCAATGGCTGGGAGCCAATCGACTTTCACGCCGGCGGCGTCGACGACTTTTTGGGCGGCCGAGGTGACTTCGGGGCCGATGCCGTCCCCGGGGATCAACGCGATGCGATAGGGCATGATGGGATGGAGCGGAGCGTTGCGATCGCCTGCGGAAGATGGCCAGATACCCGAAGGTACATCGGCCGCTGAGCGGTGCCAAGGTGGATGGTTGGGCGGTGACCAGGCGGAATTCGGCGGGTTGTGGCGACAGGGCGACCAGAGCAGCACATGCTGGGAGGCGCTCCATGTAGGGGGTGGCAGGGTTGAGCAGTCGCACACCGGTTGCCGGAGTCAAAACTGCAAAAAATGCCGGGTTTCTGCGACTGCTCAACCGGGGGGACACACTGTTGAGCAGTCGTGCGCGGCGGATTTCGGAATGGCCACGAAAAGGCACCAGAAGGCACGAAAGCAATTGCACAGGAGTTAACAAAGATCACAGAGAAAGCGGGAGGCAGAGGCACTTCATCTTCTCTGTTGGCTTGTGTTCCAATTGTTAATGCTGGCTTGGCTGGGTGTTGGTTTTGAGAAAGGAGCGGATCATGCACCATTGGAAACTGCATTGGGGTGGCGTCGGCATGGTGGTGTTCTTGCTGGCGGCGACTGGTGAGGTGTCGGCGGCGGAGACTGAGAGTTCGCTCCGCGTCGCCATTGAAGGGGTGCTGAGGGCGCAGCAAGAGGCTTGGAACCAGGGCGACATCCCGGCGTTCATGGAGCACTACTGGAAGAGCGACGATTTGACGTTCAGCTCGGGCGGGAAGACGACCCGCGGCTGGCAGGCCACGCTGGAGAACTATCGCAAGCGCTACCCGACGCGGGATGCGATGGGGCGGGTGAGTTTTGCGGAACTGGAAATCACGCCGCTCGGTGAGGAGTCAGCGATGGTGCTGGGCCGGTGGCAGCTCGATCGGGACAGCGAACCGGTGGGCGGGAATTTTACGCTGGTGTTTCGCAAGATCGGCGGCCGTTGGGTGATCGTGCACGATCATACTTCGCGGTTGGGGGAGTGATGGCGATGGAGACTTAACTGTTGTTCGAAGATGATATGGGAGAATTGAGGTGAAACAGCTCGCAAATGCGAAGCACATTGGTTCATTCGGCGGGCTTGATGCGCTGGGCCCACTTCGCAAGGGTTTCCAATTCTTCAGGATTGCTAGCGCCGATTTGAATGTTGTAGCCGTACTTCGTAAAGAACACGAATTGCCGCAAGTACAGCTTCGTTCCATCCGGTTTATCGAAAGTCATATCCACTTGAAGTGGCCTGGTAAAATCGGCTTGCTCCAAATCAGGGAGCTTGCTGTCGACGAGCTTCATGCCATGGTTTTTCAGCGTGCCGGCCGCTCCGTTGACGTAAGCTTTTGTGGCCGCGACACGGGCTGGCTTGGTGGAACGATCGAAGGACGTCTCGACCGTGATCACGACATTTGAACTCGGCCCCTCTTGGCCAACAATGACCGCCACTCCCCCGCGCTTGCCGTCGACTTCTATCGGTTGCTTAACCACCATGTAGCCGTCGGGAGGCTCGGGCATCGAGAGCAGGACCTCGTTTTCCGCCCAGGCTGCCGTTGGGAGAAGCAGAATGAAGGAGGCGATGCCGGCCAGTAGTGGCCGCATGGCTGCATGGAACTCTCGCTTGGTGGGCATATGGATCTCCAACAGATAACAGGCGGTCTCAGTTCGGCGAGTGCTCTGTGAACTGCGTGAGCACGATGTCGCCGGTGGGCATGTGGGCGACGAGTTCGAGGCGGCCGCCGAGGGAGGTGACGATGCGGTTGAGCGTGCCGATCTGCATGTCGGATTGGTTTTCCATTTTGGAGAGGCAGGGCTGCGAGACGCCGAGCTCTGCGGCCACTTCTTCCTGCGTGCGGCCGGCAAATTTGCGAAGCTCGGCCAGCAGCATCTCTTCCATCATTTCCTTGACGCGGGCATCCGAACGAGCCCGGCGCTCGGGAGACATTTTGTCTCGGAGTTCGGAGAAATTGCGATGTCCGGCCATTAGATGAGTCCTTCGTCTTCGAGCTGTTGGAGGTGTTCGTCGTAAAGTCGATCGGCGATGGGAGTCATTTCCGTGTAGAACCGCCTATTGCCGGTTTTGTCACCGCCGATCAATAGGATTGCTTTACGGCGCGGATCGAACGCGAAAAATGTTCGGAGGGGTCGACCGCGGTGCTGCGTGCGGAGCTCCTTCATATTGGCGTGCTTTGAGCCAGCGACCGTGTCGACATGTGGGCGGCCAAGGTTGGGGCCGTCCCTCGCAAGGAGCTCGACCCCGAATCGCACGGAGTCTTGTTCGTCTTCGCTGAGGTCGTCCCACCAAGACTCGAACTCATTCGTATATTCGACTACCCACGCCACAATAGTATAACCTACGTGTTATATCGTCAAATTCTTTCCGACAGGGGGATATCCTACCACTACGGTGCGAATTGGGTCAAAATACTGCAGTAAGGGCGGGCATTTGACACGCTTTGGCTTGGAGTCGAGATGAACCTTCTCAAATGCTTGGCGTTGGTGGTGGTGGCGTGGTTGATTGTTGGCAATAGCCATGGTGCGCCGGCGGATGGTGGTGCGGATGAGGACGGCGCGGCGGCGGCTCGCTCGGAATCGTTTGACGGTGCGCGGGCGGGGGACCAGCGGAGTGTGGGGGGCGTGGCGTTGTGTTGGTGTCCGGCGGGGCGGTTTTGGATGGGGAGTTTGCCGGAGGAGCCGGGGCATCGGGCGGATGAAGCGCGGGTTGCGGTCACGCTGACGCGCGGGTTTTGGATGGGGAAGTACGAGGTGACCCAGGGCCAGTGGAAGCGGGTGATGGGGGCGATTCCGAGCGAGACGATTGCCGGCGCGGGGGACGACTATCCCGTGTACTGGATCAACTATGCGGAGGCGGGCGAGTTTTGCCGGCGCTTGACGGCGGAGGCTCACGCGGCGGGAGAACTGCCCGCCGGCTGGGAGTTTTGCTTGCCGACCGAAGCGCAGTGGGAGTACGCGTGCCGGGCAGGCACGGCGACGGCTTATGCCTTTGGCGCCACGCTCACAAAGGAGCAGGCGAACATCGGGCGGGCGTACACGGGCAGTCCGCCGTTCGTCGACGGGGCGGCGACGAAGGTCGGCAGTTACGCAGCGAACGCGTGGGGCCTGTGCGACATGCACGGGAACGAGTTCGAGTGGTGCCGCGACTGGTATCACGCGAGGCTACCCGGCGGGACGGACCCGGATCTCTCGGATCGCCAAGGCGCACCGAATCGCGACGGCTCCTACTCCCGGGTGCGCCGCGGCGGCGCGTGGACCGACACTCCCGAGTTCTGCCGGTCGGCCCTGCGGTTGCGATACGAGCCGGAGCGACGGGCGGATCATATTGGGTTGCGGGTGGCGGTGGTTAGGCGGTAGGTCTTCACTGGGACTTCGCACGATCGATGGCCGGTGGGTATCGTGCACGATCACGCTTCGCTATTGGTGTAGTTCTGTGTGTGCGTGCGGACCCATTTACACCCGCGGCTGCGGAGGAAATCGATTGACTGTTTTGTCAGTAGCGGCGGTCGCAAACTCGCGCTTGGCCGATCCGTTTCGGCAGCAACGATCGACGTTGCAGTCAATTCAAGTTTTGCCGGCAAAACCGCAAAGTCGAAGTCAAACGCACCGTATGGGCTATGGAGGCAAAGAATGTAGCCCCTGAGGGCCTATTTAGATATTCGATCGAAGAACGCAGGCAAAAGTGGCTCCCCAAGATTTAAACGACGAATAAATTCGCAGTCCGAAGTAAATTCCTTTGGGTTTGCGTAGCGATAACGCCAACAACTGAAATCCCTGTCACGAAATCGTCCAATCCTTGCAAGTGATTCAGCAATCAGCGATTCAGCTGTGTCCCGATTTCCGAGACACGCATGGACGAGTCCAATGCATTGGTAATAGTTTGCAGTTGAGCGACTTTCTCGCTCATTCGCATCCATTACGCTAATTCGTCGAAACAGATCGTGAGGTATCTTCCTGCTCTTACCCCAAATCGACATGGCAAAGTTGAATGCGTCCTCGATTCCCATCTGTTCAGGCTGGTCGGCATGAGGGATTTGCTCAATAGCAACATCAAATTGACCATCACCAATTAGGCAAAGTATCAATTCGCCATCCGCGATTAGTCTTTGCGGCATACCTAGGCTACGGTCGCGTTTCAATTTGAGCAGCAACGAGAGCGCAGGCTTAAGGCCTTTATCAAAAAGCATCAGCGCTTCAATTGCTGGCAACCACCGGTCTTGGGATAGGGACTGCATCGCCGGACTATCAGCAACTTCCTTCAATAGGCCTTCATTTGCCTGCCCAAGAAGTCGAATCGCGCGTTCAACATCTCCGATCCCTACATTATCTTGATTAAGCGCCACCCTAATGTCGTCAACCGCGGCGGTACGATCATTGTTGCAGATTCGAACCGCAGCTCGTTCAAGCAACGCAGCGGCGCTTCGGTCGCCAAATTTAACCGCGCGCTCGAAAAGCACGCTCGCCTCATCAAACCGACCTTCACTCTTCCTGATTCTAGCCACCAAAGACAGTATTTCTCCATCGTCTGGATGAAGCTCGCGCACTTTTCGAAGCCGTTGTTCAGCATTGCCGTTTGTACCATCAAGTGACAATGCAGTTGAATGGAATTGGTTTTTCAAAAAGACAATGGCTGCCTCTCTGTCTTCCATATTGTCTTCGGTTATAGAGTCCGCAAGCGATTGATACGCCCTAGTCAATCGACTGTTTGGACGCTCGATCGCAAAAATCGCTTGGTCCACCAAAGACAAGCTCAGATAGTGCGGAATTGTGAGCGCAGTCTCAAATTCCAATTCTGAGCTGAAATCCTTGAGACGCGATTCAAGGATGCGCTCTTCGTCATCCAACTCAGGAACATTTGAAACGACGAAATGCAGCTTAGGTACATCATTGCGCGAACGACCAGCTTCAGTACGTATGTCCTTGACAACCTCCCTTAGGCCCAAGAGGTTTTGCTCGTTAGGGAAGAACAGTAGCGTAACTGCGTCAGGCAGTTGCCGCGTGCAAATGCCTTCGATATCCGTGTGGCCAGTTCGCGAATCTATGAAAACGTAGTCAGGGGAGAAGTGCTTCTTCCATTGAGCCTTTAAGTCCTCGAACATCAAGTATCCATCCAAGCGTTCATAAAGCGATTGCCAATGAATCGCGGACAGTTTAGTTCTGTACTCCGCATCACATTTGCCTGCGGGCATAAGCCAAAGGCGTCCGTTGCAATTCGCAGCTTTGGTGTCATACACGAAATCTCGTACATCAGGCGCTCTTCCGGTTTGGATGTACTCGTATACGTACTCTACTAGACCTGGTCGAGGACTACTCGGGCGAAACAATTCAAAAGTCTGAATTCCTGGTGCTTCAAGATCGAAGTCAATCATTAGCACCTTGCGCCCAGCGCGCGCCAGAATCGTAGCAACATTTACAAGTGAGAAAGTGCGTCCTACACCACCCTTAAAGGAATAAAATGTTACAGTATACATCGTTCTATGCAGCCTCTACGTGTAGCCTGAATACAGCTGCTCGATGTTGGGCTCCGTCAACACCGCCAGTTTCGCTAAGTGCCAGAAACTTACTTTTCTCCGATCTGGGACGAACTGGAAGGTATGCAGGAGACGTTTCAGGGGGACCAGCTGCGACACGTCTTTGTAGACGTTCAACATTCTCGGGATATCCGAGCAAATATAAGAACTGATCATTCGCGGCATTCTGTATAAGCTCGCCTCGCTCCCATCTGCCAATTGTCGCCTCGCCAAGTTTCGTAAGATTTGACAATTCGGACCGCGACATTCCGAGTCTAAGGCGAAGCTTACGAATTTCAGTTGCACGAAGTACCCCAAGGTGATCGCATACGGCGTTGTGCTTCGCCACTTCCGCAGAACCATCCAGATAGTTCAATTCGCAATCATCGCAGGTGTGAACCTGCACTACTGCTTCGAGTTCCGTTGAGCTAGTACCACTCCCATACGGAAACTTCATGGTCTCAATTCGCGTGCTGACGCCTAACTTGCCGCATGAGGGGCAATTGATAAGCGAGTTTGGAATTTGTATTTCATTCATGGCGTTCGTCAAACCTGCGACGTAGTCAAATCAGATATTGCTGTAGTGAAAACTTCGCCCGATTACGGCGCCAGATCCCAACTGCAACTTGACGTATACCTCTTCGGCGCAGACTGGGACCGTAAAGGTATACGCGACTTTTCCTGCGGGCTTTTCGAGAGTCACGGGAGTCAAGCTGACGCCTGACTCTAAGCATTCCACCACGAAATCCCATGCACCTGCGTCAGTGAAAGGTTGGCCATCAGGATTCATGACTGCGGTCGGCCGCCACTCGGTCGGCCGATCAGCTGTCCATTCGGACGTTCTTGCCGATCGTCGACTACACAGCACAATCAGCTGACGGCGAATTTCAGCGTGTGGATCGACCATTTTTGGGAGTCCGTAACCGATCCACACGCACAATTATAGATCATATGATAGCAACGGCGGGTCTGCGGCTAATCTTCGCGCCGGATATGTCGTATCATATGATGTCTGTGTGAATTGTCAACCCTGTGTATACCCACTTCGGGTGGTTCTGTGTAGCTCAAGCGCCAATCTACTTTTCGAACTGAGATGAATTTTGCGAGACTAAGTGGCGGCGATGCTGAGCCACGGCTCGGATAGTCGGTCCCGAACACCAAAACGAGCAAGGGAAACCTGGGTGTTTCGGGGATTGTAGAGCCCCTTGCTTCACTGTGTAGTTGGCGACTACGCCAACCTTCACCATTGACCACGAGATTCTGGGGGGCTGCCAGCAGGTTATGTCTTAGGTGGGGTTGAGAGGTGAGTCGCCAAAGTGGAGGGCCAGCCAATCCACCGATTGCGACCCCAGTTCGATTTCGGCCTCGGCAGCGCTGGTGAGATGGCGATGCGTGTTGCTCGGCCGAGGGAATGCGCTGGATTGGTAACCAGGGGCTCGCGCCGCCTGGCTACACAACTTCGCCGCTCCGCGGCTGTTGTTCAGCGTTGGAGGCCAAGGACTAGCAGGCGGTTTAGGGCCCAAAAAGGTGGATCAGGGAGAAGTGAAGTAGTACCATGGGGGTTCCAATGCCACCATCACTCCCCGAGTACGCCAATGGGACTGCCACAGGATCGCGACGCGAAGATCTTCTGGCGATCGGCACTGCAGCGGCATGACGACGCGGAGACATTGCTAGCTGCGGGACGAAATACCGGCGCCGTGTACCTCGCCGGATATAGTGTTGAATGTGCGTTGAAGGCGCTCTTGATTGAATCCACGCCAAGAAACGACCGGACCACGATGGTGGCTTCGTTTCGCGGCTCAAAGGCCCATGATTTTGAATGGTTGCGGGAACAATATCGGAAGGTGAAAGGTCCGCCGATTCCTGCCGATGTGCATGAGCAATTCGTGTTAGTCAGCACGTGGTCTACGGACTTTCGCTACCGCCCTGGTATAATTAAACCGGACGACGCAGAGGATTTTCTGAAAGCGGCAAAGGCAATCGTCGCATGGGCCGACGGGAGAATTTAAGAAATGCCTAAGTTGATGTCGGGGCAATGGGATTCGAAGCTTACGGAAATCGCTGGCGCGCTTGCGAAGTATGAGGCGGCAAGACCTGACGCGGATGTGTCGTTGTATCGTCAAAACGCCGCATCCATTCGAATTCGAGTGATCGACGAATACTTTGACGGACTAGGCATCGGAGACCGAGGCAAATTGTTTTGGCCCTTTTTGCGGTCTCTATCGGACGATGCTCGAAGTGAAATCTCCGTGTTGCTCTTGCTCACGCCTGAGGAAGTACCTACCTCGTTCGCGAACGCAGACTTCGCCTGTCCGGTGCCATCGGGCCTTTAGAGGCGCCGATCAATCGCGCGCATCTTTGAACAGCGCTCCGTCCTTCATGATGACCTTGAGATTCTTCTCGGGGTCAGCCAGCAGCGTGATGTCTTCGAGGGGGTTGCCGTCGACTAGGAGCAGGTCGGCCAGCGCGCCTTCTGCGACGACGCCCAGTTTGCCGGCGTAAGGGTTGCGCTTGCCGGTGAGGGTGAGCAGGTCGGCGTTGGTGCTGGTGGCCATCGTGAGGATTTCCGCCGGTTCGTACCAGCGGGCGAGCGAGGCGAGCAGCGCGCCTTGGCGCTGGGCGAGTTTTTGCGAGAAGAGGATGTCGGTGCCGAAGGCCGTTTTGATGTGGTGTTTGCGGGCGAGTTTGTAGGTGCGGTCGGTGCCGGCGATCACTTCGAGCGCCTTGGCGCGTTCTTGGGAGCCGGGCGGGAAGACTTCGGCGGTTTCGGGCGGGAAGGGTTGGGTGCTGAGCCAGATGCCGCGCTCGGCGATCAGCTCGGCGGTCGGTTCGTCCATGAGGTGGCCGTGCTCGATGCATTTGACGCCGGCGTTGATGCCCCGCTGGATCGAGGTCGGCGTGTAGGCGTGGACGGTGACGTAGGTGCCCCAGTTTTCCGCTGCTTCTACGGCGGCGCGGAGCTCGGGCTCGGTGAAGGTGGAGGCATCCAGCGGGCTATTGGGTGAGGCGACGCCGCCGCCGGCCGTGAGCTTGATCTGGCACGCGCCGAGGAGCAGTTGTTCGCGCACTCGCAGGCGGACTTCATCGGGGCTGTCGGCGACCATGCTCGCGCCGAGGACTTCCATGCGGGAGAGTGGGCCGCCGGGCGTGCGGGGGACTTCGTACTTTTGGCGGAAGTCGCCGTGGCCGCTGGTGACGGTGATCACGGCGCCGGCGGGGTAAATGCGAGGTCCTGGCGTGAGGCCTTCGTCGATCGCCCGCTTGAGGCCGAAGGTCGGGCCGCCAAGATCGCGGACGGTGGTGAAGCCGCGCAGCAGCGTGTCGCGGGCTTCGGCGGCGGCGAGGAGGTTGAGGTAGCCGACGTCGTCGGTGAGGGCTTCGGCGGGGGTGGGGCGGACGAGCATCGCGTGCCAATGGGCGTCGATCAGGCCGGGCATGAGGGTGCGGCCGCCCGCGTGGATGATCTTGGTGGTGGCGCGGCGGTCAGTGGCGATCGGGTCGGCGGAAATTTTTTCAATCTTGTTGCCGCGGATGAGGACGCTGCGCGGGGGCGAGAGCTCGGGGGACTTGCCGTCGAAGATGCGGACGTTTTCGAAGAGGGTGACGTCGTCGGCCGCTGAGCTTTGGGAGAGGGATGACGCAGCGAGTGCAAGCAGGGCGACGAGTTGGACGCAGCTTCTAACGATGCAACGCATGATGGTGACTCCGCCGGTGGTGACAGGGTTGTGATATGGGAGTCCGCATGAGGAAACGGGTCTCCGCCGGGAGCGATTGTAGCTGAGGAGCCGCAGGCGGGGCGAATCGGACAGATTGGCGTGTGATGTGCGCGGGGAGGTGGCGGCTGATGCGAGTTGCAAGCTACGGGCCTTGAAAGAGCACTGGCGGAGCCAGTGGCACCCAACGTTGGACCGACACGATTGATCGGTACGTCAAAAAAAGAGGCCCGGTTCCCGCCACGCAGGAACCGGGCTCGTTATTGCTTTGAGAATCCGACCTCGGCGGGCGCAGCTGTCGTCCGATCGAGGGCTTCTACTCAGAAGCAGGTGGTGGGGTCCCTAAGGGTGACCCGCCGGCCAAACTAGGTACTACCACCTCGCTGGCTAGAACATATGTCGATCAAAGACCACCTCCTTCCCAACTAAAGTCTGGCTCGGCCGAACCAGTAAGCGAAATTGACGGTTCAGCGTTGCCCTCTAGTCCGTTCGTGCCGCGTAAGCACGAACACGATGCCTTCATTATAATCGGCCCCGCGGTGAGGGCCATAAAAGTTTTCCAGGGATTTCGCGGAGACTTTATCGAATCCGCGCGGGCGATTCTTAAGACAGGCCAACTAGTGGACAGGTTCGCAGGTAGGGGTTAGGGGCTGGGACCGGGAATTTGGATCCACAGTAGCGGGAAGATACCGTTTTTGGGGCCGCGGAGCCAAGAGGAGTTTCGCCGAGGGACGAAGGATTCAGGACGAGGGCTGACGGAAAACCAGACCACGCTCGCTCGTCAACGCAAGGGCGGCTGCACCTGGTCGCATTCCTGCTGCAGCTTGCGGCGGAGGTCGGCGAGCTTGCGGCGGGTGCCGGCGAGTTCGTTGCCGCGTTTGCCCCGTTCGGCCTCGCTGGGGATGCGGCGGAGCCCGTCGCCCGCGGCACGGTTGAAGTGGTCCGTGGCGATGCCGATTGAGCGTTCGGCGCGGTCGACTTCGCCCGCGGCGTAGTGCTGCTTGGCGTCGGCGATGAACGAGATGATGCCGTTGACGCGTTCTGGGATGAGGGTCAACCGTACGGCTTCAACGGACGCGATGGCGCGGCCGAAGTCTTTGAATTGGACGAACGACTCGACGGCGGCGGTCGGCGCCGCGGCGACTGCGTGTTGCGGAGCTTTCTGCGTCAAGCGAAACAGCGGGCCCGGAAGATGGTTGCAGTGGACGGTGCCCGGGACGAGAAACTTCGCGTGTCCGTGGACGTCTACTGCGTGCGCGGTGAAGTAGACCGCTTCGTTGCTGAGCGGCGCCGCGGAATCTACCGGCTCAAGACCGAAGTAGGCTTCGAGGATTTGCCGCGCGGTGATTTCCTGGGCAGCGTGCGAGAGTTCGAGGCGGTCAACCGCCTCATGATAAGCTTGGCGAAACTCACGCGACTTGAGGACGCTGAGGACCGCGGGTTCGGAGGGAGCGATATTGGGGGACATGAGTGAGACCGGCTGGGAATCGGGGAACTGGATCGGCTGGCGCGCAACGAACAGTGCACGCGGCGTGCCGAGGCGAGTCGCGCCACGCTTACCGCGATAGGTGGCTCAACAAGTGGGCCGAGGCGGCCGGCGGGATGTGTCGAAATGGCATGAGCGTGCCGGGATGGAGCGCGGGACTGGACTTGAGGACGTCGCGGGCCGCTGGCAGGCGAAGGGCGCCCGACTCGGCTAGGGACTGAAGCGCGATTGGGCGGCGTCGCGGATGGCACGGCGGTTCTCTTCGGTCAGGGGCACATTTTTCAGCGTGCGGCTCTGTGGCGGCGACGTGACGGTTTGGACGACAAGCGTGACCTTGTCGCCGGGCGGATGGTCCATGCGGGTGAGCAGCTCGACGAGGTCTTCTTCGAAGCGTTTTTGCCACTTGTCGTCGTAGGTCTTCCGACTAAAGGCGACGATTTCGGCAGCGGGGATGTCGTCGAGCGCGAGGAGCTGGAACCACTCGCCGTCGACTCGGACTTCGGGCTGGAAATCGTTCCAGCGAACTGCGGCGAAGGGAGATTTCTTGGCGAAGCCGGTGGAAGTGAAATCGCCAAGCGCGGCCTTTACGAGTTCCCAGGCCGCAGCTTCGGCCGTGGTGAGGTCGCCGTCGTTCGACGTGACGGCGACGACCATGTTTCTCTCGGGGACGAACACGACCAGCGCGTACCACATCGTGTTCGCGCCGTTGTGCCAATAGATTTTGAGCGGCGCGATCCGGCTGTTTTCGAGGATGCCCCAGCCACAGGCGTAGTCGTCGAGGCGCGGCGTGTGGAGCCGTTGGTACGTTTCGGCCGAGAGGAGCCGGCCGTGGCCGAGCTGGCCGCGGAGGTGCTCGCTGGCGTAAGCAACGAGATCGGCGAGCGTCATGTGGACCGAACCGGCGGGGCCCATGATGGGCGTGTTGTCTTCGTCGTCGTCGGCGGGGAGCTTCACGCCAAGATAGAGGTGGTGGCCGCGCGGTTGCGGTAGCGTGTCATCCGGGCTATTCGGCGGGCCGAAGCCGGCGCTCGCAAGCGCCAGCGGATCGAAGACTTCGCGCTGGACGAGATCTTCCCAACTGACGCCGGTCTTTGCTTCGGCCATCGCGGCAGCGATCGTGTAGCCGACATTGGAGTAGGCGAACGTTGTGCCGGGCGGGTGATCCGGTTTGTTGGCGAGGACGTCGAGCACGGCGGCGCGGCGCTCGCGCGTACACTCGGGACCGAGGGGCGGATGCCTGGCGTGGACGGCATCGGAGAAGATGGGCGGGGCGCCCGACGTGTGCGTGAACAGCTCGTCGAACGTGACGTTCTTCCAGTCTTCGTGGATTGCAGCGTCGGGAAAACATTCGCCGACGGTGGTGGTCCACTGGAGCTCGCCGGATTCGATGAGGCGCGCGATCATCGTGGCCGTAATCGACGCGGTGATGCCGCCGAGGTGCCACTGGTCGCTGAGTTCGAGCGGCACGCCGGACTGCGACTTGCGTTGGCCGTCGACGGCCGAGGCGACGACCTTGCCGTCGATCGTGACCAGGGCGGCGAGTCCGACGAGATCTTTCTCGCGGCGGAGCTCGCTGTTGAGCTGTGCGAACGACGCCGGAGTGCCGCGGTTGCTCACCAGCGGCGGTCGGACGAATGATTGGAGAGCACGCCCGGCGAGAAACATGGGGACCATGAGGAGGGCCGTAAGAATCGTGACCAGGAACACTTGTCGCCAGATGCCGGGGTTCGACGGACGCTCCTGATCGATGGCGAGCATTGGATCGACAGTTAGTTCGGTGGACGCCGACTCGTCGCCCAACGTGGCCAAGAGAGTGAGCAGCTCTCGCCGGCGGGGTTCGAGGTGGTGGCGCACGGCGCGCTGGTTCAACCAGTAAATGAAGCCGTAGAGTACGAGCAGGAACAGCACTAAGGGGGCAAGATCCAGCGTGACCGGCCAGAATCCGGTGTTTCGCAACCAGGCGACCTGTACGAAGAACGCCAGGATGGCGATCGAGAATGGCAACAAATACCACCAGAATACGTTGCGCAGCAGCCAGACTTGATGCTCGACCTGGCCGAGCGAGGCCCGCACGCTGTCGACGAGCGGTTGGCCCGACTGGGAGCGACGCAGTCCGTGACGAAAACGATCGACCAGGATGAACAGAATCACCCAGGTGATCGCCGGGACGGCGAGATACCAGGACGCAGGGAGCGCGAATTTGCGGCCCAGATAGAACCAGACCGGGAGCATGACGAGTCCGATGGCCACTTCGCGGAAATCGCGGCGGAAGATCGTGTCGCGCAGATTCCGCTCCGAGCGCTGGACCTCGTTGCGCAAGAGGTCGGCCGCGATCGTGACGCGGGTCTGCGACGACTGTGCTTGCCACGCTTTTTGAAAACTATCGAGGTCCATCGGGCTATCAGGGTTCATGGGGCTGGCCGTTCATCAGGGCACTGAGCGCCTTCTTGGCACGATTGAGTTTCACGCCGACGTTGCTCTCGGAGATGCCGAGGACCTCGGCCATCTCGCGGTAGCTCAGCTCGTCGAGATACAAGAGCACGAGCGCGGCGTCGGCTTTGGGCAGTTGGTGAATGGCCTTGTAGAGCAATTCAACCATGTCGCGCTGCTGGGCCTGTTCGGCGCTGTTGGCGGCATCGGTCGCCAAGACTTGCACATCGAGGAGCGGTTGCTGGCGGGCGCGGCGCGGCTTGTCCTTGCGCTGCCAGTTCATGGCGGTGTGGAGCGCGACGCGGTAGAACCAGGTGGCCGGGCTGGCTTTGCCGGCGAAGTTCGGCACGGAGCGCCAGGCTTGGAGGAGGATTTCCTGGGCGAGGTCCTGACAATCGTCGTCGGCAAGCGTGTAGGCGCGCGCCACCTTCATGACCGCGGCGCCGTGTTCGCCGAGCCAGTTCATGAAGAGCGACTTTTGATCCTCATCCGACAACGCAAGACCTCAGCGGTCCACTCTATCAGGCCGCGACCGGAGGGTTGATAGCTTACTTGATCCGGCGTGCCGTCTGCTCGACGCCGTTTTGATGGAGGACCAGGCTTCTGGCCCGACCGGTTTTTGGCAATTTGAATTCCAAGGCGGCGTCGATTCCGCGGTAGGACCAGCGCGTGGGGGAGTCGGGATAGACTTCATTCGTCGGCTGGTTGGTGATGCTAACCATCAGGTGCCCGTCGCGATCTTCGACCGTGAAGATAAAATCGGGCGCCAGCTGATAGCGGCCCGCCAACCGGCCGCGAAGTTTCGCGTCGATGGCAAGTCCGTCCGATTCATCGTCCGAACCAACCTCTGTCGCCTTGCCGATTCGGCGTGCCGTCTGCTCGATGCCATTTTGATGGAGGACCAGGCTTCGGGCGGAACCGGTTTTTGGCAGCTTGAATTCCAACGTGGCATCGACTCCGCGATAGGACCAGCGCGTCGGCGAATCGGGATGAACCTCCTGAGTGGGCTGATTCGTGATGCCGACCATCAGGTGTCCATCGCGATCTTGCACGTCGAAGATGAAGTTGGGCGCGAGTTGATAGCGGCCGACCAACCGGCCGCGAAGTTTCGCGTCGATGGCGAGTTTGTCGGCGTCCGGGTCGGCAGGCTCGTCTGGTTCGAGCTCGACTTGCAGGCCGGCGGCTTTTTGAACCAGCTGCGCCGCCAATTGATCGATTTTGTCGCCGGCAGCCGTGTTGCAGAGGATGACGACCGCGCACTTCAACTCGCGGTTGATAAACAGCGCCGTGTGGAATCCGCCCGTCTGTCCGTTGTGCCAGCGAGTTTGACCATCGCCGGCAATCATCCAACCCAGCCCCATCGCTGAGCCCGAGGAGTCCGCAGGGCGCTGCACGCTCCAAGCCAACTCGATGGCCTCGCCAAGTTTGCCGGGCGGCGGATTCAATTGGGCTTTGGCGAAGCGCATCATGTCGCGCATCGTGGCATGGATACCGCCGGCGCCCGGCAGGTCGGCAAATGTCCAGGAGGATGTCGCCGAGCCGAACTTGTCGTGCGGCGTGGCGAGCCGTCGCTGCTGGTCGGGGCTGAGCGAGACGGTGCAATCGGTCATGTCGAGGGGATCGGCAATGCGCTCGCGCAGCAACTCTTGGTAGGACTTGCCGGCCTTCTCAGCGACCAGATAACCAAGAACCGACACGGCGAAGTTCGAGTATTCTTGTTCCGCCCCTGGCTGACGAGGCAGCTTGTATTCGCTCAGAAAGGCCGCTGAGAGTTTTGAATCGTATTCGCGGTACGGATCCTTCGCGCCGGTCAGCGGCATATTGGTGGCTAGTCGCGGCAGTCCGGAGCGGTGAGTGCTTAGATCGATCCACGTAATCGCCTTACCTTCGCGCGACGGCAGGCGAATCCCGGCCGAATTGGGGACCTCGGCCGGCGCGTTCAAATCGATGTCGCTGCGGACCACGGCATCGGCCAGCAGGATCGCGGTGAAGACTTTGCTGATGGAACCCAATTCGTAAACCGTCAAGTAATCGGCCTTTTTCTTCGTGTCAGCGGCGCTTCCCAGGTGCACGATGCCGAAGTGTTCGCCTTCGATGAAACCGATCGACAGCCCGTCGGCGATGTCATTTTCGACGAGCGGCGACGCTGCTTTCTCGACCCATTGGGCGGTGAGCTGCTGCGACGACGCGATTGGCAGGCCAATACACGAGCCCAGCGCCATGGAAATCAGAGCCCCCAGCCAGCGATTAGCATTCATGATTTAATCCTCGCAAGGGCGCGCGCTCCCCTCAAATGCTCCCTGGCGAAAGTGAATGCGCGCAGCACCCAGATGGCTCGGGAGCACTGCTCGCCAAGCCGATTTTTGAAGAATGGCTCATGCATGATGTCGCGCACACCCGCGTGACGCGACACCGAGCCACATTCCAGGAGTATTAGTAACTCGAAGGAGTTTCGCCTTACAAGAAATCTTTGGCTGCCGGGAAAATCCCGGCGAGAAAGTTCCTGACGAACCCTTGGCTGAATGGCGGCTCTTTGGATATGAATTGGTGAAAGGAAGCGCAATGAACCGCAAGCAACTGCAAAAACTCGGGGTGCCGCCGGATTGTGCGAAGGCGGCGATCGTGGCGATCGGACGGGCTGCGGAACAGGGCACCGGTATGGGGCTCAAAGGGCAGCGGGCGCGGCAGATCGTGGCCGACGTGGTGCGGAATCCGCGCTCCTTCGAAGCGGATCCGATTTGGGGGGAGCTTGCGCGGGAGCTCTTGGCGGAGGATGCGCCGACGGTCCACGAGCCGATCAGCTACCAGACTTGGGGCACCGAGATCGACGAGGCGGCGCATGTGCAGATGCGGCAGGCCTGCTCGGTGCCGAATGCTGTCGGGGCGGCGCTGATGCCGGATGCACACGTGGGCTATGGACTTCCGATCGGGGGCGTCCTGGCGTGTGAAGGGGAGGTGATTCCGTACGCGGTGGGCGTCGACATTGCCTGCCGGATAAAGTTGTCGGTGCTCGATGTGCCGGTCGACTCACTCACCGCGCAGCGGCAGCGGTTTGAAGACGCGCTCAACAAGGGGACGAGGTTCGGCGTCGGCGTGGAACATTCGCCGCGGCAGTCGCACGCGGTGATGGATGAGGACTGGACAATCACGAGGATCACGCGCGAGAAGAAGGACACGGCATGGAGGCAACTCGGCACGAGCGGGTCGGGAAATCACTTTGTCGAGTTTGGCGAGTTCGATCTGCCGACGGACGACAAGCAGCTGGGGCTCACGGCGGGTAAATACGTCGCGCTCTTGAGTCATAGCGGCAGCCGCGGGGCAGGGGCGGCGGTTTGCAGCACTTACAGCCAGACGGCGCAGCAGAAGCTGCCGAAGAAGTGGAAGGACTTGGGCCGATTGGCGTGGCTCGATTTGGAGAGCGAAGCGGGGCAGGAATATTCGGCGGCGATGAACCTAATGGGCGACTACGCAGCCGCCAACCATGCGGTGATTCATCGCCTTGTGGCCAAGCTGTTGGGGGCGGAAGTTGTGGCGGGCGTCGAGAACCATCACAACTTCGCCTGGCAGGAGCGGCATCACGGGAGGCAAGTGATCGTGCACCGCAAGGGGGCGACGCCGGCGGGGAAGGGCGTACTCGGCGTAATCCCGGGGACGATGGCCGATCCCGCGTTCGTGGTCCGCGGATTGGGTAATCCGCAAAGTCTTAATTCGGCATCGCACGGGGCAGGGCGGTGTATGTCGCGGACCAAGGCTCTCGATATGTTCCGAATTCAAGCCGTAAAGAAAGAGCTGGCCGAGCGCGGCGTGCACGTGATCGCGGCGGGATCGGACGAAGTGCCGGGTGTGTACAAGGACATCCGCTCCGTGATGGCGGCGCAGGCAGATCTGGTGGAAGTGGTCGCTCAGTTTCAGCCACGCGTGGTGCGGATGTGCGGGGATGGGAGCAAGGCCGAGGATTAGCGACAAGCGACAATGACATGGGTCCAGTTTATTCGCGAGCCGCCTGCTGCAGATTTCCGCGACGAAGGCCTATAATGCGGCCGTCCCCTCCTGGGCCAGCCCGCGTAAATGAACGACGTCACTCTCATCTTGGCAGCGATCGATAACGGCGATTCGCAAGCTGCCGAGCACCTCTTGCCGATCGTTTACGAAGAGTTGCGCAAACTAGCGGCGCAGAAGTTGTCGCATGAACGGCCCGGCCAGACGCTGCAGGCGACGGCCTTGGTTCACGAGGCGTTTCTGCGACTTGTCGGTACGGCCGACGCGCAACCGTGGAACAGCCGCGGTCATTTCTTTGCCGCGGCGGCTGAAGCGATGCGGCGGATTCTGATCGAACAAGCGCGCCGCAAGCAAAGAATTCGCCACGGGGGCGAGCTTAAGAGAGTCGATCTTGACGGCCAAGTGGCAATCTCCGACTCACCCGCCGAGAATCTCCTCGCACTTGATGAAGCCCTCGAGCAGCTTTCCGTCGACCAGCCGGAAGCGGCGCAAGTGGTGAAGCTGCGCTATTTCGCCGGGTTGACGATTGAAGAAACAGCTACGGCGCTGGATATGTCGGTCCGAACGGTCAATCGACACTGGTCGTACGCCCGGGCCTGGTTGTACCAGCGATTGCATTGAACTAGTCGCAAGCGATTTTTCTATTTTTGGTGGCACAATTCTGCTGCCCGCGTCGCACTTTGCATAGAGGCCAAAATGAGGCCGAGGCCAGGTCCATGTCAATCGATTCACCCAACGTAAGATCGATTTTTGACCGCGCGGTTGAACTTTCATCGGATGCCGCGCGCAACGCGTTTCTCGATGAGGCGTGTGGCAGCAAGTCCGAGGTTCGCGCACAGGTGGAGGATTTGCTTCGTGCCCATGCGGCGGCCGGCGAGTTTTTGGAGCGACCGGCGATTGGCCCGAATTCCCACGCGGGCGACGGGTCCCCGGTGGCTGGGCCGGGAACGATCGTTGGATCCTACAAACTGCTGCAGCAAATCGGTGAGGGGGGAATGGGAGTCGTGTTCCTGGCAGAGCAGTTGGAGCCGATCAGGCGAATGGTCGCGCTCAAAATCGTCAAGCCAGGCATGGACACGCGACACGTCATAGCCCGCTTCGAGTCTGAACGCCAAGCGCTCGCGGTAATGGATCATCAAAACATCGCCAAGGTCCTGGATGCAGGAGCCACTTCGAGCGGCCGCCCCTATTTCGTCATGGAGCTGGTGAAGGGCATCCCGATTACTAGATATTGCGACGAGCAACAACTACCTCTGCGCGAACGTCTACTGCTTTTCACCCACATTTGCCAAGCCGTCCAGCACGCCCATCAGAAAGGCATCATCCACCGGGATCTCAAGCCCACAAATGTGCTGGTGGCAGAGTGCGACGGAAAACCGGTGCCGAAGGTCATCGACTTCGGCGTCGCCAAAGCCACGGGCCAGGCACCGACCGAAGGCACCTTGTTCACCGAATTCGGCCAAGTCGTCGGCACCGTCGAGTATATGAGCCCTGAACAGGCAAAACTAAATCACCTCGACGTCGACACGCGGAGCGATGTTTACTCGCTCGGCGTGATGCTCTACGAACTGCTCACCGGGTCAACTCCGTTCGAGCGAAGGCGACTCCAAGAAGCGGCGTTTGACGAAATGTTGCGGATCATCCGCGAGGAGGAGCCGCCCAAACCCAGCACTCGTCTGAGCACCAGCGACGCTTTGCCTTCGATTGCCGCAAACCGCGGCCTGGAGCCGGTGAGGCTCAATCGTACGGTGCAAGGTGAACTCGACTGGATCGTGATGAAGTCGCTGGAAAAAGACCGCAATCAGCGGTACGAGACTGCCGATGGTTTGGCCGCCGACATCCACCGCTTTTTGAATGACGAAGCCGTTCAGGCACGACCCACGACTCGGGCTTATCGTCTGAGAAAGTTTGCCCGGCGCAACAAGGCGGGGGTCTGGGCGTTGAGCGCGATTGTTGCCTCGCTGGTTGCAGGCATGGCTCTCGCTAGCGTTGGTATCGTGGAGGCCCGCCGCGAAGCGCGAATCGCTCACAACGAGGCAGCGCGTGCGACTCAGGCGCAGCAATTTCTGCAAGCCATGCTGGCTTCCGTCAACCCAGACACGGAGCATGGCGCTGCCGTCACCGTCCAGCAGGTGCTCGACCGGGCTGCTAGAGAGATCGAGACGGTGTTCGCCGAACAACCGGAAACTCGTGCCGTGATGCACGAAACCATCGGCCGGTCGTACTACGGAATGCTGATGTATCAGGCGGCAACCGATCATCTGAATCAGGCCGTCACATTGCGTCGACGTTACGTGCCTGGCGATTTGGCAGGGTTGGCCGACGCCGAATACAGGTTAGCACAAGCATACAGCTGGGAACCAAATCAACTTGACTTGGCACTCGCGCATTGTCGTGCGGCATTGAATTTGTATGAAACACTGGCCCGCGACGATGATTCGCGCGTGGTGGCCGCGAGAGCACTCGAGGGTCAACTCGCCGGCCAAACGGCAGGGCAGATTGACTCCGATATTTGGGGGGCGCGAGCGCTCCCGATTGCGCTGGCGCTCACCAGCGACAAGATTGCGCGCTTACCGAATGAATGGGCCCAGGCGGTCTCTGCGGCGCAAGAGTTAAGTCGTGCAGGCGACGTCACCGGCGCGCAGCGGGCGTTGGCGGAGGGACATCGGGCCGTATTGACGACAATTCGCAATTTGTGCTCGGCTGGACAACATCGCGAAGCATGCCAATACCTTCGCCGGGTATACGCCCCATGCCTGCGGATGCCGCTCGTGCGCCCACTGATGCCGGTGTCATTGATCAGCGAAGCCTGGGAATTGAAACGCGAAGGAATGAACCTGTCCGTGATCGAAGTGATCCTGCGCGAAGCCGTCTTCGCGGGTCACGACGTTTGGGGCCCAGAACACCCGTATATCGCGCGGGCGTTGTCCGACCTGGCCAATGTCCTGAGAGAACTGGGGAAGTTCAGCGAGGCGGAGGCATTGGCCCGCCAGTCATTAGAGATGCGGCGCAAACTACTTGGCATGGAGAATCCAGACACCATCGTCTCGGTCCTGTGCCTGATTGAAGTGTTGGACCAGGAAGGCAAGCAATCTGAAGCACGCAATCTCCGCCGTGAGTTCAGGCTGCCGGATGAAGGGAGGGCAAAAGACGAAGTTTCGAAGTGAATGGGTATGAAGTGGAATGAAGGCAGGAAAAAGCGGTCGGTGAGGCTTACCGCGAAGCAAGTTCCTCACCGACCCGACATCTCCTCGGTGCTCACACTGCGCGCATCGGGCGATGGTTTTTTGATTGTACCCCCAACTACCAAAGCACCGCACCCTTTTTTCAGGAAGCACCATGCATAATCACATGCGACTGTCGGTTATCGTTTCACTGGCAATTCTCGCAACTTTGGCAGGTCGAACGCTCCATGCCGAGCAGTATTCGATCACCGAAGTGATGAATGGGCTTGTCACTCCGCGCGGCCTGGCCTTCGGTCCCGATGGCGGCTTGTACGTTACCGAAGCGGGGAGCGGCGGCAGCGGCCCGACCGTCGTCCTTGGCAACGGGAACACGGCTTCGCTAGGCGCCACCAGTGGGCTGTCCAGGCTGAAGGATGGCATTCAGACACGCATTCTGAACGGCCTGCCATCCGTCGCCACAGTCGCGGGTCTGGACGCGGGCGGACTACAAGACATCGCCTTCGATAGCGCGGGGCAAGCCTATGGACTCTTCGGATTTGGGTCGGACTCGATGCAGCGCGACGGAAACCTCGGGGCACCGGGAGCGCCTCTGGGGACGATTGTGCGATTGCCACTTGGCGAGGTCGGGCCTCCTCAACACGTTGCCGACGTTTCCGCTTACGAATCTGTTGCGAACCCGGCGGGCGGATCGGTCGACAGCAATCCATTTGGTATGGCAATCACTCCAAGCGGCAATTTTATTGTGGCAGACGCTGGGGCGAATGACTTTCTGCAGGCCACGAGCGGTGGGGTTGTTGCTACGCTCGCTGTGCTGCCGGCAAGGCCTAACCCGTTGCCCTTTGGCCCACCCGTCTATCAATCGGTGCCAACGGCGATCGCGATCGGACCGGACGGCGACTACTATGTGGGCCAATTGACTGGCTTTCCATTTCCTTCCGGTGCGGCCAACGTCTATCGATTCGATCCCGAGACTTCGTCGGTGACGGAGGCATTTACCGGGTTCACAAATATCGTCGACCTCACTTTCGACGGCGCTGGCATGCTGTACGTGTTACAGGTAAGCAGTAATGGCCTGGCATCGCCGATGGGTCCTGGCTCCGGTTTGCTTCTCAAGATCAATCCAGCGACAGGGGAGCGCATCACGATTGCCAGTGCGGGACTTGTGTTCCCCGGCGCAGTGGCAGTCGGCCCGGACGGCGCACTATACGTCTCGAACCACACGAATGCGCCCAGTGGCGGTCAAGTGCTACGCATTGCCTTGGTGCCGGAGCCGTCGTCACTTTGCCTAATCGGCGTCGCAATGGCGGCGGTCGGAGCGCGGTTCCGCCGCAACGCGCAACGATGACTCGTGGCCAACTCACTATCCTGAAATGGGGAGACGCTAATGCTCGATCTACGATTCGTATGGAGCGCCGTCTTGTTGCCGTTGCTAGTCAACTGCGCAGGCGCCGCAATTCCAACCTCGGCATCACCGCCGGCATATCAGATCACCGATCTGGGGGCTGGCGCTGGGATCGCGATTAACAGTCGCGGTCAGGTCACCGGCTACAACAACACGCAGCATGCCTTCCTGTGGACGCCGACGGTGCCGAACGGCACGGACGGCGCAATACTAGACCTTGGAACCCTGTCGGTTGGCTTGAGTCAGGGATATGGCATCAATGACTACGGCCAAGTCACAGGATATTCTGAAGGCGGCGCCTTCTTGTGGTCGCCAACGTCACCCAACGGTACAAATGGTTCGATGGTTCCGCTGGGAATACCGGATGACAGGATTGTGAGTGGACAGGGGATTAATTCCAACGGGCAAATCATCGGAATTGCGTGGATCGCCGGCACTACCTACACGGGCGCGCATCTTTGGACACCTACAACTCCGAACGGCATCAATGGTACGATCGACTTTCTGGGAACCGTCGGCGGAACGCATAGCCAGGGATATGCCATCAACGCCGGCGGACAGATTGTCGGCGAGTCCGAAACTTCTGACGGTTTCCTTCGCGCGTTTCTGTGGACGCCGACGAAGTCTAACGGCAACGCTGGGACGATGATCGACTTGGGGACATTCGGCGGAAAGTACTACAGCGGTGCACGAAGCATTAATGACGCCGGACAGGTGACGGGTAGTGCTAATATTTCCGACGACGTTGCCAGTCACGCCTTTCTCTATGACCGAGCACTTCATGATCTCGGAACACTTGGCGGCAACTCTAGTGAAGGCTACGGCATCAATACGGCTGGGAATGTGGTTGGATATTCCCAGTTGCCAGGAAACAAAGCCGACCATGCTTTCCTTTGGTCCAGCGGCACGGGCATGGTGGACTTGAACTCCCTGATCGACCCCGAATCGGGTTGGGACCTGAGGCTTGCGCGCAGCATCAACGACATCGGACAGATCACTGGCTGGGGAACCATCGGCGGCCAAGAACACGCGTATTTGCTCACACCCACAACCGTGCCCGAACCCAACAGCGGCGCAACGATCACTTTCGGGGCTGCAATTGTTGGAGCGAACTTGCTCCGACGCCGACGCACGCAACCGTAATCTAGTTATGATCCGGCCGCG
Source organism: Pirellulales bacterium (assembly GCA_050248495.1). Lineage (GTDB taxonomy): Bacteria > Planctomycetota > Planctomycetia > Pirellulales > Lacipirellulaceae > DASYDU01. The sequence continues at coordinate 801 of JBFWSG010000035.1, read as the reverse complement.
GGCGGTCGGTGCTGAGATTGCGGCGGAGGTAGGCGGCGCGCTCGATGTTGCGGTCGGACGTGTCGAGCTCCATACCGGTGAGCTTCTGCAGGTGGGCCGGCTGCGTGTGGATGAAGAGTTTGTTGACCGTGGGGATTTCGAGGTCGTTGATCAGGCCCAGGTTCACGCCCATGCGGACGCTCGAGAGCAGGTGCATCGTCTCTTCCGAGCTGATGGTCTGGGCAGTTCGGAGGATGCCATAGGCGCGGCTCACGCGGTCGTGGAGCGTTTCCTGGCTTTCGCGGATCAAGAAGTCGCGGGCCTGGCGCTCGTAGTCGATGAGCACCGGCACGACGTCGGCAACTTTCTTGATCAGCTCCTCTTCGCCCATGCCGAGCGTGATCTGGTTCGAGATCTGGTAGAAATCGCCCATCGCCTGGGAGCCTTCGCCGTAGAGGCCGCGGACGGCGAGGTTGATCTTTTGCAGGCTGCGGAAGACCTTGTCGATCTGCCGCGTGATGACGAGCGCGGGCAAGTGGAGCATCACGCTTACGCGGATGCCGGTGCCGACGTTGGTGGGGCAGGCGGTAAGATAGCCAAAACGGTCGCTGTACGCGTAGGTGACGCGGGCTTCGATCAAGTCGTCCAGTTCGTTGATCTGGTCCCAGGCGGATTTCAAGTCGAGTCCGCTCTTAAGGACTTGGATCCGCAGATGATCCTCTTCGTTGATCATCACGCTGAACTTCTCGCCCGGATCGATGGCGACGCCGCGGGCGCCTTCCGCTTCGGCGTGTTCGCGACTGATGAGCTGCCGCTCGACGA
>JBFWSG010000034.1:0-61028 GCA_050248495.1 Pirellulales bacterium | reverse complement strand
TGCCGAAACTTGAGCAGATCGTCCCGCAGCTCGACCAGTTCACCGCGGCCTGGCAACGACTGCCCGCGACCGGTCGGGCTACGCTCACCGGATTTTTGAACGACAATTTCACGAAACTCAAACAGCAAGCTGAACAGGTCTTGTCGCTCCCCGGCCTCGCCGAGCGCGTCAAGGTGCTGATCAACGAAATCATCGAGAAGCTGAGCACGTTGCAAACCCCAGCATTTAGATAAGGCCGCGGAGGGCACCACACACGGTGTGCGGTCTCTCTGCGGATAACGGTCGAGTATTGTGAGCGCGCCGCCACTTGCGGCGGCGCGCCAAATTACTACATTTCTCTGCGGTTTAAATTATGATCCTTCGATCCTGCTGCAAACGCTGGTGGGTGCTGTTTTTGAAGGGACTCTGTGCGATTGCCCTGGGCATCAGCGCGATCGCCTGGCCCGGCATCACGTTGGTGTCGTTGATTTTCGTATTCGCCACGTTCACCTTGATCGATGGTGTCGCCGCGATCGTCCTGGGCTTCAAAGGCGAGTCGGACGGCACCGTCTGGTGGACGCTGGTGTTGATGGGCGTGCTCGCCATCCTGGCCGGGCTGATTTCGTTCTTCTATCCGCAGATCACCGTGACCGTTCTGCTGGCGATCATTGCGGTCTCGGCGATTGTCCGCGGCGCGTTCGAATTGATGGCGGCCATCCGCTTGCGCAAGGAACTCGACGACGAATGGATCCTGGCCCTTTCGGGGCTGATGTCGATACTGTTCGGCGGCTTAATTTTGTACCGCCCGGATGCGGGGTTATTGGCGATTGTGCTCCTGATCGGAGCCTATATGATTGCAATTGGCGTGTTTGCCCTGGCCCTGTCGTTGCGGCTGCGGCGCGTGGCTCACACGCTCGCTCCTGCAACGTAGAATTGCTGGTTCGCTAAACAATGTTCCCCTGGTTTTGCCGTTCGAGGAGACACCGATGAAACTCCTGCGTCTGCGAAGTCTGTTGCTCGTTGCGATCGTGCTGCTGGCCGCCCAAGCTTGGGCGGTCGATGATACGGCCCCGAAGGACCTGTCGACTGACGAGGCCACCATCCGCGCCAACTGCGACAAATACGTCGAAGCCTACAATCGTCGCGACTCGAAGACGATGGCCTCAATGTGGTCGCCGGATGCGGTCTATCTGGAACCAGACACCGGTGAGCGCATTGAAGGTCGCGAGAACATCGCCAAGTTCTTCGACGACGTCTTCGCTGGCATGGAGGATGCCAAGCTCACGGTAACAATCAACTCGATCGACTTTGTCTCGCCCAACGTGGCGATCGAAAAGGGAACGGCCGTCGTCAGCTACAGCGACTTTCCGCCGGAGGAAACGACCTACTCCGCAGTCCACGTGAAGCGCGACGGCCAGTGGTATCTCGATCGCGTCTCGGAAGAAGAGGTCGCCGCGCCGCCGCCGTCCCACTACGAGGAGCTCAAGGAACTCGAATGGCTGGTCGGTGAGTGGGTCGACGCCGACGAGCAAGCCTCGATTCAAACCGACATCGAGTGGACCAAGAACAAGAATTTTCTCCGCCGTTCGTTCGCGGTCGTGATCGGCGACCAGATCGATATGTCGGGCGTTCAGATCATCGGCTGGGATCCGGCAGAGAAAAAGATTCGCTCCTGGGTCTTCGACTCTGAGGGGGGCTTTGGTGAAGCGACCTGGACTCACAAGGGCAACCAGTGGTTCATCCAGAACAACGGCACGCTTGCCGATGGCCGCAAATCGAGCTCGCTCAACACGCTCACTTACATCGACGACAATTCGTTCCGCTGGGGCTCGGTCAATCGCGAGATCGACGGCGAGCTGCTGCCGAACGTTGAAGAGGTAACGGTCGTCCGCGCTCCGGCCGCCGACGCCGACACTTCGAGCGGCGAGGCGCAGTAGCAAACTTGTCTTCAAATCTCTTCATAGGACAGGACCGCGACACACGTTGATAGCTTCCAAAGGTGCAGCGATGAAAAAATTCGTACTCATAATCGTGACGTTGATCTCGATGGCGATGTGGATGACCGGCGACGCGCTGGCCCGCGGTGGACGCGGCGGGGGTGGTGGAGGAGGCGGACGCGGGGGCGGAGGCGGTGCACGTGGAGGAGGAGGTGGTGGCTATCGGGGTGGCGGCGGCGGGGGTGGTGGTCGCGGCGGCGCGGCGATGGGCCGCGCGCCGTCGATGAGCAGTCGGCCATCGGGCGGCGCTCGTCCCGGCGGGGGTGGCGGCTATGGTGGCGGTCGACCGGGTGGCGGTGGCGGCGGCAATTTCGCTGGTGCGCGTCCGGGCGGCGCCGGTGGTGCGCGTCCCGGCGGCGGACAGATGAATCGACCGCAGGGGAATCGGCCCTCGCTCGGTAGTCTGCCCACGCCAAATCGACCGGGCCAAGGCGTTCAGCGACCTGGCGGCGGCGGCGCGGGCTCGCGGCCTAATTTTGCCGGCGGACAAGGCGGTGGACGACCTGGCGGCGGCAACTTTGCTGGCGGTGGACGGCCGTCGCAAGGACAACTCAATGACTTCCTCGATCTGGGCGGCGGCGGTTCGCGGCCGTCGTTCCAACGACCCGGCACATTGCCGGGCGGCGCCGGCGGGCCCGGCGGCGGGCGCATTCCTGGCGGCGCGGCGAATGATTTCTTGCACGATCGCGGTCCGTCGACGCGGCCGGCGTTTCCTGGCGGCGGTTCGCGACCGGGAACCGGCGACCTCGCGGGCGGCGGCCGACCGGGTCGACCCGGTGGCGGCGATCTCGGTCCTGGCAGACCGGGCGACAACACGCGGCCCACGCGCCCTGGCGGCGGCGAAGGCGGACTGAGACCTGACCGACCGGGCGGTGGTGGAGATCGACCGAATCGACCTGGCGGCGGCGGAGAAGGCGGTTTGCGGCCCGATCGTCCTGGCGGCGGTGGTGACCGGCCCGGACGACCCGGAGGCGATGATCGTCCCGGACGGCCTGGCGGTGATGATCGACCTGGACGTCCTGGCGGCGATGACCGACCCGGTCGACCTGGAGACCGGCCGGGACGGCCCGGTGATCGGCCGAACCGTCCTGGTCAGGGCGGCGGCGGCGAGCAGTGGCGACCGGGCGATCGGCCGAACAACTGGCCCGATCGCAATCCAAACTGGAATCAGTGGCAAGATTGGCGTCACAATAATTGGACGAACATCAACAACAACTGGAACAACAATTGGCACAACAACTGGAACCGCTACGACCGCTGGTTCGGCGGCGACTGGTGTTACCATCATCCGTACGGAAATTGGCGGCCGGGCTTCAACTACTGGGGTTGGGCCACATGGCCGGCGATCACCAGCTGGTTCCCGTGGGGCTGGCAGCAGCCGATCTATTACAACTACGGCAGCAACGTGTACTACGACGACGGCATGGTTTACTACGGCTCGACGCCGGTCGCCTCGAGCGCCGACTACGCATACCAGGCGGAGCAGATCGCTACGAGCGTGCCAGCGACTCCGCCGCCGGCCGACGATTGGATGTCGTTGGGCGTGTTTGCGATCATGCCCGACAGCAACGCCGGCACTGAGCCAACGATGTTCCTGCAGCTGGCGGTGAGCAAAGACGGCGTGATCGCCGGCACGTTGCAAAACACGGCCTCCGGCACGACCAAGAACATCGAAGGGATGGTCGACAAGGAGACGCAGCGTGCCGCCTGGGTCGAAGTCGGCCAGACGCGCCCGATCATGGAGACCGGCATCGGCAATCTCACGCAAGACACGGCCACCGTACTCGTGCACTACGCGGACGACAGCACGCAACAGATGCTCCTGGTGCGGATGGACGCGCCGCCGAAGGATGCGGACGCGGCCGGGGCGACGGGCGCGGCTGCGACGAGTGGCGGCGCAGTGGGTGCGAGCGTAGCGCCGCCGCAGTGAGGGAGGGTTGAGGGTATAGGGTTGAGTGATTGGAACCGAAGCTCGATGCTGGATTCGTTCGCTGCGCGCATTGGGAGCGCGGCGCATATCTAGCGCTGAGTGCTGAACGATGATCGATGAGCGCATTTGCATCGGCGTTTAGCGGTTCTTCGTATTGTGCGGCACGGCGGGCGTGGGGGTAGAGGGAAGAGTCACCATTCCGTGCCCCCGCGCTCGCGCGCCGGCCGTTCCTTTTCTGGCAGTTCTTCGTGAACACACACGTTGAAATCGTGGATCCACTGGGGGCGATGCGCGCAGCGCGAGCGGCTCGGCAGCTATGACCGCCGGGTGCCGGCTGGGCGATCCCTCTCCCACCCGCACCGCGAGCTGGTGGCCATTTCCCAGTAGGACCGGTTGCCCACACGAGAGCTTGTCTGCACGAGGGAGTGAGGCCGTGTTGCAAAGTGATCAATTTGCGTAACTGATCAGTTTTCGAACTTGGCCGTCTACACAACTGCGGGACTTGAAAGGTGCATTGTGGACCGGAAAGTCGACTTATGGGCCGTTCGGGCGCGGGGATTCGGTACAATACACCCGTACACTATAGGAATGGGCGGCGGAATTCAACAACTATTTTCGGCCAGGGGAGGCGAGCAGGGAGACGAAAGCGGATTTCGTTCCGCCGATTGCCGATTAACCAATTTGGACAATTATCGTCTGGCTTAGTCATTTTTTAGGAGTTTTGGTGGCCGACAATTCCTGGAATGAGTGCTGGCTGGTTTTTCGAGGGCACTGCGATATAGTGGCATCGTGGTTGTGCTTGACGGTGCGGTTTTTTCAAAGTTGTAGGCGGCACGGACGAAGGAGCCGACGGATGGAGATCGATTTAGGAAGATTGTATGGGGTCGTGACGGGCGACGTCGTCGGCTCGACAAAGCTGAATGCGATCGAGCGCGAAGCGCTCTACCAGGTGATGCGGGATGGGTCTCAGGAATTGCAGGGGTGGCTGGGCAAAAAGACGATGCCTCTGGAGGTCGACATCTATGGTGGTGACACTTGGCAGATTTTGCTTGCCGACCCGGGGAAATCTTTAGCAGCCGGAATATTTTTTCGCGCGTTTTTGCGGTCGCGGGCGCCGCGGCGCGATACGCGATTTGTTGCGGCAGTTGGGCCGGTAGATTTTGTGCCACGGAATAAAGTCTCTGAAGGGGATGGTGAGGCGTTTCGACTATCAGGTCAGGGCTTGGCTGAGCTAAAGAAGCGGAGGATGGGATTTTTTGCACACGATCTCGCAGCCGCGCGGCAATGGGACTTGGCGTTTGAGCTGATCGACGCTCTCGCCATGCATTGGCGCGAGAAGCGTTCGCTGGCGGTGACTGGGGCGGTACGCGAATGGACGCAGGATCAAATTCGTCAGCTTTGGAGCCCGGCGATTGAGCAATCGACCGTGAATATGCATCTGAAAGCTGCAGGCTGGGGGGCTGCCAAAAGGGGGGTTGATGAATTCCAAATGTACTGGGATGCATACGACGGAAAATAGCGCTATGGCGCTATAATTGTCCATTATAGCGCTATGGCGCTATGGTTTGGAGAACTGCCCATGGTGGCGGCTAGCCTAATTGTGATTTTCGGGGCATGGGTGGTGACCTTCGTCGGTAGTTTGTTTGTCAGCACGTACATGGAAAAATACGCTCGAGAACTCCAATCCGCTCACCAGCAGGAGGCGGAACAGGAGAAACGGGGCTTTGACGATGGTGGCCGGCTCATCGGGCATTTGGAACGGTTCTTAATCTACCTGTTCGTATTGGCAGGCCATTTGGAAGGCGTCGGTTTTCTCGTTGCTGCGAAGAGCGTGTTCCGCTTTGGCGAATTGACAAATCAACAGAACCGGCTGGAAGCGGAATACATCACGATTGGCACGCTGCTGAGTTTTTCCTTTGGGTTGGCTGCCTCGCTCGTAATCCGACTAATCATAACGGCGATAATAACTCCTTCCCCCGCCGTGTAGACCATCCAAGTCCAACAACGACCATTCCTCAAGTGCAAGCGATTGGAGAAACTCAGCATCCGCGGATACCGTGGTTGCGGCGGTGGAGAGGCTAGTCGTGCGCCGCGGGAGCAAAGGCAAGTGGCGGTATGAGCGACGAGCTGCAAATCCTTGAAGATGCCGCGCCGGAAGCAGAAGTCGACGATTACGCCACCAAGAAGCTCCGTGCCGTTTGGATGCTGCTGGGATACTCGGCGATCCTGGGTGTGATTGAGTGCTTTCTTCCCGAGGAGAACTCTCCGATCGATGTTGTCCTCGGCGTGCCTGCGCTCGTGCTGGCGATATGGTGGTGCTTTCTGGATGCGGACGAGCGCGGAGATCGAATTGGCGGGGTCCTGAAATGGATCCTGATACTCTTCTTCTATGTTGGTTTTCCGATCTATGTGTTCCGATCGCGCAGTGTACGCGGGTTCGTGACGCTGGCGCATGCTTTCCTGCTCGTCTGCGGCATGGTGGTATGCATGATATCTACGGCAACGATCACTTTGTTTGTCGGCCACCTGTTTGGCTGGTGGGACTTGGGGATGTGAGGGAGGTGGAGGGTCGAGGGTTTAGAGTTGAGGGCTGAGGGTTGAGGCGGGAGGCACGCGGGGCCAATGCAATTTCGGCCTCGGCGATGCGGGTGGGTCGTGACGCGGGTTGCTCGGCCGAGGGGAGGCGTGGATCCGATGCCAGGGGCTGGCGCCTCGTTACATGACATCGCCGCTCCGTGGCTGGGATCGCGAAAAAGTTGCGCGCCGAGGGTTCAGTGGATTGTGGCGTCCAGGTCGGCGCCGCAGCTGGAGCAGAATTTTGGGCGGGTGAAGGGGTTCTGGCTGACGAGCGTCTTGCCGCAGGCGTCGCAGAATCGCGTGTTGCGGATGTTCACGAACGTGATCAAGGCGACGAACGGAATGATAACGACTAAAAAGAACGGTTCGCGGGCAGGGCCCATCAGACCAGCGAACGTGAGGAAGAGGACGCCGACGAAAATCACGAACGGCGGAAATACTTTTCGTTTGAGAGTCGCATTGCGGTTGAAGTAGAAAAAGGCCGCCGACGAGATACCGAGGACCAGCCAGACGCCGAAAAATATCGGAAAGATCGTTTCTATACGCGGGTTCACGGTGAGGATTCAACGCGGCGAGTGGTTGGAATTGTGGACGATCGTTAAGCGGGGAATTCTCGTTTAAGCTTGGGTATGCCGCAAGAGAGGGGGCGTCGAGAGACGAGTGACGCACGACGGGGCGAACAGACGGGTGCAAGCTGATTTGGACTTGGGATCGAATTGTTAGCGGGCATTGATTCGTCGAAAGCACGGGCAAGCCCGTGGCACCCGACGGGTGCGGGCTCGGGTTCGGCTTATGGACGGGCACGTATTCCTCGGAAGCACTGGCAGAGCTAGTGGCACCCGGTGCCCGGAGAAGGCAGAAGCACCTGAATGATGATCGATGAACGATGAATGAAGCGCGGGGTCAGAAGTCGGCGTCGAGGATGATGCGGTAGTTGGCTTTGCCGGTTTCGAGGTGGGCGAAGGCTTCGTTGATTTTGCTCATCGGGAAGTGTTCGGTCTGCGGCGTGATCTGGTGGCGGGCGGCGAAGTCGAGCATCGTCGCCATCGCGGAGGGGGAACCGACCGGGGAGCCGGAGACGTCTTTGGAGCCGAAGATCAGGGAGAAGGCGGTGATCGGGATCGGTTCGAGGACCGCGCCGACGACGTGGAGCCGGCCGAACGGGGCGAGCGCGGCGATGTAGGCGTCCCAATCGAGCTTGACGTTCACGGTACTCAGCACGAGGTCGAGCTGGCCGGCGAGTTTTTTGACGGCGGCGGCGTCGCGGCTGGAGACGACGTGGTCGGCGCCGAAGTGGCGGGCTTCGTCGAACTTGCGCTCGCTGGAGGTGAAGGCGGTGACTTCGCAGCCCATGGCGTGGGCGAACTTGACGGCCATGTGGCCGAGGCCGCCGATGCCGATGATGCCGACGCGGCTGGTCGGTTTGGCGAAGCGAGAGAGGGGCGAGAAGACGGTGATGCCGCCGCACAGCAGCGGGCCGGCTTCGGAGGCGGCGAGGCCGTCGGGGATCGCGAGCGCCCAGGCCCAATGGGTGCGGAGCCGGCTGGCGAATCCGCCGCGGTGGTTGATGATCGTGGCTTCGGCGTTGGCGCAGAGGTTGTGCGCGCCGCCCATGCACTGGGTGCAGTGCATGCAGGAGCCGGAGTTCCAGCCGACGCCGACTCTCTGGCCGACGGCGATGCCTTTGGCGACGTGCTTCTGGGCGGCGGCGCCGAGGGCGACGACGCGGCCGACCGCTTCGTGGCCAAGCACGGCCGGGTAGGTGCTCACATGCCAGTCGTTGTTGAGGACCGAGAGGTCAGAGTGGCAGAGGCCGCAGTGTTCGACTTCGATTTCGACTTCGTCGTCGGCGAGGGGGCCGAGGTCGATTTCCTGGCGGATGAATTTCTGTTTGGCGGCGGGGGTAACGTAGGCGGAAATCATGGGAGAGTTGAGGGTCTAGGGTGGAGAGTTGAGGGTGGGAGGCGGAGATCGGCTGGCGGTTATTTGAGTGTGCGCGGCAGTGGGTTGGCAAGTCGTAGTTGGTGGGACGGGGTGGAGGGAAGATTGCGGATTTTGGACTGCGGATTGCGGATTGATGAATGGTTCGGGGTTGGGCGGTAAGGTTGTGGCAGGAAGGCAGCCTGAGAGGATCCACCTGCATCCGTGGGGCCTGGTGGCGGGTGGGGGGGATGGAAGGTGATGTAACTATTAGCGGCGAGTTGGGCCAGATGTGAGGTGAAGTTCTACGCAAATCGGCGGTCTGCTTTTCAAACGGAGGTGTCTCGTGACTGGCTGCGCAACATTCCTGGGGCGACTGGTGGCGGTGGTGGTCATCGTGGGGGCGGGCGGCGTGCGGGCCGAGGCCTTCAGCTTCGCTGCTGCTTCTGAAGATGGGCCGGCGGACCTGGTGAACCTGCCGAACGACTATCTCTCATTCGATGGTCCGGTGATCACCTGGAAGATGGCGAATGATTTTTTGGGAGACTACCCCGATCCGCGCTTGCAAGATCAGGTGCGGCTGGCGTTTCACGAGTGGGAAATCGCGTCGACCAGCCTGGAGCGGAAGACCTCGCCGCGGTGGGGCTGGACGCGCGACAACGGCGCGCAAGGCACGATCGATCTGTACTCGGTGGTGCTGCACGAGATTGGCCATTCGCTGGGCCTGCAACATCCGGACGCTGCGTATTTCAATCAGACCGGGCCGGGCAACACGGCCTGGCAGCGCAACTATCGGTTGGACGACAACGGCGATCCGTACGTGACGCCGCCGGTCGGCGGAGAGGTGTTAAACGAGGGGAACGACGGCGTGTCGTTGCCGAATCAAAAGCCGCAGCCCGGAATCAGCGGCGGGGAATATTGGCGGACACTGTCGCGGGATGAGACGGCGGCGCTGGAGTACATGGGGCTGGCGATCGATTTTCAAGAAGTGGGGCCGGACGAGGAGGCGATGGTTACGGTCGAGACGTTTCAGGGACAGGGGGGAAATAATTTGGGAGTTTCGGGGCCGGATCAATCGGTGAACCGCGTGGCGAACGATCCGACCCAGGGGCGGCGGATTCTCAATTCGTCGATCGGCATCACCAACTTTGCGCAGCTGCCGCTGGGAATTCTGCCGCGCGCGAGCAGCTGGAGCTTCACGAACAACACGGGCGAAGCGCTGGAGCGGATTTCGGTGCGGGCCGATGGGACCGGCACGCGGACACCGCTCGAAACGTACAGCTCCGGCGCGCATCGCTTCACATCGTACGACGAATCGAATGTGGTCGGCTTGTACGAGTTCGAGAATCGCGGGCATGTGTTTTCAAATCCGGCGGGCGGGTCACTGCCGAACGGCAGCACGGTGGATTTCGGGCTGGAGCTGGATGTGTGGGACTGGACGGTCGAGCGGGCGACGGCGGTGACGACGGACGGCGATCCGGTGCCGCTGTCGATGATTTCGCTGGTGGGCTGGAACAATGGCGGGTTCAACAATGGTCTGCCGCCGGGGGCCGGCGATGACGGTTCGTTGACGGATGAATTGACGAGTGGGCTGACGATGCTGCGAGAAGACGGCCCGCCGACGGCGCAAGGTTTTCACATTGTTGCAGGCGACTTGCCGGTGACGGTGACTGAATTGGCGTTCGCTTCGGTGGCGGGGCGCGGATTCGGGCTCGACGATCTGAACCCGCAAACGCTCTCGCAGCTGGAGACGCTGGGAGAGCTCGTGCGGTTGCCGCTAACGCAAACGACGCTGGCGCCGTATCAAGATTTGGTTGTTGAAATGACGGACCGCCGCTGGATGGCGGCGCTCGATGCAGGCGAAATCTTTCTCTATGGGCGTGCCGTCGGGGCCGGCGGCGCGGTGAACGCGTTCAGCCTGCTCAACGCGCCGGGAATCGTCGGCCGCCAGGTCCCGGAACCGACGAGCGCGATGCTGCTCGTCGTGGCGGCGGCTTGGGGGTGTGCCGTTCGGGCGCGCCGGTGACTTTGCTCATCTAAAAGTTGCCCTGATTTGCGAAGCAATCGTAGCGCCCATACGATCATAGGCGCCGCCTATTAGCGGCAGTGTCGGGGGCGGCTTGATCCGCGAAAGGAAATGCGGAAGACTGGCGGTTGGTGCGTCGGGCGTTTGACGCTTGCTCTACCGCCGTGCCTGACTCGGTTCGCAGTCGACCAACGCTGCGCATCGGTGCCCGGGCCGACACCGCTAACGACCTGCCCGGCGGGACGGAGTTTCACAGGAACAGCTGCCCGAAGACTGCTCCATTTTCCGCAGGTCGCCAGGAGGAATTTGAACATGCCCGCGATTGCTGAAATGCCGTTGAAGAGTGTTGCCGGGGGTGGGACCACGAATCGGGACTGGTGGCCGAAGATGTTGCGGCTCGACTTGCTCGCGCAGCATTCGGAGAAGTCGAACCCCATGGGTCTGGAGTTCGATTACCGGAAGGAGTTTTTGAGCCTCGACCTGGCGGCCGTGAAGAAAGACCTGGCGGCGCTGATGACGGATTCGCAGCCGTGGTGGCCGGCGGATTTTGGGCACTATGGGCCGCTGTTCATTCGCATGGCGTGGCACGCGGCGGGGACGTATCGCACGGGCGACGGCCGCGGCGGCGGCGGGCGCGGGCAGCAGCGGTTTGCGCCCCTCAATAGCTGGCCGGACAACGTGAGCCTCGACAAGGCGCGACGGCTGTTGTGGCCGATCAAGCAGAAGTATGGCCGCAAAATTTCGTGGGCCGACCTGTTGATTCTCACCGGGAACGTGGCGCTCGAGACGATGGGGTTCAAGACGTTTGGCTTCGGCGGCGGGCGCGAGGATGTGTGGGAGCCGGACAACGACGTTTATTGGGGTAGCGAAAAGACGTGGCTCGGGGGCGATGTGCGGTACGCGCATGGGTCGGAGGGCGTCGAGAAGAATGGCAAGAAGCCGGTGTTGGTGTCGGATGATGATGCCGACGGCGACATCCACTCGCGGCGGCTGGAGAATCCGCTGGCGGCGGTGCAGATGGGGCTGATCTATGTGAACCCCGAGGGGCCGGATGGGAATCCCGATCCCTTGAAGGCGGCGGTCGACATCCGCGAGACGTTCAAGCGGATGGCGATGAACGACGAGGAGACGGTGGCGCTGATCGCGGGCGGGCACACGTTCGGCAAGACGCATGGCGCGGGGCCGGCGGACAACGTCGGGCCCGATCCGGAAGATGCGCCGCTGGAGCAACAGGGCCTCGGCTGGAAGAGCAAGTTCGGTAAAGGAAGCGGCGCCGACGCGATCACGAGCGGGCTCGAGGTCACCTGGACGACGACGCCGACGAAGTGGGGCACGAACTTTTTCTGGAACCTGTTTGGTTACGAATGGGAGCTGACGAAGAGCCCAGCGGGTGCGCACCAGTGGGTGGCGAAGGGGGCGCAGGCAACGATCCCTAGCCCGGACGATGCGGCGAAGAAGCGGTTGCCGACGATGTTGACGACCGACTTGTCGCTGCGAATGGACCCGGCGTACGAGAAGATTTCGCGGCGGTTCATGGAGCACCCGGAAGAGTTTGCAGATGCGTTCGCGCGGGCGTGGTTCAAGCTGACGCACCGCGACATGGGACCTCGAGCGCGGTACTTGGGGCCGGAGGTGCCAAAGGAAGTGCTGATCTGGCAAGATCCGATCCCGGCTGTGAATCATCCGCTGGTGGATGCTCAGGATGTGGCGGCGCTGAAGGCGAAGGTGCTCGCGGCGGGCGTGCCTGCCTCGCAGCTGGTAGCGACGGCCTGGGCAAGCGCGTCGACCTTCCGCGGCTCGGACAAGCGCGGCGGGGCGAATGGGGCGCGGGTGCGGCTCGCGCCGCAAAAGGATTGGGCAGTGAATGAGCCGGCTCAGCTGGCGAAGGTGTTGAAGGCGCTCGAAGGAATTCAAGCGGAGTTCAATAAAGCTGCCGCCGGCGGGAAGAAGATTTCGCTCGCCGACTTGATCGTGCTCGCCGGGTGCGCGGGCGTGGAGCAGGCTGCGAAGAATGCGGGCGTGACGGTGACGGTGCCGTTCGCGCCGGGGCGGATGGACGCGTCGCAGGATGAGACGGATGTGGAAGCGTTTGAGGTCATGGAGCCGATCGCGGACGGTTTCCGCAACTATCTCAAGGGCTATTACACGATTCCTGCGGAGTCGCTGCTCATCGACAAGGCGCAGCTGTTGACGCTCACCGCGCCGGAGATGACGGTGCTGGTCGGCGGCCTGCGAGCGATCGGCATCAACGCCGGCGGGTCGAAGGACGGCGTCTTCACCAAGCGGGCCGAGACACTCTCGAACGATTTCTTCGTGAACCTCTTGGACATGAACACGGAGTGGACGCCGACCTCGAAAGAGGCCCAGACGTTCGAGGGCCGCGACCGCAAGACGGGCGCGGTGAAGTGGACGGCCACGCGGGTGGACCTGGTGTTTGGGTCGAATTCGCAGCTGCGGGCGCTGGCCGAGGTGTACGGCAGCTCGGATGCTGGCGAGAAGTTCGTCGAAGATTTTGTCGCGGCGTGGGTCAAGGTGATGAACCTCGATCGGTTCGACCTGGCGTAGCTCGCTCACCGTAGATGAACGTGCAATCGGCGGAGCTGCCAGGTCGGCAGGTCGAGGTCGATTGGCTGGGCGACGTATTGGTACTCGGCGGGGATCATCGTGAAGGCCGTGCGCGCCAGCGGCCAGAAGGGCATGCTGGTGGTGCGGAGCGCCATGGCGAGGTGCAGGCCGCGGACGTGCATGTCGGCCAGCGCGGCGCGGACGAGGTCGACGGCCGTGCGGTGTGGCAGCTGGCTGGTTTCAAGGAAGTCGATCAGGCCGACGTTGATGGGTGTACGGCCGATGAACGTCAAGTCGCAGTAGTTGATGAGGCCGACGACGCTACGCTCTTGTGCGGCGCTCTCGTGCTCGGCGACGAGTGTGCGCGTTGCGGGTGCGAAGCCGAGTTGGCGAAGGGCCAGGGTTTCGTCCCAGGCGTAGCCGATGTCGGCGCGGCGACTGACTTCGTCGAGCAAGGCGGCGCAAGCGGGGGCGTCGGCGGGAGTGAAGGGGCGAATGGCGGACGAGCTGCGCGGCGGTCGCGGTGGGCGAAGGACGAGTCGCGCCAGTTGCAGGCCGAGCGTTTCGAAGCGGTTCATCGAGAAGCGGGCTACGGCGGCAGGGTCGAGCGCGCGGACCCAGGTACCGAGGTGGCAGACTGGTTTGACGAGCTTGGGCTGATTGAGCCAGAAGCCCTGGCCGCGGCCGGCGGCGTAGCCGGTGAAGGCGTAGCCGAAGTTGACCTGGAGGCCATGCGCTCTGTGTCGGCGGCGCTGTTCCAAATGGAGCTTGAGCGAAACGGGCTGATGCTCATAGTCGGGGTCGACGGAGAAGTACGAGCCCCAGGAACCTTCGACGATTTGGCCTTGGATGTGAAAACGAATCGGCCGCGCGGGGAGCACGCCGACAAGCCGGCCGGCATCATAGGCGGCGACGATCAGCTCCCGGGCGCGCCGCGAGTCATCCAGCTCCCATTCCAAGAACTCGGGCGACCATCGGGGAAACGGCATCAGTCCGCGATAGCGGCGCTCCCAGACCGAGTTGCAGAACTCCGCCAGCTCGTGCATGTCGGCGTCGAGGGTGCGGATTTCGAGCATGGCAACGGAGGAGCGAGATGCGGGTGAGCGGACTAGGCCGGCCCGGCGGCGAGTCGCGCGGAGACTTGCTGCTGCCAGGCTTCAAGTGTCAGCGGCAGCTCGTTGGGATCGATCGTGTCGAGAATCATGACGCCAAACTCCTGCTCAACCGACAGGGCGAACTCCAGGAAGTCGACCGATGTGATGCCGATCGTCGAGAGGTCGGCGCCGGCGGGAATTGCGGATGCGGAGCCAAATGCGTGGGGATCGTTCTGGCGAATGAGCGCGAACAGCAGCTGCTGCAGGCGGGCCAAGTTGGCGGCGGGATCGGCGGAAGTAACGGGAGTGGTCATGCGTTGAGCGGCCGGGGTGCGTCTTGAATGCCTCTCTCTATGGTAATTGGTCGCGGATGATTTTTCCGGTTGGTGTGCGGGGCAGGGCGGCGACAAGATGGATCACTTGCGGCCGTTTGTAGGGCGGCAGATGGGCCTCGCAATGGGCGCGAACTTGGGCGGCGTCGATCGCAGCTTGGTCGGCGTTCTTCTCGCTGGCGACGGCGGCCTTCACTAGTTCGGAGCCGGAGCGATGGGTACCGGCGTAGACCTTCACTTCGCGGACTCCGGCCAGTGCGGCGATCACCTCTTCCACTTCGCTCGGAACGACCTTCAGGCCAAAGACGTTGATGATTTCCTTATCGCGGCCGACGATCTGAATGCGGCCGGACGGGTCGAGGCGGCCGAGGTCGCCGGTGGCGAAAAAGCCTTCGTGAATGGCCGAGGCATCGATTCCATCGGGCGTGAGGTAACCGCTCATCATCGAACTGCTGCGGATCGAGACGCGGCCGACACCCGTTGGCAGCTCGGCGGCGTCGCGGATTGCGGTAACTTGGGCCTCGACGCCGGGCATCGGACGGCCGACACAGCCGGTCGAAAGCGTTTCGACTTCGCCGACGGCGACCGTGATGCCGCCAGTTTCTGTTGTGCCGTAGAGCGGCGTGATGGGGATGCCGGTTTGCTGACGGAAGGCGGTCGCGGTTGTTTCGGCGAGAGGCGCGCCCGCGGCGAGGACAAGCCGCGGCAAAGGTGCGCCGTCCAGACCCGCACGCAGCAGCAGTTCGAGCATCGCGGGGACGGCGGGGAAGATCGTGATGCGCTCGTCGGCGAGAACGCGAGGGATGTTGCGGGGGTTGAATTGCCGAGTCGTGACGAGCGTTGCGCCACTCAAAAGCGGGACCATGAAGCCCATGCCAAAGCCGTAGGCGTGGCTCATCGGCACCACGCAGAGGATGCGGTCGCTGGCCGTGATCTGCATTGTGTCAATGTAGTGACGTCCTTCTTCGGCCGATTGCAGCGCGGTGCGAACGGCGATTTTCGCCTGGCCGGTGGTGCCGGACGTGGGGTGAAGCGTGGCGCCGGTGACATTGGGATAAGTGGGTGAAATCGGCGATGGCCGGAGTACCGTCGTGTGCAGTTGCAGCCAATCCGGAATTCCGGAATGGCGAATCGATTCGGCAACGAGCGGGCGCTCGGTCAGTAGCCAGCGGGCGGTGTACCCGTGGGCGAAGCGGTACAGCTCGGAAGCTGGTGTGTCGCCATGGAGCAAGAGTGGAGTGCCGCCGGCTGCGAGCGTTCCGCAGAGCGCGGCGATGAATGCCGGTCCGTTGCCAACTGAGAGGACGACACGGTCGCCGGCCGCGAGTCCCAATACCACGAGCCGGTGGGTGATTTGATCTGCGGCAGATGAAAGCGCGGGGCCGTGGACGCTGCTGCCTGCTTCAAGATCGATGACGTCGCCGCGATAGGACCGGAGCGCTGCGAGTATCGGCGCGGCAGCGTCGCGGGAGAGGAATTCGCCGCCCTTCAGAAGTCGGTGCATGCGACGACCTGCTCGAACACTTCCAGGGCCGCATCGATGTCCTCGGGGCCATGTGCAGCCGAAAGAAACATCGGCTCGAACTGATTAGGGTGAAAATAGACACCGGCGCGCTGCATGGCGTGCTGCAGCTGGATGAATCGCTCGAAATTGCAGTGCTGGCGGACGTCGCGGTACTCGGCAAGCGGATGGACGCCGTCGCGCATCAGGAACAGCGAGATCATCGGTCCGACGTGCTGGACGACGTGTTCGACGCCGGCGTGCGTAAGAATTTCGTCGAATCCGGCAGCAAGTCGATCGCCCATGGCATTCAAGTGATCGAATAGCGACTGGCCGCGGCAGAGAACTTCGTCGAGAACCGCTTCCGCGGCGGCCATTACGATGGCGTTGCCGGAGTAGACGCCGCCATGGAACAGTCGGCCGCTGGTGATCGGCTCCATGATTTCGCTCGACGCGCCGAAGGCGGCGACCGGATAGCCGCCGCCGATACTCTTGGAAACGACGGTGATGTCGGGCTCGACCCCATAGAGCTGTTGGGCACCGCCCGGCGCGACGCGCATGCCGGTGATCACCTCGTCGAAGACCAAGAGGGCGCCCCGGTCATGCGCCAGCGATCGGACTTGTTCCAGGTAACCGGGCTGCGGCGGGACGACGCCGGCGTTACCCATGATCGGCTCCATGATCACGGCGGCTACTTCACCCGCGTTTGCTTCGAAGCAACGGGCCAGCGCGTCGAGATTGTTCCATCGTACGACGAGCGAATTTTGCGGTCCGCCGTGCATCATGCCGGGCGTGCCGGGGAGCGCTGGGCCGAAGTCGCGCCCGGAGAGCATCTCGAGCGGCGCGTGGTACTTGGTGAACACCGCTTCGCTCCAGCCGTGGTAGTGCCCTTCAAACTGGATGATTTTTTCGCGGCCGGTGAAGACGCGGGCCACGCGGGCGGTCGAGGCCAGCGCTTCGGTGCCGGAATTGGCGAACCGCAGCAGCTTGATCGACGGGAAGAGCTGCTTGATCTTCTCGGCGACGCGGGTGGTGATCTCGGTGGGGAAGCCGAGCTGGCTGCCAAAGTTGCTGATCTGGCGTTCCACGGCGCGGATCACGTTCGGCGGGCAGTGGCCGAGGATCAGCGGCCCGAACGCCATGTTTAGATCGATGTATTCGTTGTCGTCGACGTCCCAGACGCGGCAGCCTTTGCCGTGCGATGCCACCAGCGGCAAGTGATAGGGCAGCACGCGCATCGTGCTGCTATCGCCGCCGGCGATCGAGCGGCGGGCGCGGGCCAGCATTTCCTGCGAGCCGGAAGTGGTTCGGGCCTGGGTCGGGGATTGTTGAATCACGGCGGGTGCTCGTGCTGGCGGAAGGGGAGAGCAGAAACTTCGTGTTGACGCAAAGCCCACAACAGACCTATTTTATTTAATCTTTCTATATTATCAAACGTGCGAGGCAACAGCCATCGTGCTTGGTGCGGAAGTTCTAAGTAGCTGCGATTAAAAGTCTTACGGAGTCCCTCCGACTCGGGGAAGCGCGTACGCGTTCGGCCCGAAACCCGCACTTTGGTTAATATGAGATGTCTGGGGCACACTGGCACGGGTGTTGAGAGACATCGATGAAAGTTATGCGACAAAGAGGCTTTCAGCAGTGGCTTTCCCAACCGGCGGCAACGGCCGCGATCAGTGATATGACCACCGTCGTTTCACTGCCGGTGCTGGTTGTCGGCGCGGGGCCAGCCGGCGTGGCGGTGATGTCCGCACTTCAGCAAGCAGGCGTGGTGTTTGACGGCGTCGAGGGGCACAGCCGCGTGGGTGGGATCTGGGACCAGACGAATCCGCTCAGTTCGGTCTACGACAAAATGCAGACCAACACGTCTCGGCAGACGACGCATCTGGGCACGCCGATGCCGTCGAGCTGGCCCGATTACCCCAGTGCCGCGCAGGCCCGCGAGTATCTAGCGGAGGTAGCGCGACGACACGAGCTCGACGCGCGCATCAAGTTCTCGACGCGGTTCGAAACGGCGCGAAAGTCGCCCCGCGGAACCTGGCTCGTCGCACTACGACAAGTCGGAGACGAGCAGCCGCTTGAACGCGAGTACCGCGCTGTCGTGTTTGCCACCGGAGTCCATCACAAAGAACGTAGCGTCATTCCCGAGCAGCTTGCAAACGAAGCCGCGACCGCCGGTCTCCGCGCGATCCACTCGTCGCAGTACCGCGATGCGGCCGACTTCGCCGGGCGGCGGGTGCTTATCGTGGGGATCGGCAATTCGGGATCGGACATCGCCGACATGATCAGCCGGACAGCGCAGCGGACGGTGCTGGCGGTACGCTCGACGCCGTGGATCGTGCCGAGCGTGGTGTTTGGCCGGCCATCGGATCAGCTGGCCGACGACACGACGAACTGGCTGCCGTATTGGATTCAACTGACATCGTTTGAATTCATTCAATGGCTCTACGTGGGCCATCCGCGCAAGCTGGGGCTCGGCACACCGGAGTATCGGCTGTTGGAAAAATTTGCGGTCACGGACCGCGGCTTTGTGCGGGCGGTGCGCGAGGGGCGAATCGTGCTGCGGTCCAACGTCACTTCGCTACGGGACGGAATGGCGACGTTTGGCAATCCGGCTCATCAAGACGAACCGTTCGATGACGTGATCTTTGCCACTGGGTACAATCGCCGCTACCCGCTGTTGGATGAACCGAGCGCGGGCCGAAGCCTCGCCGATCAGCTGTCGTTCCTCGTCTTTCATCGCCGCGAGCCGGGACTGGCCTACCTGGCAGAAACGATCGCCACGCGCGGCTGCTGGCCGATTTTCAGCGAGCAGGGCAAGGCGATTGCCGCGTACTACGCCGCCGAAGCACGGGGGGGCAAAAACGTCGCCCCGTTCAACGCCCGTCGTGCGCTGCCGTCGCCCGATTTTAAAGGCAAGATCTTCAGCAAAGCCGATGGCTTCCACGTCGACTACCATCTCTACACGCACGCGCTGGCGGAGTTGACGGACTGGTTGGGCAGCGAACGCTGATTTGCGTCGGCCTCGAGTTCTCTGTGCCTAGTCTGCAAGTTCGATTGTGTTGGATGGCTGCGCGAGATTGACGTAACGGATCACCAGGCCGGTGAGGATTAGCGATCCGCCGGCGATCGTCCACCACGCGGGACGTTCGTTCCAGGCAAGGTATGTCCAAATCGGGAGCAGAATCGGTTCCACGAGGCCGATGCCGGTGGCTTCGTGGCCGGGGATTCGCTGCAGGCCGCGGGCGAAGAGGACGTAGGGCAGGCCCATCTGGACGAGGCCGAAGGCTGCGAGCAACGGCCATTGGATGCCGTGTGGAAAATGGGCGCCAGTTGCGGCCACTCCTTCACTTCCGGCGAAGAACCACGGTGCGAGGGCGAGCGGCGCGAGCACTGCGACGGTGACTGTGTGGTTGATGGCGGCGAGCCAGGCGGGATCGTGGGCGCGTAAGTGGCGTAGCGCCAACACGACGCCGGCGTAGCAGATGCCGGCGACCAGGCCCCAGACAACGGCCGCCCGCGAAGCGCCGCGCGATTCGAAGTACAGGATCAAAGCGACGCCCGCCGCCGCGAAGGCCACGAGCAGCCAGTCGCGTCCGACGGCCCGCTCCTTAAAGATCGCGACGCCCAGCACCAGGACCCAGGCCGGGGCGGTGAACTGCAACCAGATGGCGTTGGCGGCGGTGCCGAGCGACATCGACGTCAGGTAGGAATAGTTCATCCCGGCGAAGAGGAGCGTCATCGGGATCAGCTTCCAGGTCCACTCGGGTCGTCGGACCAGTGGCCAGAGAACGAGCGACGCGAACAGGGCCCGCCAGAAGGCGAGCGTGGCGCCGCTCCAGCCCACAAACCACGGCGCCTTGGCGAAGAAGCCGCTGGTGCTCCAGAGGACGGCGGCGGCGAGAACCAGGCAGCGGGCACGCCAGAGTGACGGAGGGGAACTCGCCGCCAGACGAGCATCCCGGCCGCGCGGTTCGTCCGTGGCCGCCGCTTCGACGATCGCCAACGGAATCGGTTCCAGCGGATCGGGGGCGTTCTCGGCAGCGTTTCGGTCTTCAGCCATGGGGAGAATCATAGCAGAGAAGGTCCAGCGTCACGCTGGCAATAGGTCGCTCGGGTGTACCAGCGTCGCGGTGAACAGTTGAGCGCCAGAGGCGAAATATCTGGCGTAGATTCTTTGCCGTTTCGAACCGGCCGGCGGCCTCGCGAGTGCAAGAAACATTTTCTGCGGCGTGAATGCGCTTGTCGCCAATTGGTGCATACTTACAATCAAGTTTAGTGGGACTTTTGCTTTGGCCGGCCGGCAGCGGTGGGAAGCGGCGGCCAGGCAGACCGCTCGACGCGGGACTTTTCAATTTTTCTTTTTGGGCAGTTCTAGGTAACAGGCAGCGGCGTGCAGTGCTCCGTTCGTGGGCGCTGTGGGCGTTCGATTCATAACAGCTTGTGCCGGCAGCAAGGCGCGTCGTGTGGTTGCGCGCGCTCGGTTGCCTGACCTGGCGGGGCGCATGTTGGTGCAAGGTGGGCACGAAAACGTGAGGGGTCTTTTCATGAGCAGTGTCTTGGGCGTTAGGCGGCGCAGCGGTGGATTTACGTTGGTCGAATTGCTCGTTGTGATTGCCATCATCGGCATCCTCGTCGCGCTGTTGTTGCCGGCGATCCAATCGGCGCGCGAGTCGGCGCGGCGCGTTCAATGCCAGAATCAGCTCAAACAGATTGGCCTGGCCATACATGGCCATGTCGATTCTTACAAGGTCTTTCCGACTGGCGGAGCGGAGTACAATCCGCTGATTACGAATTACATCGCGAACGGCAAGCCGTTTGGCCCCGACAAGCAGGGGCTGAGCTGGGCATACCAGATCCTGCCCTTTTTGGAAGAGGGAGCCATCCAAGGGCTGATTACCAACGTTGCGCTTCAGCAGGCCTCGTTGCCGATCTATGTCTGCCCCACGCGGCGGACGACGTCGGTGGCTCAGGCAGTTTCTGCAAATGTCAACAATGAATGGATTTTCCTGGCGGACTACGCGGCAGCGCAACCATGCACCGTGTGGTGCCCCGCGGGAGTTACGGGTTGCCCGTCGCCAGCGCCGCGCTACAACGCTGGCGCTTCGTCGCCGTTCAATCGGACAGCCTACAATGCAAATTCGCCGTCGTTCTGGGGAGGTCGATTCAATAGCAAGCCGTTGGGCGCGAACAATCAGATATACGACGGCGTGATCGTCCGCTCGCCGTGGGATCGCGCTAACAAACGCTTCTACTTGAATCAATCGCGTCCGACGAAGGTTGCCAAAATCACGGATGGGTTAAGCCATACGTTTCTGATCGGAGAAAAATACGTGCGTCCCGATCTGTATGGCGGCGGCAGCTGGTCGGACGACAAAGGGTGGAGCGACGGGTGGGATCTGGACGTGATGCGGTCGACCTGCTTTCCGCCGTTCCAAGACAACGATCCGATCGGCTACAGCATGACGCCGCTGAACGCCCAAAACGTCGACCTCTTCGGCAACCAGGCGGACGTGTATTATTTCGGCTCGGCCCACACAGCCGGCTTCAACAGCGTGTTCACGGACGGCGCGGTGCGCATGCTGAACTTCGACATCGACGTGAATCTCTTCAATGCGTTGGGCACCCGCAACGGTGACGAGACTTTGCCGAACGATGCGATCTGACCGCCTTTGCCGCGAGCGTGCGTTGCACCATGGCGCGGGGAGTTTGCGGTTTAATACATCGGCAACTGTTAAACTCCAGCCGGCGGGTGGCGGTGCGGTTTTTCCGGCCGATTCGGTGGGCGCGCTTCGTCCGAATGCGCCCGGGTCCGCACAGTTTCGCCAATTCGCACCTGTGTCGTCTGGCGCGCGGCAATTGAGCTAGCGGTGCATTCGGTCGATAGCACCCTTGTCCCCCAGCCCGCTGTGGACGGATTCCTCCCGACGTTTACACGGAAGTATCTGCAATGCACTCACGTACTCGCGCGGTCCTCGCCGCGCTCTTGTTGGCAAGCGCTGCCGGATTTGTCGGTTCGACCGCCGCGGGCAAGCCGCCCGAATGGCAAGAGGACCTCGACTACCTGACCTGGGATCGTCGGGCCGAAAATGGGGCCGCGGCGGCTGGTGAACCGGTCTATCTGCAGCGAGAAAAGGGGCAGGCCAGTGCGATTTCGAGCGCCGCGCCGGCGCCAACCTGGCAACTGCGGGTCCGCGATTTTTACTCCCTGGTGACGCCCCGCGGTTGGCGGACGCTGGTGTCGCGCGACGAACCGGCAGTCGGCACGACGGCGACGCTCACGGTACCCGCGCCGGGTCAGGCGGTGGAGCAACCGGTGGGGCCGGTGGCGCAGCGCGACACGAAGCGCGGAACGATCGTACGGTAGGTCGATTGGAAAGAATTCTTCCGGAGGGGTGGCTGGTGGTCGAGTCCGCCGCGGCGGACGAGCCCCCAGCAGCTGACCGGAAGAGTTTCGCCCTGGGGGCTCGGCTCAACCTCGACCCCAGCCACCCATCCTCTTCTGGGCCATCTTCTAACTGGCATTCGCTCCCACGGCCGCCTGAGCGCGCGGGTCGGTGCGGCGGATGATCTGGCTGATGCCGGTCTGGTTGAAGCCCTTGTACCCGTCGTTGCGCTCCAGGACTTCCAGGTGAGAGCCGATCGCGCCGTGCGTGGCGAACCTCTCGGCCTGTTCCTTGGTGATGTAACCGGCGGCGAGCACGGCGGCGATCCGCTTCGGTTCGACGGGCCAGATCTCGCCCTGCGTGAACGATTGCCGCAGGTACGGGAAGTTGGTGAAGGGGTCCATCGATCGGACGCCCTTGTCGGCCAGCTGGTTGCGGGCGCCCTCGAAGTCGAATTGCGCTTCGAGGTGATGCATGCCGGCCTGCAGGACCGCTTCGCCGTGGAGCGCGCACCACAGGCCAACGGTGCCGAGGTGGTCGCGCGGCGGGAGCTGCGCGTGGGCGAAGTCGCCGGCGACTTCTTCCGGCGAGAGGTCGACGTCGGCGAAGACCATCACCTGGCAGGCGGGCTGCTCCATCACCTGCGCGCCCCAGCCGGCCTCGACGCCGGCGTAGAACCGCTCGCGGCAGTGCATGCCGAGCGACTCGAGCAGGGCGATGAGCCGCTGAAAGTGTTCGCGGCTGCTGCGGAAGGTGTGGTGGTCGTGGTTGCCCCAGCCGAGTCCGAGCGCATCCTGGCGGGCCCGCTGCAAGCGGCCGGCGCGGTTGCGGCTCATCCAATATTCGCGCTCCGCGTGGAAGAAGAGATCGCAAGCGCGGTCGACGCCAAGGTCGGCCTTGGCGGCTGCGGCGATTTGTTCGGCGTGGTCGAAGGTGGCGGCTTCGTCGTCGAAGTGACGGCGGCGGCAGCGGAAGGCCTCGTCATGGTGCAGCACCGCGGTGACTTCCTGCGGCGAGAGATTTTTCGGCGCGAAGCCGCGGTAGCCATGCCGCTCGACGACCCACAGCTGGGTGCCGTTCTCGGCGGCGATCCGCGCGGCGCGGAACCGCGACCAGGGCTCCCCTTCGACCGGCGTCTCCTTGAGGCCGTTGATGTTGAGATAATCGGCCACGGACTCGACCTTGAGGCCGATGCCGAACTGCTTGGTGTCGAAACGGACGAGTGGAAACATGCCGCCGGTGTGCTCGGCGACTTGGATGCCTTCGAGCTGGGTAAAGTTGAATCCGGCGTCGACTAGCGCGCCGCGGTCACATTCGTCTTCGTTTAGCGCAATGTGATCGACCCAATCGACGAGACGAGTCCCCGTTTCGCGCAGAAGTTTCTCCTTCAGTCGCAAAGCGGTTGGCGAGCGGTCGCAAAACTCGTCGACTAGTTGAGTGACGATGGTTGCGGCGGCGGGTTGACATTCCCAATGAAACGCTGTGTCTGCCGTGGTTTTCGTCGCGTTGGACATGGTGACCTATAATTGTAGACGGGTCATTCTTACTTCGCCTTGCGGCGGATTTCCCCTTACTACTATTCTACGATCGAACTTTCCACAAGGCATTTTTTCCAGCGCGGTACGGGCGAATTGCTGCGGTTTTTCACAGATACTTATGCGTCAAATTCTGTTGTTAGGAAGCGGCATCATCGGCCGCACGATTGCCAGGTTTCTCGTCGGCACGGGCGACTACAAGGTGCGCGTGGGCGACGTCGATATGGAATCGCTCGCGTGTTTGAAGGAACGCGTCGACGTGGAGACGGTCCGCGTGAATGCGGGGAATCCGGCGGAGCTGGACGCGGCGCTCGCGGGTTGCGACGCGGTGATCTCGGCGCTGAGCTTTCACTTCAATGTGGGTGTCGCGCAGGCGGCGTCGCGCGCGGGCGCCAGCTACTTTGATTTGACCGAAGACGTCGAGACCTCGCGCGGCGTGCGGGCCGTGGCGAAGGAGGCCAGGCCGGGGCAGATTTTCATGCCGCAATGCGGGCTTGCGCCGGGCTTTATCTCGATCGTCGCCCATCATTTGACCAAGACGTTCGATAAGCTGGATACAGTGTTCATGCGGGTCGGGGCGCTGCCGCTGTTTCCGTCGAACGCGCTCAAGTACAACCTCACCTGGTCGACCGATGGGTTGATCAACGAGTACTGCAATCCCTGCGAAGTGATTTACGACGGCCGGCGGATCGACGTGCTGCCGCTCGAAGGGTTGGAGGAATTTTCGCTCGACGGCGTGCGATATGAAGCATTCAATACATCGGGCGGGTTGGGCACGTTGTGTGAATCGCTCGATGGCCGGGTCCGCGAACTCAACTACAAGACGGTGCGATACATCGGTCACCGCTACTTGATGCACCTGTTGGTCAACGAGCTGCGGCTTTGCGATCGGCGCGAGATCCTCAAAGACATTCTGGAGAACTCGGTGCCGGTGACGTTCCAGGACGTCGTAGTCACGTTCTGCACGGTGACCGGCAAGCGCGGCGGGCAGCTGGTGCAGATCAGCGACGCGCGGAAGACTTACCATCAGCAGATCGACGGCGAGAATTGGAGTGCGATCCAGGTGACCACGGCGGCCGGCATTTGCACGGCCGTCGACTTGCACTTCGCAGGCCGGTTGCCGAAGAGCGGGTTTGTGAAACAGGAAGAGGTCGATCTCGACACGTTCCTGGCGAACCGGTTTGGGCGATACTATCAACATGCGGGGCCGACGCCGGCGCCGCGGTGCGCGAGCCAGGTCACTATTGAGCCATGAAGATCGGTTGAGCCGTAAGGATTTAGGAATAGGAACGGAAGACGATGCTCCCCAAGTTAAACGACGCACTCGAACAGTTGGAAGTCTCGTCGACTCCGCGCGCCGTGGCGGGCGGCGGGAAATGGCACGCCGGCCGCGGCGCCGAGCTCGTCGCGCGTTCGCCCATCGATGGCGCGCAGCTGGCGGTGTTTCCGCAGGCGACGCCTGAGCAGTTGGCGGAAATCGTTAGCCAGGCACACGCGGCGTTCTTGGAGTGGCGATCGGTGCCCGCGCCACAGCGGGGCCAGTTCGTGCGTCGTTTGGGCGAGCTGTTGCGCGAGCACAAAGAGAACCTCGCCGCGATCGTGGCCTGGGAGGCGGGCAAGATCTCGCAGGAAGCACTCGGCGAAGTGCAGGAGATGATCGACATCTGCGAGTTCGCCGTGGGCCTGAGCCGGCAGCTCTATGGCAAGACGATCGCGACCGAGCGGCCCGAGCACCGGATGATGGAGCAATGGCATCCGCTGGGCGCGGTCGGCGTGATCTCGGCGTTCAATTTTCCCGTGGCGGTGTGGTCGTGGAATGCGATGCTGGCGTTTGTCTGCGGTGACAGCGTGGTTTGGAAGCCGTCGGAGAAGACGCCCCTCACGGCGATCGCCTGCCAGAAGATTGTCGACCTGGCGGTGAGCGAGCTTGGTTTTGTGCCGCCGGGCGTCAGCAACCTGGTGATTGGCGGCGCGGACGTGGGCCACGCGCTGGCGGCGGACGCGCGGCTGCCGCTCATTTCGGCGACCGGCAGCACGGCGATGGGACGAAAAGTTGCGCAAACCGTTGCGGCGCGGTTGGGACGGTCGCTGTTGGAATTGGGCGGCAACAACGCGATGATCGTCACCCCTTCGGCCGATCTGGCACTTGCCGAGCGGGCGATTGTGTTTGCGGCAGTCGGCACGTGCGGGCAGCGCTGCACGACGCTGCGACGGCTGATTGTTCATGAGTCGGTTGCCGACCAGTTGGTGAAGCGCCTCGCCAAGGTGTACGAAGGGCTGCCGATCGGGCATCCGCTCGAAGAGGGCGTACTGGTCGGGCCGCTCATCGACGCTCAAGCGGCGGAAGGGATGCAGCAGGCGCTCGCGGCAGCGAAAGAGCAGGGGGGCAAGCTGGTGGTCGGCGGTGACAGGGCGACAGGGCGCGTCCCCCACGGCGGCAATTACGTTCACCCCGCGATCGTCGAGATTGGCGCCGATGCCGCGATCACCCGGCACGAGACCTTCGCGCCGATTCTATACGTGATTCGTTACGAATCGCTCGACGACGCCATCCGTATCCATAACGACGTCCCGCAGGGCCTCTCCTCGGCGATCTTCACGGGTGACGTGCGCGAAGCGGAGCGGTTCGTTTCGGCCACTGGGAGCGATTGCGGCATCGCCAACGTGAATATCGGCACGAGCGGCGCGGAGATCGGCGGAGCCTTCGGCGGCGAGAAGGACACCGGCGGCGGCCGCGAATCGGGCAGCGACTCCTGGCAAGCCTACATGCGGCGGACCACCAACACGATCAACTACTCGGACCAGCTGCCACTCGCGCAAGGGATTCGCTTCGAAACGTCGAGCTAGAGGTCCGCGCCGCCGGCCCGTCTTTCCCAGTGTGACGTCAAAACTCTTCCCGACTGTTGTGCAGTCAGGAATCTGCCTGGTGCTCGCCGGCGGATATTGGCCCGCGTGACGCGCGGCCTGCCAAACCGGTCCTAGGTTCTGAAGCCGTCGTGTGCGCGTCGACCTCGGCGGGCGCTCCCGGTTCGGAACAAGTAGGACAGGCCGTCGCGGCCGCGATGATGGTGGACCATGCTAAGCAAATGGCGCAAACGGGCTGAGGGACGAACAAGTCGGCGCATCGAACGCTTCCGCGGACTGCAGTTCGAGAACCTGGAGGACCGACTGGCACTGACCTGGGTGGGGGTGCCGCCGACGTCGATTTCGCCGCCCGCCAGCGCGGTGTCCGTGACGCTGAACTCGTCGGGTGACGCGACCGGCGCCGCGACTATCGCAACCACGGAAGTCGACTACTACTCATTCACCGCGCTGAGCTCCGGCAGCTACGCCATTTCGGCGACAACACCCAGCAGCAGCGTTGACACCGTGCTCGGCGTGTTTTCCGCCAGCGGCGTCCGACTGGCCTATAACGACGACGTTTCGTATCCCACCAACACCGACAGTCGCGTCACGCTGAATCTCGTTGCGGGCACGCGGTATTATGTCGGGATCACGAACTACGCCGCCACGTCTCGCGGCAGCTACACGTGGACGATTGACGGCCCGACGCCGGCGGCCAGCGACGACAGCTACGAAAACAACGATACTTTGGCAACCGCCTACAATCTGGGGACGCTCACAGCGTCGCGGACGATCGGCCAGCTGAAATTGGCGGATGCACAAGATTACTTTCGGTTCACGACGACGAGCACCGGCACGGCCGCCAGCAGCGTATCGATCAGCTTTCAAAACGCGCAGGGCAATCTGCAGCTGGCGCTCTACAATTCGTCCGGCACTCTGCTGGCGACCTCGCAGACCACCGGCAACAGCGAGACGATATCGCTCAACGGCCGAGTGGCCGGCACGTATTATGTCCGCGTGTATGGCGCCAATGGCGCGACGAATCCCAACTACAGTCTGACCATTGCGCCGCCCGCGTCGACGACGGCCGCGCCCGTCACGGCTCTGCCGGATGTGGCCTACTACGGCGGCAGCAACGAGTGGAATTTGAACTCGATCAACGCGCCCGAAGCCTGGGCGGCGGGATACACCGGGGAAGGCGTGGTGGTGGCAGTCGTCGATACGGGTGTCGACTGGGACCATGCGGAGCTCGTCCACCAGATTTGGGTCAATGCGGATGAGATAGCGGGTAACGGCGTCGATGACGACGGCAATGGCTACGTGGACGACGTGCGCGGCTGGGATTTCGCCAGCAGCGACAACAATCCGGACGACCAAAACGGGCACGGCACGCACGTCGCGGGAATCATTGCGGCTGACGATAACGGCAGCGGCTCAACGGGCGTCGCGCCGGACGCGACGATCATGCCGGTGCGAGTGCTGGGGAGCGATGGTTCGGGGACAGAATCGGCCGTGGCGGCCGGCATCCGCTATGCGGCGCAGAATGGCGCCGACATCATCAACCTGAGCTTGGGGGGCTCGTATAGCTCGGTGATTTATGCCGCGATCCAATTTGCCCAGTCGCTCAACGTGCTGGTGGTGGCCGCGGCGGGGAATGAATCGGCAGCGACGCCGTCGAACCCGGCCCGCGCGAGTGCGACGCTCAACAACGTGATTTCAGTTGGAGCGTACAACTCGTCGGGCACGATTGCCAGTTTCAGTAACGACGTTGGCACCAGCGGCGCTATCCAGGTCGACGCTCCCGGCGTCAACGTCTACAGCTCCTATTTTTCCGGTCGCTACGCGACGTTCAGCGGCACGAGCATGGCCGCGCCTCATGTGGCGGGATTGGCCGCACTTGCACTTTCGGCCAACAACGCGCTGACGGCCAGCCAGCTGCGTTCGGTAATCGTGAGCGGCGCGAACCACACCATCGCCGGTTCCGATTCCCGCGGCGGCATCAATGCGGCAGTGACTGTTGCTTTGGCCTTGGCGGGGCAAACTTCGGGCAACTTGAGCGCGTCGACCACTGCCGCCACTTCGAATGGGTCGACGCTCGCGCGAGTTGCGGCACGGTCGCTCGAGCAAGCGTATCTCGAGCAGGGAATCGACGGGACGCTGGCCGCGGGGACGCGTTCGCAACGGAGCTCGAGCGTTCCAGTTTCGGCTTTCGCGGCGACTTCGGCCGACGAGGGCCGACTGACAGCAGCGCTCGTGGATCTGGTGATGGAACGCAATACGGCAAGTGAGCGCGACGGAAATGCGACGACTACGCTGACAGCGGGGCGTTCGATGGAGGTGGGAGTGCCTGGAGCGACCGCGTGGCACGAGTTGGATTTCGCGGCGGATTCGTTGAACCGGCACGCCCTGGCATAAATTGTCGGTGCAGTCGCCCAGGACTGACACGGCAAAAAAAACCGAGGCGGGGGCTGTTGGTTCCCCCGCCTCGTTCAATCACATCGAAGGCATCCGTGCGAATTGTCTTCCCATCCGTGGGAACTTAGCTCGCGACGCCCGAGGGCGTCCCCCAATGTGAGTGAATGACTGGTATGCGTTGTGATCGGAGCCGACGGGACTGGGCTGCAAACAAGCAGCGGCAGGCGGACGAGGCGTCACTTGAACGAGAAGGTTTGATCAGGTCGTGATTGACAGCTCGCGCTCGATCTCGGCGACGATGGCCTTGGGATCGACGGGCTTCTGGAACCAGCAGTCGACGCCCTCGGGTCCGATTTCGATGCCGACGTCTTCGGGCCGCAGGCCGCTCACGGCGATGACCCGCGTTTTACGGAGTGCCTCCTGTCCGCGGATGCGGTCCAGGGTCGAGCGGCCGTCGAGCTTGGGCATGTTCATGTCCAACAGTACCACGCTGGGAGGTTCGCAGCGCGACAATTGCACCAGCGCACCGAGGCCGTCGCCGGCGGTGTCGACGTCGAAGCCGCTCAGGCTCAAGTAACCGGCGAGCAGTTCGCGCTCGTTGGGATTGTCTTCGACCAAGAGAGCCCGCGGGTGGGCATCCTGCGCTGGTTGCGGGGAGCTGCTCTGCGGAGCGCCGCCGTGCTGCAAATCGTGTTCGATCGAGTCAAACTCGCGGAGCGAACGGCTCAAGGTTTCGAGCGCCGGCTCGTGCATGCCGTGTTCGATCTGCTTGGCGGCCAGCTCCAGCGACAGCCGGGCCGTGTTGAGCCGGTTACGGAGCTGATGGTCGGAGTTCTTGTTCGCCCGTGATTCCGTCGGTGCGGAATGCGGGGTCAACTCGCCGCGGAGTACTTCGATGTCGCGCGGGGCGTCGATGCCCAGTCGCACGCGCTTGCCGTCGATGCGGACGACTTTCACCGAGATGCCCAGCTTGGGGAAGTGAATTTCTTCGTTGGCTCCGCGCGAGAGAACGAGCATGACGGGATCTCCTTATGCTGATTGCTTACCGGGCGCGAGGCCGGTGCGACAGCGATCATTCCATTCGCGGGCCGCGGTCCATTCGCGGCAATCTGCCGCGCCATCCGTGACCAATTCCGCGTAAAAGCTTGCGGTCGGAGATCCTTTCCAACCATTCAGCTCAAGAGGAATAGGTATAAGCGTGATCGCGGAAATCACAAAGAGCGGTTTTATGGAAATTCTTGCCGCAGTGCTAGCGTCCGCGGCAGGGTGTCGCGGCGGCTTTGCTAAAGAATCTCGAATGTGGGAGGCGTCTCCGACGCCGATTGACGAGTAGCAGCTGCTATAGCGGAGAGTTCACAAACCTAAATCGCGGTCAGAGACCGCTCCCACAAAGCTACTGTGCAAAGACCGGTCTACGCGAGGATGCCGTTCACGACTCTTCCGGCCACGTCGGTCAGGCGGAAGTCGCGGCCTTGATAGCGGTAGGTGAGACGCTCGTGGTCGATACCCAAGAGATGGAGCATCGTGGCGTGCAGGTCATGGACGTGAACGGGGTTTTCGATCGCGTGATAACCGAGCTCGTCGGTTGCGCCCCAGGCAGTGCCGCCTTTGATGCCGCCGCCGGCGAGCCACATCGAGAAGCCGCGGATGTGATGGTCGCGGCCCGCGTTGCCCGATTCGATGCCGCTCTGGGCCATCGGCGTGCGGCCGAATTCCCCGCCCCAGATCACCAGCGTCTCGTCCAACATGCCGCGCTGCTTAAGGTCCGTGATCAGCGCCGCCGAAGCCCGGTCGACCGTCGGGCACATCTCGTCCAAATGGAAATTGATTTTGTCATGGAAGTCCCAGTCGCGGTGATAGAGATGGATGAACCGCACACCGCGCTCGGCCATCCGGCGGGCGAGCAGGCAGTTGTAGGCGAAGGAGCCATCGGCGCCGGCGACGCCGTACATGTCGCGGACGTGCTGCGGCTCGCTCGAGATGTCGACCAGCTCGGGTACGCTCATCTGCATGCGGAAGGCGAGCTCGTATTGCGCGATCCGCGTGGCGATTTCGGGGTCGTGGACCTCGGCGTCGTGCAGGCGATTGAGCCGGCCGATGGTGTCGACGACATCCTGCTGCCGCGAGCGATCGACGCCGGGCGGATTGCTGACGTAGTGGACCGGATCGCCCTTGGAGAAGAACTGCACGCCCTGGTAGCGGCTGGGCAGGAAGCCGCTGTGCCACTGCCGCGAAGAAACGGGCTGCGCGCCGCGGCTGCCGGCGCGGCTGATCATCACGACGAAGCCGGGCAGATCCTGCGAATCGCTGCCCAGGCCGTAGGTGACCCAGGACCCCATGCTCGGCCGGCCGGCGATCTGTGTGCCGGTGTTCATGAAGGTGTGGGCCGGGTCGTGATTGATCTGTTCGGTCTGCATCGAGCGGACGATGCAGATGTCGTCGGCGATGTTGGCGTGGAAGGGGAGTCGGTCGCTGATCAACTGGCCCGAGCGGCCGTGGCGCGAAAACGTTGACTGCGGTCCGAAGCAGCGGAGCCGCTTTTCTTTTTGCAGCTGCGCGATCGGCTGGCCGGCGGTGAAGGAGGCGGGCATATCCTGGCCGTGCATGGCCGCGAGCTTGGGCTTTTCGTCGAACAGCTCCAGGTGCGAGGGACCGCCGGCCATGCAGAGGAAGATGACCCGTTTGGCGTGCGGAGCGAAGTGGAGCGGATTGACGACGCCCGAGGCCGGGCCGCCGCTGGTGCCGATGCTGGAAGCGAACAACTTCGGTTGTAATAGCCCCGAGAGCGCGACGGAACCGAGGCCGAGCGAGGCGCGGCTCAGAAACGTGCGGCGGGCAATCTGTTCGCGGTCGTGATATTGGAATGCGTCCATGGCTCAGTTGCGCGTGATGGTTTCGTTGAGGTTTAGGAGCACTCGACTGACCGACGTCCAGGCTGCGAGCTCGGCGACGTCGGTATCGGTGGGCCGCGGCGAGATGCCCACGGAGGTCAGCGACTCGGCCGCCTGGCGGTCGGCGGCATATTGGGTGCGATGCTCGTCGAGCAGGCGGCGGAGTTCGGCCGCCTCTTCGCTTTCCGGCTCGCGTCCAAGCACGTCCTTCCAAGCCCAGGCGATTCGCTGTGCGTCGTCTTTCGCCGCCTCCTGATGCAGCACGCGGGCGGCGAGCGCCCTGGCGGCTTCGACGTACGATGGATCGTTGAGCAACACCATGGCGGCGTTGGGCGTGTTCGACGGCATCCGGTCTGCCGTGCACTCGGTTCGCGCCGGCGCGTCGAAGGCCACCAGCCACGGATGGGGAAATTGCCGCTGCCAATGGACGTACACGGCGCGGCGGAATTGGTCTTCGCCGCTTGACGGCTGGTATTCGCGCTCCGGGAAGTTGAGCGGCTGGTAGTAGAGCGCCGGCTGATAGGGCCGCACGATCGCGCCGCCGACCTTATTGACCAACAGGCCGCTCACCGCGAGCGCGTTGTCGCGAATCTGCTCCGCTTCCATCCGGAATCGCCCTTGCCGCGCCACGAGCCGATTGTCGGGGTCGATCGCTTCGAGATCGGGCCGCGGCAGCGAAGCTTGGCGATAGGTGCTGCTGGTGACCAGCTGGCGGATGAACCGCTTCACGTCCCAGCCGCTCTCCATGAAGTCGACTGCGAGCCAGTCCAACAGCGGCTGATCGGGCGGCGCCTCGCCCTGGCTTCCCATGTCGATGAGGATTTTGGAGAGTCCAAGGCCGAAGTACCGCTTCCAGAGCCGGTTGGCCACGACTCGCGCTGTGAGCGGGTGATCGCGACTGGTGAGCCAGCGGGCGAGATCGAGTCGATTGGCCCGCCGACCTGCGGAGTCTGGTTTTGTGGCAAGCGGCGGCAGGAAGGGCGGCGTCGCTGGCTGGACGACTTCGCCCGTCGTGTCCATCCAGTTGCCGCGGGCGAGGATCCGCGTCGTAGGCGGGTCGATCGCCTCGGTGACCATCGTCGGCTCGAACTGCCCTTCGAGCGCGACGCGCCGCTCCTTCAACTTGGTGAGGGCTTCCTCGTCCTTTTGCCAATCGGGACTGATGTCGCCGGTGAGCTTCTTTTCGGCCTCGGCAATCTTCGCGTCGACTTCCTGCAGCTCGTTGTAGACTGGCAGCGTCCAGGCCATGATCTCGGGCGGGCGGACGTCGATCTCGACGTTTTTGCCGACCGGTTCGTAGGAGCCGTAATGGTCGACGTCGGCGAAGAACGCAGCGAGGCTGTAGAAGTCGCGCTGCGTGTAGGGATCGAACTTGTGGTCGTGGCATTGAGCACAACCCATCGAGCCGGCGAGCCAGGTTTCGGAAAAATTTCGCACGCGGTCGGCCTGCATGATTACGCGATACTCGGCGTCCTGCGCCCCGCCCTCGTGCGTTGTCTGCAGCAGGCGGTTGTAGCCCGTGGCGACGCGCTGCCAGAGCGTGGGGTTCGGCAGCAAGTCGCCGGCAAGCTGCTCGATCGTAAACTGGTCGAAAGGCAGGTTGTCGTTGAACGACTTGATCACGTAGTCGCGATACGGCGTGATGCGGTGTCCCTGGTCGCCGTGGTAGCCGACCGTGTCGGCGAAACGCACCAGGTCGAACCACCAGGTGGCGAGCCGCTCGCCGTAGGCCGGCGACGCCAGCAGCCGGTCGACTAGCTGTTCGTAGGCATCGGGGCGATTGTCGAGGACAAATTCCTCGACTTCTTCCGCCGTCGGCGGCAGACCGGTGAGATCGAAATACAAGCGGCGCACGAGCGTGCGACGATCCGCTTCGGCCGACGGTTCGATGCCGGCCGCCTCCTGCCGCGCGAGCACGAAGCGATCGACGTCGTTCCGCGCCCAGGCGTCGTTCCTGACGGCCGGCACTTCGGGCCGCACCGGCGGAATGTAGGCCCAATGCCGTTCGTATTTCGCGCCGGCATCGATCCAGCGGCGGAGCCTGTCGATCTCGGCGGCCGTCAGACGCGGCTTCTTTGAGTCCGGCGGCGGCATCACGAGGTCGGGGTCGTCGCTCGTGATGCGGGCAATGAGCTCGCTCTCGTCCGCTTCGCCGGGGACGATCGCCGCGGCGTGGGCGTCGTCCTGGCGGTCGAGACGCAGGTCGGCCTGGCGGGAGCCGGAATCGGGCCCGTGGCATTTGAAGCAGCGGTCCGAAAGGATCGGCCGGATGTCCTTATTGTAGGTCGGAATCTCTTGGGCTGGTGCGGCGACCGCGGTGGCGAGCGCGAGGAGGAGCGCGGCAACATTCGCGACCAGCGAAGAACGAAATTGGGCGGCGCGGGCCGCGGGGATGGTCAGCATATCAAGGAGCCGCCGCTTGCGAGTCACGATCCCCAGGAACGACTGGATTCAGTATCAATGGTCGGCGGCAATCGAGCAAGCATACGCGCCGCCGGCAGAGGGTGTCACGAAGAATACCGGAACGCGGGCCGAGATTTTGTGCAAAAAACCGGCCGCCGCGCGGCTTTCCCTGGAATCTGCCACCGCTTTCACGGTGGTGTGCCGTCCGGCGGGATGAATTATAATCGCAGCAGCGGTTTGGACTGGGCGCTCTGGTCGCACGCTGCGGCACTATCCGCGCCCTTTTGCCTCTCACGATTCCCGATGGGGTGACGGCGATGAGACATCGTTGGATTCTGGCGTTGGTGTTGGCAACGGTGATAGGACGCTCCGCCGCGGCGGCGGAACCGATCGACTATGTGAAGCAGATCGAGCCGATTTTCGTGGCTCATTGTGCGAAGTGTCACGGCGAGGCGAAGGCCCAGGCGAAGCTGCGGCTCAATACGGCGGCCGGCCTGCAGGAGAAACTCGCGGCCGATCCGAAGCTGATCGTCGCGGGGAAGCCGGATGAGAGCGAGTTGTATCAGCGGCTGGTGCTGCCGGCGGACAATTCCAAGCGGATGCCCAAGGGCGCCGATCCTTTGCCGGAAGCGGACGTGAAATTGATCGCCGAATGGATCACGCAGGGCGCTGCCCTGGCCGTGGCAACGACCGCGACTCCCGCACCGGCGCCAGCGGCCGAACCTGCCGCCAAGGCCGCCGAGAAACCGCCGCTGCCGGAAGTGGCTGCCGCGCCGCAGGCGGCGATCGACAAACTGACGGCGGCGGGCGCGCGGGTGATGCCGCTCTTTGCCGGCAGCAACCTGCTCGACGTGTCGTTCGCGCCGCGCAGTGAGCCGGCCGGCGACGCCGAGGTCGCCTTGCTGACGGAGGTCGCCGATCAGGTCTACACGCTGAACCTGGCGAACACGAAAGCGACGGCCGCCGGCCTCGCCCCGCTGGCGAATCTGAAAAATCTCGCGCAGCTGCACCTGGAGCACGCGGCCATCGACGACAGCGCGATCCCGCATTTGAGCAAACTGGAGCGGCTGGAGTATCTGAATCTGTACGGCACGGCGATCACCGATGCCAATCTCAAACAGCTCGGCGGCTTGAAGCACCTGGCGCGGCTGTATCTCTGGCAGACCAAGGTGTCGTACGACACGGCGATGTCGCTCGAGAAGGACATCCCGGGGCTGGAAGTGAACCTGGGCTACGATCACCCGGTCGTCGCCAAGAATCGGCTCACCAAAGAGCTCGAAGGCGCGAAGCAGCAGCTCGAAACGGCGAAGACCGATCAGACCAAGCTCGAAGCGGAGCTGGACCGGGCGAAGAAGGGCGTGGAGGCGGGGACGGCGCGCGTCGCTGAAATCGAGAAAGAACTGGGCGCGCTGGAGAAGCCGGCCAACGGCACCTGAGCATGAGCCAGGGTCAGGCGAAGTTACGCTGGATGGCTGGCATTGCGGCGGCGATGCTGCTCGCGGTGCGGGCCTGGGCCGCCGCGCCGGTCGATTTTGCGCATGACGTGTTGCCGATTCTGCAGCGGCACTGCGCGAAGTGTCACACCAACGGCCGGTACGAAGGCGACATCTCGTTCGACACGCGCGACGCGCTCGTCGAATCGGGCGTGGCCGAGCCGGGCCGCAGCGCCGACAGCTCATTGATCGAGCGCGTGACGACCGACGACGTAGAGCTGCGGATGCCGCTCGAAGCGCCGCCGCTGTCGGCCGAAGAGATCGACGTGTTGCGGCGGTGGATCGACTCGGGCTTGTCGTGGCAGGAGGGATTTTCGTTTAAGAAGAGCTTGTATGAGCCGCCGCTCAAGCCGCGGAGGCCGGAGCTGCCGGCGGCCCCGGCGGCGGACGCCAATCCGATCGATCGCATCATCGGCGCGTACTGGCTGGAAATGGGTGTCGCACCGCCCAAGCCGCTCGGCGACCGCGCGTTCTACCGACGGGCGAGTCTCGATCTCGTCGGACTGTTGCCGACGCCGGAGGAGCTCGCCGCCTTTGAGGCGGACACAGCGCCGAACAAGCGCCAACTACTCGTGCGTCGCCTGCTCGACGACCGCGTCGCCTATGCCGACCACTGGCTCACGTTCTGGAACGATTTGCTGCGGAACGATTACGCCGGGGCGGGATACATCGACGGCGGGCGGAAGCAGATTACGACTTGGCTCTACCGGGCACTGTTGAGCAACAAGCCGTACGACCAGTTCGTCCGTGAGCTCGTGAATCCGAGCTCGGAATCGGAAGGTTTTGCCAATGGCTTCGTGTGGCGCGGGCAGGTCAACGCCAGCCAGCGGCCGGAGCTGCAGTTTGCCCAGAACGTCGGGCAGGTGCTGTTGGGTGTGAATTTGAAATGCGCTTCCTGCCACGACAGTTTCATCGACCACTGGAAGCTCACGGATTCGTACGGTCTGGCGGCCATCTACAGCCAGGTGCCGCTCGAGATCCACCGCTGCGACGTACCGACCGGCAAGATCGCGGAGCCGTATTTTCTGTTTTCCGAGCTGGGCCGCGTCGATCCCCAGGCGCCGCGCGAAGAGCGGCTGGCCGCGCTGGCGGATTTGATGACTTCGAGCGACAACGGGCGGCTCACGCGGACGATCGTCAATCGCCTCTGGGACCGGCTAATGGGCCGCGGAATTGTGTTTCCGGTTGACGCGCTCGGTACGCGGCCCTGGAACGAGGACTTGCTCGACTATCTGGCGGCCGATCTACAGGATCGCGGCTACGATCTCAAGCAAACGTTGGAGCTGATCACCACTTCGCAGGTGTATGGCTCGGAGGCCGTAGCGTGGGATCCGTCGGCGCCGGTCGACGAGTATGTGTTTCGCGGCCCTGCGCCGAAACGGATGACGGCGGAACAGTTTGTCGACGCGATCTGGCGGATGACACGGGTCTGGCCCGCCAACTCGGACGATGACGCCATTTTTGGCGAAATGCTGTACTATGCATCTGGCGGCAAGGCGCGGCAGCCGTTCGTCCGCGCGTCGATCGTCGAGGGGACGCTCCTCATGCGGTCGCTGGGCCGGCCCAATCGGGAGCAGGTGGTCACGACGCGTCCCGCGGAGATGACGACGCTCGAAGCGGTCGAGATGAGCAACGGCCAGCCGCTCGCGGAGCTGCTGCAGCAAGGTGCGGACCAATTGCTCAAGGATCACCCCGACTGGTCGAGCGAGACGATGTGCCGCTACCTGTTCGAGTCGGCGGTTTCGCGGCCGCCGACCGATGCCGAGCTGCAAAAGCTCGTGGCGCTCGCCGGGGCCACGCCGACGGTGGCCGGCGTGGAAGATGCCTTGTGGTGCATCGTCATGTTGCCGGAATTTCAGGTGGTGCGCTAGAATCATGGTGAGGATCCTCGCGGAGGCGTGAGAACGATGGACAGCGCAAAATCGGACCAGCTTGATCGGCGCGATTTCTTGCGGGCGATGTCGGCGGCAAGCTTGGCCGCAATGGCGGCGGGCGCTCCTCGTCTGGCATTGGGGGCGGCGGCCGAAGCGATTGTTCCGCCCGTGCCCATGGCCGATGCCTGCATCCTGCTGTGGATGGCCGGCGGCATGGCGGGGCCCGATACGCTCGATCCCAAGAAGTACGTGCCGTTTGAAAAGGGTCTGTCGGTCGACCGGGTGATGAGCACGTTCCCGGCGATCGACACGGTGGTCGACAACATCAAGCTCACGGCCGGGTTGGAAGAGCTCGCCCAGGTCATGGACCGCGGCACGCTGATCCGCTCGCATGTTCAGCCCGATCTGGGCAACATTCTCCACACGCGTCACCAGTATCATTGGCACACGGGCTATGTGCCGCCGCAAACCGTGGCCGCGCCCCATCTCGGCGCGTGGATGGCGAAGGTGCTTGGCTCGCGGAACCCGGTGATGCCGGCGTTCGTCGACATCGGCCAGCGGCTCGAAGGGCATGGCGAGAAGGAAGAGCTCAAGGCGTTTCACACGGCCGGCTTCTTCGGCGGCGAGTTCGGTCCGTTCATGCTACCGTTTCCGCAAGACGCGGCGAGTGCCGTGCGGCCGCCCAAGGGGATGTCGCCCGAGCGGTTCGAGGCCCGTTACCAGAAATACCGCGAGTTGGTGCTGCAAGGCCCGCTCGGTGAGCATGGCAGCGGCTACCAGCAGGAATCGATGATCCGCGGCATGGAAAACGCCTATCGGCTGCTCAAGTCGCCGGAGCGGGCCGCGTTCGATCTCGGCCTCGAACCGAAGCAGAGCTACGACCAGTACAACGTGAGCCAGTTCGGCTTGGGGTGCTTGCTTGCGCGGCGGCTGGTGGAAGCGGGGACGCGGTTCGTCGAGGTGACCACCGAGTACGTGCCGTTCGAGGGTTGGGACACGCACGAAGAAGGGCACACACGCGCGGTGAAAATGAAGCAGTCGGTCGATCGGCCGATCGCGCGGTTGATCGTCGACCTGGAGCAGCGCGGCCTGTTGGACCGGACGCTGGTGGTCGTGGCCAGCGAGTTCAGCCGCGACATGATGATCGAAGGCATTCCGGGCAGCACGGCCAAAGATCAATCGCGGGCAGTGAGCGAGACGCTGCAGGAAATGCGGCACTACGGCCTGCACCGCCATTTCACCGGCGGCAGCAGCGTGCTGCTATTTGGCGGCGGCATGAGGCGCGGTTTGCTTTACGGGGCCACCGCCGAGGAGCGGCCCTGCGTGGCGATCGAAAATCCGGTCTCGGTCACCGATTTGCATGCCACGATTTTGACCGCCATGGGCATCTCGCCGAAGACGATGTTCGAGATCGAGAAACGGCCGTTCTACGTCACCGAAGACGGCAAGGGCAAACCGGTCGACGCGCTCTTCGCGTGAGGTGCCCTTGGATTCGGACATTTTCCGCCGCGCCGCGTTCGTTTTCGCACTGCGCCGATTTTGACGCGATTTTTTTCGGCAACTAGAATCGACGCCAGGCAGTGACTTGTGGTGGTTGCGTCGATCGTCTCCGGGCGGCGGTCCGCATCTTCAGTCAGACTCTTTCTTGGGCGGATCCGGCGGCCAGTTTTCGGTGGGAGACGATGCGCGGAAAGAAGCGACGCCGTGCGCGCGGCACGGCAGGCAGGCGTACCGGCCGAACGAATGGACTCGGCTTCGAGCGGCTCGAACCGCGCTTGGCGATGGCGGTCGTCATCAACGAGTTTTTGGCCGACAACGAGAGCGGCCTCGCCGATTTCGCGGGCGAGCGGCAAGACTGGATCGAGCTCAAGAACACCGGCGCGGTGGCAGAGAACATCGGCGGCTGGTACCTCACCGATGACGCCACGAATCTGGCGAAATGGCAAATTCCCGCCGGCACGTCGATCGCTGCCGGCGGGCACCTGGTGATCTTCGCTTCCGGAAAGAATCTCACCGCCGGCGAGCTGCACACCAACTTCAGCCTGAGCAACGACGGCGAAGACCTGGCCCTGGTGATGCCGGACGGCACGACGATCGCCGATGCTTTTCTGGATTACGGGGCGCAGGAGAACGACGTCTCCTTTGGCCGCGGCGCCAGCACCAGCAGCACGTTTAATGAAACGCTCGTCGGGGCGAGTTCCACGGTGAAGGCTTACGTGCCGACCGGCGAAAGCGCCGCCATCGACGACAACTGGCGGGAAATCGGCTTCAACGATGCGACCTGGCTCTCCGGCACGCGCTCGGTCGGTTTCGATCGCAACGCAGATGGCGTGAACCTCGCGCCCTTCATTGGCCGCGTGCTCACGACCGGCGAAATGAGCAACACTCAGACGACCACCTACATCCGATATTCGTTCAACGTCGCGGACAAGGATCAACTCACGTCGCTGGCGATGAATTTGCGGTTCGACGACGGGTTTATCATGTACCTGAACGGCCGCGAGATGGCGCGCGCGAATTTTGCCGAGGACTTCATTCGGCCGCAGCCGCAATGGGACTCGTTCGCGGGCAACCAGGTGGGGACCGGCTCGACGGCCGGCGCGGCCAATCGCGTGAACGAAGCGCTCGACCTGGCGACGTTCGATCTCACGGCCTACTTGCCCGAGATCGTCAATGGGGCGAACGTGTTGTCGTTCCACGGCGTGAACAGCAACAGCACGTCGAGCAGCAGCACCAATCGGCAGGACTTCTTCATCGACCCGGTGCTGACGGCGACCCGGGCAACGGCCAGCCAACCCGGCACGTTCATGGCAGCGCCGACGCCCGGCGACGACAACGGCCTGGGAGTGCTGGGCTTCACGGCGGACACCAACTTTTCCGTCGACCGCGGCTTTTACACCGCGCCGATTCAAGTGGCCATCAGCTCCGACACGCCCGGCGCCCAGATCCGCTATACCCTCGACGGCAGCGCGCCCACGGAAACGACCGGAACATTATACACGGGCCCGCTCAATATCGCGACGACGACCATCCTCCGCGCAATCGCGTACAAAGCCGACTACGCCTCGAGCAACGTCGACACCGAGACATACATCTTTCTCGACGACGTGATCGGCCAGAGCGCCGCCGACGTGACGCAGCCCTACGCGCCGTGGGGACACGACAAGGGGGATGCCGACACGGCGTCGGGTTACAACCTCGACGACGAGGCCGATTGGGAAATGGACCCTGATATTGTGAGTGGCCACGAACAGGCGGTAAAGGATGCGCTGGCGGCGATCCCTTCGATGTCGCTCGTGCTGGACTGGGACGATCTGTTCAGCGGCGCTCCGATGCCCGGGACCTTCCCAGCGGGGGTAAATGCCGCGCCCCAGCCGCAAGGCATTTACATTCATGGCACGTCGAGCGAGCGGTACGCGTCGCTAGAGTATATGAATCCCAGCGCCGCGACCGACACCTTTCATCTCGACGTCGGCGTGGAAATGCAGGGCCACTCGAGCACGCTGCGGTGGAATTCCGACAAGATGTCCTTCCAGGTGAAATTCAAGTTCCCCTACGGCCCGACGGAGCTAAATTATCCGCTGTTTGCGGACGCGCTGTTCGGCGCCGGAGCCGCGAGCGAGTTCGACACGCTGATTCTGGACGCGATGTATAACTACGCCTGGCATCATCAGAACCCGGCGCAGCGCGACGTGGCGCGGTTCATGACGGACCAGGTGCTCTCCGACTTGCAGAACCTGGCCAGCGGCAAAGGGGCGCCCCACGGCAAGTACGTCCACCTGTATCTTAACGGGTTGTACTGGGGGCTGTACAACGTGCACGAACGTCCGGATGACTCCTTCGCGCCGGAATATTACGGCGGCGACAAGGACAACTACGACGTCATCAAGCACGCGAACCAGGATGTGAATCACGAATACACCTGGGTCGAAGGGGGCGTCGCGGCCGAAGAGCGGTACGCCCAATTGATTGCGGCGACGCAGGACGTGCAGAACAATCCGGCGAGCGCCGCGCTGTATCAGACGGTGATGAGCCAGCTCGACGTCGAGCAGTTCATCGACTACATGATCGTGCACTATTACGGTGCCAACCAGGCCGACTGGTCGCATAACAATTGGTATGCCACGCGCGACCGAACCGGTGGGCTGTGGAGATTCCACGCCTGGGACCAGGAACACGCCTTCCCGCCGGGCGGTGAGTTTTTCAATTTGACGACCAAAGACGATCTCGATGCGCCGACGGCGATTCACCAGAATCTGATCGGCAATGCCGAGTACAAATTGAAATTCGCCGACCGGGTGCAGGCCCTGTTGGAAAATGGCGGCGTGCTCACGGAGG
Source organism: Pirellulales bacterium (assembly GCA_050248495.1). GTDB lineage: Bacteria > Planctomycetota > Planctomycetia > Pirellulales > Lacipirellulaceae > DASYDU01. Next base: position 18,931 of record JBFWSG010000034.1, on the reverse strand, counting down.
ACGCGGCGGCCGCGGTTTACCAGGCGCGGATCGATGAAATCACCGCGGCGATCATCGGCGAGTCGGCCCGTTGGGGCGACAACCGCAATTACGACGATCCCTACACACAGGCTGACTTCCTGGCCACCAACAACGCGCTCATCGAGAGCTTCTTTCCCATCCGCACGAGCCAGGTGCTCGGGCAATTCCAGGCGGCCGGCTGGCTGCAATCGCTCGCCGCGCCGGTGTTCAACAATTACGGCGGCGAAGTGGCGCCGGGCTTCGATGTCACGATCGCCAAGCCGGGCGGATTGCCCGGCGCGGCAGAAATCTACTACACGACCGACGGCTCGGATCCACGGCTCGCGGGCGGCACCGCGAATCCCGCGGCGACGCATGGCGCGGGACCGTTTACCGTCGACGTCGACGTGGCCAAACGCGTCAAGGCCCGCATTAAGAACGGCGCGGATTGGAGCCCACTCATCGACGCGACTTTCGCGTTGCCGGAACGGTTCCCGTTACGGATCGTGGAGTTGAATTACAATCCACCTGGGTCGGGCGACGAAACCGAGTACTTTGAGCTACTCAACATCGGCGACGAGCCAATCAATCTGGCCGGCGTGAAGATCACTGACTTTTCGACCGGCGGGTACACTTTTTCCGGAGGAACGCTGGCCGCTGGCGCACGAATTGTCGTCGTCAAAGATCAGACGGCGTTTGCGGCTGCTTATCCGGGAGTGACAAACGTCGCCCCGGGCGCTTTCTCAGGGAGCTTGGCGAATGAAGGAGAGCTGGTTTCGCTGCGCGGGCCGCTCGGGGAATTGCTGCAATCGTTTACCTATGGCGACAGCAACGTGGCGGGTTGGCCGGCGGACGCCGACGGCGAAGGGCGGTCGCTCGAATACATCGGGCCATTCGACCAGGACGTCGAGAACCCGGGAGTGATCATCGGCGATCCGTACGATACGGCGAGCCATTGGCGGGCGAGTCTGACGGCAGGCGGCTCGCCCGGTTCGGGTGGCGACGCGCCGGCAATTGCGGGCGACTACGATCGCAGCGGCACGGTTGACCAGCTCGACTACAACAAATGGCGGGCCGACTTCGGGATGACCGTGGCGCAAAGCAGCGGCGCCGACGGCAACGGCAATGGAGTGGTGGACGCGGGCGATTATTCCGTGTGGCGCGACCATTTCGGTGCGACACAGCCGGCATCGGGAGGCGGAGCTAAACTGTCTGCAACTGCCGAAGCGACTGGAAATCTTTTACCGACGCAGGCTCCTTCCGTTACGTACCTATGGAATTCCGACAGCAGTACGACGGAAGTCGAATCGCCGTTCGTCCCAACCGCGTCTTCCACAATCGGCGCTGCGGCGGTGGATGAGAACCTGCTGATTTGGAAGCGGCTGCAACGGCGTGAAATCGAAAGTGCCGTAGTGGCAGTCGGTGGCGACCAGGTTGCCGAGGATGCCGGTTCGGCGATTTGGGAAGACGAGGCCTGGCTCATGCGACTGGCGAGCCAACTCTAAGGGGCGGGGCTTCGGCAGCGCTAAGCCGCAAGCGGTCGAGCTGGCAGGTGTCGGCGCGATTTGCGGCATGTTACAATCGCTCGTATGAGCGTGAATTCTCACAGTGGCCTCGGACCGAACCGACCTGCGTTTGCCGTCGTGCTGGGCCTGTTGCCGCCCTACACCATGCAGGACGTGAAGCGGGCCTACCGGGAAAAGGTAAAGGATTCGCATCCCGACCGAGGCGGCGACCGGAACGAGTTCGAGCGGATCCAGAAGGCGTTTGAGGAAGCGGGCGAATACCTGAAATTCCGCTCCGATCGGCGGATCTGGATCGCCGCGCGGATGGAAGAATATGTGGCCGTCGGCAAGCTGATCGAGAAGCTGCAGGCCCTGGGCGCGACGGTCGACTCGACGTTGCTCGATTGGGTGCGACAGTCGTTCGGCGACTTTGCCGATCTGACGGTGTCGATCACCGGCGTCAAGCTCGAGAATTCGCCGCGCGCGGCCGAAATGATCGACCTCATGATTGACGAGCTCGGCTCGCTGCCAGGGCTCAAGCGACTCTCGCTCGCCGGCTCAAAGGTCGACAATCTGCTGGCACTTCAGCTGCGCGTGTTCAAGACGCTCGCGCAGCTCGACCTCAGCCGCACGCAGGTGAACGACCGGGCGCTGACCGTCGTGCAATTCTTGCCTGACCTGGTCGATCTCAACGTCGACGGCACGTCGGTCGGCTGGTGGGCAAAGCACAAAGTAGAACGGCTGCTCAAAAAGCGGCGTCAATCACGGCCGGATCCGATCTTTCATCCGGTGAATGTGCGGTAGAGGCGTGACTCTGCGAGTGTGGCGACAGCGCGCCGAAGGACGAGGGTCTTAGCCGCTACCTCGAAAGAGAGGCGGCTGTGTTGGTCAACCAAAACGATTTCGTCACAAGACATTCATTCTTCCCGAACAACGAATTCCAGGACGCCAGCGGCGGCGTCCTTTCGCGGCCAGACGTGCATCCGCAATCGCTCAACCGAGAGCGGCTCGGCGGGGTGGATCACGTTGAACTGGTCGGGGGCGCGGCCGTAGGAATCGGTGTTGTAGAGGGGGAAGGGCCGCCAGGGGCTGTTCGGTTCTTGGATATCGAGTTCCCAGCGGTCGGGGATCTGCACGCCGCCGTGGTCGTCGTACCAGTAGACCTCGACGGTCCGCAGATTGATTGGCTTGGAGAGTGCGAATTCCAGCGTTTGCGGCTTGCCGTGCTGGGGCCAACTCGTCCAACGGGGAATCGATGTATCGGCTGAATTCTCGGGCAGACGGCCGTCGATCATCGCCTCGACGTGGTCGCCGTCAAAGGTGTGCGAGGCGCTGGCGGATTTGAAGCGTTTGGCGTTGTCGTCGACTACGACGGCGCCGCGGCGGAGCGTGGCTTCGTTGTCCGGCAGCCACACGGCCATCGACCCGACGCCGCGATTGTTCCAGGCGTAGTACGGGACAAGCACGAGTGGCGCGGGCGCGAGCTGGCGGGCGTCGCCAAGCGCTTCCGCTTCCAACGTGATTGCCTGCACCTCGTGACCCGCGATTGAACGCGGTTCGACACGCGCGGAGTCGAGGGCCTCGCGCGGGTGAACCAGATAGTTGTAGACATGCCCGGTGTTGTCGGCGGATTCGGCGCAGTACACGAGCAGGCCGCGCGAAAAGGCCACGCGCCCGCGGTCGGCCTCGACTTCTTCGCGGCAAACGCTCGCCCGGACGGGCATCGGCAGCTTCAGAGTGACGCGATCGCCGGCGGACCATTCTCGCTCGATGGTGGCGAAACCGCGCTCGACCGCAATTCCCACCGGCTCGTCGTTCACGTATAGCCGCACCGGCGAGCTTGCAGCAACGTTCGGATCGTCCACATAGCGATACAGTTTTCCCGGAACAAATTGCGTGCCCGTCCACGTGGGCACGCGGAGGCGGAGGGCAAACTTCGCTGGCTTTGCAGGATGCAGCTTGAGCTCGACGCGACCGTCGAAGGGGTAGCGCGTTTCTTGGGCAACTTGCGTCTCGACGCCGCCGAGTTGGAGCGTGGCGCGGCTCGCAGCGTAGAGGCAGAGTGTCAGGCCCTCGTCATCAATGGCGTAGATCATGCCCGGCACCTGTGGGACGAGTCGGGCGAGGTTGGTCGGGCAGCAGGCGGTGTCGAACCAGGGAGAGCGCTCGGGCCGGCCGTGGTTGAACGGCGTGAAGCCGTCGGCGGCGAGCGGATTGACGTAGAAGAAGCGGTCGCCGCGGAGGTTGGTGCCGGCGAGCACGTTGTTGTAAAGGGCGACCTCCGCGACGTCGAGATACTTTGCGTCCCGATACCGAAGGAACATCCGCCAGTTGAAAAAGACGTTGCCGACGGCGGCACAGGTCTCGTCGAACGCGTCGGCATTGGGCAGATCGAACGCGGGCCCAAAGCCTTCGATGCCGTGGACCGCCCCGAGGCCGCCCGTGATGTGCATCCGCGTGTCGACCATGTTTTGCCAGATGTGCGCTAGCGCGTCGTCGTAGTCGCTGATGCCCATGGCCGCCGCGATGTCGGCCATGCCGGAGTAAAGATAGGTCGCCCGGACCGCGTGGCCGACCGGCTCGCGCTGGTCGCGGACCGGGGCTTGCTGCTGGGCGTAGGACGGCGACTGCACGCCCGCGCCGTGCGGCACGTAGGTGACGCCGCGGATGTCGAGGAATTTCCGGGCCAGCTTCAGATAGAACTCTTCGCCGGTCGCGTCGGCGAGCTTCACGAGCGCGAGCTCGATCTCCTCGTGACCGTCCGCCTGGTTCTTCGGTTTGCCGCCGTTGTAGTTGGGGTCGCCCTCGAAGAAGACGCGTTCGACGTGACGTGCATTCCGCTCAGCGACGTCGAGGAGTGTCCGCTTGCCGGTCGCGCGGTAGTAGGCGACGGCGGCCTCGTACAGGTGGCCAACGATATAGAGCTCGTGGCTGTGGTCGACGAACGCGTAACGGCCGTCGCCCATCATATCGATCGGCGTGTGAGGGTAGAGGGTACGGGTCGCGTTGAGGTAGCCATCCGGCTCCTGGGCGGCGGCGATGACGTCGATGATCTCATCCATCTGCCGCTCAAGCTGCGGATCGCTTTGGAGTGCGAGCAGGTAGGCGGCGCCCTCTATCACCTTGAACAAATCGCTGGTGCGATAGCGATGGGGCGGCGGCATGGGCGACGGTTGGCGGCCAGACAGGACGTCCGCGGCGGCCTGGAGATCGGCGAGGGCATCATGTGTTTGAGCGAAAGCGTACGGCACCAGGATGCGGCGCTGCGTCTCCAAGCGCGGCTGCCAGAAAGCATCGGTGAGCGCGACTCGCTCGAAGGACACCTGCTGCAGCGGCATTTCTTCCGCGCGAATGGCCGATGCTATTACCAGCGCGAGAAACCCCGCGAAGAGTCTCGATCTGATCATCGCCCGCCCCTGTGTAGTTCAACCTGCGGCTCAGCTGCCGCTTGCTTCAACTACGTTCAATTATCAGGGGCGTGGAATACGCCGTCTATTGATCTGGAGGCGCAACGAAACTCAATTTGGCGGCAAACAATATCAACGGGTTCACGCGATCACGAATAATCGCGAAGACGATCCCGACAAGATGCGCGTTGCGACCGGTCACTTAAGGAGGGCAACGAATCCGGCCTGCTCGAAGTGCTGATCGCCGGTGAGTGCCTCTTGCAGATTTCGCTCCTGCATCAGGACAAATGAAATGCAGTCAGTAAGGGACCAGGCTTTGTCTGGCCGCTGACGATACATTTCCCAGCCGCGATCGTAGAGAGCTTGCTCCGCAGGAACGATTGTCACGCTGGAGTCGGCCAGCAGCGTCTCGTAAAGATTTGCCGCTGCGCCCCGCAGTTGGGGCGCATGAAGAGCATCGGCGACTTCGGTCAGCACCCAGGCGGTCGTTACCGTCCGCCCGGAAAGTCGCCGCGACACTTCAATCGCGCGATGGTGCGCGGCGTCGTTCCGACTGAGCCGTGCCAGATAGTAGAACGTGTCAACGAAGACGTCAGCCATCGCGTTTGGCAGCGCCGCCGACGTAGTGATCGTGTTCGGCGGCGAAATCGGCCGGGAGATCAGTCAGCGCGCCATCCAGATGCTGAAGCCGGTCGTACAGCGTCGACACAGGATCCTCAGCGGCCGGCAAGGATACATCCACGACAACGCGAACCTTCGCGCCTTCCGGGAGTACGACGGGCGGGTCGAAAATGATATTGCCGTTTTGGACGTGTCCAAGACATTCCATAGTGCACTCTCCGCGGTGACTGCTGCATATGTATTATATGCTAGTCACTGGAACGGGCAGGCGGCAATGGCGTGGCAAGCAGGCGACGGAACGGGGTTTGAATTCGCGCTGCAGCCTCTTCCCGAATAACCCTAGCGGGCGGCGAGTTTGGATTCGAGCTGGCGCTGGGTCCGCTTGCGATCGACTTCTTTGAGAATTCTCTTTCGCAGTCGGATCTGCGTGGGCGTGACTTCGACCAGCTCGTCCTCCTCGATGTATTCGAGGGCCATTTCGAGGGACATCACGCGGGGCGGCTTCAAGAGAATGTTTTTGTCGGTGCCGGTGGCCCGCATGTTGGTGAGCTTCTTTTCCTTGGTGGGGTTCACGGACATATCGTCCGCGCGGGCATTCTCGCCGACGATCATGCCTTCGTAGCACTCTTCGCCGGGAGCGACGAAGAGCTCGCTGCGCTCCTGGAGGGTGTCGAGGGCATAGGCGTTGACGCGGCCGGCGACCATTGAGATGAGCACACCGTTGGGCCGCTCGGGGATGTCGCCCTCCATCGGGCGGAAGGCCTCGAAGCGGTGGTGGATCACAGCGGTGCCTTGGGTGGCGTTCAGCATGCGGGTGCGGAGGCCGATCAAGCCGCGGGCCGGGATCGAGAAGACGACGTAGGTATACGTATCGTGCGCGGTCATCTCGACGAGTTGGCCGCGGCGGGCGCCGACCAGCTCCATCACCGGGCCGAGCTTGTCGTGCGGCACTTCGACCACCAGGCTCTCGAACGGCTCTTCGACGATACCGTCCTTCTTGTGGAGCACGACGTGCGGTTTGCCGATCGAGAGCTCGTAGCCTTCGCGGCGCATGGTTTCGATCAGCACCGAGAGATGCAGCACGCCGCGGCCGAAGACCTGGAACGCGTCGCCCGATTCGGCGGGGGCGACTTGCAGGGCGACGTTGCGTTCCAGCTCGCGTTTGAGCCGGGCCGAAAGGTGCTGGCCCGTGACGTACTTGCCTTCGCGGCCGGCGAACGGCGAGCTGTTGATGCCGAAGACCATCGAAATGGTCGGCTCGTCGACGGTGACGCGCGGCAGGGCGTGCGGGTCGACAGGATCGGTCACCGTGTCACCGATCGAGACGTCTTCGAGTCCCACCAGCGCCGTAATGTCGCCGGCGGTGGCTTCTTCGACCTGGGCTCGACCGAGCTTGTCGAATAGGTGCACTTCCGCGACTTTGGCGTTCGTGACTTTGTCGTCGGCCTGCATCAGGGTGACTTGTTGGCCGGGGCGGATCGCGCCCGAGTAGATGCGGCCGATGGCGATGCGGCCGACGTAGTCCGACCAGTCGAGATTGGTCACCAGCATTTGCAGTGGCGCGTTTTCGTCGACCTCGGGGCCGGGGACGACGTCGATCATCATGTCCAAGAGCGGAGCCATCGATTCGCCGCGGACCGCCGGGTCGTGGGTGGCATAGCCTTCCTTGCTCGTGGCGAAGATGTGAGGGAAGTCGTCCAGGTGTTCGGCGCCGAGGTCCATCAGGAGGTCGAACGCCTCGCCGGAAACTTCATGAGCGCGGGCATCCGGGCGATCAATCTTGTTGATCACGACGACCGGCTGCAACTTGCACTCCAGGGCCTTGGCGAGCACGTAGCGGGTTTGCGGCATCGGACCTTCGGCGGCATCGACCAGGACCAGCGCGCCGTCGGCCATCCGGAGGACGCGCTCGACCTCACCGCCAAAGTCGGCGTGGCCCGGTGTGTCAATGAGGTTGATCTTGATGCCCTTGTAGTGAATGGCGATGTTCTTGGCGAGGATCGTGATGCCGCGCTCGCGCTCCAGGTCGTTGGAGTCGAGGATGCAGTCGCCCACCAGCTGGCTGGCGCGAAACTCGCCGCTCTGGCGCAGGAGGCAGTCGACGAGCGTGGTCTTGCCGTGGTCGACGTGGGCAATGATGGCGATGTTGCGGATATCGGAGCGACGCATGGCGGGATTCGGGCGGGATGTGTGGCGGGACCGGGGAAGCGAGATAGCCCCTCAATGTAACATGTTTGCTGCCAAGGCGGTACGGCGATTATTGCCCCGCGCGTGGCGACGTTTATACTGTCGCGTGGCGCGAGCTGGCGGCGGCCGTCTGCGAGTGGAACTGGGCGAGTTGATGAAGATTTGGCGAATTGGAGAGAAACCATGGGTGCGGCGCGACTTGTTTTGACGGCGGTTGCTTTGGCGGGCGTTTCGGGTGCCATCGCTGTGGGGAAGGAAGACGTCGCGTGGGATGCGCAGTACCCGGCGGTGTGGTTCGAGGAAGTGTCGAAGAAGGACGCTCCGCGGTGGGAGATTTTGCCGCAGGAGGCGGGCGAGGGCGAGGTGATTCTCTCGAAGCGGAATGAGCTCGGAATTCTGTCGAACTTCGCGCCGACGCCGTTCGAGTTTCGCGGGAAGAAGTACGCCAGCTTGGAGGGATTCTGGCAGGCGATGAAGTATCCGGAAGGGCCGGATGACGAGCGGGCGACGGCGGAGGGAGTTACCTGGCCGCACACGCGGGAGGAAGTAACGCAGATGACCGCCTGGGACGCGAAGCGAGCGGGCGACGTCGGTGACGCAATCTTGAAGAAGTTGGGCATCGATTGGGTGACATTTGAAGGCGAGAAGTTTGAGTACCGTCCGCAGGAGCCGGGGAAGCACTACGAGTTGATCGTGGCGGCGACCAAGGAGAAAGTGCGGCAGAATCCGGAGGTCGAGCGGGTGCTTCGCTCGACGGGCGACCTCAAGCTGCGGGCCGATCACTATCAGGGAAGGAATCCGCCGGCGGCGTGGAAGTACTACGACATTCTCATGGAGATTCGCAGCGACCTGCAGACGAAAGGCACGGATTGAGGCGCGGCTAGGCCGGTGACGCGCTGATTTTTGGCATGGCGCTTGCTCTGACTCCTCGGAGGGACCTTTCTCTTGAGGAGTTGAGCATGAACAGACTCGCACACTGGTTCAAAGTCTTCGCCAAGTGGGCCTCGTGGGCGACCGGGCATCCGCTGGCATTTGTGTTGGCGGTCGCGGTGATCGTTGTGTGGGGCGTGAGCGGGCCGATGTTCGGCTTCAGCGACACCTGGCAACTGGTGATCAACACCGGGACGACGATCGTCACCTTCCTGATGGTGTTTCTGATTCAGAACACGCAGAACCGTGACACGGCGGCGATGCACATCAAGCTGGACGAACTGATCCGTGCGCTGGAAGGGGCACACAACGCGCTATTGGACCTCGAAGAGATGGAAGACTGCGACATCGAGCGGATTCGCCGCGATTATGAATCGCTGGCGACAACGGCCCGCAAGGAGCTGCGGGGCCGCGGCGGAGCTCAGCTACCGAAGTGATGCCATTCCACGTGCCAGGCGATTTTCGCGGCACAACCCCTACCGCCGGTACCCGCTGAACGGGCGGAAAATAAGCTAGGCTTCCTGTGCGGCAGAGTGTCGCCAGCTTCCTCGGCGCCCTCGGGTCGTCTTGTCTCGTTTTCAAGCGTTCGAGTGATTCGTTGGCGTTTGTCCTGACCGCGGGTGCCAGGCGGAGCACCTGGCGTGGGTCGCGCGGGCAGAGGGTCGCGGAATGGCGAATATTTGGCTGCTGGGGTTGGGGTTATCGGTCGTGTCGGCCGGCATCGCATTTTGCGCCGGCTGGCTGCTGCGCGGTCTGCGACCGGGAGCCGTCTCGACCACGGCGATGCCAAAGGTGGAACGGAAGCAGCTGGCGGAGCAGGCGCTACAGGGACTGCACGCGGCCACCGAGAGCGTTCGCACGTGCGTCGAGCAGCACATCGAATGTATTCGCCAGGTGGAATCGGAGCTGCGCGACGCTTCGGCCACGGAGCCGGCGATCATCTCCAACGCCGCCGAATCGATCATCGCCGCCAATGGGCTGGTCCAGCACCAATTCAATGACATCCAGCGGATCATCGACAACCGCCACGGCGAGCTGCAGGATCACCTGACCGATCCGTATGGGCTGTTGTTCACGTTCGCGTCGCTCGATCGGCAGCGGCATGTCTACCGGCAAGTGCTCAGCTCGCTAGAAATGCTGGCGGCCGAGCTGATGGGAAACATCCACACCCACGGCCAGCGTCTCAAGAAAATCAGCAATGGGCTCGAAGGCGCCGACCACGCCAAGGTCGAGGACATCACCGAGGCCGTGGCGCAGATTTTCGACGCCACGGACGAGATGACCCAGAAGATCGAGAGCACCGAGCAGCACCTGGGCGAGCAGGCCGAAAAGGTGCACATGCAGGCGGTGCTGAGCCACACCGATCTGTTGACCTCGCTGCCGAACCGGCGGGCGTTCGACGCGGAAGTCGAGCAGCTGGCGGCGCGGATTCACGGCGGGGCGACCTATTTCACGATCATGTTTCTGGACCTCGACCAGTTTCAGCAGATCAACCAGCAATATGCCCATCAAGGCGGCGACGTGATCCTGCGCGAGGCGGCCGGCGTGATCAAGCAGCTGATGCGCGGCCGCGACATGGTGACCCGCTATGCGGGCGATACCTATGCGATCGTGCTGCCGCAGACGACGCTGCACGACTCGTTGCCGGTTGCCGACCGGTTGCGGGCCGCGATCGAGCGGACCGAGTTTGGGCACGGCAACAATCCTCTGCGGCTCACGGCGCGGGTGGGCGTGGCGCAGTGGCTGCCGGAAGAGACGCCGGCCGAATTGGAACGGCGGGCCGACCAATCGCTGCAAGCGGCCAAGCAGGCGGGAGGGAACATCTGTTATTGGCACGACGGCAAGGAGTGTTTCCCGGTGTCGTCGGCGTTCAAGTCGCGCGATGACAGCTCGAACAACACGACGCAACTCTCCAGCATGTTCCGCCGCAAGCTCACGGGAGAAGATGGCGAGGATCAGAAGCCGGCCGATGCCGCCACGACGCCGGACGGCCAGGCGCTCTCCGGCCGGTCGCTGTTCCTGGCGAATCTGCAGCGGCGGATCGCGGAATGGAAGCGGGGCGGAGCGATGGTGAGCGTGTTCGTGCTGCGGATCGACCAGTCGCAACAGCTGGTCGGGAGGTTTGGTGGTCCGGCCGAAGCGTTCCTCCATCAGGTGCTCACACGCATGCTCGAAGCGGTGACCCGCGACATGGACGAGCGGTGCGAATTCCAAGAAGGCATCTTTGCGATGATGCTGCCGGGCGTGGACGAGGCGAACGCACTGGCGGTGGCGGAGCGATTGCAGTCGCAAGTTCGCCAGTGCAAGGTGCGGATGGGCGACGGCCTATGGAACATCACGGCCAGCATCGGGGTCGCCAATTCGTCGGTTGGGCCGGGAGTGATCGAGGTGATGCGGAGCGCCGAAGCAGCAATGAAGCGGGCCAGCGAGCGCGGCGGCGACACGATTTGCCTGGGCGAGTCGGCAGCGTCGCAGGAACTTGCGGCAAAAGGCTGACCGCTGGCCGAGCGCGGCAACGTCCGACTGCCACTTCCCAACACTCCGCCGGTTGTCTGAAATCGGCCGGTTGCCGCGCAAGCTGGTTGCGACGAGACGGGAGCGTCGCGTCCATAAAGACCTTCGCAAAATTCTCCGCGGTAATTGATTTCTCTGTGCGGCCCCCTCTACAATGGGCCCACCAATTGCGGAGCAATGCACCCTAATTTGAGGAGCCGCTCCGGCTGATGGTCGGCTGCTCGACGCGGAAATCGAGGGTTTCATCCATGGCCAAAAGCGCTACTCGTCGCCGTCCCCGACGTTCGCACACCAAGAAGAAAGACGACTCGTTCCCGAAGACAACGCGCCCAGCGGCCACCGATCAGCGCGAGCCGGAGGCCCCCGTGACCACCGAAGAACACCTGAAGAGGAAGTTCGACGCGGCACCCGATCGGATCGACATTCGCGATTGGTTTTACCAGCCCAGCCTCGCACCGCTGCCCGATCGGGTGGTCAGCTGCGAGTCGGTGCCCCAGATTTTGAACCAGGGTCGCGAGGGCGCGTGCACGGGTTTTGCTCTGGCGGCGGTGGTAAACTTCCAACTCAATCGCCGCAACCTGCCCGGCCAGGTGAGCCCGCGGATGTTGTACGAGATGGCCCGCCGCTACGACGAGTGGCCGGGCGAGGAGTACGAAGGTTCCTCGGCCCGCGGCGCGATGATCGGCTGGGCGCGGCATGGCGTCTGCCAGCTGACGGATTGGCCGATCGAGAAGCAGGGGAGTCAGCACTTCACGCCGGACATCGCGGCGAAAGCGGCGAGAGTTCCGGGCGGGGCCTTTTATCGCGTGATGCATCGGCAGGTCCGCGATATGCACGCCGCGCTCGCCGAGTTGGGAATTCTGTACTGCACGCTAATGGTCCACCGCGGCTGGGGGCAGCCCAGCGGCAAGGCGGTCAATTTGGAATACGTCGACAGCGGCAACGTCCGCCGCCGTTCGCTGCCGGTAATCGAGCGACAGGGAAACGCCGACGGCGGGCACGCGGTCGCAATCGTCGGGTACACCTACGAAGGCTTCATCATTCAGAATTCGTGGGGCGACGGCTGGGGCGAGGGAGGATACGCGCTGTTGCCGTACGAAGATTTTCTGCTGCACGCGGCCGATCTCTGGGCCGCGCAGCTGGGCGTGCCCGTGGCCGCCGACTTGTGGGTCAACCAAGGGGCCGCGGACACGACCGCCGGCATGCAACGCGCGTCGGACGCGATTCCGCTGGAGCACATTCGGCCGTACGTGATCGACGTCGGCAACAACGGTCTCTTGTCGGAGACGGGAAACTATTGGACCACCGAGGCGGACGTCAAGTCGCTGTTCCAGAACGTCATTCGCGACACGACGAAGAACTGGGAGAAGCGGCGGATTCTGCTCTATTTGCATGGCGGGCTCAACGACGAGGCGGCCGCCGCCAGGCGGATCGTGGCCTATCGCGATGTGATGCTGGCCAATGAAATCTACCCGCTGCACATCATGTGGGAGAGCGGGGCGTTCGAGTCGCTGCGCGGGCTGGTCGAAGACTTTTTTGTCGAGCCGGACCCGCGCGCCGGCGGCGTCGGCGACTGGTTGAAGAAGACCAGGGATTTCCTCGTCGAGGCCAAGGACCGGACGTTCGAGCTCACGGTCGCCAAGCCCGGCACGGCACTGTGGGACGAGATGAAGCAAAACGCCGAACTGGCATCGAAGCGGAAGGACAAAAAAGGTGCGGTGCAGATCGTGGCGCGGGAAGCAGCCGCGGCAATGAAGAAGCTGTCCGACAGCGAAGTGAAGCAATGGGAGCTGCATCTGGTGGTCCATAGCGCTGGGGCGATTTTCGCGGCTTACGCGCTCAAGCACCTGCTATCCGTCGGCATCCCATTCAAGTCGTTCCAGATGTTTGCGCCGGCAATCACGGTCGAGCTGTTCAAAGAGCTGGTGATGCCGCACGTGGCCGCGAAAAAATGTCCGCAGCCGACGATGTACATTCTCAGCGACGTCGGCGAGCGGGACGACAACGTCGGGCCGAGCGGCGCATATGGAAAGTCGCTGTTGTATCTGGTGAGCAATGCTTTCGAGCGCCGCCGGGAGGTGCCGATTCTCGGCATGGAGCGCTTTGTGCGGTCCGACGTCGAGAACTCGCTCGCCAATCCGGACATCGAAAGATTCTTTCAGGCGAAGGTCGACGGCCGGCCGAGCCTGGTGATTGCCGGGGCGAGTGCTGGGCGCAACGACAGTGGAGGGCGGAGCGGCCGCGGCGCACGGTCGGCCGCGCCCGATCCGGCGAATCTTTCCCGTAGCGAGACCCACGGCGGCTTCGACAACGACCGCTGGACGCTGAACTCGGTGCTCTATCGCATTCTGAGACGGGCGCCGGCTCCGGAATTCACGTCGCGCGATTTGCAATTTTAGGTGCGGGTACTGCTGTCAACGAAGGACTGCTGGCACGCTGGAAGTGGAGCGCGGCGAGGAATACAATGCGCGGAACCACGGTCTGGACGCGACCTCTCGAACCGCCGATCGAAAGGAGTCAATCGATGAAATTGTTTCGAGTGGCTGGCTGGTGGATGGTTCTCTCGGCGGCGTCGATTGCGAGCGCTACGCCATTTCTTGAAGGTAGCGTAACCGACGACCAGGGAAGGCCGATTGAAGGTGCCAGCATCAAGATTTGGGACTGCATCGGTACCTGTTTCGGAGGCACGACCGTCCTGAGCGATGCCGAGGGGCACTATGTCTTTGAGAAGAAGCCATTCCAAAATTCCCCTTTGCTGACGGTCGATTTACCAGGACGCTACGAGGTCTCTCGCGACGAAACCGGACCCGCGCTGAATGCAGAGGATGCGAGTACGCCACGACGAATTGATTTCGTGCTGGGAACGCCTGCGGCAGCCTACGTCCGGCTCGAAGGCGAGGTGCCGGAGGGTTGGACTCAGAAGCTGCTGTTCCGATCCGGCCGGGAAGTCAAATTGCAGCGGTACGACTTCGATTCGAACGGCGAGAGGGATGGAACTCGAGGGAGTTTCGAACTGCTGCCGCGAAATGAACCGCTGCATTTGGCTGTAGTACGGGAACCGGTTGTGAAGGCGGGTGATGATCCCAAGGAGACACGAGAGCGCCAACGACAGAGCTGGCGGGATCGCGTGGAAATCGTCGCACCGCCGCTACGGCTCGTCGATCCGCAGCGGTATGACATTCGCGCAGCGGTCGTACCCGGCGCAGATGGCGCGGCGCCCTCGATCGTTGTCCAGTTGGTACGCGATGCGCTGGGAAACGACCGGACGGACGAGCTAACGGATAAGGACCCACGATTCGGACCACCGGTGGACGCGGCAGCTCAGGAGCAAGGGATAGCGCTGCTGAAAAAAGTCAAGCTGGCTGCGGCGCCGTGGAATGGTACGCCGGACAACGAGATCGCGTCCTATGAGTACGACTTCGTCGCAGGGGATGGGGAAAGGACCCATGTGAAGATCGACCACAACTCGCCTGCCGGGCCGGCGTGGAGCGACATCGCGCGCCAGCGCGGATTTGCGTACATGCCGCCCCTGCGGTGGCTCTTTTCTCAACCCGAGAACGTCGTATTTCACGCGGTGGAGATCGACGACGACCGAGCCGTGTTGCAGTATCAACTTCGCTCGAATCGCGGTTTCGGCGCCGGCCTGGGCATCGGGCCGAGTTGGAACGGCTTCTTCACCTCCAACTTTAAGTCCGGCACGATCGTCGTCGATGTGAAAAACGCCACGGTGCTCGAACATCGACTGTCGCGCGGTCCGCTGGATGAGGAGTCTGTGGAGACGTTCGGCGATTATGTCGCCGTCGGCGAGGGATTTGCCCCGCGACGTTTGAGAATCCAGTCGGGCGGCATGGACTTTCGGCTCGCTTTTCGCATCCACGAAGACAAGGTCTGGTTGCTCGACGAAGCGTTCCATGGCGAGGAACAACAACCGGCCGCCAAGATCGAGAACGTTGTGGTGAAGTTGGGCGGCTGATTGTCGGTCAGTGCCGTCGGCCTGTCAGCACAAGCCTGCGCCGCCGCGGCGAGAAGACGCTAGAGGCGAGCGCCAATTTTTTCGAAGCACGCGTCAATCGAATGCGCTGGCGCGTCGTCGGTGAACTCCTCTGCGGAGACGCCCGGCGACTCTAAGGCGGCCAATCGTCTCGTGGGGCGTTCGACAAGCGCTTCGAAGGCAGCGAGAATTGCCTGGCGACGGGCTGCACCGTCTCCGGCTGGGAAGCGGTGATCGGCGGCGCGGCGGGCTCGCGACAGAACGCTGCGCACTTCGGTCGGGACGAAGACAGCAGGCGGTGCAGTCGCGGCGGCTGGCTCGATTGTTGCTGCGGCCAAGCTGGCTGTGCCGGCGGCTGGAGCGGCAGCGGCATCGCGCCAGATCGTGTAGTCGCCGGCGTCGACGACTCCATTGCGGTTGCCGTCGGCGGCGAGGTACAGATTCGAGCCGAAGTTGTTGCGCCACACCTGGTAGTCGGCGTCGTTAACCGTGCCGTCGATGTTGTAATCGCCGGCGACCGGATTGACGTAGCGGACACGGAAGATTCGCGCCCCCGCGGCCGTCGCGCCGTTGGCGCCCGAATCTTCATAAAGCTCTGTGAAATAAAGTCCATCGGGTCCGGCGGCTAGCCCAACGACTGAGCCGCGACCGGTGCCCGAGTAACGGACGAAATTCGTCGGTCCGCTGAGCCGATTGCCGTTGGCGTCGAGGACGAATTCTACGAGCTGTTTGCCATTCGCTTGCGGACCGGAAGCATAGGTCGGCCCAGACTCGCTGACGAAGAGGTGATCCATCTTGCCGGCGGGAAATTGGCTACCCTGAAACGTCGCCTGCTGGACGAACGTGAGATTGACCGGCGCGTGGGCGGAAGGCCAATTGTAGATTGCGTTGATAGTCATCGACGCATCGGTATTGTTCCAGCCATAGTTGACGCCGCGATTGACTTGGGCGAGGCGGTCGACGCTCGGTCCGTTTTCGACTTCGTAGTGTTTGCCGTCCAAAGCCCGCCAGGCGCCGCCGAACGGATTGCGGAAGCCATAGGCATAGACGTAGTCGCGGGCATTGATGCCGTTGGCCGCGCTGTAGAAGGGGTTGTCGGTCGGGGCGGTTCCGTCGAGATTCATCCGCAGGATCTTGCCGCGGTACCGATCCAGATTCTGCGCGTTGGTGTAGTCGAAGCCGTCGCCCATGTGGACGTAGAGCTTGTTGTCGGGTCCGATCGAGATGTTGGAAATCTGGTGGGACTGGCCCTGCGTCTCCGGCTGCATGTTGAGGAGCACGGTGCGGGACGCCATCGACAGGCCGCCGGCGTTGCTGGTGAGCTTTTCGACCTTTGGATAATGGAAATCGGGTCCCGGGGGCGCGCCGTTGTCCCAGAGCATGCCGACGTAGAGGTTGTAGATCTCCGGATTGCTGGGGTCGCGCTGCACGGCAAGCCCCGTCAAACCCTGCTCGCCCGTGCCGCCGAACGGGCCTTCGGGGTTGTAATCGAGCAGGCTGGTAGCAAAGGTCTGTCGCGTGCCGTCGCGGCGGACTACCTGAATCGAGCCGTAGAGTTCGGTGACGTAGTACAAGGGATCGCTTGGATTCGGCCCCGGATTGGGCACGAACGCGATGTTCACCGGCAGCCGCAAGCCGGAGGCGACGACGTCGACTTCGTAGCCGGGCTGCAGGGCCACAAAGGGCAGATCGGCCGAACGGGCGATACTCGTGAATACGGGTTCGGTTTGGGCGGCGGTGCCGTAGTAAGTCGAACCTTCAACGGAGACCCACAGGTCCAAACGCCCGCCAGCGGGCAGATTGAATGCCGGCAGGAAGATGTTTCGCTGCAGGCCGCTGTCGTCCTGGAACGAGAGCTTTGACGGTTCGAGCGCGAGCCCGCTGCTGCCGGCCACGACCACTACACGCACCTGGGCATGATGTGGCAGGGTCGGCGGATTGTTGGTGGTGCTGCCGGTCAGCGACCAGAGCAATGCACCGTCCGCACTTTCGAGCCGGAGTTGCGATTGATTGGGACTCGCGGGAGGCAGCGTGACGGCGCCGCCCGATGAACGGATCCAAGTCGGCGCGGGCGAAGCGAGCACGTCTTGAAATTCCATCGGAAAAATGGTGGAGGCGGGCGCGACGTTGAAGCGTCTCGTCGCATAGCCGCTCACAGCGCCCGTGTCATCACGATAGCGGACGCGGAGCTCGTATTCGGGAGGTGCGGCGTCCAAAAGGTAGATCGTCTGCACGCCGCCGGTACCGCTCGAGCCGAGAGTAACCTGGAAGCCGTCGACCACGGAAGCAAAGTTCGCTTCGACCTTGGCGGAGAACGTGAGCCGGTAGTCGCCGCTGATCGGCGCCACGACGGTCTGAGAAACCTGGGCATCCACTGGATTCTCGGCAGTACCGCGAAAGCCTTTGAACCAGACGCCGGTGTTGCCGCTGCTGGCGGCCCAGGTGGCCGACTGGAAGGCGGCCGAGGGCTCGACGCCATCGGATTGCGTGGTGAGCGTCCAGGTGCTGTTGCTGGTTTGCGTGCCGGAGGTGGCCAGCTCGAAGCTGCCGTCGGAAAGGATGTTCTGATTGAGCGGCGTGAGCAACGTGAAATTGTCGACCATGCCGGAGACATTCGCACCGCTGCTGCCCATAGCGTTGAGCATCGTGGCACTGACCGTCAATTGGTCGCCCGCCGTCACGCCGGAGAGGATGATCGTGCGGTTCACGAAATCGAAGCTTTGGCTGGAGGCGGAGATTAGATCGGTGCGGCCAGCATGGGAATTGATGAAAATGCCGTCGCCCATGTGCGTGTGGTTGCGTTCGACGCCTTCGATGCCGAGCGTTTGCCAGACCGGCTCGGCTCCAGGCCCAACGGTCCAGATTTCCCAATCCGTCGATTTGTGAGCGTTGCCGTCAGCGTCGAAGTAATCGATCGCCTCCATGTGTACGTCACCCGGATAGACCAGCTGGCCGTCGACGTGGGGTTCGGTGATGGTCGGCGCATCGGGCGCCGCGTTGGCGACAGATGGCAGGCCGACGATGTGGACGTAGTTGATGCGGGTGGCCATCTCGGCCGCCGCGCCCTGGTTGATCGAGAGGCGGCCGTCGGTGACGGTGACGTCGTGTGTCGTCGCCAGGAAGCTGTTGGCAGCCAACGGGACGGCGTTCCAATAACTCACGCCTTCGACATTTATCGTGTGCGTACTGGCGAAAGACGGGTCGCCGATCGAGACGGTCACAGAGTAGTTGCCGTTCGGGAGGGCGAACTCCCACTGCTGGTTTTGGTGAAAGTGGATCAGCGTGTCGAGCCGCTGATCGGGCTGAGCGTTGCGTTCGCGGGCGATGGTGGTGTGGTCGGTCGACCAGCCGTACGAGAGTCCGCCGCCGCGGGCCCCGAATACCAGGCCGGTGTCGGCGAGATAGCGA
Organism: Pirellulales bacterium; assembly: GCA_050248495.1. Taxonomy (GTDB): domain Bacteria; phylum Planctomycetota; class Planctomycetia; order Pirellulales; family Lacipirellulaceae; genus DASYDU01. The sequence continues at coordinate 368 of JBFWSG010000034.1, read as the reverse complement.
TTGGGCGTCGTCGTCGTCGTGGACGCCTGAAAGTTGACCAAGTACGTGTCGCCGGCCAGGAGAATTCGCGGCTCGAGCGATTCGATGCCGAGCCGGCGTCGTGCCGAAGAATTGCGACGAAATGAGCGCGATGCCTGCCGAGTCCGCCCCATAGATGCCTGCCTCAAAAGTTCAGAATATGGCGAGCGCCGCTTCCCGATGCCTCGAGCGAGGCGCCGCCAACGAAGCCCGGCTGCCGCTTTAGGCAGTACGGACATTCATCTCGACGCAGAGTAGCGATTGTGGGAGTCTTCGTGAAGTTCAAGGAGGACTTTGGATGTCGAAGCGACATGCGTTGACGAACGAACAGTGGGCCGCGATCCGCGACC
>JBFWSG010000033.1:0-62233 GCA_050248495.1 Pirellulales bacterium | reverse complement strand
GATGATAACCAAGCCAAGAGGGCATCGTCGTGCAGCAAGTCGATGCTTCTGCGAGTCGTAGCTACGTCCTGCCGCGCACGAATCCGTGGTGAATTCTCTGCAGCTGCAAACCAAGCCGGCTTGCTGAGAACTTTGGGCTGCGCGGATTTTGGCGACACTTCGCTGACGTTCCTTGCCGGCGCTGGTGCGGCCGCCAGAGCGTCGCCGGTCGCCCCGGCCCCTGCCGCCGGTAGCGACTGTCCGAAATGGGTTCGCCACACCGCGTAATCGCCTTGCGCGATCGTGCCGTCGCCGTCGCCATCGGCGCCGGAGAAGGCAGCGACGCCGGTTCTGCCGAAAGTGTCGCGCCACAGCACGTAGTCCGCGGCATCGACTATGTTGTTTTGATTGTAGTCGCCCGGTAGGGCCGGGCCGGGCGGCTGCAACTCGAAGGCGCCGATATCCACCGTGACGTTCACGACGCGAGCGAAGGCGCCGCCGCGTTGATCCGTTGTCAATCCGGGAGGCGCCTGAGCATTGTCGCCCATGTTGATCGCCGGGCTGTGAGCCAAGAGCGCGTGGGTCAGCGTCGGTCCGCCGTTATCTGCGAGCGAGCCAAGCAACGGGTTGGCCACGCCGACCTGGTTGCCGTTCGTCCCGTTGGTCAAGCCGCCGGAACCTCCGGTGCCGATCAGATTGTGAGTGCTCGAAGCGTTCAAGCTGCCGCTGATGTCATCCTCGGTGAGGACGCCGCTGCCGCGAAAGTTGTCGGCCACGATCGAATTGTGGAGCGTGACGGCGCCCGAACCGACGAGGATTCCGCCGCCCGGCTCGGCACCGGCGTTGTTGTTGTCCGAATGATTCTGCGAGATCGTGGTGTTGCGTAGCAGCGTAGTTGCCGTGGCGGTGTAGTTTTGTGCAACGCCGCCGGCCGAGGTCGTCGCGCGATTGCCGCTGATGGTGGAATTCTCCACGGCCAGGGTGCCGCTGTTGAAAATGCCGCCGCCCGATGAGGTGGCGAGATTGTTGCTGATCGTGCTGTTCTGCACCAACAGCGTACCGGAGTTGAGATTGAAGAAGCCGGCGCCGTTGACGGCCTGACTCGCGGTGATGGTGGAGCTCTGGACGGTAAGATTCTCCGCGTTGAAGATTGCTCCGCCGCTGCCTACCATATTCCTCCCGCCGGAGATTGTCAGCCCGCTGATCGTGACGGTCCTCGCCACAGCGGCCTGCTGATCGGTCACCAGAAAGATGATCGAGGCATTGTTGCCATTGATGGTGAGCAGATTGGCGCCGGGCCCTGTGAGGGTCAAATCATCGGTGATCAAGAACTGGCCGAGCCCGAGCGAAATCACTCGCGGTGTGGTCGAAAAGTCGGCGGCAAACGTGATCGTGTCCGCGCCCAAGTTGGCGTTGGTGCGGTTGATCGCTTCCCGCAACGAGAAGTCGCCGGACGTTTCATTGCCGTCCGCTTCATCCGCGTCGATATCGACCACCACGTTCATGGGCTGCGCCTCGAAGGCGCCGATATCCAAGAATCCGAACACGCGCAGAAACGGGCTGCCGCGCTGGTCGGAGATGCTATCGCCGGGCACTTGAGCGATGTTGCCCGAATTGAGTGCCGGGCTGAGAGCCAACAGCGGGTGCGTTTTTGTCGGGCCGCCCAGATCCATTAATGGGCCGAGCAAAGGATTTTCCACGCCGACTTTGTTGCCGTTGACGCCATTCGTCAAGCCGCCTGCATTGCCCATGCCGACCAGGTTGTTTGTGCCCGTAACGACCGGCGTGCCGGAACTGGCTGCGGCGAGGTCGATGTTATCCTCAATCGTTGTGCCGCTGCCCTTGTAGTTGTCGGCGACGATCGTGTTGTGCAACGTGGTCGTGCCGTTGCTGATCGTATTGTTTTTATAAAAGACGCCGCCGCCGGTGTTGGGAGTGTTGGCGCCGCCGTTGTCGTAGGTGTGGTTTTGGGTAACCGTGCTGCTCTGCATGGTCAACGTGCCGGCGTTTACGATCCCGCCACCGGTTGCATTCGCCCGGTTGCCGCTGATCGTGCTGTTCTGGATCGTCAGCGTGCTAGAGGTCTGGTTGTAGATGCCGCTGCCGATGCCAGCCGTGTTGCCGCTGATCGTGCTGTTCTTCACGATCAGCGTGTTGTTGTTAAATATGCCGCCGCCGGATCCGCCCGCGGCGTTGGCCGTATTGTTGCTGACGGTGCTGTTCTGGACCAACAACGTGCCCGAGTTGAGATTGAAGATGCCGGCGCCGTTGACGGCCTGATTGCCGGTAAGCGTGGAGTTCTGGATGGTGAGATTTTCCGCGTTGAAGATCGCTCCGCCGCTGCCTGCCAGATTCCTGCCTCCGGTGATTGTCAGCCCACTGATGGTGACGGTCTTGGCGACGGGCGCCTGCTGATCGGTCACCAGAAAGACGAGCGACGCATTGTTGCCATGGATCGTGAGCAAATTCGCGCCAGGCCCGGTGAGCATCAGATCGTCAGTGATGCTCAGCTGGCCTTCGAGTAGCGTGATAGTACCAGTGAGGCCGGATTGGAAGCGAATTTCATCGGCGCCGCTGCCGATTGGTCCCCCCGGTGAGACTTGTACGTTGTTGTTGGCTGCTTCGAGTGCGTCGCGCAGCGTTACGGTCGCGTCGGCCAGATTGACGACGCCATCGGCCAAACTGTCGACGGTGATGACCGCCAGCGCCAAGCGTTCTTCCAGCGGCTCGATTCGCAGGTGGCGCGCGAGGGGCGACTGCACACGGGACGCTCGTCGCTTCGCCAAAACCCGCTCCACGCGACGGCGTGCCGACGAGAGCCAATGCGGACGGGTAGTTCGCGACATAGAGCGTCGACGCCTCCCTGGACTCCCTCGTGAATCGGCCCACAGCGTGTGAGACCGCCCGGACTCGAACAACGCGTCGATGGATTCAAGAAATAATGAGTGAGAATGAGTTTATTTTATTCGCTGCGCAGTGTCAAATTTTGTTCCTTGGAGACGTAATTGTCGCGTAGGAGTCGAACCGTCGGGTCGTGTTGACGCCGCCGACAAGACATTTTGCGCGATGCGCTGGGGCTCGTCCGCCGCGGCGGACTCGACCGCCAGCCACCCCTCAAAATTGGGCTGGAACAGCGATCTGAACATTGCGGCTAGATCCGGCTGAGCAGTTCCGCCTTTTTGGAAGAGAACTCGTCGTCGGTGAGGGAGACGCTGCTGAACGCCGACTGTTGCGGATCGCGCAGACTGTTCCGGTGTGGAGCTACTAATGGCAGGAATTGGCGCATGGGAATCGATGGAATGGAATTGATCGGTTCGTTTGCTTCGAGACTGTGTGTGACAATGGTTTCTCGCAGCCGTGAGTTCGAGACTAGCGAGCACAGAAGACACTCTTCTGCTCGCGCAGACGGACGGTCGATCGAGTTCGTCGGCTGTGAAAACCTATTTCGCCGATCACCGATCAAATGTGGCCTTTCACGCCGTTCGCGGTGGGGCACAATTCGACCGCGCCGCATCATTGGTTAGTTGTCGGATCGAACGAATACCCCCAGCGCTCGAAACAGGGGCGCCATGCGTCCGCTAGTCGACGCCGCAGCGCCACGGTTGGCTCTGGAAACTTGTTCTTCTGATACCCTCGAATACTCTCAACATAACGCTCGAATTTTGGGCGAGCCGGGAAGAACTCGGGGAGAGCCAATGCCTCGTAGGCGCGCTGCAACTGGCCAATCGGGTCGGCTTCGAGCTCCGTGAAAGGGAGTTCGTAATAGTTCCATGACGGGATTAAATCGAGCTCTTCGAAAAATGCCTCGTGCATCGCCGAGTACTGCCGAATGATCCACGCGTCCAGTTCCTCCCCTACCGGCGGATTCTGCAGGCAGTGCAACGAAAAGTTTACGGTCAACATCTTTCGCGTCGATGCGAAGACCGCGTACGGGTCGCGGTGAACGTGGAGGAATTTCGCGTCGGGGAATATTTCTAACAGCCGACGAATTCGTCCCGTGTGCGGCGGAGATTTGAGCACGAGCGGCCGTTTGTATTTCCAACTCAATCGCTTGCAATAAGCCAGCATCGCTAACTTCCACTGCTTAACCTCAACCTCGTCAACGTCGCGAAACGTGAGATAGCGGTCGTAGTAGTCACGTCGGTTCGGGAAGTGCCACCCCATGCACGGTGACATGAGCGTCATCACGGACAGCGCAAATTCATCCTCCTGGGGCGACCGCATCGTCCATGCCACGTTGTCCATTGGACGGCGCGGCGACAAGAACCACTGGATGAACGGCGACTGCACGCGCTCCATCGACAGCAGCGAGTGCGGGAAAAGCGCGTCATAGTTGTTGGGGCACGCGAAACGATTGTCCACAACGAGCAGGTTGTGCAGGTGGGTCGTGCCGCTACGCCAATGTCCCAGAATAAATAGCGGCGGCACAATCTCTGTCTCGCGAACCAACGTGCCGTAACACAAATCTTCGACCCTTCGCATCACGCTGTTCTGCGCGCTCTGCGCGGTAATGGCCATCGCCCGCATCAGCTGTCGCGGCGAAACGTCGAAGCGGTTGTCCCTCAATACTCGAAACCAATTGCCGAAGGTGATCCCGCCTAACATTCCAGGACCGAACCAGCGGAGAAATGTGTCGCGCCAGGTCATTGCGATTGTCCGGGATCATGCGGAAGCTTACGACGAAGCTGTTTTCAAAGCTGCGATTAATATTGCGGCTCCAGTACCCTCCGATCGCGACCGAAGCTGCACGAGGATATGCACGTTAACTGGCGGCCGCAAAATGACACTTCGATCGCACAGGATTAACCATCAAGGTGCACGCCGACGCAGCCAAGGATCCAACCGGCAGATTAGGGTTGGGCCGGAACCGCAATCGGAATACTTCGCCTAGATCCGGCTGAGCAATTCGGCTTTTTTGGAAGAGAACTCGTCGTCGGTGAGGATGCCCTTGTCGCGCAGGCTGCCGAGCTGTTCGATGGCCTGGTAGATGTCGGCCGGCGGGAGCGGATTCGCGCCGCCAAGGCCGTTCGACGGATTCGAGGGGACATTGGGCGCCGAGGGTGGGACGAGCTGGCCGTGCCGGTAGACGACCGGCAGGCTGGTGACGTTCACTGGACCGTACTGGCTGTTGAAGGTGAGCGAGCTCGCGCCGCCCTGCTGCTGCGAGAAGCCGCCGATCTGATGGTTGAGTGTGTCATAGACCCAGACGTCGCCGCCCGAGTCGACCGCGAGACGATGCGCATTGGCGAAGTAGGCGTAGCGAACATTGTTCTGGGCGCCGATGGCCGAGGGCGCACCGAGTTCCTGCGGATACCAATTGGAACGCGGGTCGGGAACGAACAGGTCCGACTGGCCGTGCAGTCCGTACAGGTCGCCGGAGTTCGGGCCGCTCGACTGTGTCTGCGATTGAAAGCTGCCGCTGTGGAGGAGGCCGGGCTGGCTGCCCAGGATGTTCGAGATTTCGGAGCAGAGGGAATCGACGCGGCCCTTGAGCTGGTTGTTGAACATGTCGCCGATCATGATCATGCCGCCGCGCATCCATTGACCCGAGCCGCCGAACTCAGGGTGAGAGAACTGCGCGGCCGAGCCGTTGCCATTGAGCACGGCGGTGAGCATGTGGGTCACCGCATCGGGGCTGAAGCCGGTGCGCTGTGAGAGATCGCGGACAACTTGTTCGCCGGCGGGAGTGAGTTGAGGCATGGTGCGTTCCGTGAAGGAGGTGATGGAAGCCGACGATCCGCCTGTCGCCGAAAAGGAAGTGAAATTGTACGGGGGCATCCCGCGAGAACAAGCGGGACACCCCCGGCGATCGCAAATTCTTTATTTCTTGACAGTCTGGTTCTCTTCACCAACTGGCCGCTTTAGCGCGGTTTGTTCATGAAGATTCCGGCGAGGTCTTCCAGGTCGACGTCGCCGTCGCCGTCGCGGTCGAGGATCGCCTCGAAGATGCCGGCGGCGCTGGGCTGCCGCTGTTCGATTTCGCGGCGGGCGTCGCCGACGACTTGCGGCAAGGCCTGCGTGTCCTCGTCCGGATGGCTCTTTGCCGCGCCGAACACGCCTCCGAGCACCGCGGGGAGCACTTTCTCGAACACTTTCCGCGAAGTGGCGGGGTCGAGCGTAATCACTTTGCCATAGGCGCCTTCGACCTTGGGCGCGTCCTTGCCGAAGATCACTTTCATGAAGTCGCCGACGGTTTGCGGATCCATGTCGCGGACCTGGACGCCGCTGCGGGGCTGGCCGGCGGGAGCGTCGGGGGAGGGCGCGTTTGGCGGAACGGTGCCCTTCTCGACTTCGCGGCGGATCAGGTCCCAGACGCTCTCGGCGCCTTCTTCGGTCTGGGTCTTGGCCTCCAGGCCGCGGAGGATCGTGCCGACGGCCGCGCCGTAAGCCTGTTGGGCTTGCTTGCGATCGATGCCGGTATTGGTGCGGACCTTGTCGATCGTTTCGGAATCTTCTCCAAGCAGTGCTTCAAGTAGTCCAGGCATTTCGTTCCTCCTGTGGATAGAAGTGGAAAAGTCGCTGGGGCGACTGCGCGAGCCGAAGAAGATTCATTCGAGCCCAAGGACAAGAGCGATGCGTCAGCTGGGAATCGTGACGCACGCGCGGCCGTCGACCCAACAAACACCGATTGGGCAGTCTAGCACTCGGGGTCGGCGGTCACAATTGGCCGGCGATGGGGAAATTCCGCGGTGGCGGTTGGCGTCGCTTGGAGAGAACGCGGGTGCGCGAGGTGGCAATTTGTCGGGGCGGTTTGGTCGCTAGTGGTGAGCTAAACCGCAAGCGGTTTAAGCGCGGGTTACGTGGGGATGGGCCGTTCGAAATTCAAGTTAGAGTTCGCGGTTACGCGTCGTTGCGCTTGCGTATTGTTGGAAGAGCTCGACTTCGGCGCGGCTGCCGATCACCAAGGGCGTGCGCTGGTGGATGCTCTTGGGTTCGATGTCGAGGATTCGCTGTTGACCGCTCGTGGCGAGACCGCCGGCCTGTTCGGCGATGAACGCCACGGGGTTCGCCTCGTACATCAGTCGTAGCTTGCCGTCGGGGTGGGACTTGGTCGGTGGGTACAGGAAAACGCCGCCGCGGACGAGCGTGCGGTGGAAGTCGGCCACGAGCGAGCCGATGTAGCGGAGCGAATACTTGCGGCCGGTGCGGCCGCTGCGGAGATGGGTGAGATAATCCTTGTACCAGACGGGGAACGTTTCCCAGTAGGCGTCGTTCGAGCTATAGGTGTTGCCCTCGGCCGGCATGCGGATGTTCTCGTGGCTGAGCACGTATTCGCCGACCGTCGGGTCGAGCGTGAAGCCGTGCACGCCGTGGCCGGTGCTGTAGACCATGATCGTGCTCGAGCCGTAGATGACGTAGCCGGCGGCGAGCTGCTCGGTTCCCTTTTGCAGTGCGGCTTCGGTTGCGTCGGCGTAGCGGTCGTCTTCCGGTAGCGCGAAGATCGAGAAAATCGTGCCCACGCTGACGTTCACGTCGATGTTCGACGAGCCGTCCAAGGGGTCGAAGAGCACGATGTACTTGCCGGGTCCGGAGCGGCCGTCGAAGGTGATCGGCTCTTCGTTTTCCTCGGAGGCGATGATGGCCACGTTCTCGCGCACGCCGAGGCAATGGATCAGCGCGTTGTTGGCGTAGACGTCGAGTTTTTGCTGGACTTCGCCCTGCACATTCTCGCGGCCGACAGCGCCGATCACGTCCAGGAGCCCGGCTCGGGCCACCTTGGCCTGCGTCATTTTCGTGGCGAGCGTGATCGCGGAGAGCAGCCAGGAGAAGGCGCCCGATGCTTGAGGAAAGCGCTTCCGCTGCTCGCTGAGGATGTGGTGCTGGATCGTGACGATCGGCTCTTTGCTGGAATCGAGGTCGGACCCACTGCGGTCGGCGGGGGCGGACATGGTATGCACCTGCGGAGAGTTGGGAGACTTCGAAGGGCGACTCCTGCTACTCAATTGTACGTTGCGGGCTCCTCATCGCTCGATTCCAATTGCTGACTGCAGTCGAGCGATTTACGCAAAGCATAGCGTGGAAAAGCTGGATTCGTCGTGGCCGACGACGTTAACCGACGCGGCTTAGACCGCGTCTTCGTGCTTTACGCGTTTGATGGCGTTGAGGAACTGGGTCATCGACTGCCAGCGGTTGTCCGGGTTCGATTCGAGGCACTTCATGATCGCCGCTTCGAGCGTTTTGTTGATCTTCGGGTAGTACTTGCTCAGAGGTGGCACGTCGTGCTGGCCGTGTTCCATCGCCGCGCGGCCGTCGGTGCCGCGCTGCCAGGGGAGCTCGAAGGCGAACAGCTCGTACACGCTTGCGCCGAACGAGTAGATGTCGAGCCGCTGGTCGGTGGCCTTGCGGCGGACTACTTCGGGGGCCATGTAATTGGGCGTTCCGGTGCGGTTGCCGGGGAGCATGAACTCCTTTTCCGCCGGGACGGTGAGTCCGAAGTCGATCAGCTTGAGCGACGTGGCGTCCGGCGCGCAGACGAAATTCCGCGGGCAGATGTCGCGGTGGATGTAGCCCGCGGCGTGAACGGCCTCGATCGCTTCGGCCGCGTGGCGGGCCAGCGCCAGGCGGTTGCCGTCCAACAGCGGGCTGCGGGCGATGATCAACGAATTGAGGCCGGGGCCGTCGAGGAACTCCATCACCAGGAACTGCTCGTCGTTCGTGGTCATCCCGTGCGAAAAGGTCTCGACGATCCGCGGATGATGGATCACGGTGGCGATCTCGCCCTCGGTCGGTTTCTTGAGGCCTTTGAAGCGGGCCTCGAGGGCCTCGGTCTTTTTCTTGTCGAGGACCTTCAGGCCGACGATCTGATCCGTCTGGCGGTCGCGGGCCATGTTGAAGTTCGACATGGTGCCGGACACGGCCTCGCGGAGCACCTGGTAGCGAGCGCCGACGTCGACCTTGCCGCCATCGAGGATCGACTTGAAGAATTGGCTCAAACCCACTGGGAGTGTTCCGGAGAGAGGCGCTAAGGCGGCAGAAAGGCCCGTAATTTTAGTATAGTGGGCCGTCGCGGCGGGGGGAACGGAAGGGGCGGAACGGCGGGAAAAGAAGCAGTACCGAGTACATAGTACGGAGTGCTCGATGTCGCGCAAACGCAGGGGCGGGTCGGATTCTTCGGCTAAACCGCAAGCGGTGGAGTGTCGCGTGTCGGCGTAACGGCGCGGTTTATGAGGGGCGGGAAGGCGCTTTACTTTCCGCAGTAGTCGATGGCCCGCGCGATTTCGCTCTTCAGGTCGGCGCGGCGGACGATGCGGTCGATGTAGCCGTGCTCGAGGAGGAACTCGCTGGTTTGAAAGCCCTTGGGGAGTTCCAGGCGGATCGTGGCTTTGATCGTCCGCGGACCGGCGAAGCCGATCAGCGCCTTGGGCTCAGCGAACACCAGATCGCCGAGCGACGCGAAGCTGGCGGCGACGCCGCCCATCGTGGGATTGGTGAGCACCGAGATGAAGAGGCCGCCGGCTTCGTCGTAGCGGGCGAGCGCGGCGGAGACTTTCGCCATTTGCATCAGCGACAAGATGCCTTCGTGCATCCGCGCGCCGCCGCCCGAGCCGCTGATGATGATCAATGCGAGGTTGTCGCGCGTGGCGCGTTCGATGAGCCGCGTGAGCCGCTCGCCGACGACCGAGCCCATGCTGCCCATGATGAACGCCGAGTCGGTGACGCCGAAGGCCACGCGGCGGGCGCGGATCATGCCCGTGCCGGTGAGCGCGGCGTCGCGGAGGCCGGTCCGCTTCTGTTCGGCCACGAGCCGTTCGGCGTAGGCCTTCTTGTCTTTGAATTCGAGCGGGTCGGCCGGCATCAAGTCGGCGTCCCATTCTTCGAACGTGCCTTCATCCAGCACCCACTTCACGCGATCACGGGCGCCGAGGTACATGTGGTACCCACACTGCGGGCAAACGTTCTGCAGGCGTTCGGCCTCTTGGCGGTAGATGGTTTCGCCGCAGTCGTCGCAGCCGAGCCACAAACCGCCGGGGACGCCTCGCTTCTCGCGCATCAGGGGAGCCTTCGCAACTGGGGCGTCGGATTCGGTGGTGGCCATGGCGGGAGCTAGCATGGATAAGTCGGGGCCGATGATATTAGGCCGCTGGTATTCTATCAATTCGGCTGGGGCATCACTATGTCATGATGCGCCGGCCAAATCACGGATTCGCGAAGGATTTCTACTTGCTGCCGACGGTTTCCGGGGCGAATTCGATGATTTCCCAGGGGGTGCTGCCGTTGCGACACTTCCACAGGTCGCCGAGGCCGTCTTTGCGGAGCACGTGCTTGAGGACGCTGGCAGCGGGCTCCGGCAGCACGATCGCCACCAGGCCGTCGGCCTTGTACTTCTTGGTCAGCTTGGTGACGGCGGCGGTGAGGCGGTCTTCCACGTCGATCACGGTTTCGCCCTGCGGCGGGCAGACCGTCTCGGGTTGATCCTGCCATTGGCGATAGACCTTCGGCTGCTTGGCTTTCACGTCGGCCACGAGCATGCCTTGCCACAAGCCATGATCAAGATTTTGCAGCGTGTCGATCGTTTTGACTTTCACGTCGAACGCATCGCCGAGAGCGTCGGCGGTTTGCAGCGCGGCCTGCGACGGGCAGGTGTAGATGGCGGTGATCGATTGATTGCGCAGCTGTTCGATCATCGTGTCGACCTGGCGCCGACCATCCTCGCAAAGCGGGATGTCAAGCGTGCCCTGAATCCGACCCTGCTGGTCGTACTCCGTCACACCGGGGCGAATTAGTAAGAGTTTGAACATAGAAATAGCTACTGAGCCAACGCCTGAATCAACCGCTCACTGTTTTGCGCGCAAAGACGCCAAGGAGCAAAGAGCGCCAAGGAATGCAGGTAGTTGCGATTGAATGATATCCATCTTTGAACGTTTTCTTTGCGATCTTTGCCCCTTTGCGTCTTGGCGCGCTTCCTACAGCTTGCTGAGAGCCGCGGTGCGGAGTTGTTTCACTGCTGTTTTGTAGTCGTGTCGGAAGATTGCCGAGCCGGTGACGAACAGCTCCGCGCCTGCTGCGGCGCATTTGCCGATCGTCTCGACCGCCACGCCGCCGTCCACCTCCAGGAGTGGCGTGAAGTCTTGGCGGGCCTTGAGCGTGCGAAGCTTGGCGAGGGCCTCGTCGTCGAACTGCTGGCCGCCGAAGCCCGGCATCACGCTCATCACCAGGACCAGGTCGCAGTAGGGCAGATACTTTTCAATCGCCGACAGGGGCGTTGGCGGATTGAGCGCGAGGCCCGCCGACGCACCCAGCGAGCGGATTTTCTCGAGCACGGGCCGCGGATCGGGCACCGCCTCGATGTGGATGGTCATGTTGTCCGCCCCGGCGCGGCGGAAGTCTTCAACGTAGCGGCCGGGATTGTCCATCATTAGATGGCAGTCGAGCGGCTTGTCTGTGGCCCGGCGGACGGCCTCGACAATCGTCATGCCGTAGGTGAAGTTTGGCACGAAATGGCCATCCATCACGTCGAGGTGCATCGCGGCCGCCCCGGCTCCTTCGACGGCAGCAACCTCGTCGCGCAGCTCAAGAAATTCGCAGAACAACAGCGAGGCCATGATGGCCGGCGCTTCGTTCCGCAACCGTTGAGTGAGTTCCGCGCGAGCGAGTCGGCGATCCATGGCGAGTGCCGCGTAAGTCAATTCCGTATTGAGGCAGGGATGGCCGTGACCGGGGAAATGGGGGTGCGGACGGGGTGGCGACGATCAAATCAGCATGGCGGGAAACGGTGGAGAATACAAGGAAGCGGTGTTTTTGACGCACGCTATCTACTCGCCGCGAATCGCGTAAGTGATTGCGGAGCAGAAGGTTGCGAAGCGAGGTGCGAATCGGCGCGAACGGCTAGAGTTTTTCCAGCTCTTCGCTGCGGGGCATTGCGGCGGCGGTTTCCAGTCCGAACACGCGGAGGAAGCGGTCGGTCGTCGAATACTGGGCGGCCGAGGCGCCTTCCGCGGGGCGGTCGACGCGGAGGAGCTTCCGCCGCACCAGCGATTGCAGGACGGCGCCGCTCGGCGCTCCCCGCAGCTCGTCGATCGCATCGACAGTGGTCGGCTGATTGTAGGCCACGACCGAGAGGACTTCGACGGCGGCCGGAGTCAGCCTCGCTTCTCGGACGCGAGTGCTGAGCTTGTCGCGCATGCGGTGCAGCTCATCGCGGAGCTTGAGCGCGTAGCCGTTGGCCGAGGAGAAGATGTGGTACGGCGCATCATCGCGTTCGTAAGTTGCGTTCAGCTCGGCCACGGCGGCGTCGATTTCGGCGGGACTTACGCCGCGCATCGCTGCGGCCAGTTCGCGGGCGGAAAACGCCGAGCCGTCCGGCCGGCCGACGAAGAGCATCGCTTCGACAACGGTCCGCGGGCTGATCTCGCAAGGATCGGCGGCGGGGACTGGAGGCTGGGGGCTGGGGGCTGGCTTTTTGTTGGTGCGCGGCTGCAGTCCCTGCTCGGTGCTCCCTGCCCCCTGCTCCTTGCTCCCGAGCATCTGCGCGAACGCGGCCCGCAGGCGGTTCAGCGACAAGGGCGACTGCTCCGGCGCCGGTTTCGCTGTGGAAGAATCGTCGCGCGGCGGTGTGCGGTCTCGGGACATGGCGCGCGGAAGATAGCAAGGCGGCGCCTGGCCGAACATGCCGAAAGTTGTGAGGCCGCTCGTGGGGTGATATTCTGCGGGAGTTGAGGTGATAGCAGTGGCGAGCGGGGCGGGTGAAAAGCGTCGCAAGCGACGCCGCTAAATGAGGGCGGTTTGATGGTCACGAATGAACAATTGGTGGTGGCTTCGCTGGGACCTTGCCGCGTGCGGTCGCCGCTGCCGATGTCGAATTGTCCGGACGATGGGGTGGGCGACTTCGTCTGCGAAGACGAGCGCGTGCTCCATGACGTGCGAATTCGAGGTGGCCAGACGCCGTCCGTGGTCGGCTTCGAGCGGGCCGGGGCGCGCGAGCAGATCTTCTTCGAGCCGGCCAGGACGCGGGCGGCAGTGGTCACGGCGGGCGGGCTCTGCCCGGGACTGAACAACGTGATCCGCACGTTGTACTTCGAGCTGAAGGTGAACTACGGCATCGAGGAGGTGCTCGGCATTCGCTATGGGTATCGTGGTCTGGAAGCGGACGCCGGCCTGCCGCCGATGGTGTTGACGCACGACCTCGTGGACAACATCCAGCACCACGGCGGCACGGTGATCGGCACTTCGCGGTGTGCCCATGACGCGAAAAAGTCGGCCGACTATTTGCTCGAGCACAAGATCGACATTCTGTTCTGCGTCGGCGGCGACGGCACCCAGCGCGGCGCGCATCAGATCGCCGAGGAGGTGACCCGCCGCAAATTGCCGATCGCCATCGTCGGCATCCCCAAGACGATCGACAACGACATCAAGTTTTGCGAGCGGACGTTCGGATTCTTCACCGCCGTGGCCGAGGCGGAGCTGGTGATCGACCGGGCCCACACTGAGGCTTGCTGCGTGCCCAACGGCGTGGGACTCGTGAAGCTGATGGGGCGCGAGGCGGGCTTTATTGCGGCCGCGGCCACGATCGCCAGCGGCGAAGTGAATTTCACGCTGATTCCCGAAGTGCCGTTCACGCTCGAAGGGGAGCGCGGCTTGTTGGCAAAACTGGAGCGGCGGCTCGCGGCGCGGCATCATGCGGTAGTCGTGGTCGCCGAAGGGGCGGGGCAGGAACTATTGCCAGCGAAGGACGCCGCCTTCGATGCCTCGGGCAATCGCAAGCTGGGCGACATCGGCGTGTTCCTGAAGCAACAGATTCAAGTTCATTGCCAGGACCGCAGGGTCCACGTCGACGTAAAATACTTTGATCCGAGTTATCACATTCGCAGTTGCCCGGCGAGCACGGTCGACAGCCTGCTGTGCGAACAGTTCGCGCGCCATGCGGCCCACGCGGGCATGGCCGGCAAGACGAATCTGCTGATCGGCACGGCGCACAGCGAGTTCGTGCATGTGCCGCTGGTAATGTCGATCGGGCAGAAGAAGCGGCTGGAGCCGGAGAGCGATTGGTGGACGAGCGTTACTGCGATTACGGGGCAGGATAAGTGGTGAAGGGGCAAAATTGCAAATTGCAAAACGAAAATTGCAAATTGATTAATGAACGGAGCGAGCCGGGTCGTCCCCGACCCCGAGTGTAATGTTTACGACGTGAGCTAAACCGCAAGCGATTTATTTACGTTAATGTTGCAAGCAATGGCCCAAGTTGAAATCCCGTCGCGCCGTGATGCGGCGGAGCGGTGGCTCCTGGACCGGATTAACTTTGAGCGGACGCTGGTCGCGCCGTACAATGAGCGGCAGCTTAAGCTCGACCGGATGCGAACGCTGTTGGTGCGGTTGGGGCAGCCCGATGCCGGGCTCAAGATCATCCACGTGGCGGGCACCAAGGGCAAAGGCTCGACGTCGGCGATGATCGCGGCGGTGCTTACGGCGGCCGGCTATCGCACTGGCGTGTTCAGCTCGCCCCATCTGGAGGGGATCGAGGAGCGGTTCGTCGTCGATGGCGCGCAGTGTTCCGCGGCCGAGTTCGTGTCGCTGGTTGATCAACTGCGGCCGGTGGTGGCCGCGATGGATGCCGAGGCATTGGCGGCGGGCGACGCCCACGGCGGGCCGACGTATTTCGAATGTACGACGGCCATCGCCTTGCTGCTCTTCGCCGAACGGAAAGTCGAAGCGGTCGTGCTCGAAGTCGGACTCGGCGGAAGGCTCGATTCGACGAACGTCTGCCTGCCGGTCGTGTCGGTGATCACGGGCATCGGATTTGATCACATGCAGCAATTGGGCTACACGCTCGCGGCGATTGCCGGTGAAAAGGCGGGCATCATCAAGCCGGGAGTGCCGGTGGTGACCGGGGTCACGCACCCCGAGCCGCTCGCGGTGATCGAGCGCGTCGCTCAGGAACATGGTTGCCGACTGATTCACGTGGAACACACGCCGCTGCCGGGGAACGTGCGGCTGGCGATGCCTGGCGCGCACCAGAGGGCCAATGCCACGGTGGCGCTGGCGACGATCGCCGAATTGCGACATCAGGGTTGGTGCATCTCGCAGGATGCGGTGCACGAAGGGCTGTCGCGGGCAAGGCTGCCCGGACGGATCGAAATCATTCCCGGCAAACCGAATGTGGTGCTCGACACGGCCCACAATCCGTTGTCCGCGCGGGCGCTGGCGGCGACGCTGGCCGACATGCCGCGCGGCGGGCGGCGAGCGCTGATTCTTGCGGTGAGCCGCGACAAGGACATTGAGGGAATCGTGCGCGAGCTCACGCCCCACTTCGATCGCGTCCTTGCCACGCAGTATCAAGAAAACCCACGCGCGGTACCAGCCGGTGAATTGGCCGAGCTGGTCCGCGCGGAACAACTGCAACGTGCCGGGCGGGTCGAAATCTGCGCCACGCCGCGGGACGCCTGGGAATCGGTTTGCCGCTCTGCGGAACCCGATGAGCTTGTGTGTATTGCGGGGTCGTTCTATCTGGCCGCGGAATTGCGGGCGGTGGTGATGGGGGCGAATTCGCAGGATGAGGCTGGACCTGTTGCGCGGCAGGATGCCGAATTTTTCCCGCGGCAAGATGCCGCGGCTATATAGTCCGGCGATCTTCGCCGGATTTCTCCGCGAAGGTCAATTCTCGTTGCCGAACTCGGGGACGTTCTCTTCGCCCAGCGGCTCTTCGTCGCCCGGCATGTCGAACCACGGCCACTCCAAGTCGCCGACCAGGTCGGCGTCTGCGAAGCGGGCCTCGCGGGTCAGTTTGCCTGCGGCGGTGAGCAGTTGTTCCTTGTGCCGCTCCTGACGGACTTCGTCCTGCAGGTTGCGAATTAGCTGGGCGATGTACGGATCGGCTCCGGGAGTCATCTCGTGGGCGAGTGCGCCCCGCTCGGCGAACAAATCGGCAACGACCGGCACTCGGACCACAATGCAACGAACTCGTTTTTGGTTGATGGCGACCATCGTGTCTTTCCCCTCGTCTCGTCGGATGAGATTCTTCGTGGCGATAAGCGGCCGCGGACCGTTCCACGACCACGCTGCCCTCGCGGCGATGCGCGAGGGGCGGATAAGTCTGGGCGACGAGTTCAGCTCGTGGCGAGCCGTAAGTGAGCTCCGTCCCGTGTCGCCGCGACCCGCGTCGCGGCAACACATCTGAGAAGAAGCACACGGCGTGCCAATGTTCGCGAAAACCGCGCGGAGCGCGAGCCAATTGCCGAATGTCCGGGAATTTCGGCCGCTGGCGCTCGCTATCAAGCGCACCCGATCGGTGCAGTCGAGAGCGCGCAGCACGCGAAGTTTTCGCGCACAAGGAAATTGCTACAACGACCAAGCGAAACTGCGCGGATCAGGCGGAGTTTGACTCGATCGCCGATCGATCCAGCAAGCGTTGCAAGTACTCGACGGCCGCCGCGAGCGGGCGGTCGACAAACTCGCCGCTGAAGGAAAACTCCTCCGACTTGGCGCCTTCTGCGGCCCGCACTTTGGCCTTTTCGGCGGCTAGCAGCTCGGCGGGCGGCAGCTCGCCCCACAGATCGCGCAAGCTGCGATACTCGACGAACGCATCATACTCGCCCGATGAGAGGGAAACATCGTGCCCTGCGTCGGGCGAAACGCCCCAGTCGTCCGTGTCCTTGGCGGCGGCCATGCGATGGATATTCTTCCCGCTGGGACGGACGTAACGGGCGGAGGTGAGCTTCAAGAGGCTGCGTCCCGATTCGATCGGGATCAACTTCTGCACGGTGCCCTTGCCGTAGCTACGTTCGCCGAACACCGCGGCCCGGCCGTTGTCCTGCAGGCAGGCCGCCACGATCTCGCTGGCGCTGGCGCTGCCGGAGTTCACCAGCACTGCCAGTGGCAGCTTGGCGAAATCACCCCGGCCGGTGCTGAGATAGCGATCTTCCACGACATCGTCGCGGCCGCGGATCTCGACGATCTTCTTGCCGGCCGGCAGGAACATGTCGCAGATGGCCACGGCGGCATCCAGCGAGCCGCCCGCGTCGTCGCGCAGGTCGAGCACGACCGCCTCGACCCCATCGGCTACCAGCTGCGTGAGCACGCGCTGGAGTTCATCCGCGGTCTTGTTGCCGAAGGTGGTGACGCGGACTTGTGCGATCCGCGGCTCGGCGGCGAGGCGATAGTCCCAGCCCCCTTCGGCGTTACGGCGGTCGCCGAGAATCGAGTCGACCGAGATCACCTCGCGCACCAGCTGCCTGGCTTCGGGGTGGCTGGAATCGGCATGGCGCAGGAGCAGATCGAGTGGTTCGCCCGGCTTGCCGCGCATCAGGTGGAGCACCTGATTCATTTCGAGCCCGGCCGTCGGCGTGTCGTTGATTTCCAGCACGCGGTCGTTGGCGCGGATTCCCGCGCGAGCAGCGGGCGTGCCCGGGTCCGGAGAGCCGACCACCACGAGTTCCGGCGGATCGCCGAGCAAGCGGATTCGCACGCCGATGCCGCCGAATTCCTGCCGCATTTCCGCCTGGAACGGGTCGGCGTCGGCGCTGGAGATGAACTGCGAATGCTGATCGCCGTGCTTGTTCAAGACGCCGACCATGGCTTCCATGGCGCGGTCGAAGAGCTCCTCGTTCGGAACGCGCTCCAGCGAGTTCGCCTCGATCGTGTCGAAGCTGCGCGAGACATAGCGGGCGAAGGGATTCTGCTCGCCGCGGATAAAGCAGGCATAGGCGGCGGCGATCGCCACCAGCAGAATCACGAGGTTGCGTTGCGGCATGGACGGTGGGCAGGCACTGGGTCGAGGGCGTTTCTCCCGCTCAACCTACTGCTTGTGGCAAAAACCGTCCAGCATGAACCTTGCCGCCGGGCCTACCAGTAGCACTCGTAGCCGAGAAAGCCGCCGATGTACCAGGGATTGCCGCCGGTTTCGACGTCGTTCGTGCCGCCGACCAGGCTGATCTGCCGCGGGGCAAGCGCCAGCGAATCGAGGACCAGGAACTCGGCACCGACGCGGAGCGAGGCATTCGGCGTAATGTGCCAGCGCGCGATCAGCTCCGCCTCGCCTAAGAAGGAGAGCTCCGCCTCCGCATTCTTGCGGTCAAAATCGTCCTCGGGATTTGCGGTGAGCAAGAGCTGTTGATGAGCGTCCGCGTTGTTCCAGAACAGGCCCATCTTGGCCGATACGCCGGCGCTCCAGCGGCCCGACTCGTAGTCGATGCCTTCGCCCATCTGAAAGCCGAACAAGTCGTTCTTGGTGTCGATCACGTACTTGCCGTTGGCGCCGTTGACGAGGATGTCTTCGGCGGTCCAGGTCAACGTTTCGTCGATTTTCAGGTACCGGAAGCCGGCCAGGTAATTGCGGTTGAAGCCGTTCGACGATTCGCGTCGCCAGTTACCGTTGGGATCCATCACCATCTGGTCGCGGCCCAGTCGCTTCTTCAAGCGGTAGTTCATTTCGAAGCTATTCAGCTGGCTGTCGTAAATCATGTGTTGCAGCGACGAGCCATTGAAGAAGTCGTTCTCGCCCACCAGCGCGAAGCTGACAAACAGGCCGTTCGGCGCCGCGGAAGTCACCTTTTGATCGGCAACCCAATTGCCTGCCGACCAGGCCGTGAATTCCATCGTGTGATCGCGGTTGTGATTGTCGCGGAATAGGAAGCGTCCGAGCGTGCCGCGGACGCCCGCGTCGCCGCCGGGGTGGGCCGACGGCAGGTACATTGTGCGATTTGTATTGAGAAACAAGCCGACCGACGGGAAGATCGTCGCCGGAACGGAGGGGTTCGGCGGAATCGTGACGTTTTGGTCATCGGCCGCGACGAACATGTCGCCGCGAGCCCAGATGCGTTGGAGCACGACGGCGTCGAACTCGGTGTACCACACGCCGCGGTTGAGCCAGGTGCCGGAGCTTTCAATCGGGGCGGGTTCGCCGTCCCAATCGTAGGCGTGAAATTCTCCGTCCCCTTCCATGTACTCGCCGTCGAGTGGACCGTTGTATTCGCCCTCGCCCATGCCGCTTTCATCGGTGAGATGAGAGTCGAGCGGCGCCACGGCGCCGTCAGCGTCTGGACTATTGAGTGTTTGCGGGGGCGAAACCAGCCGGCTCGGTTCTTGTTCAGCTTCGTTGCTGGGCGAGGGCAATTCGGCATCCGGCAGCGGGATGCCGTCATAGTTGGAGGCTTCCGATGAGCTCGACGAGTCGAGCGGCAGATCGAGGCCGTCCGGATCGGGCAGCGGCAAATCTTCCGCCGAGACGCGGCCCATGAAGAGGGTCGCCGTCAGCAGGAGCCCGAAATAGCGGGTCGCGCGATTCATCACGAGTGCAATCTCCTCGGCATTTCCGACCGTGCCGGCCGCCTTCGCGTGTGGTCTTCGTGGGGCGCGTGACTTGAAAACCTGGTGCTGCGGAGAGTAGCCTGAGGGCGCATTTCCGCGGTCGGCAGACCACCATGGTCCACCCGAGATTCGTTAATCGACCTTCCGCCGCCGGCAATGTAGAAATAACCGGCAAATCCCACGAAATTGTAAAACTCGACCTAACCGGAAAGGTCGGCCCAGAATCGCCAAACTGCCGTTTGAGGCTGGGGAAGCGATATTTTGGCGGGGTTTGTCCCACATCCTGCGTCGCCGACGCTGCTGTCTTGCAGGCACGCGCGGGGCCGCTGAAAGGAACGAGCAATGGCTTCACCACTAGCATCCTTGATTGCCTGCGGAACCAAACTCTGGCTCGACTCGGTCGACCCGGACCTGGTGAAGACGAACCGTGCGCTCGGTGCGACCGGAGCCACCTCGAATCCGATCATCATCTCCGATCTGATCAAGACCGGCCGTTTCGACGCGCCGCTCCAGAAGCACATTGCCGAAGGATTGAGCGCCGAAGACATCGCCTGGAAGCTCACCGATGAAGCAGTGCAGTCAGCGCAGCAGGTGTTTCGCCCTGTGTGGGACGAGACGAAGGGGAACGACGGCTACGTGAGCTTCGAGCTCGATCCGCTGCTGGAAGACGCGTCGTGCAAGCTATCGGTCGAGGAGAAAGCGAAAAGGTACATCGAGCTCGGCAAGAAGTGGGCGGCGGGGCATAAGAACCGCATGATCAAGGTGCCGGCGACTCCCGGCGGCCTGGCGGCGCTCGAGGAGCTCTGCGCGGCGGGCATCACTTTGAACGTGACGCTCATTTTTTCGATGCGGCAGTACAAGGCTGCGCGGGATGCGGTGTGGCGCGGCGCGCAGCGGCGTTCGTCGCTCGAGCACTTCAAGAGCGTGTACAGCATCTTCGTGTCACGCGTCGACGTGTATACGGAGAAGTTCGTGCCCGAGCTCTCCGCCGCGGCACAGGGCGAAGTGGGCATCGTCGGCGCCAAGCGGATCTGGCAGGAGAACGCGAAGTTTTGGGCCGACAAAAAGACACCGCTGCAGCAGGAGATGATCTTCGCCAGCACAGGCACGAAAAAGCCCAGCGATCCGCCCTACAAATATGTCGAGGCGCTCGCCGGCAGCGACATCCAGACGAACCCCCCCGCCACCAACGCCGCGGTCGAAAAGAGCGGCAAGCAGTTCACCCGGATGGTCGACAAGCTGCCGCCGGCCGAGGTGCTCGCCGACATCGACGCCAAAGTGGACCAGGACAAGATGGAAGCGGAGCTGATGCGCGAGGGCGTGGCCAAATTCGCTGACCCGTTCCATGCGCTACTTAAGCTGCTGGGAGAGAAGCAGGCGGCGATGAAGAAGTGAGCCCCTGCCCTTCCCAAAAATGTGGGAGGGGTCTCCGACCCCGATTTTGTTCCATCGCGAAGTCTAGTCGTTTCGATAGATATTTGTGTCAATCGGCGTCGGAGACGCCTCCCACAGCGGAGATTCCCCGGGTCGCCCGTGCGGTCTGGCTGTGATACCATGCGGTGTCGGCGATTTCGCGGGAAATCGACCGCACTCCCCGCACGATTCTTAGACTCCCCGGTGTGACGCGATGGCGGTTGATCCCTACGCTCCGTGCCCCTGCGGCAGCGGCAAGAAGGTGAAGTTCTGTTGCTCCGATCTGGTGGGCGACATCGAGAAAATTCACCGCATGATCGAGGGCGATCAGCCCCGCGCGGCGTTGCGGCATGCCGAGCAGACGCTGGCCAGGTATCCGGGCCGCGCTTCGGTGCTCGATCTGAAAGCCACGCTCGAGCTGGCGCTCCACGAGACCGAGGCCGCCCAGGCGACCGTCGACGAGCTGTTGAAGGCCGATCCGCAAAACCCGTCGGCCCACGCCTGCCAGGCAATGCTCTTGGCCACCACCGAAGGCGGCAAGGCGGCCGTCGCCCCGTTGCAGAAAGCGCTCGCGCTCATTGAGCGCCAGATGCCGCAGCGCGTGTACGAGGCGATCGGTGTTGTCGGCCGGGCGCTGTTGGGAGGCGGGCACATCGTCGCGGCCCAGGCCCATCTGTGGCTGCACGTCGCGCTTGCGCCGCCGGATGATCCCCGGGCGCTCGAGCTGTTGGTGAATTTAAATCACTATTCGGGCTTGCCGCTGCTACTGCGCGACAATCTGCGGCTGCGCGACTGGCCCGCTGATGCGAGCTGGAAGACTGAGGCCGAAAAGGCCTCGCGGCTCGCCGACTTGGGCAAGTGGACCGAAGCGGCCGCTGCGATCGACCGGCTGGGCGGCACGCACGGCGCCGAGCCGACGCTGCTCTACAACCGCGCGGTGCTCGCGGGTCGGCTGGCCGACGATCGGGCGCTCGTGGCCGGTTTGCACGCCTACGCCCAGATGCCGGTGCCGCTCGATGACGCGGTCGAGGCCGAGGCGATCGCTCAGCTGCTCGACAACGAAGCCAAAGAGGAAACGCTTGATTCGGTCGTGCGGAGTTATGAAATCAAAGATCTCGACGCGCTGGTCGAAAAACTCGCCGCCGACCGCCGCACGCAGTCATTCGAGGTCGATCCGGCGCAGCTCAAAGAAGACCAGCCCCGGCCGCGGCACACGTACGTGCTGTTGGATCGTCCGCTGCCGGAGTCGGGGCTCGGCATTGCGCGCTCCGATGTGCCGAGCCTGGCCGGGGTGATCTCGATCTTCGGCCGACAGACGAATCGCCCGGAACGGTTGGAGCTGACGACCGACAAGGGCCCGAATTTTGAGCGATCGGTAGCGGCACTCGGCGAAGCGGGTGCCGACGCGCTCGGCGAATTGATCGAAGAGCGCGTGGTCGGTTCGATCACGCCGACCGAGCAGGCGCTGAACTGGCGGTGGCACTTCCCGATCGACACGCCGATCACGGAGCGGCGCAAACTTGTGGCCGAAGAGCGGCACGTGGCGATCAGCGACCGCTGGCCCGAAGTGCCGCGGCCCGGTCTCGGGGGCAAGACGCCGCGCGAAGCGGCCGCCGATCCCCAGCTGCGAATTCCGCTGATGGCCGCGGTGCTGATCCTGGAACAAGGCAGCAACAACCGGGGCGACGAAGCGTCGGTCGCCGTGTTGCGAGACAAGCTTGGCCTGCCGCAGCCGGACTCGATCGAGGGCTCGAGCGAGAGCGTGGCCGCCCTGCCCTTAGTCCGCGTCCCGCGGCTAATCATGGAAACGGTCAATGACAATGACCTGGTGCAGCTGTATCGCCGCGCGGTGCTGCTCGCGGCACGGGCTGCCATTCCGATCGTTGCCCAGGAAGCGGTGCGGCGTCCGTCGATGGCTGAAAAGATTCCTGCGACCGAAGCGTATCGCCGGCTGATTGCCGCCGAGGACGATGACGAGCGGGCGCTGGAATTGATCGACGAGGCGCGTCGGCATGCGGAAGCTGCCGGCGAGTCGACCGCCCAATGGGATCTTGCCGAATTGGAGCTCCACATCGAACACGGCGACGGCGAGCGGGCCCAGGCAATGCTCGCCACGATCGAGCAAAAGCATCTCGACGATCCGCAAGTGGCGGCGGCAGTGTATCGACTGCTCTACGAAACGGGCGTGATCTCGCCGGAAGAGATGATGGGGCCGCCGCAGCACGCGCATCAGCACCATCATCATGCGGAGGCTCCGGCAGTGGCCGCTGCCGCGCCCCAAGCCGCTTCGAGCCGCATTTGGACGCCGGACAGCGATCGCCCGGCTGGCGGCAAAAAATCTTCGCTCTGGACTCCGTCATAAACGTGGGCGGTCGTGATGGATTGCGATTGAAATGGTTGGATTGGTTTGCAAGTGGGCAGTGCAGTGACGGATCGAGCGGATGACGAGCGGTATATGCGGCGAGCGCTGCGGCTGGCTGCGCGCGGACAGGGATACGTCGAGCCGAACCCGATGGTCGGCTGCGTAATCGTCAACGACGGTCGCGTGGTCGGCGAAGGCTGGCACAAGGAGTTCGGCGGCCCGCACGCCGAGATCGTCGCCCTGCAGCAGGCGAAGAAAACCGATCTCCCCGGCGCCACGGCCTACGTCACGCTTGAACCCTGCTGCCATCAAGGCAAGACACCGCCCTGCACGAAGGCGCTCGTCGTGGCGGGCGTCAAACGCGTCGTCGCGGCGATGGAGGATCCGTTCCCGAGCGTTTCTGGCGGCGGCTTCGACGAGCTCCGCAAGGCGGGCGTCACCTGCGAAGTCGGCCTGTCGGAAGACGAAGCTCGCGAGCTCAACGCGCCCTACTTGCGGCGGCTCGCCAATGGCCGGCCTTGGATCATTGCCAAGTGGGCCCAAACCAGCGACCACAAGCTGGCGATGGCCGATGGCACCCGCTGGATTTCCAACGAGCGGTCACGCGAAATCGTGCAGCAGCTGCGCGGGCGGATGGACGCGATCATGGTCGGCAGCGGCACCGTGCGGGCGGACGACCCGATGCTCACGGCCCGGCCGCTCGACCGCAAGGACGTGAAACGGACCGCGACGCGGATCGTCGTCGATTCGAAGTGCACGATCCCGCTCGATTCGCAGCTGGTGCGGACAGCCCGCGACGTGCCGGTGCTGGTGGCGGTGACGGAAGAAGCGCAGTCGAACAAAGTCAAGCAGCTGGTCAATTCCGGCGTGGAGGTGTTCTTCACCAGCGGCGAGACGCACAGCGATCGTCTGCGGTTTTTGTTGGAAGAACTCGGCCGCCGCAAAATCACCAACATGATGGTCGAAGGCGGCTGTCGGCTGCTCCACAACCTGTTCGATATCTATGCGGTCGACGAGGTGCACGTCTTCACCGCGCCCAAGGAAGCCGGCGGCGACACGCCCCCGGCGCCGAATCTCCGCAAGCAGCCACTTAAGGATGAGATCAAAGAGAATCTCGACGGCGACGAGTATCTGCAAGCACGCCTCGATTGATTTGCGACTTGCGTCAGACCAAATCCAATTGCGCCCAACACGTCGGATCCTCGTCAAACGGGAACGCCGGGCCCGTGGCGAAGGTTTGCATGCCGAATTCGCGGTCGAACACTGCGTACGTGAAGCCGATTTGCCGATGCTGCTGAGGGTCATAGCCGCCCAGCGCAACCGTCGGCACGAAAGCGGCCATCCGGTAGCCGCCGGCGGTGACCTTGCTCACGACCTGCAGCTCGCGGGGGCGAATCGGCCGGGCGTTTTCGCGGGCGCGATTGATCAAGAGCTGATCGGCGACCGGTTCCGCGTTGCCGCGCCCGCCGCCGGCCGGTAGGAACACGTAGCGATGGCAAAAGCGGCTCGCGCGGTGGATGTTGAGCGTCGCCCGCGTGTCAATCCAAACCACGAGTCCGTCGCTGTCTTCGAGCTTTGAATCGCGGCACCAGAGCGGCTGCTTCTTGCCCTCGACGCGGAGGTTGAACAACAAGCCGTGCGGTGCCCAGGCCATCCGCACGTCGGCATACGACCGCTCACGGTCCGCCGTGCCGCCGTCGAGCTCTGCCAGATTCAGCAAGCGATACGACTCGTCGAGCTCGACGCCGGCGGGCTTCCAGATCGGGTCGTGCCGCAGCACCGGCACCGCGAAGCGGAACAGGAACCGCGGGGCGATCAGCGTGTTGGAAGTGGGTTCTGCCATGGGATCAAACTTGCTTTGCCGGTGAAATCAGGCGTCGTGGCCGACGCCGCTAACTCACGCCCGCGCCGCGAAACGCATCGCGATGCACCTTCAAAAACGCCGCGAGCTTCCCGTCGTGTAGTTCATTCGTGCTCACGAACCGCAGCTTCACCTGGTCGCGGTCGTCGCCTTTGGTCGATAGCGCCCGATCCGCGCCGAGCTCGGCGACCCCGCCGAGTTGGAACGCACCCTTCGGCCCATTGAGAATCAAGTCCACGCCGGCGAGCCGCTTCGTGCAGACCACGGCCCACGGCTCGCGCTGCCCCGGCGCCATGAAGTACACGCGTTCCTGATTATTCCACAGGAATTGCCCCCTCGGTTCGGTGTCGTGGAGCATTTCGAGCAGCTCTTCAAGCACTTCGGGCTTCCACGCCGTTTGCTTCCCCGGCGGAAAGCCTTTTTTCGACAGGTGCCACTTCTGCCCCAGCACGGTCCAGGGCATCACTTCGCTCGGCTTCTGCTGCACCCGCTCGGTGAATTTATTGAAGCCCGCGACGGCCCGTTCGACGAATGACCAGAACTCCGGCGTGTCGATCTCGGCCCACGAGTGGGCGTCGACCTGAATTTCCTGCCACGGGCCGCGGAGGTTCTTGCACTTCACGCGCGGCCCGCGGCCATACGCTTCGATGTCGTCGAGGTCGTTGAGCGGCTTGAGATTCAGCTCGGCAAGGAGCGTGTCGCGCTCGAACGTCCGCTTTGCCGTGCGGAACTTCAATTTCACGAGCCAGCGTTCGCCGGTGATGGCGTGGAAGAACCAGCCGTCCGATTTCTTGTTCGCGGAAATCTCCACCACCGTGCGGTTGTTCCAGTTCGTCTCGCTGAATTCGGCGAGCTCGTGAATGCGGCGTTCGATCGAATCGAGAATCCGCCCGTCCCACATGCAGGGCTTGCCGTTGCGGTCGACGCGGTCGCGGGTGTGCCAGCCGCGGCCGTCGATCTCCCACGGCATCTTGATGTCGCGGCCGACGTCGTCGATCTCCTGGTCCTCTTCTTGTGGGGCTTCGATCTTCGCCGGATCGTATTTTTTCCGCTCGACGAACGGCCCGGCGGCGAGCACGGGGGCGAGCGCGATCGCTGTGTGGGAGACGATTTCATTCGAGTTGTCAGCGAGCCGGGCGGTCCTCCGCCCCGAGTGTTGGCCTTTTTCTCGGGGGCGAGGACGCCCCGGCTCGCCGGCATATTTCTCGACTATTTCCTCAGGCGTTCCCTCCGCCACGACCAAGCCGCCGTCGGCACCCGCTTCGGGGCCGATGTCGATGATCCAGTCGGCGGTTTTGATGACGTCGAGATTGTGCTCGATCACCACAACGGTGTTGCCCTGGTCGACGAGTCGGTTCAAGACGTCGAGGAGCTTCGCCAGATCGTCGAAGTGGAGGCCGGTCGTTGGTTCGTCGAGCAGGTACAGCGTCTGCCCGGTGTCCGGCCGCGAGAGTTCGGCCGCGAGCTTCACGCGCTGCGCCTCGCCGCCGGAGAGCGTTGGCGCGCTTTGGCCGAGTGTGAGGTAGTCGAGCCCGACGTCGCACAAAGTCTGCAGGATGCGGCGAATCTTTGGGATGTTGGCGAACAGCTCGACCGCCTGGCCGCACGACATGTCGAGCACTTCGGCGATGCTGCGGCCGTGGAACTTGACGCCGAGCGTATCGGGGTTGTAGCGCTGGCCACGGCAAGTGTCGCACTCCACCCACACATCAGGCAGAAAGTGCATCTGGATGCACTGCTGACCGTTCCCTTCGCAGGCCTCGCACCGCCCGCCGGGCACATTGAAGCTGAACCGCCGGGCTGTGTAGCCGCGGAGCTTCGACTCGGGGAGCTGCGAGAAAAGTTGGCGGATCAAATCGAACACGCCGGTATAGGTCGCCGGGTTTGAGGTCGGCGTGTTTCCGAGCGGCTGCTGATCGACGCGAATCACTTTGTTGATCTGCTCGACACCGCGGATCGCATCGTGCGCCCCGGGGTTGGTGCTCGCGCGATGAAGCGTCTTGGCAAGCTGGGCGTAAAGGATGTCCTCCACGAGCGAGCTTTTGCCGCTCCCCGAAACGCCGGTCACAGTCGTGAGCGTGCCGAGCGGAATCTTGACGTTGATGTTGCGGAGGTTGTGATGCCGGGCGCCGAGGATCTCAATAAATGACGAATGACGAATTCCTAATGACGATTTCTTATTTTCGTCATTCGTCATTCGTGCTTCGTCATTCCTCGCTATCGGTGTCGATGAGAGCATGCGTCGATTCTTGGGCACCCCGATCGCCTTCTTCCCGCTCAAATACGGCCCGGTGACGCTGCCGCGCTGTTTGCCGACTTGCTCGGGCGAGCCGCTGGCCACGATCTGACCGCCGAGGCGGCCCGCGCCGGGGCCGAAGTCGACGATGCCGTCGGCGCTCTCAAGGACTTCGCGGTCGTGCTCGACGATCAATAACGTGTTGCCGAGGTCGCGGAGCTTGGCAAGCGCGTTGATCAGTCGCGTGTTGTCGCGCGGATGGAGGCCGATCGTCGGCTCGTCGAGCACATAGAGCACGCCGCACAGGCCGCTGCCGACCTGGCTCGCCAGGCGAATTCGCTGCGCCTCTCCGCCCGAGAGCGTCGGGCCGCTGCGGCCGAGCGTGAGATAGTTGAGTCCCACGTCGACCAGGAACGTGAGCCGGTTCTGGATCTCGCGCAGCAGCTCGCCGGCGACTTTCTTCTCGCTCGCGGTGAGCTTCCATTTCCGCACTTGTTCCACCAGCTCGCCCAGCGGCGTGCGGCAGACCGAATCGAGCGTGCGATCGCGGAACCGCACGGCCGCAGAGTCGTCACGCAGCCGGCCGCCGCCACATTGGCTGCAATCGATCTCGCCGATGAATTGCTCCAGCACGCCGCGGAGTCGCTGCGAGAGCTTCGACGCTTCCTCGAGCGCGGGGTACAAACCCTTGAATTGGAAGCGAAATAATGGGGCGCGAGCCGGGGCGTCCTCGCCCCCGTGTGGAGACGTTGCCTTCGGGGGCGGGGACGCCCCGGCTCGCTTGGTTACATACACACTGATCCACTCTTCCCCAGTGCCGTAGAGCACGATCCGCTTCTGCCGCGGCGACAGCTGGTCGTACGGCACGTCGGCCGGCACACCCGTGTGTGACGAGAACGCCGCAATCATCTGCTGCGACGTGGCGAGGCTCACATCCGGCCACACCATCAGCGCGCCCTTGGCCAGCGTCAGCTTCGGATCACGCAACTGCGCCGACGGATCGGCTCCCGTCTGCGTTCCGAGGCCTTCACAAGCCGGGCACCAGCCGAGTGAGCTGTTGAACGAGAAGTTGTGCGGATTGAGCGTGTCGAAGCTGCGGCCACACTTCTCGCAGGCCAGGTGCTGGCTGTGTACGCGGACCGGCCAGCGCGGCTCGGGCATTTCATCGTGCGGATGGGCCACGTGGACCACGCCTTTGCCCAGCGCGAGCGCGTTCTCGATGCTGCCGGCGATCCGCGAGCGTTGGTCGCGGCGGACGACGATCCGGTCGATTACCACTTCGACCGCATGCTTGCGGCGGCGATCGATCGTGGGCGTCGTGTCGAGCGAATGCGTTTCGCCGTCGATCCGCACGCGGACGTACCCCGCCCCGCGGAGCGATTCCCACAGTGTTTCGTACTGCTCGCCGACCTGCACTTCGACCGGCGCCATCACATACAGCTTGGTGCCTTCCTTCTCTTCGAGCAGCTTGTCGACGATTTGATCGCTCGTCTGCGTACCGATCGGGATGTCGCACTCGGGGCAATGGGGCTGGCCGAGCCGCGCGAAGAGGATGCGGAAGTAGTCGTAGATTTCAGTCACGGTGCCGACGGTCGATCGCGGCGTCTGCCCCGTGTTCCGCTGCTCGATGGCGATCGCGGGAGAGAGGCCTTCGATGTGGTCGACCTGCGGCTTCTGCATCTGGCCGACGAATTGACGGGCGTACGAGCTAAGACTCTCGACGTAGCGCCGTTGCCCTTCCGCATAGATCGTGTCCATGGCGAGCGACGTCTTGCCGCTGCCGCTGGGTCCGCAGAAGACGGTCGTTTGATCGCGGGGCACTTTCAGGCTCAGGTCGCGCAAGTTATGCTGCCGCGCGCCCTGCACCACGATGTGCGTCGCCTCGCGCGGTTTGCCGTTCTTCTTTGCCTTGCCGTTGGAGGCTGCGGCTTTGCCCGGCTGCGGCTTGGTGCGAATGCCTAGAATCGGCGCAAGCGCCCGCCCGGTGTGCGACTCTGGCACTTTGGCCACATCCTCCGGCGTGCCGCTGGCAATGATCCGCCCGCCCCCTGCCCCGCCTTCCGGCCCGACGTCGATGATCCAGTCGGCTGTCTTGATCACGTCGAGGTTGTGCTCCACCACGAGCACCGTGTTCCCCGCGTCGACAAATTCGTGCAGCACCTTCAAGAGCAGCTCGATGTCGGCGAAGTGGAGGCCGGTCGTCGGCTCATCGAGCAGGTACATCGTCCGGCCGGTCGACTTCTTCACCAGCTCGCGGGCCAGCTTCACGCGCTGCGCCTCGCCGCCCGAGAGCGTCGGCGACGGCTGGCCGATCTTGATGTAGTCGAGGCCCACGGCGTGGAGCGTGCTGAGCTTGTGATGGATCGCCGGGATGTGCTCGAAGTGCTCCATCGCCTGCTGGACGTCCATCTCCAGCACCTGGGCGATGCTCTTCTCGCGGTACATCACCTGCAGCGTTTCGCGGTTGAAGCGATGGCCGCTGCACACGGGGCAGGTGACCCACACGTCGGCCAAGAAATCCATCTCCAGCCGATTCGAGCCGTTCCCTTCGCACGCCTCGCAGCGGCCCCCTTCCACGTTGAAGCTGAACCGGCCCGGCTTGTAGCCGCGGCGCTTCGACTCAGGGAGCTGCGTGTATAGA
Source organism: Pirellulales bacterium (assembly GCA_050248495.1). GTDB lineage: Bacteria > Planctomycetota > Planctomycetia > Pirellulales > Lacipirellulaceae > DASYDU01. Next base: position 32,502 of record JBFWSG010000033.1, on the reverse strand, counting down.
CTGCGGATGTCGTCGAACAGCTTAATGTACGTGCCGGGGTTCGAGCGCGGCGTGCGGCCGATCGGCGACTGGTCGATCACGATCAACTTGTCGAGCTGCTCGACGCCTTCGATCCGCTCGTGCTCGCCAGCCTGACCTTTGCCGCCCATCAACTGCGTGAGGAGCGCCTCGGCGAGGATGTCGTTCACGAGCGAGCTCTTGCCGCTGCCGGAAACGCCGGTGACGCAGACGAACGCCCCGAGCGGAATTTCGACATCGACGTTCTTGAGATTGTTGTGGCGGGCGCCGATGATCTTGAGCGTAGGAGAAGTGCTGGCGCGAGCCGGGGCGTCCTCGCCCCCGGTCTGGCGGCCAACACTCGGGGCGGAGGACCGCCCGGCTCTCGCCAACTCGCCATTGAGTCGTCGCTCTTTCGGCACCTCAATCTTCCGCTTGCCCGACAAAAACGCCCCCGTGACGCTCCTCGAATCCTTGGCTATTTGTTCGGCGCTGCCGATCGCCACGACCTCGCCGCCGCGGACGCCCGGGCCGGGGCCGAAGTCGACGAGGTGGTCGGCGGCCCGCATCGTGTCTTCATCGTGCTCGACGACGACCACCGTGTTGCCGAGGTCGCGCAAGTCGCGCAGCGTGGCGAGCAATTGGTCGTTGTCGCGCGGGTGGAGGCCGATCGATGGTTCGTCGAGAATGTAGAGCACGCCCACCAGGCCGCAGCCGATCTGGCCGGCGAGGCGGATGCGTTGCGACTCGCCGCCGGAAAGGGTCGGGGCGGTGCGTTCCAGTGTGAGATATTCGAGCCCGACATTCTTCAAGAAGCCGAGCCGGCCGCGGACTTCCTTCATCACTTCCGTGGCGATGAGGGCCTGGTTGCCTTCGAGCGCCAGGTCGGCAAAGAACTCGGCCGCGTCAGAGACGGCGAGCGCACAGATTTCGGGCAGCGTCCGCTCTGGTGCATCCTTGAATGTATCGCTCCGCGTCGTGATCTTCACCGCGCGGGCCTGCGGGTTGAGCCGCTGGCCCGCGCAGTCGGGGCAGCGGATGATGCTCATGTATTTTTCGAGCTGCTTGATCTGCATCGCGCTCTTGCTGGTGCGATACTTTTCGAGCAATTCGGGGATGATGCCGTCAAACGTGCCGCCGTATTTTTGCGACGCCTTGCCGGCCCGCCAGGTGTACGTGATGTGTTCGTTGCCCGTGCCCCAGAGCAGGATGTGCCGATGCCCCTCGGCCAGGTCGTTCCACGGCGTTTCGAGCAGCGTCCCCTCAGCGAGCTCGAGCTTCCGCTCCATCGTGTCGGCGACGCCGCGGTAAATGTGCCGCTTCCATCGGCCCAGATCCTTCCACGGACCGATCAGCTCGATCGCCCCTTGGGAGAACGATTTCTCCGGCGCGCTCACCAACCGCTCGGGATCGAAGCTGAAGAACTCGCCCAGCCCGTCGCACTCCAGGCACATGCCCTGTGGACTGTTGAAGCTGAAGAGCTGCGGCGTCGGCTCCTCGAAGCTGATGCCGCAATCGGTGCAGGCGAAATGGGCCGAGAGGGTTATGTCGCCGGGTTGAGAAGAACCACGCGATTTCTCTCGATTGCGGATTGTGGATTGCGGATTGCGGATTTCTTCTTCCGAATCCGAAATCCGCAATCCGAGATCCGCAATCGTTGCTTCGTTCGCATTACCGTCCCCAACCGCAACGACAATACTTCCCTTCCCCACGCCCAGCGCCACATCCACCGATTCCGCCAAGCGGCTGCGGATGTTCGGCCCCGCGGTGAGGCGGTCGACGACCACTTCGATGTTGTGCCGCATCTGCCGGTCGAGCGACAAATCGTCGGTGAGCGACACCACATTGCCGTCGACCCGCGCTCGGACGAAGCCTTGCTTCCGCAAGTCTTCGAACAAATCGCGGTACTCCCCCTTCTGTCCGCGGATGAGCGGCGCGAGGACGGAAAACTGCGTCTTCGCCGGCAGCGCCAAAATGCGGCCGATGATTTGTTCACGGGTCTGTGCCGTGATCGGCTTGCCGCATTGCGGACAGTGCCCGCGGCCCACCCGCGCGAAAAGCACGCGGAGGAAGTCATAAATCTCGGTGATCGTGCCGACGGTCGACCGCGGGTTGTTGCCGGAGGATTTCTGCGAGATCGAAATCGACGGGCTCAGGCCGCTGATGTGGTCGACTTCCGGCTTGGGCATCTGCCCCAAAAATTGCCGGGCGAAGGTGGACAGACTCTCCACGTACCGCCGCTGGCCCTCGGCGTAGAGCGTGTCGAACGCGAGCGAGCTCTTGCCCGAGCCGGAGACGCCGGTCAAGCAAACGAGCTGGTTCCGCGGCAAAACAACGTCGACGCTCCGCAAGTTGTGCTCGCGGGCGCCCTGGATCACGATATCGGCAGCGGGCATCGGTGCCCCGTGGGAAGGTCAGAGTTGCAAACCCTGCATTCTATGGCACCGCGGCAAGGCGGCAAAGGCGACGATTTTTGCGGCGCTAGCGTCGTAGGACCGTAGGATGGACAATCTTGTCCGTCGACCATTCCATGCTCGCGGCGGTTATTTGACGGGCAGGACCGCCCATCCTACGGCTAGCCTAACTTGCACAGAAAACAGACACAAATCGCAGTGAATCAGGAGAACCACCATTACGAGCTACTCGACTTTGGCGAAGGCCGGAAGCTGGAGCGCTTCGGCACAGTCGTGCTGAATCGGCCATGTCCGGCGGCGGAGGGCCTCGCGCGCGGGCGGCCGGAGTTGTGGGACGCGATCACTACGCGGTTTCGCGGGCCGCGGACCGGCGATGGTTCGTGGACGCCGGTGCCGAAATCGTGGACGCCGGAAGGCTGGTGCTTGGCGCAGGCACGCGGCGACGGCGGCGTCGCCTTTCGGCTCAAGCTCGAAGCGCTGCCGTCGGGGCAGGTTGGCGTGTTTCCCGAGCAGCGGGAGAATTGGGACTGGATCGCGCGGCAGGTGTCGAAATCGCAGGCCGCAATTAGTCGGCCATTGAAAGTGTTGAACCTGTTCGCGTACACCGGCGGGAGCACGCTCGCGGCGGCGGCGGCCGGCGCGGAGGTGGTCCACATCGACGCGGCCCAGAACATCGTCGAGCGGGCCAAAGAAAATGCGGCCTTCTCCAGACTCGCGGAAAGGCCGATTCGCTGGATCGCCGAAGACGCCACAAAGTTCTGCCGCCGCGAGCTGAAGCGCGGCAACAAATACGACGCGGTAATCCTCGATCCGCCCAGCTACGGCCACGGACCGAAGGGGGAGCCGTGGAAAATCGACACGGACCTGTTGCCGCTGCTTTCGATGTGTGGCGAGCTCACTGCCGAGTCGCGGGCGTTCGTGCTCGTTTCGTGCCATTCACCCGGCATTGGGCCGGCGGAACTGTCGGCGTATCTCTCGGAAGGGATCTTCGGCCACTGCGGAGCGCCGCCGCAGGCGGGCGAGTTGGCACTCTCAACGAACGATGGCCGCAAGTTGTCGGCGGGCGTGTTCGCGCGCTGGCCGGCGTGAATTGCGCGGCAAGACGCCATACGTATTTGCGCGGCAAGATGCCGCGGCTATATAGCCCAGCCATCCTGGCTGGGGCTTCACTGATCATGCGGCGGCGACTCGGGTCGATCGGTCTCCGGTTCCAGGTGCACCAGCACATCGCGGAGCGACGTCACTTCCTTGATCAGCCGCTCTTTCACATCGTGCCCAATCTTGTGGCCCCGCTCAACCGTCAGCTGAGGATCGACCTCGATGTGAATGTCGGCAAAGCACTCCATCCCCGATCGCCGCACGCGGAGTTTTTCCACGGCCCGCACGCCTTTCACTTGGAGGGCCGCCTGTCGAATCGCGTCCACCGTCGCGTCGTCCGCCTGCTGGTCCATCAGCTCGGCCGAACTGGACCGCAGCAGATGGTATGCCGACCAGAAAATCGCCGCCACGACCACGAGCGCCGCCACCTCGTCCGACCACACGAACCGCTCGCCGCCCCAGCGGACCGCCGCTATGCCGATCACCACCGCCAGCGAGCAGAGGGCGTCGCTGCGATGGTCCCAGGCGTTGGCCACCAGCGACTGCGAACCGATCCGCTCGCCGATCGACTTGTTGACGCGATACAGCACTTCCTTGAGCACGACGTTGGCTGCGGCGATCCAGAGGGTCCACGCGGCCGGTGCCGAGTGGCGATCGAACATGTGCGTCACCGCCTCCCAGCCGACGGTCATTGCCGAGAACGCGATCAGCCAGGCAACGCTGATTCCCGCCACCGCCTCGGCCCGCGTGTGGCCGTAGGGGTGATCCGGATCGGGCGGCTTCTGGGCGACGCGGAGCGCAAAGAGCACGATCACCGAGCCGAGCGAATCGCCGATCGAATTGACCGCGTCGGACACCAGCGCGAACGAACTCCCGACGATGCCGCCCACGAGCTTCACGACGCCGAGCGTGAGATTGATCGCCAGACCGGCCGCGGCCGTGCGCGTCGCCGAGCGATACATCGCCTCGACCGAATCTGGTGCACCGCGTTCCGCCATGTTGCCCCTCTGCTACCGGTTGGCTCTAAAGAGTATCATTCTTTGGGACACCGCGTCAGGAGCCTGAAAATACGATGGCAATCGATCCGATTTGCGGCATGACGGTCGACGAGCGCACGGCCAAACTCACGGCCGAGCGCGACGGCGAGACGTTCTACTTTTGCAGCGGCGGTTGCCGCGAGAAGTTTCTGGCGGGGGCGGCGGCAACTGCGGCGGCCGCCAAGAGCGAGCCGATGTTGGTGTCGCTCGGCGCCGCGCCCATGCCACACGGTCACTCCGCGCAGCATGGACATTCTGCCGCGGCGCCGAAGAGTGCCGCTGCAACTGCAACCGACGTCGACGCAATCTACACCTGCCCGATGCACCCCCAGATCGAGCAGCGCGGTCCGGGCACCTGCCCGATCTGTGGCATGGCGCTCGAACCGAAGGTGTTTTCGTCCGATGCGCCGGAAGACGATAATGAGCTGGTCGACATGACGCGGCGGTTCTGGGTGGCGACGGCGCTCGGTGTCCCGGTGCTGCTCTTGGTGATGCTGCCGATGATCGGCGTGCCGATCGATCATTGGCTCGGCCACACAACGAATCTCTGGCGGCAATTCGCGCTGGCGACGCCGGTCGTGCTCTGGGCCGGCTGGCCGCTTTTGGTCCGCGGCGTTAAATCATTGGCGTCGCTCCACCTCAACATGTTCGCGTTGATTGCGCTCGGCGTTGGTGCGGCGTATGTCTATAGCGTCGTGGCGCTCTTCGCCCCGGATATCATCCCCGATTCGTTCAAGCACGACGGCAAGCCGGAAGTCTATTTCGAAGCGGCCGCGGTGATCACGGCGCTGGTGTTGTTGGGCCAGGTACTGGAGCTCCGCGCCCGCCGCCGCACGGGCACGGCGATCCGCGAACTCTTGGAGCTCGCGCCGCCGACGGCCCGCGTCGTGCGGAACGGCGTCGACGAGGAAGTGCCCGTCGACCAGGTGCAAGCCGGCGACACCTTGCGTGTTCGCCCCGGCGAAAAGATTCCCGTCGACGGAGAGATCACCGAGGGCGCGAGCACAATCGATGAGGCCATGCTCACGGGTGAGCCGATCCCTGCCGAGAAGAAGCCGGGCGACGCCGTGATCGCCGGCACAGTGAACCAGACCGGCGCGTTTTTGATGACCGCCAAAAAAGTCGGCCGCGACACGACGCTCGCCCACATCGTGGACATGGTGGCGTCGGCTCAGCGCTCTCGCGCGCCGATCCAGCGCGTGGCCGATGCGGTGGCGGCCTGGTTCGTGCCGTTGGTGATTGCCGCCGCCGTGCTCACATTCGTGGCCTGGAATATCTGGGGCCCGGCCGAGTCGCGGCTGGCTTACGCGTTCGTCTGCGCAGTGGCGGTGCTGATCATCGCCTGTCCCTGCGCGCTCGGACTCGCCACGCCGATGTCGATCATGGTCGGCGTCGGCCGCGGGGCGAAGGAAGGTGTGCTGGTGAAGGATGCGGCCGCGCTCGAAGGCCTGGAAAAGATCGACACGCTGGTCGTCGACAAAACGGGCACGCTCACTGAAGGGCGGCCGAAGCTGGCGGAAATTTATGCGCTCGGTCACTTGCAGGAAAACGAATTCCTCCGCCTCGCCGCATCCGTCGAACAGAACAGCGAGCATCCACTCGCCCGCGCGATCCTCGATGCGGCACGCGTACGCAACATCTCGCTCGCGAGTGTCACAGACTTCCAATCGGTCACCGGCGGCGGAGTTTCGGCAACCGTCGATAGTCGCCAGGTGATTCTCGGCAATCGCCGCTTGATGGACGAACATCGCATCGATTTATCGGCGGGGTTTGCGCCGCGCGGTACTGCCCAATCGATGATGTACCTCGCCCTCGACGGCAAATTTGCCGGCTCGCTCACCGTCGCCGACCCCATCAAATCCACTACTCCGGCCGCGATCCGCGCGCTCAGGGATCTCGGCATCCGCGTCGTGATGCTCACCGGCGACAACCGCGAAACCGCTGCCGCGATTGCCGGCGAGCTGGGCATCGCGGAGTTCGAGGCCGCCGTCACGCCCGAGCGCAAACACGACTATGTCGTCGCCGAGCGGGCCAAGGGTCGCCGCGTGGCGATGGCGGGCGACGGCATCAACGACGCCCCCGCGCTCGCGGCCGCGAATGTCGGCATCGCTATGGGCACCGGCACCGACATCGCCATTCAGAGCGCCGACGTGACGCTGGTGAAAGGGGACCTCGGCGGCATCGTCCGCGCCGTGCGGCTGAGCCGCGACGTGATGCGGAACATCCGACAGAACTTGTTCTTCGCGTTCGTGTACAACGTGCTCGGCGTCCCGATTGCCGCCGGCGTGCTCTATCCGTTCGTGGGGCTATTGCTCAATCCGATGATCGCCGCCGCCGCGATGAGCGCGAGCAGCGTCTCGGTGATCACCAATGCGCTGCGGTTGCGACGAAGTCAGTGAACGCACCGCGCACGCAATTGCAATAGCCGGCGAGCTACGTCTCGCCGGTTCCTCTGCCATCGCCGGTTGAAATATACCGCGTTGAAACCGGCACGGCCCGCGTAGCGGCCCGGCTATTTTTGCGTGAGAGAAATTCAGCGCCCGCGCGATTTCATTCCAACTCGGCCCAGGCGCGTGCTTCGCCGTCCTCGTCGACCTCCACGCGGATCACGTTGGCACGGCAACAGACGGGACAATCCTCGACGTACTCCTGGCTCTCGCCCTGCGTGACGTCGATCGGCACGACGATCTCCTCGCCGCATGCGCCGCAGATGTAAGTCGCTTCGTCCTGCATCCTACAGGTTCACTCGCTCAATGATGCACCACCCGCGGCCGTGACGCAGGGACGTCGTGAACTGTTTCCTTTGTCGCCTGACTGGAGAAACCGACCGGCGCCGCGGCAGTCATCATCTTGTGGCCGAACAACAGGCCGACAAACCACTCCCGCAAGTCCATTGTCAGGCTAAACAACGCCGGAACCAACACCAACGTAAAGATCGTCGACAGCAGCAGGCCGCCGAGCACCACCGCGCCCAGCCCGCGATACAATTCGCTCCCCGCACCGGGAAACAGCACCAGCGGCATCAGACCGAGCACTGTCGTCATCGTTGTCATGAAGATTGGTCGGATGCGGGTTCGGACCGATTCCAGAATGGCCGCCGTCGAGGTCATGCCGTCTTCGCGCATGTGATTGAGCGACTGATGCACGATCAGGATCGGGTTGTTGACGACCGTCCCGATCAAGATCACGAAGCCGAGCATCGTCAGCACGTCCAGCGTCTGCGGCACATAGAAGTCGAGCGTCATCCGCAAGTACCAATTCAGCAGCAGCAGCCCCAGCACGCCTCCCACGGCGCCCAGCGGCACGCTGAAGATGATCACCAGCGGATAGAGCCATGACTCGAACAGCGCCGCCATCAACAGATAAGTGATCACGAGCGCCAGAATCACGTTGAACCGCAGCGCGTTCCAGGTGTCGCGCAGCTTGTCGGCGGTGCCTGCCAGGTTGACCTGGTAGCCGCCGTCGAGCTGACCTGATTCGCGCATCGGCTGCACGATTTTTTCCTGAATTGTGGACATGGCGGCTTCCAACGGCATCGCGGCCGGCGGCGATACCTGAATCGTGATCGCACGCACGCGCTCGCGATGGTTGACTTGCTCTGGTCCACTGGCGAGCGTCACTTCCGCGAGCGCTGAGAGCGGGACCAATTGACCTAGCGGCGTGGCGATCGGCAGCGCCTGCACGTCTTGCGTATTCCAGCGATACTCATCGAAGCCGCTGAGCCCCGCGGCATTCCCTGGGCGAGTGCCCGTTAAGGTGAGATCAATTTTCTTCCCATCCAGATAGTAATCGCTCACATACGCGCCGTCGATCAGCGCGTTCACCGCAAAGCCAAGGTCGGTCGTGCTCACCCGCATGTCCGCCGCTTGCACCAGCTTCGGCGTTATGTGCACTTCCGGACTGGAAAGGTCAAGGCTCGGCACGGGACGCGGCTGTGAATTGGGAAGGTTTTGCATCACCTGGCCGAGGACCTGGCCGCCCATCTGCACTAGCTTCGACAATTCCGGTCCCGTGATCTCGACATCGATCGTCCGCCCGCCCTCGAGCCCGCGTCCGAACAAGCTAGCCTGCGAGCCCACCGCAAAGGTGCCGGGCAAGATGCTGCCCACCCGTTGCACCAGTGGCACGAGCTCCGCGGCGCGCGTCTGATCGTGCGCCCGCATCCCGATGAACACCTGCCGACCGCGCGCGACGAAAAAGAAGTCTTCGATCACCGGCGCGTCGAGTGCGGCCGCTTCCGGACTCTCGGGATCCACGTCGGCGTAGGGCTTCAAACCTTGTTCGACGACGCGGCCCATCGACAGCAACTGGTCGATGTTGTAACCCGGAGGGGGCAGCAGCACGCCAAATACGAGGTTGCGGTTTCCGGTCGGCAAATACTCCACGTGAGGCCAAAGCGCCCAGGTGACGCCGGCCGATGCCCCTACGAGGAACAAGACGACCGCCAGTCGGCGGACGACGCTCTGCTGCACCCAGGCGTTGATTGCCACGACCGATTCGACGAAGTAAACGGCAAATGCCTCGATCGGCGCCACGATGGCTTCGCCGAATCGTTGCAGTCCGCTCGCCGCTGCGGGCGTGGCGTGGCGCGGCGCTCGCAAGGGCCCCTGCCCGTTCGCGCCGCCGCGACGATCTTCCAAGTGCGAAGCGAGTTCCGCGGAGGTCATTCCACCCATTTCGTGAACGCTTTCGTCGTCGCTAAACAGTCGGGCGGCAGCCATGGGAATCACTGATAGCGAAACGAGCATCGACAGCCCGACGCCTGCGCTGATCGCCAGCGCGATGTCGCGGAATAATTGCCCTGCTTCTTCCTGCACGAACACGACCGGGAGGAACACGGCAATCGTCGTCAGCGTCGATGCCGCGACGGCGCCCCAGACTTCCTGCGTCCCATGCACCGCTGCCGTAAATGGCGGTTCGCCGAGCGAGTACCGCCGATAGATGTTCTCCAACACCACGACCGCGTTGTCGACCAGCATCCCCACCGCAAACGCGAGTCCGGCCAGGCTGATCACATTGAGCGATCGTCCCAACATCCCCAGCACCAGGAACGAGCCGATGATGCTGATGGGAATTGCCAGCCCCACCACCAGCGCGCCCCGCGCGAACCAGAACCCCGATATGATCACGATCACGAGGGACAAAGCGAAGAACCAGGGAGAAAGGAACGTTGCCGCGATCGCCGTCCCCAGAATTAGCGGAATCGCCACAAGCGTCCGCACACCCAAGTGCAGGAAGAGCATCAACACGATCATCGTGAGCGCGCCGCCCACAAAGATGTTGTCTTTCACCAGATCGACGGACGAGTAAATATAGTCGGTCTCGTCGTAGACTTGCGTGAGCTCCAGATTGCGGCGGTTGAGCACGTAACGATTCAATTCGTCGGTCGCCTTCCGCAGGCCGTCCATCACATCGAGCACATTGGCGCCCGTTTCGCGCAGGCAGTTGACCGCGATGTTCGATTCCCCCAGCCGGCTCACGATGCCATCGGGCTTCTTGTAGCCCAGCCGTACTTCGCCGACGTCGCGGACGAACACCGGCGCTCCATCCCGCACGGCGAGCAGTTGGTTCTCGACCTGTTCCGGCGAGCGAAACTGGCCCAGCGCTCGCACGACCCAGCGCCGCTTGCCCTCCCAGAAGTCTCCGGCCGAGATATCGTCATTTTGGCCCCGGAGTACGTTTCTCACATCGGTCAGGGTGATTTGCCGCGCCGCAAGCTTCTCGGGATCGACGACGACTTGCAACTCGTCCTCATAGCCGCCCATCACGTTGGACTGCGAAACGCCGGGCACGCGCTCGAAGCGGGCTTCGATTTCATCCTCAGCAAAGCGCCGCAGCTTGGCCACGTCGAGGCTTTCCGGCGGTAACAACTCCTTGAATTCCGGATGCTCGCGCCCGAGTTTTCGCAATCGCATGATCGCCACGCCGATGTTATGCGCGTGTCGCACCGGGGCAAGCTTGTCGGCCAGCTGCGGATATTTTTGCGCGAATGCGTCGAGTTCCTCAGACGAGGGCGGTTTGACGCTCAAGATAAACCAGCCGATCGGCTGGTCCGAAGAATTCGCCGTGCTGATCACCGGCTCGTCGGCATCTTCCGGGTATTCAGGAACCTGCTGCAATCGGCTGTTGACGATCGGAATGATCTCCGACATGTTCGCGTCGACGCCGAACTCCATCGTGATCCGCCCCATCGAGTCCATGCTCTCCGAGGTTAGCTTCGTCACGCCCTCGACGCTCTTGAGTTGCTCTTCCTGCTCGAGAATGATCTCCTGTTCGACCTCTTGCGGGCTCGCCCCGGGCCAGCGCGTTTCAATCGTCAACGCTGGACGCTGGACCTCCGGCGTGAGCTGCATCGGCATCCGGATCAGCGCCACGTAGCCGAACAGCGCGACCAGCAACACGCCGACCGCGACTTTTACCGGGCTGCGCACGAATCCGTCAATCAATTGCATCGCATCACTCGCAAAAGCTACGGCGCATCGGTCCGTGAAACGGCGCCTCGTGCTTCCGTTCCATCGACGACTCGTTGCACGGCGACGTCCAACCCCGGACGCAGTCGCTCGTTGCCCTGGACTACCACCATCTGACCGGCTTGCAGCGGACCGGAAACCTGGATCAGGCGGCCCTCAGCGACTCCCATTTGCACCGATATCGGCGCTACTTTGCCGGTTTCGCCTTCCGCCTTGACGCCTTCGACGACGTATACCATCGGCTGTGGGCCGCCCAGCACCAGGGCATCCTTCGGCACCAGCGTCGCCGACCGCTTTTCGCCGGTTGGCAGCGAAACCCGCGCATACATGCCGGCCTTCAATAGCGGCACCTCCTCGACAAATTGATTGGCGACGCGAACCTTTACGGGAAACGTTCTGGCCTGCACGTCGGCTTGCGGCACGACTTCGCAAACGGTACCCGCAAACAACTGGCCGGCAACCGCGGGCACCTCGACATTCACCTGTTCGCCGACGCGCACGTGGGGTACGTGTTGCTCGACGACATAGGCCACCACTTCCACTTCGTCGAGCGCCACCACGTCCGCCACCGGGTCACCTTGTTTCACCCACTGGCCGATTTCCGTATGCTCGGCCGTCACGTATCCGTCGAACCGCGAAATAATCGTGTGCTTCGTCCTTTGGTCCTTGAGACGGTCAACAGTCGCTTCCTGCACGGCGACCTGGGCGCGGGCCTGGGCGATTTGCTCCTTGCGCGGGCCGGCGACGGCGAGGTCATTGGCCGCCTTCGCTTCGAGATACGCCTGCTCGGCCTCGATGCCGCTGGAGACCGCCTCATCCAATTCTTCTTCCGAAATTGCGCGGTTGGCGTCGTACAGCTGCTGCCAGCGCTCGCGGCGGGCCTGCAGATAATTGCGCCGCGCTTCGGCCGAAGACATCCGCGCCCGGGCTTGCTCCAGCTCTTCGGGCCGCGTGCCGTTCTCCAGCTCCGCGAGCGCCTGGCGGCGCAGCTCCAGCTCAGCTTCGGCCGCTTGGATCTCCAGCGAGATCGTGTCGGTCAGCAGCTGGGCGAGGGGCTGGTCTTTGGCGACGCGGTCGCCTTCGTTGAGCGGAAACTCGATCACGCGGCCGTCGACGGCGCTCCCGATCGTCGCTTTACGCGAAGGCATCACGGTGCCAACGAACGCCTGGCCGACGGAGATTTCTTTTTGGGTCACCGGCGCGACGACCACCAGCGGCGCGTGCGGCGGGCCCTGAGCCCAGCACGCGTTGGCGGCGGCGATCACCGATAGCGCGCCGCTGATTACCCAGCTGCGTTTGGCCATGATCCCCCCTCTCTCGAACGGCGCCGCGCCACGGCGCGGTTATGTAAGACTTTCAAGCGGACGTTGAATAGGCGACTCGGAACCCAGGCTCTGCAGGACGCGGCCCAGCATTTCTTTGAGCGACTGGAGCTCCTCGTGGGTAAGCTGTGACGTCGCCCGCGCCCGCACCCGCCGTCCGCATTCGGCAATCTTTTCCCAGACGGGCTCGGCTGCCGCCGTCGCGCGAATCAATTTCTTCCGTCGATCCGTCGGGCAGCTGTTGCGCGTGATCCAACCATCCCGCTCCATGCGGTCTAAGATGCCGACGAGCGTCGGAGGTTCGACCATCATTTTCGAGGCGAGCTCCGCCTGAGACAGCTCGCCTTCGATCACCAGCCAGGCCAGCACCTGCGACTGACGGTAAGTGATGCCGTGCGGCGCGACTTCTTCGGTGAGCGCTCGATGAAAGGCTTGAGTCGAGAGCGTGAGCCAGTAGCCGATGCTTTCTTCAAAGTCGAATTGCAGCACGATCAGCGAATCCCCTGGAAAAGACGGCAGTTTTCCACTATTAGCTGCCTAATAATTAGGGTACGAGCCGGACAAATCACCGGCAAGTCGGAATCCGGCTGTTTGTCGTGGCCGAGACTCCGCAGCGGTGTCATCGATTTGACATCGCGCGCCGCGACCGCGACCGCGAAACGATCACTCGCTAATACGGCGTATTTTCCCGGTGTTACAGATCGCCGCGGATTTTAGCGACCGTCAATGTCGTGATCGGCTCTGGCACTCGCTTTGCAATTTGTCTCGGTGGAGGTTTGGGTCTCCTTTCCAGGGCAGGTAGAACCGGTTTCTGGTTTGAGTTTGCGGCCGCAGGGCGCGGCGTTCGCGCTAGAGCGGCGTCCGCAAGAGATCCGGCAAAACGATCAATTGCAAGTTACGGCAAGGGTGAGCGCGAGGGATGCGCTTCGATTGTTTGGAGGCACTTCTCTCATGTTGGCTCAAGGACTTTCCAAAAAGACGTGGTTCGTCGCGCTCGTGGCGGCGATGTTTGTTGCCGGTACGGCACTGGCGGATCGTGGCGGACACGGTGGTGGTCGCGGCGGCGGAGGAGGAGGTGACGGCGGCCGCGGCGGTGGCGGCGGCTCTCACTCGTTCTCCGCCGGCGGTGGCGGCCATGGCGGTGGCTCGCGCTCTTTTTCCGGTGGCGGCGGTGGAGGCGGAAGATCGTTCTCTGGTGGCGGTGGGGGCGGCAACTCCATGCGCTCCTTCAGCGGCGGTGGCGGCGGAGGCGGCGGTGGAGGCTCATCCCGTTCATTCAGCCGCAGTGGTGGCGGCGGTGGCGCCTCGACGCGCAGCTTTTCCGGCGGTGGGGGCGGTGGCTCGGGCCGGTCTCGCGGCTCGACGCCAAGCTGGTCGGGCGGCGCGCCTTCGATGCGTTCCTTCAGCGGGGGCGGAGGCGGCGGCGAGGGTCGCAGCAATGCGATGCGAAGTTTCTCTGGCGGCGGCGACAGCAACCGTTCACGCTCGTTCAGCGAATCGAATCGCGGCAGCAACGGTATCACTGCCGAACAGTTCCGCAGCTTCTCGAACCGCAGCGGTAACAACGGCGGCTCGAATCGCAACTGGGTCAACATCCAGGGAGGCAATGGCGACCAGGGCGGCAACGGGTCCGGTTTGTCGAGCGATGGAAGCCGGCAGTTCCGCGGCTACCGCGGTCCGTCCGGCGAGGGCGGGGGCCGCAATTTCGCGGGCGGCAACGCGGCAGGCAGCTCGTCGCGCTCGCGCGGCGGCAACGACCAGTTGAACCAGATGTTTAAGAAGTATCACGAACAACAGGCCTCGGCGAATGTCGAGGGCCGCTCGTTCGATGGTTCGCGCGGCCGCAACTTGTCCGGCGCCGGCCAATCGGGCAACGGGCCTGGCGGCAGCCAGATTGTCGACAATCCGTTCGCCGGCCGGTCCGGTAACGGCAATCGCGGCCGCGTCGATTGGAGCCACATGGGGAACAACGATTCCCAAAGCGGCGAGCGGTTCCGCAATGGCCAGTTCGGCGGCGGCGGAGACAACAAGGGCCGCGGCCAATTTGGCAACAATACTCCTGGAAACGGTGGTCCTGGCATCAACGGCCCTGCCGGCGGCGCGTTGGGCAATGTCGTTGACAACAACGGCAAAGGTCCCGGTCGCGGTCAGTTCACCTGGAATGGCCAGGGCGGCAATCGCGGCGACTTGAACCGTGGTGATTTCAATCGCGGCGGCAACAATGGCAAAGGTCCCGGCAGCTTCGGCCAGTGGTCGAAGAACGACGGCGGCAAGTGGAACGCCAAGACCGCCGAGTGGTACGGCAAGAGCGGCTTCGGCGACCATCGCGGTCGCGGCGATTGGAATAAAGGAGATTGGAACAAAGGCGACTGGAATCAAGGGAATGGAAATTGGAACAAGGGTGACTGGAAAAAAGGCGATGGCGGCCGCGGCAAGGGCGACTGGGCCAATGGCAATTGGGGCCATGGCAAAGGCGATTGGGGCAAAGGCGACTGGAATCGCGGCGACTGGGACGGCAAGTGGCACGGCGGCAACCGGCACGACTGGGGCAACCACGTCCGCAACGACTGGAACCACAATTGGTGGAACAACTACGGCAGCCGCGGTTGGGGCTGGAACAACGGCCGCAACTGGTGCGATGTGCCGTTTGCCTGGGGCTGGTGGGGCGGCCGCAACTGGAGCAACAACTGCTACTGGGGCGGCTGGCGCAATGACCCGTGGTACTGGTGGGGCGGCTGCTCCGCGCCGGTGCTGACCACCTGGGTCGACTTCGGCTGGACGACGCCCTGCTACTGGGACTACGGCCCCGGCGAGTACATCACGTACTACAACAACACGGTGTATGTCGACAACCAGCGCTACGCAACCGCGCTCGACTACTACGCTCAAGTTCGCAACCTCGCGCGCAGCGCGCCGGTCCTGAGCAAGGATCAGCTCGCCAACATGGAGTGGCTGCCGCTGGGCGTGTTCGCGGTCACACAGCCGAACGGGCAGAACGCCAACCAGATGATCCAGCTGGCGGTGAGCAAGGACGGCATCCTCAGCGGCACGTGGTTCGACCAGGCGACGGGACAGTCAAGGCCGCTCACGGGCATGGTCGAGCAGGCGACGCAGAAGGCGGCCTGGACGTTTGCCGATTCGCCGACCGAAGCGCTGGTCTGGGAAACGAGCCTTTACAACCTCACGGAGCCCGAGTGCTCGGCGATGGCGCACCTGGATGCGGTGAGCACGGAAGTCTGGCAGCTCACGCGCTTGCAGCAGCCACAGCAACCGGCTGTTGCCCAGCCGCCGGCAGCACAAGTACCGGCACCGGCCGTGAACGTGGCGCCGCCTGTGGGCGCGGCGAATGCACCGGCAGCACAACCGCCCGTAGTTCCGCCACAGAACCCGCCGCTCGTGCCGCCGCAGGGCGAGGTGAAATAGATCGTCGCGCACACGGAGCGCGAGTCAGTTCTAAATTCGAGTTCGATTCCGGGGCGGGCGTCACACGTTTGGTGGACGCCCGTCCTTTTTGCATTTTGAACTTGGGGAGACAGGGGAACTGAGGCCGAAAGGAAAAAGTCGCAAATCGCGAATGCCGTGTTTAGAATCTACCGGCCGGGGCAGATTCATGAGCCCAAACTCCCGAGCATCTGACCAATGGCCAAACGAAAAACGGTGCGCGACACGAGCCGAGCGGTAGTGACAGCGGAACAGATCGGCGGCGCGATTCTGGTGATACGCGGGCAGAAGGTGCTGCTGGATGAACAGCTGGCGGTGTTTTATGGGGTGGAAGTCAAGCGGCTCGTGGAAGCCGTGAAACGAAATATCGGACGGTTTCCCGGTGATTTCATGTTTCAACTCGACCCCGACGAGTGGGCGGCTTTACGGTCGCAATTTGCGACCTTAAACAAAGCTAAGAACTTGAGGTCACGATTTGTGACCTCAAACGAAGCCAAGATCTTGAGGTCGCAAAATGCGACCTCAAGTTCCGGTCACGGCGGCCGGCGTTATCCACCCTATGCGTTTACCGAACAAGGCGTGGCGATGTTGTCCAGTGTGTTGCGCAGTCCGCGGGCGATCGAAGTGAACATCGAGATCATGCGGGCGTTTGTGCGGCTGCGGCAACTATTAAGTCTGCATAAGGATTTGGCCGAGCGTTTGACCAAGTTGGAGCGGCAGATGCTCGATCGCGATGCGGACGTCGACCAGCAGTTTCGACACGTGTTCTCGCTATTGGAGCAATTGTTCGCGCCGCCGGCGCGGAAGCGGCAGGCGATCGGGTTTCATGTCGGCGAGTGAGTCGTTGGGATGCCGTGTTGCTGTTAAGGTTGGTGGAACTTGGCCGACCTTACTGGTTACGGCTTCGGGTGAGCTAAGCGGCAAGCGGCGATATGGGGCTGGGAGTGCGGAACATTGATTAAAGCCAGGGGCGAAATATCCGAGCGGATGGTATCGCCGGCCGCAGGGTTTGCGTGATTGTTGTAACTCGTTGGGGCGCATTGGGTTTCTCAAATCGTGGCGGTGGGTTCGGTTTACGGGCTCGGGTGAAAATGCTCAAATGGGAGGTTCTGCGCGGCGGCCGCTTTTTGGGACCTCGGCCGGGTGTGGAGACGCCATTTTGAGGTCGGGTGCGATGCGGCCCGACGGGTTTTCATGAGCGATTTGTCAGAACGATTGGCGGGGCTTTCGCCGGCGCAAAGGAAGCTGCTCGAGCAGCGGCTCGCTGCCAAGCAGGCTCAGTCGCCGCAGCCGTTGCCGCCGCCCGAGGCCGAGCCGATCGCGATCATCGGCATGGCCTGCCGGTTTCCGGGGGCACCTGATCTCGATTCTTATTGGAAGCTGATCAGCGAAGGCCGCAGCGCCGTTTCCGAGGTACCGGCCGAGCGGTGGGACCCCGACCAGTTCTACGACCCCAGCGGCGAGACGCCGGGGAAGATGTCCGTGCGTTGGGCGGCGCTGGTCGACCGGCCCGGCGACTTCGATCCGCAATTTTTTGGCATCACGCCGCGCGAGGCCACGCGGATGGACCCGCAGCAGCGGCTCTTGCTCGAGGTCGCGTGGGAAACGATGGAGAACGCGGGCCGGCCGGCCGACCAGATGGCCGGCACGAAGACCGGCGTATTCGTCGGCATCGGCGCGACCGACTACTCGAAGGTCTCGGTGCCGTACGACGACTACTACGAGCGAATCGACGCCCACATGGGGACGGGCAACGCGCTATCCATCGCGGCCAACCGCGTGTCGTACATCTTCGACTTGCACGGGCCGAGCGCGGCGGTCGACACGGCCTGCAGCAGTTCGTCGCTGGCGATTCATTTTGCCGCGGAGAGTTTGCGGCGGGGCGAATCGGACGCGGCGCTCGCTGGCGGCGTGAACATGATTCTCACGCCGGAGACGACGATCGCATTTTCGAAGGCGCGGATGCTTTCGCCTGAGGGGAAGTGCCGGCCGTTCGACGCCGGGGCGAATGGCTATGTCCGCGGCGAGGGCTGCGGGCTGGTGCTCGTGAAGCGGCTCGCGGACGCGGAACGCGACGGCGACAAGATTCTGGCAGTGCTGCGGGCCACGA
Organism: Pirellulales bacterium; assembly: GCA_050248495.1. Lineage (GTDB taxonomy): Bacteria > Planctomycetota > Planctomycetia > Pirellulales > Lacipirellulaceae > DASYDU01. The sequence continues at coordinate 14,613 of JBFWSG010000033.1, read as the reverse complement.
GCGTGAACCAGGACGGCCGCACGTCGGGCATCAGCGCGCCGAGCGGCCAGTCGCAGATCGCCTGCATTCGCGCGGCGCTCAAGCAAGCCGGCTTGACGCCCGATCATGTGAACTACATCGAAGCGCATGGCACGGGGACTCCGCTGGGCGACCCGATCGAGATGCAGGCGCTGGGCGAGATTTTCCGAAGTAGCGACGCGAGCGCGCCGCCGGTTCACGTGTCGAGCGTCAAGGCGAACGTCGGGCACATGGAGACCGTGTCGGGCGTCGCGGGGCTGATCAAAGTCGTGCTGATGATGGAGCACGACGCGATCGTGCCGCAGACCCACTTTGAATCGCTCAATCCGCACATTCAACTCGCGGGAACGCGGCTGGTGATTCCGACGGAGCAAACGCCGTGGGCCCGTGGCGGCCGGCCGCGGGTGGCGGGCGTGAGCTCGTTCGGCTTCGGCGGCACGAACACGCACCTGGTGCTGGAAGGTCCGCCGGCGGAGAAGACGGCGCCCGCGAAGGGCCAGCGGCCGCTGCAGTTGCTCAAGCTCTCGGCCAAATCGGAGACGGCGCTCGCCCGCGAAGCGGAGCAGTATGCGGCGTATCTGGCGGAGCATGCGGACGCGCGGATCGCGGACTTTTGCTATTCGGTGAACACGGGGAAGGCGGATTTCAATCACCGCGCGGTGCTCACCGCCACCGACGCGACACAGCTTGGGGAGCAACTCTCGAGCCTGGCCGCCGGCAAACTGCCGGCCGGCGGCAAACAGAACACGGTCCGCTCGATCGCCCGCCCCAAGGTCGCCTTCCTGTTCACCGGCCAGGGCCTGCAGTATCCCGGCATGGGCCGCGCACTGTACGAATCGCACGCCGTGTTCCGCGAGGCGATCAACGCCTGCGACGAAATCTTGAATGAATTGTGGGACGGCGAGTCGCTCGTCGACATTCTCTATCCGAAGAGCGGCGCCGACGATCCGAAAGCGCTCATTCATCAAACCGAATACACGCAACCCGCGCTATTCGCGCTCGAATTCGCTCTCTCGGAGCTGTGGCAGTCGTGGGGCGTGGAACCGGCGATCGTGCTCGGCCATAGCGTCGGCGAATATGCGGCGGCGTGCACGGCGGGCGTGATGGGGCTCGAAGACGGGCTCGCCCTGATCGCCGAGCGGGCACGATTGATGCAGGGCGTGAAGCAGCATGGCAAGATGGCCGTGGTGTTCGCGCCGCCGGAGAAAGTGTCGCCGGTACTGGCGAAGCATGGCGGCAGAGTGGTGGTCGCGGTGCTCAACGGGCCGGAGAACACGGTGATCTCGGGCGATGCGGCGGCCGTCGAGGCGGCGGCGGCGGAATTCGCGGCGGCCGGCGTGCAGACAAAGCTGCTGCAGGTGTCGCACGCGTTCCATTCGCCGCTGATGGACGAGATGCTCGATGAGTTCGAGGAATTCGCGGCCGGCATCGAGTTCCAGCGGCCGCAGGTGCCGATCGCGGCGAATCTCACCGGCCAGCTGCTCGCCGAAGCGCCGACGCCGCGCTACTGGCGCGATCACTTGCGAAATGCGGTGCGGTTTGCCGAGGGAATGGCCCGCGTCGCCGAGGCGGCGCCGACAGCGATTATCGAAATTGGGCCGACGGCGAGCCTCTTGGGCATGGGGCGACGGTGCGTATCGCAATTGGAGACCGCCTGGCTGCCCTCGCTGCGACAAGGTCAAGACGATTGGCAGACGCTCGCGGCGAGCGTGGCCGAATACTACGTCCGTGGCGGGCAGATCGATTGGCGCGGGTGGGACGAACCCTGGACGCGACATCGGTTGCGGGTGCCGAATTATCCGTTCGAGCGATCGCGGCACTGGCTGCCAACCGAGGGCGCACCGAAGCGGTCGTTCGGCGGTGCAGCGGTGGCGGCGACGGGCGAATCGAGCGGCAATCCGCTGTTGGGAGCGCGGCTCTCCACGGTGTGGACCAATACGCTATTCGAAGCAGTGCTCAGCGCGCGGCAGCCGGCGTATCTGGTGGATCACCAGGTGCAAGGTTCGGCGGTGACTCCGGCGGCGGCTTACGTGGAACAGGCGCTTGCAGCGGCGGACCAGGTGTTCGGCGCGGGGCAGCATGGTGTGGCCAACCTCGTGATCCAGCAGGCGATGTTCCTGCCGGAGGGAGCACGGCGGCGAGTGCAGTTTTCGATCGCCCCCGAGTCGGGCGGCGAGGCCACGTTCGAGACGTATAGCCGGCCGGCCGATGCCGAGCAGGCGGCGTCCGCGCCATGGGTGATGCACGCGAACGGCTTGCTGGTGCACGAGTCGCATGGTGGAGTAGCGCCGGCGAAGGTCGATCTTGCTGCGGTTCGCGGCAACTCGTCGAGCGTCACCACGCACCGCGATTTCTATGATGCGATCGCCAAGCGGGGCCTCGTGTATGGCCCCGCGTTTCAGGTGCTGCATGACTTGCACCGCTCGGCCGACGAAGCGACGAGCGAAGTGCGACTGCCGGAGTCGGTGGCGAAGGAAGCGCCGCGGTATCACGTGCACCCGGCGCTCGGCGACGCGATGCTGCAGTCGATGTCGGGCGCGGTGCCGCTGGAGCAGGACGGCTCGTTCAGCCCGTATACGTACATGCCGGTGGGAATTCGCCGCGTGCGGGTGCTGCGAGCGATCGAAGACTATTCGCAGCCGCTCTACACGTATGTGCGGCGGACGTCGAACGATGCGAGCCCCGGCCCGGAGCGGGTCGAGGCCGACGTTTACCTGGTCGACGCGGCGGGCGATGTGCTGGTGGCGATGGAAGGCGTCGCGGTGCAGCGACTGGGTCGCAGCGCGGGAGGCGGTGCGGCCGTCGACTCGCGCGAGTGGCTTTACCGAATCCAATGGCAGCCGAGCGAGATTGCAGCGGCCATTGAGACGAAGGCGGTAGCCGCAGCGGGCGCCTGGTTGATCCTGAACGATTCGCGCGGCGTCGGTGCGGCGCTGGCGGATCAAATGGCGGAGCGCGGCGAGGCGTGTGTCGTGATCAAGCACGGCAGCGAATTCAAGTTCCGGCCCGCCGGTGCGACCAACGGCAAGCCAGGCCAACGCGAATCAGGCACGATCGACGTGCTGGATGAAGTCCATTACCGGCGCGTGCTGCAGCAAGCGTTTGTCGACAAAAGCCGGGCTTGCCTCGGCGTCGTGCATCTGTGGTCGCTCGATATTCCGGAGCAGAACCTGGTGGCGGCGCGGGCATTCGGGACGGCGAGCGCGCTGCAACTGGCGAAGGTGCTCACTCGTTCGCCGCTCGCTGCAACGCCAAAGGTATGGTTCGTGACGGGCGGGGCACAGGCGGTGGATGCCGCGCCGGGAGCGTCCGTGGCGATCGAGCAGGCGCCGCTTTTGGGCCTTGCGCGCGTGGCGGCGATGGAACTACCCGATCTGAAGCCGCGGCTCGTGGATCTCGACCCCGTGGAAGTGAAGAACGACGCACATGCCGCGGCTGCGGCGCTCGTGGCGGAGCTCTCCAGCGAAGGGAAGGAGAGCGAGATCGCGCATCGCGGCGGGCAGCGGTTCGTCGCTCGTTTGCAACGCGATCCGGCCATCTTGGCGACAACCGACGCTGCGGGTGCGGCACTCACGGTGCCCGTGGGCAAGCCGTTCCAGTTGCGGATCACGCAAAGCGGCTCGTTCGACGCGCTGCGGTTCGTGCCGGTGGAGCGCGAAGCGCCGCAAGCCGGGCAGGTCGAGATCGAAGTGCGGGCCACGGGCCTCAACTTCAGCGATGTGCTCAAAGCGCTCGGCCTCTACCCCGGCATCAAGGACGCGATCGTGCCGCTGGGGATCGAGGCGTCCGGCGTCGTGACGGCCGTCGGCGAGGGCGTGACACGATTCAAGGTGGGCGACGAAGTGTTCGGCGTCGTGCCGTATGCGTTCGCGTCGCACGCACGGACGGCCGAGTATGCCTTGGTGCCCAAGCCAAAATCGATCGATCACGACGAGGCGTGTACCGTGCCGATCACGTTCCTCACGGCATACTATGGCCTGGTGCGGCTGGCGCAGATGCAGAGGGGCGAGCGGCTCTTGATTCATGCGGGGGCCGGCGGCGTCGGGCTCGCCGCGATTCAGATAGCGCAGCAGCTGGGCGTCGAAATCTACGCCACGGCCGGCAGCGACGAGAAGCGCGAGTTCCTGCGGTCGCTGGGCGTCGAGCACGTTTACAGCAGCCGGTCGACTGCGTTCGCGGAGGAAATCCTGGCCGACACGAACCGCGAAGGCGTCGACGTGGTGCTCAACTCGCTGCCGGGCGAGGCGATCGCCAAGAGCTTGTCGATCCTGCGGGCGTACGGCCGGTTCCTAGAGATCGGCAAAACGGACATTTACCAGAACCGGATGATCGGCCTCTTGCCGTTCCAGGACAATCTTTCTTATTTCGCGATCGACCTCGACCGCATGCTGCGGCAGCGGCCGGACTACATTCGCAACCTGTTCGCCGAGGTCATGACGTTTTTCGCGGCGGGCCATTACCGCCCGCTGATGTTCACCCGCTTCGAGGCGGAAGGGACGATCGACGCGTTCCGCTACATGTCGCAGCGGAAGAATATCGGCAAGGTGGTGGTAGGGATTGCGGATGTCGGATTGCGGATGTCGGATTCCGAAACGCAATCCGCAATCCGCGATCCGCAATCCGAAATCGTTCGGTCGGACGGGGCTTACCTTGTGACAGGTGGTCTCGGGGCGCTGGGGCTGCGTGTGGGCGAATGGCTGGCGGAGCAAGGTGCCGGGACGGTGGCGCTCTTGGCGCGGCGGGCGCCGTCGGTGGAAGTCGAAACACAGCTCGATGCCATTCGCAGCAAGGGTTCGCGGGTCATTTGTTTACAGGGCGACGTGACGGATGCGACGTCGCTGCAGGCGGCAATCAAACAGATTCCCAAGGAGACGCCGCTGCGGGGTGTGATCCATGCGGCGGGTGTGCTGGCCGACGGCGTGCTCGCGGACATGACGCTCGATCAGCTCGATCGGGCGATGCTACCGAAGGTCGCGGGCACCTGGAACCTGCACACGGCGACGCTCGACTTGCCGCTCGATTTCTTTGTGATGTTTTCCTCGGTGGCGAGTGTGCTCGGTTCGCCCGGGCAAGGCAATTACGCTGCCGGGAACGCGCTACTCGATGCACTCGCGCATGCCCGACGGGCGATGGGACTTCCGGCGACGGCGATCAATTGGGGGCCATGGGCCGGTTCCGGGATGGCCGCCGAAGCGGGCCGCGGCGATGCGGTGAAGTCGAAGGGCATGAATCTGATTCCGCCGGACGCCGGCCTCGACATGTTGGGCAAGCTGCTCACGGCGAGCGTACCGCAAGTGGCGGTGATGGACGCCCAGTGGGGCGACATGCTCAAGCTGCTCGGCTCGCGGCGGCCGGCGCTGTTGGACGAGGTGGCGAGCGAAGTGCAAGGCGCGGCGGGCGCCGAGAGTGCCAGCCGCGTCGACCACGCGTTTCGCAAGGAGCTCGCGGCGGCGGACCAGGAAGGGCGGCTGGCGCTGGTGCGTGCGTACATTCAGCAGGAGCTGGCGCGGATCATGGGCGTCGCGCCGGAGTCGCTGGAGACGGATCGGCAACTGAGCACGTTCGGGCTGGATTCGCTATTGGCGCTGGAGCTCAAGAACAATCTCGAAAGCCGACTCGATTTCACGTTGCCGATGGCGAAATTGATGGAGGGGCCGAGCATCGCGTCGCTCGCCGAGGCAACGGTGGGGATTCTGTTTGGGGAAGTGGCCGCCGTTGAGACGTCAACGGATGCAGCCGCCCGCCCGCTCGCTGAAGCAAGCTCGCCAGCTGCGGAGTGGGAGGCGCTGTATGCGGTGCAGCCCGAGGGTTTGCGGCCTCCGCTCATTTTGCTGCCCGCGCTCGGGGGCGATTCGCGTTACTATGCCGAGCTGGTCGAGAGCCTCGGCGACGATCAGCCGGCGTATGCCTTCCGTCCGCGCGGCATCGACCAGGACCTGCCGCCGCACCAGGTGATGGAAGACATGGTGGCCGACTACGCGGCGGCGCTCCGCAAATTGCAGCCACATGGACCGTACTATCTGGCCGGCTGGTCGACGGGAGCGATTTATGCGTTCGCGCTGGCCCAGGCGTGGGAGAGCGTGGGCGAAGAAGTCGGGCTGGTGGCGATGTTCGGCGCCCCCCTGCCCTCGATCTGCGATGGCGTCGACCTGGACGATGAAGCCCGCTTCCTGTGCGACCTGGTGAACTTTGCCAATTGCTTCACGGGCACCAAATCGCGCGTCGACTACGATGAGCTGTTGGCTCTGCCGCCGGCGGAACGGTTCGGCGCCGCGCTCGCCGAGGCGAAGCGCCAGGGCACGGTACCGGAATCGGCCCCAGAAGCCTACATTCGGCGGCTGGTGAAGGTCGGCGAAGCAAATGTCCGCGTGATTCAGAGCTACGAGCCGCGGCCGATCCAGGCCCCGGTCCACTTTTTCCATCCCACCGTCGCCGGCGGCCTGGCCGAAATCTCCGGCCGCGCCTGGGACGAAAGCGGCGACCACGGCTGGAACAGCGAGGTGGGCCAGCCTTTGGAATTGCACAAAGTCCCGGGCGACCATTTCACGATGATGGTAGGCGGGGGCGCGGCAAAGATTGCTGCGGTGATCAAGCAAATCTTGTCTGGTGCAGTCGCCGCAAAGAACTAAAGTGCTGCCTGTTCCAACGGAAGCGAGCGGACCATGAAGGTTAGCGTGCTGGGAGCCGGGGCCATCGGCTCCATGATCGGCGGACTCTTAGCCCACGATGCCGAGGATGTAGAAGTCGTCTTGATCACTCGCGGCGAGCACGCCCGCAAGATCGCCGACCGGGGCACGATCACGCTCGAAGGCCCCTGGGGACGCCGCGAGGTGCGCGTGGCGGTCAGCGACGATCCGTCCGCGGTTAGCGGTTCCGAGTTTGTGCTGGTCACTACCAAGTCGCAGGACACCGAAGCGGCGGCTGCCGCGGGCGCACCCCACTGGGGAGGCGCGACAATTGTCTCGATTCAGAATGGCATCAACGACGCGCGGCTATTGAAATTCGTCGAGCCGACGCGGCTGGTGATGGGCATGACGGCGACCAACATGGCGCTGGTCGAGCCGGGGCGAGTGAGCCTTCAGCTGGGCGGGGCGACGATTGTCGGGCCGCCAGCCGGAGCAGGCGCGGCCGTCGGCATGTCGGCCTCGGACGCGGCAGCCAAACTCTTGAGTCGAATTGCCTGTCCCAGCCTGCAATTCCTGGCCCACCCGAATGCGGTCGGGGCGCGCTACAACAAACTGGCGATCAACGCGCTGGGATACGCTTCCTGCCTGAGCCGGTCGAATTTCATCACCGAGGCGCTGGCCCACCGCGGCTGGAGAAACACGGTTGGGCTGCCGATCGTGCGTGAGTGCGGGCGCGTGTTCGAGGCCTCGGGGATCAAGCTGGAGCGGATTCCCGGCGTGCCAAGTTTGCCGCGGTTTCAGCGGTTGATGCGGCGGATGAACCGCCCGCTGATGGGGCCGGTGATCGCGTTCGTGTTGCGGCGGCTGTACAACCGGCGTCCCATTATCTTCTCGCTGCAGCGCGACTTAGAGCGCGGCAAGACGACGGAAGTCGAGTTCGTCAACGGCGAGGTCGTCCGGCTGGCGGAGTCCCAGGGAGGGGCGGCCCCCATGAACCGACTAGTTGTCCAGCTGGTCCGCGAGCTGGAAGGCCGCGGTGCGGGGTCATTCTTCAGCCGCGACGAGGTACTCGCGCGGTTCGCGTCGCTTGCGGGCCGTGCGTAACACGAGCGCAGATAACGCGTTGTGACTCCGCTGCGGCCAGCCCTCGCGCGCCGCGCCCAGCGCGAAAAGGCCTCATCTCGGCCTCCACACCGGCCCGGGTTGCTTGTCATCCAATCGTTCCAACAAGTAAACTTGGCATAACGGAATTGTCGCACAGGGACTGCCGAATTGATTGGTCGACCACAACCGGCAACCGGCGCGCGGGGCTCGTTTGTCGGGAACGTGGGGCCGATAGATAAGATATATGGCCCGTGCTGCTTCCGCTTTGCCGGCGGCGTCGGCATGTGGGATGGAACGGCCAGACTGCACCTACGCGCGACGGATCCATGATTCTCCGATACGCCTACCTTGCCGGAATGCGTTTGCGGCTGAAACGCTTTCGCTTCGATGCGCGGCGCGCTCGCGTGTTTCAGCATCGCACGCTGCTGGCCAAAGTTCGCCGCAACGTCCGCAGCGAATTCGGACGCGATCACGGCTTCTCGCAGATCCGCACGGCGGCCGACTTCCGCCGCCAGCTGCACGTCGCCACCTACGACGACCATCATCCGTACATCGAGCGCGTGCTGCACGGCGAGGTCGAGGCGCTGTTCGCACCGGGCACCAAGGTGCTGATGTTCGCCATGACCTCCGGCACGACCGGTCAGCCCAAACGGCTGCCGATCACCGAGGAGCTGTTCCGCGAGTACAAAGCGGGCTGGCGGATGTGGGGCGCCGGCGTGTTTGGCGACCACTTTAACCTGATCACCAAGAAGACGCTGCAGCTGGCGAGCGACTGGCAGCAGTACCGGGCGCCCTGCGGCATCGCTTGCGGCCAGATCAGCGGGTTGGCGGCGACCACCAGGCCCCGCCTGTCAAGTCACATCTTTCCACTGCCGGCCCAGCTCGCGCGGATTCACGATCCCGCGGCGCGGCACTATGCGTCGCTCCGCTTCGGGCTGGAGACGGGCCGCGTGGGGATGATCATCACTGCGAACCCCAGCACGCTCGTCGAATTCGGCCAGCGCATGAACGGCGAGCGGGAAACGCTCATCCGGGACATTCACGATGGCACGCTCTCCTGTGAGATTCCGCTCGAGCTGCGGCAGTCGCTGGCCAGACGGATCTTGAAGCGACGGCCCGATCGGGCGCGTGAGCTGGAACAAGCCGTTGCGGAACACGGCGCGCTATTGCCAAAGTTCGCCTGGCCGAAGATGGATGTGCTGGCGGTGTGGACCGGCGGCAGCGTCAACGTGTACCTGTCGCAGCTGCCGGCCCTGTATGGCAACGTGGCGATTCGCGACCACGGCCTCTCGGCGAGCGAAGGGCGGATGACGATTCCGCTCTCCGACGGCACGGCGGCTGGGCTGTTGGATTTCTACAACCATTACTTCGAGTTCATTCCGGTCGAAGAGCAACATAGCGCCCGGCCAAACATCCTGGAAGGGCACGAGCTGGAAGTCGGCAAGGACTACTACATCCTGCTCACCACTTCCGGCGGCTTGTATCGCTACGATATTCACGACGTCGTGCGCTGCGTCGGCTTTGAGGGCCAGGCTCCGCTCGTGGAGTTCCTCAACAAGGGAAAGAACTTCTGCAGCCTCACGGGCGAGAAGCTGAGCGAGCACCAGGTGGTGCGGGCCGTGAAGGCGGGCTTTGCCGATCTGGCGTTGCCGCTCGAAACGTTTGCCCTTGCGCCGGTGATGGAGGATCGTCCCCGCTATGTGTTGCTGGTCGAGCCGGCGGCGCATCGCGGGCGGGCCGACGATCTGTCGCACCGCGTGCAAATGTATCTGGAACGGCTCAACGAGGAATACGCGTCGAAGTGTTCCAGCGGGCGATTGCTGCCGCTCGCGGTCAGCGAGGTCGCGCCGGGCACGTGGCACGCACTGCGGGCCCAAAAGGTCGGCGAGCGCGGCAACTTGGAAGAATACAAGCACGCCTGTTTGGTGAATGATCTGGAATTCGTCGCCCGGCTCAGGACGCTGACGGTTTCACCGCAGCCCGCGCGACGAATGTCCGCGGCGCTCACCAACTGCGCGTAAGGAAACGACGTCATGACTTCAATCTTGGTAACCGGCGCCACGGGCATGGTGGGGAGCGCGTTTGCCCGCCGCGCGACGGAGATGGGCTACCACGTGCGGGCCATGGTCCGCGGCGACTCGAATCGCAGCGCGCTCGACGGCATCGCGGTGGAATTTGTCGAAGGAGACCTCGCCGATCCAGAGTCGCTCCCCGCGGCGTTCGAAAATGCGGAGATCGTAGTCCACACAGCGGCCCACGTCGGCGACTGGGGACCGGCCGAAAAATATCGCGCGATCAACGTCGTGGCGCTGGAGCACATGATCCATGCCGCCTCACATTCGCCGCAGCTCAAACGCTGGGTGCAGGTGAGCTCGCTCGGCGTGTACCCGGCCCGGCATCACTACGGCACGGATGAGACCACGCCGGCCGATGGCGTGGGCCTCGACGGCTACACGCGAACCAAGGCTGAGGCCGAAGCCCTCTTGAACCATCACATCCGCGAGCACGGCTTTCCCGCCGTGATCCTGCGGCCGGGCATCATCTACGGTCCCGGCGACCGGCACGCCCTGCCCCGCTTCATCGAGAAGATCGACACTGGCAAGATGAAGATCGTCGGCCGCGGCGACCGGCTGATCAATAACACCTACGTCGGCAACCTGGTTGACGCGCTGATGCTGGCGGTGGAGACGCCGGGCATCGAAGGCGAGACGTTTAACATTCGCGACGAGCGCTTGGTGACGCGCGAAGAGTTTGTGAACACGATCGCCGAGTATCTTGGCAAACCCCACCCGCGCCGCGTGCCGGAGTTCCTGCCCCGTCTGTTGGTCGGTCCCATCGAGCGGATCGCCAAGCTGCGCGGCCGCAAGGATCCGCCATTTTTGACGCGGGCCCAGATCAAGTTCATGACGCTGAACCTCGACTACTCGATCGCCAAGGCGAAGCGCGTGTTGGGCTACGCGCCGGCAGTCGATTTCCGCGAGGGCATTCGCGTCGCGCTCGATGATCTGACCGGCAAGTCGCGCGCTGGGAAGTCGCAGCGCGCCCCCGCCGAAACTCCGGCCTTAGCCGCGGGCTAACAGCCTGCCGGCGCGTCGTGTGACATGCCTTCGCCCGCACCTTAGCATGGTGACACGAAGTCGTCGATGCATGACGCGAGCGTAGGCATGTCCCGTACTTCGTGAGAGCATGCCAGCCATGCACATCCGCCAGCTCACCGCGTCGATCGTCCGCCTGCCGCTCCGGGTGCGTTTCACGCATGCCACGGCGACGCGCGTGGAGAGCGAAAACATCGTCGTCCGCTGCGAGCTCTCCGACGGCTCGGTCGGCTGGGGCGAAGGCGTGCCCCGCAGTTACGTCACGGGCGAGACGGCCTCGGGCTGTCTCGAACAGCTGGTCGCGACGCCCATCGCGGAGCAACTCGCGGCTGATTGCAGCTCATGGACGGACGTGATCCGACTCTGCGAGCAGTTTCGGCCCACGGCGATGAACGACGATCCGCGCGGGTGTTACGGCAACGCGCTGCGGTGTGCGGTGGAGCTGAGCGTGCTCGATGCGTTTGGCCATGTGCTGGGCGAGCCGGTGAGCGCGGTGACGCGGCATTTTGAACCGGCGGCGGCAGTTCGCGGCACGAATCCATCCGTGCAGTACAGCGCGGTGATCGATGCGGGCGGCCGGCGGCTGCGGTTAAAGTCTTTGCTGCGGCGGCTGTACGGGTTTCGGCAGTGCAAGGTGAAGGTCGGCAGCCGCGACGACGACGATGCGGCCCGGCTGCGGCAGATTCGCCGCTGGATCGGTTCGAGCATGGACCTGCGCATTGATGCAAATGGCATTTGGCGGGCGAACCAGGCCCAGCGACAGTTGGAATCGCTCGTGCCCAGTCGCATCAGTTGCGTCGAGCAGCCGCTAGCGCAGGAGGAATTGGCCGCCAATGCCGAGTTGCGCCGCGCGACGGGCGTACCCGTGATGCTCGACGAATCGCTCACCAGCATGGCGGACGCCGAGCGGGCCGTGTCCCTCGCAGCCTGCGATCTGTTAAACATTCGACTCTCAAAATGCGGTGGCTTCCTGGCGAGCTTGCAGCTGGCGGCGTTCGCGCGCGAACATGGCCTGGGTTATCAACTCGGCTGCCATCCCGGTGAGACGGGCATTCTTTCTGCGGCGGGCCGGCACTGGGCGGCAAGCGTCGCGGACATCCGTTACCTCGAAGGTTCGTACGATCGCTATTTGTTCCGCCGACTCGTGACGCGCGAGGACTTGACGTTCGGCTATGGCGGCCGCGCTTCGGCAATCGCTCGGCCGGGGCTCGGCGTTACGATCGATACAGACGCGCTTGCGGAGCTGACGACAGCGGAGCGGAGTTTTCCGGTCGCGTAAGCTTGTGTGCTGCGGCGCGTGTAAATTTACTTAGCAAGCAGCTCCCCTACCCCGTTCGAAAGCCCCGCGTGACTTGTCGTTTACCGCGCATGGAGTTTTACTCCGCCCCCGATGGGCGCCGGCTGGCGGTGCGCACGTGGTATGGGGGCGAGCCGCCGCGGGCGCGGGTAGTGTTCCTACACGGCATTACGAGCCACGGCGGCTGGTATACAGAGAGCTGCCAGCATTTGAGCGAACGCGGTTTCGACGTCCACTTTCTCGATCGCCGCGGCTCGGGACTCAACTTGCAGCACGCGGGCGACGTCGATCGCCACACGACATGGCTCACCGACGTCACGACGTATTTGGAGCAACTCGGCACGGAGCGGCCGATCGTTTTGTGCGGGATCAGTTGGGGCGGCAAGCTCGCGGCGGCGGTGGCCCGCTTTCAGCCGGGGCTCGTCCGCTCCCTGGTGCTGGTCACGCCGGGGTTGTACTCCCACTTTGAACCGAATGTCGCGCAGCGCGTGGCGCTGCGGGTGCCCGTACGGCAGCGGCTGCAGTCGCGCAAGCTGGAGATTCCGATCCAACGCGGTTTGCTCTACACGGACACGCCGAAGTGGCGCGAATACATCGATCGCGATCCGCTCTCCTTGCGCGCAGTGACGGTCCGCTTCGCCCAGGCCGACAATCGGCTCACGCGGTACGCCAAGCAGGCCGCCCCGTACCTCCATATGCCGACGCTGATGATGCTCGCCGGCCGCGACCGGATCCTCAAAAACTCCCGCTGCCGCAGCTTCTGGAGCCGCCTCGGCGCGCGGCACAAAACACTGATCGAATACCCGACGGCCGTCCATACGCTCGAATTCGAGAGCGATCCGCAGCGATATTTCGCCGACCTGGCAGACTGGATCGGGCGGGCGGCCGCTGAGTAGAGTGAACTGCCTCGTTAATGCAAGTGTTCACTTCTTCCCCGAAGTCAGGGCCAACACTATCTGCGTCAGGCTGCCAGTGACTTGGGTGGCGAGCTGATAGCCGGCCCAGCCGAGCACGATCAGGCTGGCGACGACGCCGCGGAAGATCGGCGTGATGTCGTTGAAGGCGAGCATCAGCACGGCCGCGACAAATGCCGAGCCGGCCAGTAGCTGAATCCAGGCCAGCCGCTTCGACATCGGCGCGAGTTCCTTCCGGGCGATCACGGTGAACTGCCGCACGTCGTCCCACATTCGCGGGTAGAGAGCCCGCTGAATTACGAACTGCGAGCCGAGGAGCGAATACGCCAGCGCGATCAGGCCGCTCAACGTGAACGACGCGATGAAGTGGAACCAGATATGGGGCGCGAGTGCTTCGGTGCGCAGCGAAAGGATGGCGGGGAAGAGCACGCCTCCGGGAAGCCATCCGGCCGCAGTGAGCCCTGCCACCCACAGCGGCAGCCGCATCGCCTGGCGGCGGGCCTCGGTAACTTCGCCCGCCGAGAGGGGCGTCGCGGCGTGCATCCGCTGCCAGGTTTGCCGCACGGGAACAAATGCCCGAATGAAGAGCACCAGCGCCACGGGATACATGAGTGCGTTGTAGACCAGCACCAGCTTGTCGAACAGCTGCTGTTGTTCGTGGTTCAGATGGGTGACGATCTGCGTCAGGTTATAGGAAATGTTGAACGCGCTGGCGACAAGCTGCGGAATCACGACCAAGAGCACGAACCACATGAACGGCCGCCTCGTGATCCAGGGGACGACGTTCCAATACGTCGAATCGGCCGCCGCCGGCAGTGCCCGCTCGGCCGCGCGCATTTGACGGCAGCCTTCGAGTTGCTCCGCGAGATCGGCGCCAGTGCCAAAACGATCCTGCGGCGCCGGCGCCAGGCAGCGGCAGATCGAGAGCTCGAGCGTCTTGCGGGCGCTGGGGACGACTTCCTTCGCCCGCGGCGGCTTCTGACGGCGGTAATCAGCGAGCTTCCGCAGCCTTTCGACCATGCTCGCCCCGGGCGCCTGCGTCAACTGCGGTGGGCGGCCGCGGAGCAATTCGTCGAGCACGAGGCCCAGGGAATAGATGTCAGCCTGCGTTGAGACGGCGTCTTCGGTGGTTTCGTCCGCCGGATTGAAGGCATCGAGATGTTCCGGCGCCATGTAGGCCACGGTGCCGCCGAACATTTCGCTGCCCGCTTCTTCGACTTGTTGTGCCGAGATGTTAAAGTCGGCCAGCATCGGCCGGCCGTAGGGGCTGACCAGGATGTTGGCCGGCTTGATGTCGCGGTGCAACACGCCGCGCTGATGGGCGAAATCGAGCGCTTCGGCGAGCCGAGCACCTATCCAGGCCGTCGTTTCCACGTCGTCCATGCCCCCCATCGCTTCGCGGTCCCGCAGCGCCGCGGGATCGAGCGCCGTCGGCAACTGGGCGCTGGTGTCGATGATCGCCAGCACGTCGCTGCCGCGCCAGGTCGCCGGAGGAGCATCGGCCGGCTCGCCGAGCGACTCGGCCAGCGTCCGCGAGACATTCATCTGCATGTCGAGCG
>JBFWSG010000032.1:40111-62958 GCA_050248495.1 Pirellulales bacterium | reverse complement strand
CCGCGTTAAGCAACGCTGCCGACGAATCGCCACCCGCTACGAGAAGAAAGCTGCCAACTACGCCGGCTTCCTCTGGCTCGCCGCACTCTTGGTCGACTTGCTATGAATGTCCGTACTGCCTAGAGCTTAACCTAAAGCACACCTGGGCGAAAGAAAATTGAGGATCGCGGCTAGTTGGTAACAGTTTCCGAGCCGGGAAGCGCTTTGCTGCAGCGCCGTCCGCGATCAGTGCTCGTCGGCGTAATGGAGCTGAACCTGCACTACCCGGTCCCGGATGCTGAGGAAGGCGGTGAGCACCTCGGGATCGAAATGGGATCCGGACGATTCCTGCATGATTCGAAAACACTCGTCGAGAGGAAAGGCCTGCTTATAGGACCGGCGGCTGCTGAGCGCGTCGAAAACGTCTGCCACCGCGACAATCCGGCCGACCAGCGGGATGTCGCTGCCCTTGAGACCCAGCGGATAGCCACTGCCGTCCCAGCGTTCGTGGTGCGTGAGGGCGATGGTGCGGGCCATGTCGAGGATTCGCGACGAGCCGACTTCGAGGATATGGGCGCCGACCTCGGCATGCCGCTGCAGCGTCTTTTCCTCGTCCGAGGAATAGGAGGTGAGGATGCGTTTGCCGAAGCCGGGGTGCTTCTGCATCATGGCAAACTCGTCCTCGGTCAGCCGGCCGGGCTTGAGGAGCACGGAATCAGGGATGCCGATCTTGCCGATGTCGTGTAGCAGCGCGGCATCTTCGAGCGTGTCGACGATATCCGCCGGAAGGCCCAGCGACTCCGCGATGAGCCGCGTATAGCGGCCGACACGGAGCACGTGCTGACCGGTGTCGTCGTCGCGGTATTCCGCGGCGCGGGCCAGGCAATGGATCAAATCGCGGCGCGAATTCTCCAGCTCGGCGGTCCGCTGCCCGACGGCAGCCTCCAGGTTGTTGCTGTATTCGCGGAGCTGGTCCTGGTAGCCCTTCACGACGAGCAGATTGCGGACGCGCGGCATCAGCTCGCTGGCGTCGACTGGCTTGTTGAGGAAGTCGGTGGCCCCCAGCTCGACGGCCTTTACGCGCGTGTCACGGTCGGTCACGGCGGTGAGAATCACGATCGGAATGAAGGCGATTCGCTCGTCGCCGCGGACTTCCGTGAGGATGTCGAGGCCGCTGACGTAGGGCATCATCAGATCCAAAAGCACGATGTCAGGCTGTTCCTGGCGGATCAACGAGACGGCGGTGGGGGCGTCGCTGGTGGTGACAAATCTGGTGAAGCCTTCGAGCTCGAGCAGCCGGCGCAGAATCTTGATGTTCATCGACTCGTCGTCGACGATCATGATCTTGGCCTGCGTGACCTCAGCGGCGAAGGTTTCGCCGGGGACGGGCGCAGGGGGCGTCGTGACCGTCAGCGACGGGAACGGGGGACAGGCAGTGATGGATTCAAAAGTCGCGGTCACAAGTCAAACTCCCAAATTCGGTCGATATCGTGTGCGGCGCATTCGGCGGTTAGTTATTCCAGGCGTCGCGTCCGGTGGTCGTCAGGCGACTCCTTGTTCTGTCGGGAAGGGCAGGGTGGCAATTTCCTGGTCGGCGGCGGCCGGAGGTTGATCGTTGCAGGCTTCGGCAGCGCTTTTGACGGTAGCAATCAGTTCATCCATGTTGACCGGTTTGGCGACGAAGTGGCTGCAGCCGGAGAGCTCGCACTTCTCCCGATCGCCGCGCATGGCGTGCGCCGTGAGGGCCACGATCGGCCGTTTGAACCCCTGTTCGCGGAGCAACGTGGTCGCAGTGTATCCGTCCATCACCGGCATCTGCATGTCCATGAGCACGACGTTGAATTCGCCGCGGCTGACAGCTTCGAGGCCGATAGCGCCGTTCTCCGCGGTCGTGACCTGCGCGCCCGCGCGGGAGAGAAACAGGCTCACCAGCCGGCGATTGGTTTCCATGTCGTCGACGACGAGAATCTTGAGGCCCGCGAGGCTAGCGCGTTGCGACGGCTCCTGCGGAACCTCGGCGGCGATCGGCGGGGCGGGCATGTCGGCCATCCGCACGTTGTAGAGATCGCCCGGATCGATGGTGGCGGTGAACGTGCTGCCCTGGCCGACGACGCTGGTCACCGACAGGCTGCCGCCCAGCGATTCGGCGATTTTGCGGCAGATCGCCAGGCCCAAGCCCGTGCCGCCATGCTTGCGGGTGACGGACGTGTCGCACTGTACAAACGGGTGGAAGATCGCCGCGAGCTTGTCGGCGGGAATGCCGATGCCGGTGTCGCGTACCTGAAACTCCAGCTTCGAGCCGCCGTCGCGGTCATCCAGCCGCGCGACGACCAACACACCACCTTGTTCGGTGAACTTGATGGCGTTGGCCACGAGGTTCGAGAGCAATTGGTTGAGCCGCTGGGGGTCGGTTTGAATCGTTTCGGGAATGCGGCTCTCCCAGCGATAGTCGAGCGCCAAGTGTTTGGTTGCGGCTGCGACACGCTGGGCGGCGATCGCGTGGGCCAAAACCTCATCCGGCGACTGCGGCGACGACTCGACGCGAAACTGTCCGGACTCGATTTTGGAAATATCGAGGATATCGTTGATCAAGTTCAGCAGCTGCCGGCCGCTCTCGCGGATCGTGCGGAGGAAGTCCTGGCGCTCGCTTTCGTTTCCGCCGTCGGCCCCGCGGATCAACAGTTCGGTGAAGCCCAGGATTCCATTGAGCGGCGTGCGGACCTCGTGGCTCATGTTGGCGAGGAATTCGCTCTTGGCGCGGTTGGCCGCTTCGGCCCGGCGCTGGGCCAATTCGCGCTCGGCGTTGGCGACGGTCAGCTCGGCGACGCGTCGAGCCGTGTAGCGGCTGACCCACCAGGAGGCCGTCGCCACCAGGGCGATGGCCGCGGCCGCAATTCCGGACAAGAGGAGGCACAGATGCCAGGTTGAGGCATAGAGTCGATACGATGGAATTGCGATTCCCACGTGCCACGAGGAATCGTCGACGGGGATCGTGGCGCGACTGGCCAGCACGTTCTCGGTGCTGAGCGCATCGGAGTCGGCGCTCGTGCCCACGATCATTTTGCCCTCGGTGTCTTCGACGAATGCGAACGCACCGGGAGTGCCTGCGAAATTGACCCCAGCGATGCGGTCGAACAGCGCCGCCGGAGAGAGATTCACGAGCAAATAGCCGGAAGGTGAGTTTGAGCGCGCCGGTTGCACGAGCTGGGCCACCAGCACGACGGGCTGTGTCTTGATGACTTCGAAGCTCGTGGCCGCATCGATGGCGTCACCCTCGCTTTCCAAGTATTCGAGGAAGAGCAACTCGGTCGGCCCGAGCGGGCTCTCGCCGGGCCGAGTGTCGGCCAGCAATCGCCCGGCGCCGTCGATCAGTCGCACGCGGGCTACCACGGGTTGCCGCGAGAGAAACTTCCGCAGTTCGGCGCGTGTGCGCTGCGAGATGTCGTTGCCTGCGGGACGTGATCCCACTGCGAAGCGGACCAGCGGATCCTGGGCCAACACGTCGATCGAATGACCGATTCGGGAGAGGTCCTGGTTCAGTGCAATGGCCAGCTGATCGGCGATGACGCCGGCTTGTTCGCGGCTGATGTCCTCGACGGCGCGGCGATTCCAAAACGTGGCCAGCAGCACCATCGTGACGAGCGGGCCCGCCACGGCGAAGACCATGAAGGCGTAGTATCCCCAGCGAATGCGATTGCGCCCGGCGACCAGCGTGTGGAGGGGAGTATTGGGCATATCAAACGGCAATGCACGTTTGCAGGCCGCGAATTTCGCCGAAGGCGCCTGCCAGCTCGGTGCCTCGTCGCGCCTTGGCCAGCGACTCGATGCGAGCGGCCGGTTCGGTGAAACAGTGATAGCCGGCCGTGCCACCGGAGCCTTTCAAGGCGTGGGCCAACCGAGCCAGCTCGTCAAAGTCTTCGGATTCCAAGGCGGCGCTCATGGCGTCGAGTCGCCGGCCGATGCTGTCGATGAACTCGACCACGACGGCGCGGATTTCTGGGTCTTCGGTCGGCAGCGTGGAGTGATAGGTTTTGGTCGGCGCGGCGAGCGCCGGACCGCCGGATTCGTCGTCGTGGCTGCCCTGCGCCGTGTGGTCTCCGGCGTCGAGATTGGCCGCTGCGCGGACGGTCCGCACCAGTTCGTCCATGTTGACGGGTTTGGCGAGGTAGCCGCTGCAACCGGCCGCCTCGCACTTTTCGCGATCGCCTTTCATGGCGTGGGCGGTGAGCGCGATGATGGGTCCGTTGAAACCCTGTTCGCGGAGCCGTAGCGTGGCGGTGTATCCGTCCATGACGGGCATCTGCATGTCCATCAGGATCACGTCGAATCTGGTTTGTTCGGCCGCGTGCAGGGCCAGCGCGCCGTTTTCGGCCATTTCGATGCTTGCACCGTTGCGAGTCAGGAACAGGCCAATCAATTTGCGGTTCGTCTCGCCGTCGTCCACCAGCAGAATCTGCATTCCGTCGAGCGATGCACCATCGGCGGATTGGCGGACGACGTCGCCGCTGATCGCCGCCGGCGGGCGCGCGGAGATCGTAACTCCCGAGAGATCGCCGGTTTCGACGGTGGCGGTGAAGACACTGCCGTGGCCCAAGCTGCTTTCGACGTTGAGCTCCCCGCCCAACGACTTGGCGATGCGATGGCTGATCGCAAGGCCCAGTCCCGTGCCGCCGTATTTCCGCGTCACCGAGGAGTCGGCCTGCACGAAGGGACTGAAAATCGATTCCAGCTTTTCAGTCGCGATTCCGATGCCCGTGTCGCGGATTTCGAATTGGACCAGGGACTTTCCGCCCTCGTCGATCAACTTGGCCACCACCAGCACGCCTCCTTCGTCGGTAAACTTGATCGCGTTGTTGACCAGGTTCATGAGCAGCTGCTTGAGGCGATGCGGATCGGATTGGATCGTTTCCGGGATGCCCGTTTCCCAGCGGTAGTCGAGCGTGATGCCCTTCTTGCGGGCCGGGACGCGAAGCACGGACGCCACTTCGGCGAGCAGCTGGTGGGGCGAGCAAGCGATCGTTTCCACCTGCATCTGGCCGGCTTCGATTTTGGAGATGTCGAGTACGTCGTTCAAAAGTTGCAGCAGGTGCTTGCCGCTGGACCGGATCGTTTTCAGGAAGTCGGCGCGTTCTTGTTCGTTTCCGCCGTCGGCGCCGCGGATCAATAGCTCGGTGAAACCGAGGATGCCGTTGAGCGGCGTGCGAATTTCGTGGCTCATGTTGGCGAGGAACTCGCTCTTGGCGCGGTTGGCTGCTTCGGCCTGCTCCTTGGCGCGGGCCAACTCTTGGGCGTGCATTTCGAGCCGCGTCGTGTGGCTGGCCAGCATGTGCATTTCGGTAAGGCTCATGCGGATCGAGATCAACAAGTACACGTCGACGACGATCAGCCAGAAGGAATGTTCGATCCAACGGTTGGGGCTTGTGGTGGCGACACCAAACACGCTCTCCGGCCACCAGACGCCGCGAACGAAGTGGTCTCCGGCAACGATCAAAGTGAACGGCACCAATACCCGCCAATCGCGATAAGCCGCGAGCAGCACGAGAGAGCAGAAGTAGTAGAAATGCGTTTCAATCCGGCCGCCGGTGAGATGGACCAGCAGGCCGCAGAACAGGGCCTGGCTGGAGGCGATCACAAGCCGGGTGCTCAACGCGCCGGGCCGGCGCATAGCAAGCAGCGCGGGCAGGCTGCAGACCACGCCGCCGAAGGCAAAAGCAAACCAGAAATGTGCGTCGACGGAATTCAGTTCTCCGATCCAGGTGTAAGGCGTGATCACAAACACCACGCCCAGCGCGCAGGCCCACTGCAGGAGCATCAACCCGGCGAACAGGCGGTCGATGTGGCGCGCGACGGCGCCGGCGTAGAGACGTTCCTTCTCGCGGACCGCCAAGTCGAAGGCGGAGTCTTTTGTTTGAGTCGGAGTAACCATGTCGATTCGATTCCTGACAATCCACATCTCGCGGGTGGCCGTTGAACGCCCGTGCGCGCCGTCGGCGCAGCCTCGTCGCGCAGTTTCCAGCATTCGCAAGGCAACATGCGCGGTTACGACACAGACGTCGCTGGCAGACCTCCGCCACTGGGGTCAATCGCGCCGACCAAGCGGATCGTGTGGGAGAGGACTGAAAACTATAGGTTGATGGCGGCCGGGAAAGGGGGCTTCGGTGCCATCGGGAGGGCCGGCGGAGAATCGACTTGCAGATCGCAACGGCTGCGCGGGTCTTGCAGATTCGCGCGGCAGTATAAGCCGGCCGAGTTGAAGAAACCGCGGCCTAAGCGCAATCGGCGAGCGTACGGCGGAGACAGTCGTGGAAGCACTTGAGGCCTTGCTCCAACGGGAGCTGATAGGGGCCTTGCAACTCGTCGCCACGTGCATGGGCTGCCACGCGACCGTGCTCCAGGGCCTCGGAAGCCAGCTGGTCTTCGCCGGTCACTTCATCGAGCGTGGCCAGACCGATCTCGACGTAATCGCGGCGCGTTTCGGCAATTTCACGGTCGAAGAAGTACTCGCTCCGCAAGCGGGTGCGGCGCGGAGAGAGCGGCGTGTAAGTTGTGACCACGAAGCAGTACGGATACCATTCGACGAGCTGCCCGGAGAAGAGGCACATCCAGACCGCGGCGAACTCCGGCCGCTGGCCCTTGGAAACATCGATCAACACCTTCTGATATTCAGAGAAGAGCTTCGATCCGGCGGTGTCGAGCGGCCAGCGGACGTTGACTTGTTCGCAGAAGAAGCGATCGCCGCTTTGGAAGCGGACCGAGCCCTTCAACGTGGACGGGTCGACAAACGCGCGGAAACCGGGATGGACCGCGCCGATGTGATAGTCTTCGAGATAGACCTCGAGGAAGGCCTTCCAGTTGAGATCGTGCTCTTCCTCGTCGACGCGCGCCAGGACAACATCGCGACCGGCCAGTTCGCTCCAGTCGTCGAGCGCGGAGAGTTCGTGTCGCACGTCGCGCGGGCCGGAAAAGAGCAGGCCGTTCCAATCGGCGAGCTCCGTGCATTCAAGGTCGAGGCGGGGATTGCTGCCCATGAACGGCGCGGCGACCTGGCAGCCGTTGAGATCATAGGCCCAGTTATGGATCGGGCAGACGATGTGCTTCGCGTGGCCACAGCCATCGAGCATTTTGGCCTGTCGGTGGCGGCAGACGTTCGAGACGAGTTGCGGCGTGCCATCATTGTTGCGTACGAGAACGCGGCCCGTTTGCGGCCCGCCGCGGACGGCGAAGTCGCCCTTGTTCGGTACCAGGCACTGATGGCCGGCGTAGTTCGGCCCCGCGTCGAACAGCAGCCGCCGTTCGAGGTCCAAGATTTCTGGGTCGAAGTACCAGGAGAGGGGCAGACCAACGGCACTCGATGTTTCCGCAGGGCGGGCGACCGTAGCTCGCGACATCAGAGCGATCCTCACAAACTCGAACGAACGAACAAACTACCAAACGTTCTATTGAACGACACGGACGGTGACCAGCGAGGTGTCGCTGGCGTAAGGGTGGGCTCCGGCGGCCAGCAAGCGGCCGCAGGCGGAAATGGCTTCCTCAGTAATCGTCTCGCCGGGCATCAAGAGCGGGATGCCAGGTGGATAAAACATAACCATTTCGGCACAGGTCTGGCCAGCCGCACTTTCGAGCGGCACGGCGTGCTTGGGCGCGAGGGCGGCATCGCGGGGGAGCATGGCGAGGGGAGGAGTCGTGGGTTGCATGAGACGGGCGAGTTCGTCGGCGTCGATCATCAGGGGCGGGGACGCCCCGGCTCGCTTGGATTCGCTGATCGAGCGCAACCCCGCCAGTAAACGCTGCCGCGCTGCGGGATCATCCTGTGGACTCAAAATGTAAACCACACTCGACCAGTCGGACATCTCGTCTTCGACCTGAAACTCGGTGCGGAGATAATTCTCGAAGTCATAACCGGTCCAACCGGCGCCGGCGACGTTGACAACGAGGCGGAGCGGATCGCGCAGGTGGTCGGCCATGCGCGGATCATTCTCCGGCCGCATGACCCGTAATCCGGGGAGCTGTTCGATTTGCTGTTCCAATTGACGGGCTTCGTCAACAGCTTGGGCAAAGAGCTGCTGGCCCTCGCGGGCCATTCGGCGTCGCACCAAGTCGAGCGACGCCATCAGCAGGTAACTCGGGCTGGTCGTTTGCAGGAAATTCAGCGCGTCGCGGACCTGCGTGGGGCTCACCGGCGACTGGTGGCCGACGTGCAGCATCGCCGAGCCGACGAGCGAGCCGACGGTTTTGTGCCAACTCTGGATGACGAGGTCGGCGCCGGCGGCGAGGGCGGGCTGGGGGAAACCCGGCCGGGACTTTTCATTTGGCAGGGACGGCCGGGCTATATAGCCGGGGCGTTCCGCCCCGGGGAGGAAGGCGAAGTGACCGCCGTGGGCTTCGTCGACGATCAGAGGCACGCCGCGCGAACGGCACAGCGCCACGTGCTCCGTGATATCGCGGGCGATGCCGTAATAACTCGGTCGCGTGAAGAGCACGGCGGCCGGCTTGGGATCGGCGTCCAGCGCTTTCTGCAGTTCCTCGATCGGTACACCGAGCGCTCCACACTCGGTGAGCACCGGATGACTCATAAACCGCGGCCGCGCGCCGGAGAGCACCAACCCGGCGACGACCGAGCGATGGATGTTGCGCACGCAGGCGACTGTCGCGCCCGGCGGCACCGCCGCCATCAGCGCGGTGGCCACGCCCAGCGACGAACCGGCCGCGAGGAAAAACGATTCCTGCGCTCCGACCAGGTCGGCGGCGAGTGCTTGCGCATCACGGACGCAGCCGGTGGGATGGAACGTGTTGTCGGTGGCCGTCATGCCCGGCAAGTCGAGCTCGAGACCACGATTACCAAGAAGGGCGGCCAGGTCCGCATCCGCGAACCGGCCGCCCTTGTGAGCTGGCGTGTGAAGCGGGTAGATGCCTCCCTTTGCGTACCGGTCGAGCGTCTCGAACAGCGGCGCGCGGTCCTGGTCGGCTACCCTGTTGGAGTCAGCTGTCACTGACCGCCAACCTCCACGAGCATTTCCGGTTCAGCTACCGCGGCTTCGACGGTGACGACCGACTTGATCTTACGCGCCTTGCCGTTGCCGTTCGTGCCGTTGGCATGACCGTTCGTGTGGCCATTGGCGTGGCCATTCGTGGCGGCCTTGCCGTTGGTCTTGGCAGCAACCGGCTCCTCGGCGCCCACGCGGTTGATCCGCATCGGCTGCATCGGACGAACCAGGCTCGACGGCGCAACGCCCGCCTTCATGGCGGCGATGATGCCGGCGGCCTCGTAGTAGCTCGTCGCGTACTGCAGCTGGCCCTGCTTGAACGGCAGCGCCCGCAGGTCGTTCCGCATCAGGTTCGTGTTGCCACGCACCGCGATGACGGGAATGCCCTGCTCGACAGCCGCCAAGGTCGGCAGACCGACGCAGCCGTCCGGAATCACGAGGGCGGAAACGTCCTCGCAATTGATCACCGACGGATCATACGCCCCATTGGGGTTGGTGATGATCTGCGGAGCCCGGTTGAGGCCCTTCAGTACGCAAAACAGGTAGGTCGTGGAGATGATCTCCATGGCCTTCCGCGGCTCGACGACGCCCCACGACTCGGTGCGGAGGGCTTCGCTGCTCATCGTGGGAGCGTGGGCAGACGGCACATCCAGCACACCCGAGATCAGGTGCGTGAGGATGGCTTCGACGCCGCCCCAGGGGTTCGGGCCGCCTTCGCCGAAGTACGACCGGTGGAGCTGCACCGTGTCGATGTGCGGCGTGATGCGGGTCGCCAGGGCGATGGCATCGTATTCCGACCGCTTCTCGGCCAGGAGATCAAGCAAGTGGCCCAGACGCTCGACGCGGCCGGTCACGCGGCCCGAATCGGAGACGCCGGTCTGCATGAACAGCTCCTTCTCGAGCACGACCACTTCGCTGATGTCCATGCCGAGCGTGGCCCGGGCACCTTCAGCGCAGTTGATCGTCTGATCGACGACGTTCGGAGCGTCTTTGCGATTTTCGGTCACCAAGAGCACGCGGTTCTGGCGAACCTTGCGGAGACCGACCGTGCCCATCATCAGCCGGCAGATCAGGCTGCCTTCGGCGTAGAGGGTGTTTTCGGTCTGCTCGTTGACGTCCGAGGCGTTCACCACGTTCGGGTGCACGATCAGGTGATCGCTGACGTTCGCCAGCACCCGGGCCGCGGGCGTGGCATCGCCGGCATGACCGCCCATCACGCAGTCGACCCCGGTCGGGATCAACATTACGGTGTTGAAGGCGCTGGTGCGGCCGATGGTCCGTTGCCGGTAGTCAAAGATCGAGGCTTCCTGGCCATTGGTGCCGTAGATCTTCGGGAAGACGGCCTCGACCTCAGCGCGGTGCTCCTGACGGAACTTGCCCGTCACGGACAGTCGGATCGGCGTCGTGTCCGGACCGAGAGCCTCTTCAACGGCCTTTTGCAGGTTCGCCAGGGGCGAACGGCCGTTGAACAAATTACGCATGGTGATTTGTTGGGAAGCAACTTTCATCGAAGGATGGGCTCCTACTTGGAATGCGCCTGGCGTTCCTGCCGGGCAATTGTGGATCGAGTTGGCAAACCGGATTCAACCGGCGTCCAGAAAATCGAGTCGTTTGTTCGAGTGCTGGTGTTATTGCCGGGCGCTTAACTCCGGCGTGCAACAACCGCGCAGCGGGTTGCTTAACAGCTCAGACCGAAAAAACAGGCACAACAACTAGAAGGGCTGCTACAGGTTGGCCAGCAGCACGGCGTGCAAGAGAACCGGGAAGTTACAAAGTTTCCGGCTCGGGAAGAATCGATTCAACGATAAATCAACGGCGGAGCCGCCCGCGCCATCCGACCAGCGAGGCCGCTGCCGCAAGCTGCGACAGGTGCCAATCGGCCGAAAAACGGCACGACGGCTTGGCCACCCGATGGCGACGCCACAAGCTCAACAGTCCATGTACCAGGGCGTAATTCACGCGGTTAAATGCCTTAGCGGGTTCGACCCGACTAGTGGAACAAATCTGATCCGAGTCGCTTGCCCGGCCGGTAGCTACTCTGCGTGGTCATCAAGAAACAGCAGAAGTCCGCTCCAGGTCGTTTGCAAGCTAGCTGCGAGATTCTACGAATTTGGTTCGGTAAAGGAAAGACCGAATTGCCGTGCCGCGCCAAGATTTTGAAAAATTCTTCACTGGTGTCACCGCGCTGTATCGTCGCGACGCGCGGTGAATCTGAAATCTGTTTGCTCCAGCGCGCCGGCTTCGCTCGCGCGGCGCGCGTCAGTCGTCGCGCTGCTGCTCGCCGCGAGCGCGCTGCTTGGCGGCTAGCAGGCGCGCGGTGTAAGAATTCGGCTCCGCTTCGGCCGCGAGCGATTCGCGCGGTCTTTCGGCCGATTTTTGCGCTGTTGTCGCGGCAGCGGCGAGCGGGGCGGGCGCTGTCGGTGCCTTCGCCACGTCGACCTCCGGCAATTCGAGCCGCGCCGAGGCGCGAGCTTGCAGGTTGGCGGCGACGGTCGCTTTGGAACGCTTGAGCCGCTCCATCGGCTGCACGACGCTCTGCTCCGCGCCGCGCCGGCCGAGCCATGGCAGCCAGGCCAGCGCCGCTGTCACCCAGCCGAAGCTGATCATCACGCGGCGGCAGAAGATGTCACCCAGGAAGACGAGGCTCGCGGCCAAGAGCACCAGTGGCCAGATCCGGCTGCGGCTCACCGCGGGCGGCACGCCGGGGCGGAAGACGTCTGTCTTGAGCAGCTCGTCCGCATCACCGAGGCCCTTGTCCGAGGCAATTACCGTTCCCGGTTTGCCGTCCGTTGGTGCCCGCGTTGCCAGTCCTGCGAGCAGCGACTCGTTGCTCTTGAGGCGGTCGAATTCCGCGGTTTGCAGCACTTCCACGGCCGTGCGGAGGGGCGCCGAGTTGGCCCCGCCGCTCACCGAGAGGAAGTAGTTGCCAGGCTCGGCAGCTTCGACCGCCGCCACGTATCGGCCGGGCGCGGTTTGCTCGAGCGCGTGTTCTTCGATCGTGCCATCCGGCCTGACGGCCACGGCTGAGAGCGACAGGTAGTTGAGGGCTTCCTCGTCCTTGTCGATCGCGCTCACCACCAGCCGAATCTTTCCGTCGCGGAGCTCGGTCGACATCGCCAGCCGCTCGTCGGCGTCGTGGCTCCGCATCGACCGGCGGACGAGTTGCAGCAGCAGCTTGTCGTAGTTTTCCCAGCCAGGCCAGCTTTTGGCCCAACGCTGGCCGACGTCGGTGGTGAGCACCGCTGCCCGGCCCAGGCCGTAGGTCCAAGAGGCCATGATCGTGCTGTTGGGCGGCGGCTGGCGGGATGTCGCTGCGAGCACCTCGACGAGCGGGTTTTGCTTGATAGTCGTCAGCACGTAGCCGGTGATCGGCGGCAAGGAGTCGATGCCCGAGAGCTCGTTGTCGGGCGAAACCACGTTCACGCCAAACCCGTTCTTGTCCTCGAACACCAGCGGCATCGAGACCCGCCGGGCCTCGCGCATGAAGATCTGCGGGATGGCCTTGGGGCTGAGCAGGTAGTAGAACTTGCCGCCGCCTGCCTTGGCGATGTTGGAGAGCAGCATCCGGTCGGCGTCCGGTCCGACGGCGACGCCGCTGGTGGTGATGCCCGCGGATCGCATCTTGGCTGCCAACTGGTTGAAGGCGGCGGGCGGCGTCTGGCCGTCCGTCAGGCAGACCACGTGTTTGATCGAAGCCGGCGCGCCTTGAATGGCGCGATAGCCTTCCTGCAGGCCCGGCATCATGTCTGTGCCGCCGTTGGCATCGAGCTGCCGGATGCGGGAGCGGGTTCGGCTGGCGGTGCCGTTACGCTGGATCGGCACGACCCAATGCGCCTCGGTGTCGAACGCCACGACGCCGATGAAGTCCCTCCGGCCGAGCATCTCCGCCGCCGCCACGGCCGCCGCCTTGGCCCAGCCAATTTTTTCGCCAGCCATGGAACCGGAGTGGTCGATCACCAGCACCAGAGCTCCGACCGCCTCGACCTTGGCGTTATCCACCTGGAAGTCGACCGGCAGGGCTTTTTCCAGCTCGCTGTTCGTCCAGCCTCCGGCGCCGAAGCTGTTGGGGCCGCCGAGCACCACGAGCCCGCAGCCCATGTGCTGCGTGTTCTGCACCAGCTGGCGAATCTGCTCGTCGGTGAACTGAGTGATTTCGTCCGCCCCGTCGCCGGTGACGCGGGGGACGTCGGCCAGGATCACCTCGTCGAACTGCTGCAAATCGGCCAGGTTGTCGAACGGGCGGCGGGTGTCGCGGACCGTCACGTCGATTTCGTTCCGCCGCAGGAGGTCGACGACCGAATCGAACTGGCCGGCGTTGGCGGCGTCTTCGATGAGCAGGACGCGGCCCTTGCCGGAGACCTGCGTGAAGGCGGTGGCCGAGTTGTTCTGCGTCTGAACGTCGGCCTGGGGGTCGTCCGGCACGAAGGTGGCCTCGTAGGTCGAGAGGCCGGCTTCGCTGAGTTCCTGCCGCAGCGTAAGCACCTGCTTGCCGGGCTGTAGGGTGAGCGATTCCTCGGAGACATCCTGCTTACGGCCGCCGAGCTCGCGGGTGATGCGGAGTTTGCCGGTCGTCGGCTGGCCGTCGCTGACATCGCTGCCCGTAACATTGTCGAGGACCACCCGCAGGGCGAAGGGCGTGCCGCTGCGGAGGTTGGCCGGGGCGTCGAGCCGCTGGACGACCACGTCGCCGCGGCGCTCGTAGCGAATCGGCACGACGTCGATCCCGGTGCCCGACTTGAGCATCCGCTCGGCCTGGGCCGCGACGTCGCCCACGTTCTGGTTGCCGTCGCTGACGATCACCACGCGCTTGGCCGAGTCGGGCGGGAAGGACGCCTCGGCCATCGCCAGGGCCGCTTCCAGGTTCGAGAACCGGGGGTCGACGACCGACTCGATCTTCGAGAGCTGCCACGGCGCGTCGAGCGGCGGCACCTCGGTCGCCGCATCGCGGCCGAAGACGACCACGCCGGCCCGATCGCCGCGGTTGGCGTCCCGCTGCGTGGCGACGGCTTTGTTGACGTAGTTGAGCGCATCCTGCAGCTCGGCCTGCTCGATGCTCGAGGAGCCGTCGACCACAAACAGCACCGAGAGCTTGTGGGCCAGCTCCAGCCAGTTCGGCTCAGCGAGCGCGAGGATCAGTGCGGTGGCGACGAGCATCCGCAAGGCGAGCGCCGACCGCCGCCGCCATTTCGAGAGCGCATGGAGCGACCGCCGGCTCAAGAGCCAAAAAAACGGCAGCAGCACCAGCAGCCACAGGTACTGCGGTGCGTCGAAATCAATGCTCCAGTCGGTCATGCCGCGGCCTTGGTCGCTCGATTGCTTTGGTTCCCTATTGTTACGGTAGCGCACGGGTGAAGTTTCGGCCAGTCTGCGGTTTTGCGTGGGAGGGTTTTGCGGGTTTTCTGCGGAATATCGGCTTTTTTGAAGTCTCGCCTTGACCGATTACGATACAAGTGTACAGTAACCGACGGAGGCTTCAGCTAGCATGGGCAAGGCGGCGAGAGAAAACGAGGCGAACGATTTGCCGCGGGCGGCGCGGCCTCGGCAGGAGCTGCTGCGGGAGTTGCGGGCGCAGCTGGGCCGCTCGGCCACGGTATTAATGGAACGCGTGGCCGCCGAAACAGCCGAGGCCGAAGAGTCGCCGGCGTTTTCCAGCGGGGCGGCCACGATCGATCGGCTGCTCCCGGGCGGCGGCTTACGGCATGGAATACTCATCGAATGGCTCGCCGAGCGGCCGGGCTGCGGCGCGGGGACGCTGGGGCTACTGGCGGCCCGCGAGGCCTGCCGGGCGGGCGGGCTGTTGGTCGTGGTCGATCGCACCGGGATGTTTTATCCGCCCGCGGCCGCCGGCTGGGGCGTCGATCCCGCGCGGCTGATCGTCGTGCGGCCGCGGAACGCCCGGGATGAAATCTGGGCCGCGGTCCAGTCGCTACGGTCGCCGGTAGTGGCCGCGCTGTGGACGATGGTCGACCGGCTCGATAGCCGCAACTTCCGCCGCCTGCAACTGGCCGCCGAAACGGGCGGAACGTTAGGTGTGTTGGTCCGCGGCGCGTCGGCACGGGGTCAGCCTTCGTGGGCGGACGTGCGGCTGGGGGTGAAGGCAGGATTGCGGATTGCGGATTGCGGATTGTGGATTGAAAGAGCCAATCCGCAATCCGAAATCCGCAATCCGAAATCATCCCCTCGCCGTTTGCTGCAAGTTTCCCTGCTCCACGTTCGTGGCGGCCGCAGTGGTGGCAGCGTGTGCGTCGAGATCGACGAGGCGGCGCATGAAGTGCGAGAAGCCCGAACCCTAGCGACCCATCATGACTCGCATCCTCTGCCTGTGGTTACCGAACTGGCCAATCCAGCGAGCGGCCCGCGGCCGGCCCGAGCTTAGCGGCCGGCCGTTTGTGCTGGAGACGCCCGCGGTGCGCGGCAGCAGCGTCGCGGCGTGTAGTCGCGCGGCGGTCGCGCGGGGCGTGCGCGTCGGCATGCCGGTGGCCGAGGCGCTGGCGCTGGTAAGTGAGTTGGTGGTTGAGCCGTACGATCCCGCGGCCGACGGGGTGGAGCTGCGGCGGCTCGCGGCGGCCTGCGAGCGGTTCAGCCCCGCAGTTGCGCTCGAAGCGGGCGATGAGCCGGAGAGCCTGCTGTTGGATGTGACAAACTTAACGCACCTGTTGGGCACCGAGGCGGAGCTCGTGGCCAAGGTGGAGCGATTCTTTGCGGTCGAAGGCTACCGGGTGCAGGCCGCGGTGGCGGACACGGTCGGGCTGGCGTGGGGGATGGCGCATTATGGGCGATTGCGGATTTCGGATTGTGGATTGCGGATTGAAGACCTCCAATCCGCAATCCGAAATCCACAATCCGAAATCTTCCAACTTCCCATCGAATCCCTCCGCATCGCCGGCGATACGGTCGAGCTGCTGCATCAGCTTGGCATCACGACGATCGGCCAGTTGCTGGCGCTGCCGCGCGAAGATCTCACGTCGCGATTCGGAGAGCAGCTGCTGCTGCGGGTCGATCAATTGCTGGGGCACGCGCCCGAGGTGCTCGTGCCGCACCGCGAACCAGCGGCGCTCGAAGTGGGCTGTTCGCTGGAGCATGCGATCTCCGACCGGGCCTTGCTCGCCGAGGTGCTCGCGCAGCTGGTGGACCAGCTCGCCGGCGCGCTCGCGGCGCGAGATCAGGGGGCGGTGCTGTTGGTGTGCGAATTGAAGTACGTCGGCGGTGAGTCGTTCCTGATGCGGATCGGCCTGGTCGAGCCGTCGGCGAGCAGCCGGCAATTGATGGAGCTGGTCGGCCTGCACTTGGAAACGGTCGTGCTGGCGGACGAGGTGAACCACGTCGAGGTCCGCGCGGCGACCGTGGGCCGGCTCGGCGAGCGACAAGGCGAGCTGTTTGCCGACCGCTGGCCGACCGATCCCCACCAGCTCGCGGTGCTCGTGAACCGGCTGAGCAGCCGGCTGGGCTACGAGCAAGTGCTCCGCCCGCGGCTGGGCGGCAGCCCCGTGCCCGAGCGCGCGGTGAGGTATGAGCAGGGGGCAGGGGGCACGGGGCAGGGGGTAAGAAAGAAGAACCCCATGCTCCATGCTCCGGGCTCCATGCCTCCCCGCCCCTTGCTCCTTTATCCCGAGCCGCAGGGGGTCGAGGTGACGGCGCTCGTACCGGACGGGCCGCCGCAATTTGTGTGGGTTGGCGGGCGGCGCGAGCGGATCACCTCGCATTGGGGCCCGGAGCGGATCGAGACGCTCTGGTGGCGCGGGGGCTCGGTGCGGCGCGACTACTACCGCGTCGTCACCGAGTCGGGCGCTCAGCTCTGGATCTTTTGTTCGCTCGCGGATGGGAAATGGTTTCTGCATGGACTCTTTGCTTGAGGAAGACCGCTAATGAAACGCTAATCGACGCTAATTTGGGCACTCTTATTAGCGGCTATTAGCGTTCCTTAGCGGTTTACAAATGCCCTACGCCGAACTCCATGCCAAATCGAACTTCTCCTTTCTGGAAGGGGCCTCGCACGCCGAGGAGCTGGTGCGGCAGGCGGCGGCTGAAGGGTATCGGGCGCTGGCGGTGACGGATCGCAACAGCCTGGCCGGGGTGGTGCGGGCTCACATGGCGGCCAAGGACGTCGGGCTGCCGCTGGTGATTGGGGCGGAGATCACGCCCATCGATGCGCCGCCGGTGGTGCTCTGGGTGACGGACCGGGCCGCGTATGGGCGGTTGTGCCGGTTGATCACGCGCGGGCGGCGGCGGGCGCCGAAGGGAGAGTGCGCGCTCGCGCTTGCCGACATCGCCGAGTTTGCGGAAGGTTTGATCGCGGGGGTGGTGCCTGGCGAGTTCGCTTTAGACTTCGGCGAGCTCAGTCGAGCCGCGAGTGGGGAAGAACCGCCACGGATTTTTCGTCTCCGCGATTTTGAAGCACCAACTCAGATGCCCCCGCTCGCTGAAGCGAGCTCGCCGTGCCTGATGGATTCGCTGCATGCCTACCGCGACATCTTCCGCGACCGCTCGTACTTGCTCGCGGAATTGCATCGCGGAGTGGATGATGGGGCGCGGCTCGGGGCTCTGCAGGCGCTCGCGCGCGAGACACGGCTCCCGCTCGTGGCGGCGGGGGATGTGCACTACCACGTGAGAGCGCGGATGGTGCTCTACGATGTCGTGACCGCGATCCGCCACGGCACCACGGTCGCCGCCGCCGAGGGCAAATTCCTGTTTCCCAACGCCGAGCGGCATCTGCGGTCGCTCGACGAGCTGCGGACGATCTTTGCCGAAGCGCCGGACGCACTGGCGCGGACCAACAAAATCGCCGAGCAGTGTCATTTCTCGCTCGACGAATTGCGTTACGAATATCCGACGGAGCTCGCGCCAGAGGGCCAGACGCCGCTGGAGTATCTCGCCGAGCTGGCTTGGGCGGGGGCGGCCGAGCGCTATCCGCAAGGACCGAGCGACAAGGTGCGGCAGCAGATCGAGCATGAACTCGAGCTGATCGGCGACCTGCACTACGAGTCGTACTTTCTCACGGTCTGGGACCTGGTCCGCTTCGCTCGTTCGCGGAACATCCTCTGCCAGGGGCGCGGGTCGGCGGCCAACTCGGCGGTCTGCTTCGCGCTTGGCGTGACGAGCGTCGACCCCGCGACGAGCGACTTGCTGTTCGAGCGGTTTGTGAGCCGCGAGCGGAACGAGGCCCCCGACATCGACGTCGACTTCGAGCACGAGCGCCGCGAGGAAGTGCTGCAATACGTGTACGACAAGTACGGCCGCGAGCGGGCCGGGCTGGCGGCGACCGTCATTACCTATTGCAGCCGCTCGGCGATCCGCGACGTCGGCAAGGCGCTCGGCCTGTCGCTCGATCGCGTGGATGTCCTCGCCAAACACGTCGAAGGTTACACCCGCGAGCCGAAACTCGTGGGCCGTTGCCGCGACGTCGGCGTCGATCCGGAGTCGGACCTCGGGCGGCGGCTCATCTACTGCGTGAACGAGATCATCGGCTTCCCGCGGCATCTGTCGCAGCACGTGGGCGGGATGGTGATCACGCAGGGGCCCTTGTGCGAGCTGGTGCCGATCGAGAACGCGGCGATGGACGACCGCACGGTCATCGAGTGGGACAAGGACGACCTGGATGAGCTCGGCATCTTGAAGGTCGATTGCCTCTGCCTGGGCATGCTCACGGCGATTCACAAGTGCTTCGACCTGGTGCGCGAGACGCACGGCCGCGAACTCACGCTGGCCACGATCCCGCCGGACGACAAAGACGTGTACGACATGATTTGTCGGGCGGACACGCTGGGCGTGTTCCAGATCGAGAGCCGAGCCCAGATGTCGATGCTGCCGCGTCTGCAGCCTCGAAAGTATTACGACCTGGTGATCGAGGTGGCGATCGTGAGGCCCGGGCCGATTCAGGGGCAGATGGTGCATCCGTTTTTGCGGCGGCGGATGGGCGAGGAAGAGGTCACGTATCCGAACGACACCATTAAGGAAGTGCTCCACAAGACGCTCGGCGTGCCGATTTTCCAGGAACAGGCGATGCGGCTGGCCGTGGTGGCGGCCGGCTTCACGCCCGGCGAGGCCGACCAGCTGCGGCGCGCGATGGCGGCCTGGCGACGGCCGGGCGTGATCGATCAGTTTCGCGTGAAGCTGCTTCAAGGCATGCGGCAGAACGGCCTTTCGGAGGAATTCGCCCAGCGGGTGTATCAGCAAATTCAGGGGTTCGGCGAGTATGGCTTTCCGGAGTCGCACGCGGCGAGTTTTGCGCTCTTGGTGTATGCCTCGGCTTGGCTCAAGCATCACTATCCGGCCGCGTTCGCCACCGCGATGATCAACAGCCAGCCGCTGGGCTTCTACGCCCCGGCCCAGCTGGTGCGGGATGCACGGGAGCACGGCGTCGAAGTCCGCGGCGTGGATGTGAACTTGAGCCGGTGGGACTGCACCCTCGAACCCCGATTGCGGATTGCAGATTTCGGATTGCGGAGTGAAGACTCCCAATCCGCAATCCGCAATCCGAAATCCGAAATCGTCCTCCGCCTCGGCCTCTGCATGGTCAACGGCCTCCGCGAAACATTCGGCCAGGAGATCGAACGCGCCCGCGACGACGGCCCCTTCGCCTCGATCGACGACTTCACCCATCGCACCGGCCTCGGCCAGGCAGTGGTAAAACGCCTGGCCGAAGCTGACGCCTTCGGCTCGCTCGGCACGAACCGGCGGCAGGCGTTGTGGGAATCGTTGGGCCAGGAAAAGAAGCCGCTCGCCATGCCGCTGTTTGACGTGGCCCAAATAGCCGACCCATCCTGGGTCGGTTCTCCCGGGCAATCGCCGGATCAATTGTCTGGCGTTATCACCGGCCAGGATGGCCGGGCTATGTGGTTGCCGGCGATGTCGCTCGAGGAGGAAGTCGTGGCTGATTACCGCACGGCGGGGCTCTCGCTGCGAGCCCATCCGATTTCGTTTCATCGCCGTGAGCTGGA
This sequence comes from Pirellulales bacterium, assembly GCA_050248495.1. GTDB lineage: Bacteria > Planctomycetota > Planctomycetia > Pirellulales > Lacipirellulaceae > DASYDU01. Next base: position 43,058 of record JBFWSG010000032.1, on the reverse strand, counting down.
CCAGCTCGGCGTCACCACCGCGGCAGGGCTGGCAGAGATGGGGAACGAGGTGCCGGTCCGCGTCGCGGGGCTGGTGCTGTTGCGGCAGCGACCCGGCACCGCCAAGGGGATCACATTCGTCACGCTCGAAGACGAAACCGGCACGGTGAATCTCGTCGTGCATCAGCACACCTGGGACCGCTACTACCGCGTGGCCCGCGGCGCTCCGGCCTGGTTGGTGCACGGCCACGTACAAACCACGCGCGGCGCTCCCGATGGCCACAAGCATGCGGCGGCGGTGATCCACGTGGTAGTGCGGCGGCTTGAGGCGCTGGCTGAGGGGTTGGGGGCGCTCGAGATCAAGTCGCGGGATTTTCGGTAGATACGCGACGAAGCCGCAACAAAAACGGCGGGCAAGCCCGCCCGCTAAATCGTTCAGACGCTGTCGCCGGCGAGGTAGCCGGTGCTGAAGGCGGCCTGGAAGTTGTAGCCGCCGATGAAGCCGTCCAGGTCGAGGATTTCGCCGGCGAGATACAGGTTCGGCACGAGCTTGCTCTGCATGTCGCGGGAGTCGACCTCACGGAGCGCGACACCGCCCGCGGTGACTTCCGCCTTGTCGAAGCCGCGCGTGCCCGTGACGCCGATCTCGCAGGATTTGATCCGCTCGACCAGACGCGTCCGCTCGGCGTTCGAGAGCTCCGCACCGCGCCGCTCGGCCGGAATCCCGGCAAGCGCGAGGAGCGACGCCAGCAAACGCTTTGGCAAATCGTCGCCCAGCAGATTTACCGCTTGCCGCCTGCCGTCACTGGCGATCGCCTGCCGCACCCGCGCATCCAACTGATCCGCTGACACTGACGGCAGGAAATCGACGATCAGCTTCACCTCGCGCGGGCTCTTCGCGCCGGTGACCGCGCGGCTCACATCCATCGCGGCCGGCCCCGACAGGCCAAAATGTGTAAACAACAGCGACGCTCGCCGTTCGATCAGCACCCCCGGCGGCAGCTGTCCTGGCCGCCGCCGGCCCGCTGATTTCGCATCGATCGACGGATCGATCACGCGCACGAGCACATCCGGAATCGTCAGGCCCGACAGCTCATGCAGCCACGCATCATCGCTGGTAAGCGGCACGAGCGCCGGCCGCGGGCGACGAATCGTGTGACCCATGGCGGAGAGCCACGCATAACCATCTCCCGTCGTGCCGCAGCCTGGATAGCTCTTACCGCCCGTCGTGACGACGAGCTTTTCGCAGACGATCGCCCGCTTCGAAGTCACGACGCGAAATGAAGCATCTACGCACTCGACATCGGTCACGCCTTCATCGAGCGCCAGTTCCGCGCCGCTGCGTTGGAGCCGCTGCAGCAGTGCATTGCGCACATCGAGCGCGCGATCGCTCTCGGGAAATACCTTGCCGCCCGGCTCGACCTTGGTCGATAGTCCCTCATCCTTGAACAGATCGACGAGCTCGCGCGGCCCGAGTGCCGCGAGCGGCGAGTGGAGAAACGACCCGGCCGAGCCGAAACCGGCGATGATTCCCGCCGCGTCGGTGTCGTGCGTCAGATTGCAGCGCGTGCCGCCGGACATCAGGATTTTGACGCCCGGCTTGCGGTTCTTTTCCAACAACAACGTTTGTCGCCCGCGGTCGGCGCTCCGCGCCGCCGCCAGCAGCCCCGCGGCGCCGGCGCCGGCGACGACGACCGGATAGAAATCGCTGGCCGTGTCGGTCGCGGGGTCCATAAAATAGGTGGTAACGGGCGTTCGAGGTGCCGGGTGGGCCGCCGCAAAACAAGAGGCTCGGCCTTCCAATTACGATGGAAGCTCCGAGCCGATTGGACAATGCCGGGCAGTCGCTCTAGAAGCGAAAGAAAGTGGACAGGGGCGGGATCGAACCGCCGACACATGGATTTTCAGTCCATTGCTCTACCAACTGAGCTACCTGTCCAAGTGTGATGCGAGACTCCATAATAAAGGAAACGCGTCTCGTGTAAATGGCATCAGAGAAGGGCCATGAGAAGCTGTTCGCGCTCAAAATATGCACTCGCCACGGGGTTGACACGCGCCCAGCGGATGTGGTTCGTCTTCGCAGCGCTGGGTAGCGTTGTCTGCTGCGACCGGACGTCGATCGCGGTGACGCCGGAGAGCCCCGAGGTTCGCAAGCTGATCGACGAAGGGCTGAAGCTATTGGGCTCCGGCGACGGACCACCGGTCGACAACAACGCGCGTAAGTTGGGCGGCAAGTGCCTGGTGGCGCTGGCGTTCATCAAGGCGGGCAAGCCCGATCATCCTCGCGTCCGGGAAGCCCTGGAGGCAGTCAAGACGTTCATGGCCCCGGAGCAGAAGGTCGACGTCTACAGCAACGGGATCGCGATCGTGTTTCTGTGCGAGCTCTCTGCGGAGCGCCACCGCCGCGAGATCACGTTCTATCTCGACATGCTCGAGAAGCGTCAGAAGGAGGCAGGCGGCTGGGGCTACGACGGCAACAGCATGGAAGGCTTCGTGATGGAGACCGGCGACACGTCGCAAACGCAATACGCGTCACTGGGCTACTGGACCGCGTATCAGCACGGCTTTGCATTGAAACCGGAATCGCTCGAGCGACTCACGCAATGGCTGCTGCGCACGCAGGACCCGAGCGGCGTGTGGGGCTACCAAGGCGAAGTGGCGCCGGCCTCGAAGCGAGTCAAGCAATCGATGACCGGCTGCTCGATGCTGGCGGCGGGGCTCGGCAGCACGCTGATCTGCGCCGACTTGCTCGACGCCATCCCGCAAACCACCAAGCAAAAATCGAGCTGGGAGCAGGAAGAGCTGTTGATCGACGATTTGCCGCCGGCATTGCGCGTTGCACGGCTGGCCGGCCAGAAGGACCGCCCACCGCCGGTTCAGCTCAAGGACAATCAATTGGATCGCGCCCAGATCCCGGAGGCCATCGAGCTGGCCCGCAACTGGATGAGCTCCAACTATTCGATCGACA
>JBFWSG010000032.1:0-40011 GCA_050248495.1 Pirellulales bacterium | reverse complement strand
CGGCTGGCCGGCCAGAAGGACCGCCCACCGCCGGTTCAGCTCAAGGACAATCAATTGGATCGCGCCCAGATCCCGGAGGCCATCGAGCTGGCCCGCAACTGGATGAGCTCCAACTATTCGATCGACATCGGCAAGTATCAATATTACTACCTCTACGCCACGGAGCGTTACCAGAGCTTCTATGAGCTCTGGAGCGGCACACTCGACGGCGAGCCGCAGTGGTACCAGGAAGGCTACGAGTATTTGAAGAAGAACCAACTGCCGGACGGCGGTTGGGAGCAGGGGTGTGGCGTGCAAGTCGACACCGCCTTTGCCGTGCTCTTTCTGCTCCGGTCAACGCAGAAGAGTATCCAGGCCTCGCTCGGCGAAGGCACGCTAGTGGGCGGCCGCGGCCTGCCGGCGAACGTGGCGAAAGCGAAGCTTCGCGGCAATCAAATCATCGTCGATCAATTGCAGACCAAAGTCGACCAAATGCTCTCGATGGTCGACGACGAAGATCAATCGAAGCTGGATGACCTGGCCCGCGATCCGACGAGCCTGGTTGTCGGCAAGGTGGACGCGGCGGGCGCCCGGCGGTTGCAGCAACTCGTACGGGGCGGTGAGCCGCCCGTGCGCCGGCTGGCGGTGCGGGCGCTGGGGCGGACGGGCAACCTGGATTACGTGCCGACGCTGATCTACGCCCTCACTGACCCCGACCGCGACGTGGTGCTCGAAGCCCGCGACGCGCTGCAGTTCGTGAGCCGCCGGTTCGATGGGTTTGGACCGCCGGATGAATACACCGACCAGCAGCGCTACGATGCGGCCGAGCGCTGGAAAGACTGGTACCGGTCGCTGCGGCCGGGTGCGGAGGTGGAAGAGTAACGATGCCTGCCGCCGCACGAATCCGAAATACGCCAGCGAAATCGACGGGCGAGCTCCGCGTCAGCGCGTATGACCGCGTTTCGAGCTGGCTGGCGGCGCTGTTGGTCGTGTCGAGCGTCGTGGTGGGCGCGCTGCTTTCGATCTATTTCGCGCGGCGCATGCCCACGGGCGAGGTGGCGGTGCCGGTGCAGCCGGTGACGCTGCACGGCGGTGGCGGCGGCGGCGAGGGCGGCCAATTGGGCGCCGGCGGCGACCAGTCGCTGCCCGCCTTCACAGGCTCCGAAGCGGCCGACGAACCGCAGCTGGAGGATACGCTCGAAACCATCGCCAGCGCGGTCACGCAATCGGAACCGGTGCTATTTGACGACACGATCGATTCGGACAGTGCGCCCGCGCAGGAATACCTCGACACGCGCAAGCCGGGCACGACGGGCACCGGCGGCGGCGTGGGCACGGGGCGCGGCCCCGGCACGGGTTCTGGCATCGGCCCGGGGAGCGGAGGCGGGATGGGGGGTGGCGTCTATCGCCTTGATCCGGACCGCGAAATCCGCTTCGAGCCGCAAAACCTGCTCGAATACGCGCGGTTCCTCGACTACTTTGGCATCGAGCTGGGGGTGTTGGGGCGGGACAACAAAATTCACTACGCTTATAATTTGAGTCAAGAGGCCCCGTCCATCCGCGTGGGAGAGCCGGCCGAGGAGCTGCGGTTTTATATGAACTCCGCACGCGGCCGCTTCGCGGCGCTCGATCGCCGATTGGCGATCCGATCGGGCATTGCGGACGAAGGACGAATCATCCTGCAGTTCTATCCGGAAAAGGCGTATGCCTTGCTGCAGCAACTGGAGAATGAACGGGCGGCGATGGCCGGCAAACAGCCAGAGGACGTCCGCCGCACCGTGTATCGGGTAACGCGAACAGGGAATCAATTCCAGCTCGAAGTGTTAGAGCAGACGTATCGCCTGTGAGCCGGCCCTTGGTGGAGGGCGGGTGCTCGATGGCTGCTCGTCGCACGGCGCTGGCGACTACGCATTCATATTCATAATTTGCTCGCTCCGTTGATATTTGAGCGGTCAATCCGGGAGCCCCATGTCTGTCGAACGACTGATCGAACTCATCGCCGAACGACAGTTGCTGCCTCCGAAGCTCGTTGACAAGCTTCGCGCCAAGGTCATCGAGTCGGACCAGCCGATGACCGCCGAGGCGCTGGCGAATTTTCTCGTCCGCAAGCAGCATCTCACCAGCGCACAGGCCCAGGAGCTGCTCGACGCCGGCATGACGTTTGAGCCGTTGCCGATGACGTCCGTCGAGAACGACGACGGCAGCAGCTCGATCTTCGGACCGTCGTATTCGCCGAATCTCGTCCCTGAGCCTGGAGTGGCCGCGGACGACGAAGAGATCTTTACGTTGATTCCGCTCGGCGACGAAGCGGAGTCGACGGGCGAAGAGCCGATCATCCCGGACGCGATGATGCACGCCGGCCAGTTGTCTCCCGAAGACGCGTTCGCCGCCGGTGCACGCCTGGCCGAGCCGGGGCTGGAAGGCGAACGGCCTGCGGCGGTCGCAGCGCTGCCGGCCGTAAAAGGGGCCGACACGAGCTCCGTGCGCGCGGCGCCGAGCCTGCGGAAGAAGACCAAGAAGAAGAACCAGTGGGATTCGCCGCTGCTATTGATCGGCGGCGGCGTGTTGATGCTGTTGATCATTTGCGGGATGACGGTCGCGCTGATCATCAGCCGCCGCGGCGGCGACGAGAAGCTGGCCGAAGCCCGCCGCTACCGCGACGCCGGCTCGTTTGCCCAGGCGATCACCGCCTACCAGGAATTCGTGTCGGGCTACCCAGGCGACGCCGCCTGGAACAAGGCGCGGATGGAGTTGTCGCTGGCCAAGATTCGACAGGCGGTCGAGGCGGGCGGCAACTTCGAGCCTGCGCTCAAGATCGCTCAAACGGAGTTGGAGGCCCTGGAGAACGACAAGAACTTCGACCAGTTGCCGGAGGCGCGTCCGGAACTCGCCGAATTGCTGCCGCAAATTGCCCGCGGCCTCGCGGTCCAGGCCGGCCAGGCCGACGATCCGGCAGAAGCCAAGCGGCTGGCCGAGCAGACGGTCGCGGCGCTCGATTTGTGCCGCAATGCGAAGTTCGTCTCCAAGGATTTGCGCGATGATGCGGCCTTGGAAGAAGTGGAAACCGAGCTAGCACGGGTCAGCCGCCGACAGGCGACGCGCGGTGAGCTCGGCAAGACGGTGGAGGCGATGAAGACAGCGATCGCCGCCGGCGATGCTCGCGGCGCCTATGCCGCGCACGAACAGCTGCTGGCGGTGCACCCAGAGCTGGCCGCCGATGCGACGCTGCAGGCGACAATTCTCGAAGCGTCGGCCGCGGAGCGTAGCGCGATCAAGTTTGTTGCCGACGAGCACGCCGCCGAAACCGCCGAGTGTCCGACACCGTGGCTCGCCGTGCTCACGACCGGCAACCGCGAATCGATCACTCCCGCGCCTACCACCGGCACGTTTGTTGCCAGAGTCGACGGCGCGATTTACGCGTTCAACGTGGCGGACGGGCGATTGCTGTGGCGGCGCTATGCCGGCTTCGCGGCCGGGCTGCCGCCGCTGTCGGTCGGTAGCCGCGTGCTCGTGTTTGATGCGAAACACCAGGAATTGCAGAGCCTCGACGAACTGACTGGCAAACTCGTGTGGCGACAGGAGATCGGCGAACCGATTGCTGCCCCTCTGACAGTCGGCAACAAGGCGTTTCTGGCGGCCGCGTCGGGGAAGCTCTACGTGCTGGACCTGGCATCCGGCAATCGATTGGGATACCTGCAGTTCGCGCAGCCGCTGCGAGTCGCGCCGATCGTCGATCGCCGCGGAAAGCAGTTGATTCTCGCGGGCGACCACTCGAGCATTTACACGATCTCGCTGGCCGACTTGAAAACGACGGGCGTGTTCTATTCCGGTCATTCGAGCGGAAGCATCACCGTTCCGCCGGCCCAGGTGCTCGATCGCCTGGCGGTGTTCGAGAACGACGGCGTGGCGACTTCCCGCTTGCGCATGTTCGCGCTCGACGCGGACGGCGCGGTCAGCGGGCAGGTCACGGAGCGGCGACTTCAGGGGCTTGCCGCTTCGCCGCCGCTGGTCGATTCACGGCGACTGATCGTGGTCACCGACCGCGGCGAGCTCGACGCGTTCGATGTCAGCTCGGGCGAGGGTGCCGAGACTCTGACCCCGGTCGCCACGCGCGAGCCGACGTCGCGCGAGCCATTGGTTCGCTATCCCTTGATGACGCAAGGGGCGATCTGGGTCGGCGACACGCAGTTGACGAAGTATGCCGTACTGCCGACGGGCAATCGCCTGCCGGTGCAGAGTCTCGAGAACAGCTTTGTCCGCTCGACGTTCGATCATCCGCTCTCGTTGTTCGGCTCGGTGCTGGTCAGCGTCCGCAGGGTCGACGACCAGGCTGGCGCCACGGTGACGGCGATCGACGAGGCCTCGGGGCGCGTTTTCTGGAACAACCAGTTGGCGGTGCCGCCTGCCGCGACACCGCTGGTGGATGACGCGAATCGGGCGGTGGCGATGGCCGACGTCAATGGTCTGGTCTATCGGTTTGACGAAGCGGCGCTGCGGGCGCGTGTCCAGGACCAGCCCCTCGCGCCGATTTCCCGCAGCAGCGGGCCGCTGAAGTTGACGACAGGGGTCGACCTGGGCAGCGGCCGCGGTGCATTCGCTGCGCCGCGCGTGAGCCAGGCGGTTCTGCTCTACGATCCGACAAACGCGAGCCGCCCGGTTCGCAGCATGAATCTGCCGAGCGTCGTGGCGTGTCCGCTATCGCCGTTTGGCACCGGGTTTTTGGCGCCGCTCGAAATTGGGCAGGTGCTGTGGCTCGATCCGTCGGCGCCGCAAACTCCGCCCGTTACGTTCCAGCCGCGGCTCGAGCCGGGGAAGAAAGTTCTCTATCAGTCGGCCGGAGAAGTGGGCAGCGACGGCCGCCAATTTGTGATCACCGACGGCTTCGACTCGATTTACCTGGTCGAATTGGCGAGCGATCCGTCGCCTCATTTCACGATCGTCAAGCAGCAGAAGATTGGCGCGTTTCCGATCGTGTCGGGCGTCGTGGTTCTCGACCAAACGGCGTTTGCCGCCATCGATGGCGGGCAGTTGCTGAGATTTGCGCTGCCAGCACTGGAGAATCAAGGCCAGACCGATCTGCCGGGCGACCTGGTCTGGGGTCCCTATCGAATCGGCGAACAATTGTTGCTCGCCACGGCGCGGGACCAGCTCGTAGCCGTTGCCAAGGACGGCGCCATTGCCTGGAACGCACCGATTACCTCAGGCGATCTGGCGGGTCCGCCGCTGGAATTGAACGGTGAAGTGCTGCTCGCCTACAAGAAGGGAACGCTCGAACGTCGCTCGCTCTCCGATGGACAAGTCGCGGAGAGCCTAGATGTCGAGCAGCCGCTTGCGACCGGCCCCGTGCGGTTCCTCGATCGCATCGTCGTGGCGACGCACGACGGTTCGCTCCTCGTGATCCAACAGCCGTGAGGCATTGCCCATGTCGACGGCCGAATACCGAACGCTGCGCTGGTGGCTGACATGTTTGTTCTGCGCCGGTGGCATATGTGCGGCGTTGTGTCCGCTGGCGTTCGCTGAGGAAGAGGAGCGGGCTTGCGATCTGCCGCCGTTCGATCAGGTCGTGCTCGATGCTGCCAACAAGAACGCGGTACTCAAAGTTGAGCCGCTGGAGCTGCCGAACCGCAAGTTGCCCGCGCAACCTGTCGGCGATCTGACGATCCGCCTGCTGGCCGATCCGACGCGGGCCTTTGACGTCTCCTGGCAAAACATTCGCCAGGTGATTCTGTTCGAAGACTTTTTGCTGTCAGAAGCAAAGCGGCTGACCGCGGCGGGCAACTACGACGAGGCATTCGATTACTACGCCCGGCTGCTCCGCGACTATCCGCAGCAGCCCGGGCTCGGCGACTCGGTGAACGAGTACTTGCGGCAGAACGCGATGGCGCTCGTCAATTCGCAGGAGTACGACCGGGCGCTCGCGGTGCTTTCGACACTTTACCAGCGTGCGCCCAACACCGCGGGAATTCAGGTGTCGATCGACACGGTGTGCAGCAAGATGGTCGAGCGACAGCTGCGGGAGAAGGACTACGCTGCCGCGCGGGCTGTGCTCAATGTGTGGCGCACCGTTTTCCGCGGCCTTAACTCGCCGACCGTTGCGGCCTGGGAAGAGCGCTTCGCGGCGGCAGCCCAGCGGCAGATTGATGAGGCCCGTCAGCAGCTCTCGGCAAAGGACTTTGTGGCCGCCCGCAAGTCGATCGCCCGCGCCCGCGATATCTGGCCCGACAGCCGCGAGGCGCGGCAGCTGCTCGAAGAAATCCAGCAAGAAAATCCCACCGTCTCCGTGGGGGTGTTCGAGGCATCGCCGGCAACTCCCCACCGCCGGATCGACGATTGGGCGGCGGTGCGAACGAGCGGACTGCGCCAGCCCATGCTGGCGGAAATGGTCGGTTTCGGCTCCGAAGGGGGCGTGTACCGTTCGCCGTTCGGTGTTTGGCAGCCGAATGCGAGCGGGACGCGATTGAGCCTGGAAATGAACTCCCGTGGCAACGAGTCAAGTGGCAGCGGTGCGGGCGCGAATTCGCCGTCGGCCGCGGACATCGCCCGTGCGCTATTGAATCTGGCCGATCCGAGCAGGCCGGAGTACGACGCTGATTTCGCCGACGTTGTGGCTGGCGTATCGATCGAAGGTGGCGACACGGTCCACATCGATTGGAAGCATCCGCTAGTACGGCCGGAAGCGTTGCTGCAACGGCCGCTCGCGGAGCTCTCAGCGTTGCTCGACCAGTCGCGCTGGAGGCTCGCCGACGACTCGCCGCAGACCAAGATACTGGAAGCTTCGAACGGCGAAGTCGCGTGGCGACCGTGGCTGCGAACGATCGTCGAGCAGACGCTGAAAGACGATCGAGCCGCGTTGGAAGCGCTGCGACGCGGGGAGATCGACGTGCTTGATCGAGTGCCGCCGTGGCAGCTTTCGCGGCTCCGCGCGACGGCGGGCATTCGCGTGGAGAGCTACGCGTTGCCGACCGTTCATGCGCTCGTACTGAACCCGGAGAGCGAGTTGCTGCAGCACCGCGAGTTTCGCCGCGCGATCTGCTTCGCGATTCCGCGTGAGCGAATTCTGAAAGAGGTGCTGCTCGGCGGCAGCGAGGCGGCTGGCTTCACGGTGCTGAGCGGCCCACTTCCGGCGGGGCTCTCACTCAGTGATCCGCTGAGCTACGCCTACGACAGCCGGATCGAACCGCGGCCGTTCGAGCCGCGGCTCGCGGCCGTGTTGGCGTCGGTCGCCTGGGCGAAGATCATTGATCCGTCCGGCAAAGGGGAGGTCGAGTCGCAGCCGATCCCGACGCTGGTGCTCGCGCATCCGGCCGACCCCGTCGCGCGGCTGGCCTGCGAAAGCATTCAGATTCAGCTTACGCGGGCCGGGATCCCGATCAAGCTCGTCGAATTCACGGCCGACGAACTCGAGGCCGGCAAAGTGAAGTACGACATGCGGTATGCCGAGATGGCGATTTGGGAGCCGGTCGTCGACGCCCGCGCGGTGTTGGGCCTCACCGGGCTCGCGGGCGGACTCTGCAGCGCGTATCTCGAATCAATGCTCAATTCGCTCGCCGACGCGACCAACTGGAAGGACGCCCGCGCGGATCTCGCTGAAATTCACGATGTCGCGCATCACGATTTGCCGCTCATTCCGCTGTGGCAAACCGTCAACTACTTTGCCTACCGCGAGGGTGTACAGGGCGTCGGCGACGCTCCCGTGACGCTGTACCAGAACGTCGATCAGTGGCGAATCGGAATCGAATCGACCGTGGCCGGAGTCGGCAACTGAATCGGATGAAGCCGTGAAGCACCTGCCATACATACAGCTGCTGATCGTGACCGCGATTGCCGCGTGGGGAACTACGCGTGCGGCTCTCGGCGCAGAGGTGGCGGAAGTCTGGGAGGGTCGGCCGTATCGGATCGACGCTTCGCTGGCGATCGATGCGCCCGGCGATGCTCGGGCGGAACTGGAACGCGAGTTGCCGGAGTTCCTGCGACGGCGCGCCAGCACGGCGATTGGGAGCGTGTGGCGATTTACTGCCGAGCCAGCAGACGGGGCACTGCGTCACGCGATGCTCCGCGGCGTCGAGCGGCTTAAGGACGATGATCTTCCCGAGCCGAAGGATGCCGAAGACAAGCGATTGCTGCTGGCGGTCCGCTCCACGCCTTGGGGCTACGAGCTCTCGGCGCGGGAGTTCGATCGGTATCTCAATCGCTGGGGATCGCCGCTGGTGCGGGCGGTCCGGCAGCGCGACGCGGTGCCTGAGCAGCTCTTTGCGCTGGCCGAACAGGCGGTGGCGCCGCTGGCCCATTTCACTCCCACTGGCAGCGACCCCGCACAAGTGACGATCGAGCTGCGCGGGGCGGACTTGCCGCCAGCAGGTGCGGGCGACTTCGCCTGGCTGCGGCCCGGCGACGCGCTACAGCCACTCGTGGTGCGGAAGAATCGTGACGGCTCGGTTGCCAAGGGGGGCGTGGCGACGGTTCCTTGGACCTACATCGAAGTAGTTGAAAAGGCGGACGCCAAGGGAGAGCCCATTGGTAGGATTCGCAGCGCGACCGCCCGGCCGCTCGGCGTGCGGCGCGGAAGGGTTGAAGCGGTGGCGATCGGCATGCGAAACGACCACATGGCGACGACGCTCGCACTCCGCTCGCGCGATAATCAGGACCAACCCCTCGTCGGCTACGAAGTTTACGCGCAAAGCGGCGGCGACAAGCAGCTGCAACGGGTCGGCAAGAGCGACGCGCTGGGCGAGCTTCCAATCGAGCCGGGCCAAACGGCGGTGCGTTCGTTGTATTTGAAGAGCGACGGAGTGACGCTCGCGCGGTTGCCGATCGTGCCCGGCGCCGAGCCGCGCGTGACCGTGCTCCTGCCCGACGACGAGATGCGGCTGCGGGCGGCGGCACGGCTCGCAGCGCTCCGCGAAGATATTGTCGACGTCGTGGCCCGGCGGACGATCTTTATGGCCCGCGTGCGGCAGCAAATCGCGGACAAGAAATTCGCTGAAGCAAAGGACTTGCTGACCGCGCTCGACGAACTGCCGGGAACCACGCAGTTCCGCCGCGATATCGAACGCAGCGCACAGCTGATGCGCGCCAAGGACCCGCAGGTGCAGCGGCGGATCGACAAGCTCTTCAGCGACACGCGGAATGCGCTGGGGAAATTCCTGAATCCGCAGCCGATCGGAGCGCTGCACGAAGAGCTTCGCCAGGCCGAATTGCAGAGCCAAGAAGCGGCCAAGACGGATGACGCCAGTTAGCGCAGGATCCAGGTCAAAGCAGCCGTGAATCCGGCGACCAAGAGCGCCAGCGCGATGCCAAACCAGAACCAGGACTGAGGGCTTGCGACGGCAGTCGGCTCGACGGCTGCGGCGGGACCTTTGGGAACCGTTTGCCGGTCATGCGACAGCGTGTCTTCGTTGTCGGCGGAAATCGGCACCGTGCCTTGCGAGATCTGGCTCGGGCTTTCAGTGGTGGAAGGTGAAACTTCCATTTCGTCGAGGACGTACTCCGCGGTCTCGGCGAGCAGGGTCGGGGGCGGCGTAAGCGGGCGTGAGGGGCCGCGGCGAAGAATTCCCGATGAGGCCGGATACTGCTCGGCCAGGTGCTGCGTCGCCGCCGGATCGCACCAGGGCGCGAGCAGCTCGACGACTGCCGCGGCGGTCGGCGTCCGCTGGTCCGCGTTCTTATCCATCATCACTGCGATCGCGTCGCAGAATGCGTCCGGCAAATCGGGATTGAAGTGCAACGGATTGAGGGGCACCTCGCTAAGGTGCCGCTGCATTTTTTCGGCCGTGTTGCCACCGGGGAACGGCACCTTGCCCGTCACCGCGTAGTAGAGCGTGCAGCCGAGCGAATAGACGTCGCTCACGGGGCGAACCTGGTCGGGGTCGGTAATCGTCTCGGGGGCCATGTAGTCTGCCGTGCCGACCAGACTACGCGATTTTTCCGGCACGGCGCCGGCGAGCTCATCGATCAATCCCCAGGCCAGGCCGAGATCGGTGACCTTGGTGCGGCCGTCAGGCGTGACGAGCAAATTGCCGGGTTTCACGTCGCGATGGACGAGTCCCTTGCGATGAGCGTAGTGCAATCCTTCGGCGGCTTGCGCGACGATCGTAGCCGCGATCATGTGGGGCAGCGGACCGTTGCGGCGGACCAGCTTGCGGAGGTCGGTGCCGGGAACGTATTCCGTGACGAAGAAAAAGGTGTCGCCGTCGTGGTCGGCGTACGTGGCGCGGACCAGATTCGGGTGATCGAGCTGGGCCTGAGCGCGAATCTCGCGCTGGAAGGCGGCAATCGCATCGGGTGTGCAGCGATGTTTCGGCAGCACTTTGACGGCTTCGGTGCGACCGAGCAATTTGTGTTCGGCCTTGAAGACGTGCCCCATGCCGCCCTGGCCGATGGCGTTCACGATGCGGTATGGTCCGAGCGTGAACTTCCTGCGGCCCTCTCTGAGCTGCTCGACTTGCCAGCGATTGAGATAGCCGAGCTCGACCAGCCGCCCGCCGAGTTCTTCGTCGAGCACTTCGGCAATCGTCTGTGGGCCGCCCGGCGTGGAGCCGACCAGTCCGGCAAGAGCGTCATCCAGTTGCTGTTGGGACAGCAATCCGCTGGCGAGCGCAGCGTTTTGAAACACAGATTCAGCCATGAAACTCTGGCCGACCAATGCCTCGTACCCCACGGAGGCAATCGTGCGGCGATAGAAAAGTAAAGTCTCCTACTAGTTAAATCTACCCTGCGCGAAGGGGCAGCGCCAAGATGCGACCTTGTCGATTCTTGGTCGTAAAGAGTGGCTGTGACAGCGTTTGAGTCGTCCGCCTTCTGGAGCTGTTTCGTAACGCTTTCAGACGAACTGGGACCAGGACGGCGGCAAGGGGGCTTCAATTTCGAGCGGCGTTTTTCGGACCGGATGCTGCAGCACCAGCCGCCGCGAGTGGAGGGCAATCCCGAGCGGGAAGGGCGTCTGGCTGCCGTACTTGCGGTCGCCCAGGATGGGAGCGAAAGCATCGGCCAGTTGGACGCGGATCTGGTGTTTGCGTCCGGTGAGGAGCTCAATTTCGAGGAGCGTGTGGCCCTTGGCTTTCTTCAGGACGCGGTATTCGAGCTCGGCACGCTGCGCGTCGGCGGCGCTGGCGATGGTCACGTGGACGCGTCGATGCCGCTCATCCTTGCGGAGGAAATGTAATAACAGCCCGGCGGCTGGTTCCACCGGCCCTGGCAGGAGTGCCCAGTATAGTTTTTGTACGTCGCGGCGTTTGAACATCTCGGTCAGCCGGGCGGCGGCCTTCGACGTACGGGCGATGAGCAATACGCCCGTCACCGGGGCATCGAGGCGGCTCACCACCCCTAAGTAAACTTCGCCCGGCTTGCGGTACTTTTCGCGGATGTACTGTTTGGCCTTCTGGAGCAACGAGGGCTCGTCGGCGGCCACGCCCATCGTCGGCAGCATGGCCGGCTTGTTTACCGCGAGCAGATGGTTGTCTTCGTAGAGGACGTCGAACATAGATCACAAATTTCCAGGCCCGCGACTCGAATGGGTTGGGCCAATCGTATATTCTCATGCAAAGCCGTGCGGGCGCACAGTGCAGACGTTTGGCGGGCGGTGGAAGAGCGGAGGTTGAAGACGCGAATGATTGTTGTCACGAGGCGGCTGGCGCTGCGAGGAATTACTGCTGCGGCGCTGTTCGTCGGGCTTGGCCTCTTCGCCGCGGCGGCCGAGTCGCCGGTGTTCGTTCGAGCTCATGCGCACAACGATTATTGGCACGAGCGGCCGCTGGTGGATGCGCTGGAGCTGGGATTCGCCAGCATTGAAGCGGATGTGTTCCTTGTGGACGGCAAATTGCTCGTGGGACACGATCCGTTGGAATTGCGCCCTGAGCGGACGCTCGAAGCACTTTATCTGGCGCCGCTTCGTGAGCGTGCGGCGCGAAACGGCGGCTCGGTTCATGGCGACGGGACGCGGCTGATGCTGTTTGTGGATTTCAAGTCGAGCGGACCTGCGACCTACGACGCTCTCGACTCCCTGCTGCAGAAGTATTCGCAGCTGGTTTCGAGCTGTGTCGACGGGCGGTATCAGCCGCGGGCTGTCGACGTGGTAATTAGTGGGGATCGGCCGGTCGAAAAGCTGGCGTCTGCTTCCAGTCGCTACGCGGCAATTGACGGGCGGCTCTCCGAGCTGGCTCCCGATCCACCGCAGACGCTCATACCGGTGGTGAGCGAGAGCTGGCCGGATCATTTCCAATGGGACGGCGAGGGCGCAATGCCGGACGCGGAGCGAGCGACATTAAAGGAGATCGTGCAGCGCGTGCATGGCCAGGGGCGACGGCTGAGATTCTGGGCAACTCCGGAGACGGAAGCGTGCTGGCGGGAGCTGATGTCGGCAGACGTCGATCTGATCGGGACCGACGACTTGAAGCGGTTGGCGAATTTTCTGAAGGGATCGGACACGGATCGCGTACCGAAGGACAGCGCTCACCCCTGAAGCGACCGGTCCGTTGTTAATTTATTCTCAGAACTTTCGCGCCGCGAACGGCGCCACGATGAAGTTCGGCCAGTGCGACGTTTGCGCTTTCCAGCGGATAGACCGTCACTTCCGGTCGGAGGTTGGCGGCGGCGGCCAGCGGCAGAAATTCCTGCAGGTCGAAACGCGTGACGTTGGCGACGGATTTGATCTCTCGCTCCATCCAGAGATGCTCCTGATAGGAAAGCTGCTGGAGCGCCTGCTTGTCAGATTCGACCTTGCGGATCGCGTTGATCACCAGCCGTCCACCCGGCCGCAGATTGGCGAGCGCCTCGACGACCGGCGTCCAGGCTGGAGTGGTGTCGATGATCGACTGCAATGGCTCGGGGGCGCGTTCGTTTGTCGCGCCCGCCCAGTTCGCGCCCAATTGGAGTGCGAAACGCCGTTGCTCGGGATCGCGGGCGAAGACGGCAATCGGCGAGTTGGGGTACAAATGCCGCGCTAGCTGCAGTACCAGATGATTTGAGCCACCGAATCCCGTGAGTCCGAGCGGCTCGCCGTCGCGGAGATTCGTCAGCTTGAGGGCGCGGTAGCCGACTGCGCCTGCGCACAGCAGCGGTGCGGCCTCGACGTCGGAATAGACGGGCGGAATCGCGTACGCGTAGTTCTCCGGCACGACCATGAATTCGGCGTAACCGCCGTTCGCGTCGCGGCCCGTGGCGCGGAATTCGGCGGCAAGGTTTTCGTCGGTCGAGCCGTTGGACTCGTAAATCCAGCCGACGCCGACTCGATCGCCGATGCTCCATTTGGTGACGCCCGCGCCCAACTTGCTCACATGGCCGACGACCTGGTGCCCGGGGATTACGGGCAGAGCCGGCGGCGGCGTGCGGCCTTCGATTTCATCGAGTTCGGTATGGCAGACGCCGCAGGCGGAAACGTGAATCTGGATTTCGCCGGCTGCAGGTTTGGGAACCGGCTGTTCGACGCAAGTGAGCGGCGCGTCCGTCTCTTGGAGCGAAACGATTTTTTCGAGCAGCATCGCGCGCATGGCAAACGCCAGTATATGCGCTGCCGCTAAGCGTCGACGAGGACCTTGAATCCGCCGTAAGACATCCGCTTGGGGTCAAACGGCATTTTCTCCGGGCCCATCGACGTGATCCGCGGGTCCTTCATGACTTTGGCATTCACGCGGTCGCGGTGTGCTTTGGACTTGTAGACGATCCAGGCGAAGACGACGGTTTCGCTGGGCTTCGTCTTGGCGAGCTTGGCGAAGGGGATGCCGAATTTGGTTTGCAGGTCGTCGCCGACGCATTCTTTGTAGTCGAGTGCACCGTGTTCGCGCCAGACCTTGCCGGCAACAGAGGCCATTTTGCGGTACGCGGGAACACTCTTTTTTGGGATTGGGATGACGTAGCAGTCGGCGTAGGACATGGAAAGACGCTCCGGGAGAGAATTGGGATTGTGGTTCGTGTGTGATGTGGAATTGTGCCGGATAACTGGCCGCTCGCCACGGCGAGTTCCAAGCAACTGAAGCGGCCAGTCCGTCAGCCGCCGGCGATGGCGCCGATCACTAGGAAGGGTTCGCTACCAGTGGCGACTTGAGGAGGAAGTAAAGTATCAGTTGGCGCAGTCGAAAGGTCTCGTTCGCAGGCATAGTAGCGGATGAAGGGGCGGCGCTGGAGGGTGCCGTGGTCGCGAATCGTACCGCGGAGCATTGGGTATTTTGCTTCCAGCGCGTCGAGCGTGCTGGCGATCGTGACGGGTTCAGGCACGTCCAGTTCCACTTCTCCGGTGACTTGAGCCAGAGTGCGTAGGTGGTAAGGGATAGCGACGCGGATCATGGTCGAAAATTGGCGGCGAAATTGTCGAACACTGGCCAAAGCCCAAGCCTAACCTAAGGGATTACTTGGGCCTCGACGGAAAGGACGGCCGGCAAGTCGCGGACGATCGCCGTCCACGTGTCGCCGCCGTTCGCGGAGCCATAGACCTGGCCGCCGGTGGTGCCGAAGTAGACGCCGCAGGGATCAAGGTTGTCGACGCTCATCGCGTCGCGGAGCACGTTGACGTAGCAGTTCTCTTGCGGCAGGCCGCTGGTGAGCGGCTCCCAATCGTTGCCGCCCGTGCGGCTGCGGTACACGCGTAGCTTGCCGTCGGGCGGATAGTGGAGCGAATCGCTGGTGATCGGGACGACGTAGATCGTTTCCGGATCGTGGGCGTGGACGTCGATCGGAAAGCCGAAGTCGGTCGGCAGGTCGCCGCTGATCTCGTGCCAATTGGCGCCGGCGTCGTCGCTGCGCATCACGTCCCAGTGCTTCTGCATGAAGAGGACGTTCGGGCGCGAAGGATGTAGCGCAATGCGGTGAACGCAATGGCCGACTTCGGCATCGGGATCGGGAATGTATTGGGAGCGAAGGCCGCGATTGATGGGCTGCCAGGAATTACCGCCGTCATCGGTGCGGAAGGCGCCGGCGGCCGAAATGGCGATGAAAATGCGGTCTGGATTGGTGCGATCGAGCAGGATCGAGTGGAGGCCCATGCCACCGGCGCCGGGCGACCATTGCGGTCCCGTGCCGTGACCGCGCAAGGCCGCGAGCTCATGCCAGTTGCGGCCGCCATCGGTCGAGCGAAAGAGGGCAGCATCCTCCACGCCCGCGTAAACGACGTCTGGATCGGTGAGCGAGGGTTCCAGATGCCAGACGCGTTTGAACTCCCAAGGGTGCTGGGTGCCGTCGTACCACTGATGCGTCGTGAGGGGCTTGCCGGTTTCGGGCGTGGTGTCGTAGACGAACTTATTACTTTCGCCGAGCGGCATGCCCTCGGGTGTCGCGGTGGGAGCGCCGGCGGGCGTGCCTGGCTGGTGCCAGGTTTTGCCGCCGTCGTCGGAGCGCTGGATGATCTGGCCAAACCAGCCGCTGGTTTGCGAGGCATAGATGCGGTTTGGGTCAACCGTCGAACCCTTGAGATGATACATCTCCCAGCCAGCAAAGTGGGGTCCGCTGACCTGCCAGCGCTCACGCCGGCCGTCGGAAGTGAGGATGAAGGCGCCTTTGCGAGTACCGACGAGCAGCCGAATCGAACTCATACGAACGCCCCTAAAGATTCAAGAACCGGAAGTCATTGAAGCCGGGCGGCACGCGCGCCGCGGAAAGCGGCCGCGCGCCACCCGGTTGTCACCTATGCGTCAGTTAATTCCGCGTCATCTCGATCCGCATGTGCTTGAAGACTTCGCCCGTCTTCGGGTCTGGACCAAACATTTCGAGCGTTTTGGTATTCGGACCGGTCACGGTTTCGACTTCTTTCATTGTCATCGGCTGCTTGGTGAGCGGGCAGTTGCCGGTAAATTCCCAGGTGATCGTCTTGCCATCGGCCGAGAGTTCGCCGGTGCCGGTCATGATGCCAGTGCCGTGATTGTCGATCCAGGTGGAGACGAATTTCTGGGTGATATTGTCGAAGCCGTAGATGCCGAGGCCGGTGTACGGACCCATGCCGGGCATGTCGCCGTTCATTTCAACCTGCACATATCGGCCGTCCATCAGCGGTTTCACGATCGAAGTGCCGACACTCTCCATCGGCTCGCCGTTCGGCTGCATCCACATCTGGGTTTTGCATTCCCAGGTGCCGATGTCGTCGGCGAGTCGCTTGTGCATCTTGCCGGGAGTGCCGGCGGCCATCATGGCTTGCATGTCCTCCATGGTCCAGCCGGGCGGGAGCTGCATTTCGCCCTGGCCCGCGGGAGCGGTACTGGTCGCGGAGTCGGCCAGAGAGCGGGTACCGGCGATGAGCGCTATGCCGCAAGCGGCAACGAGCGCGGCGGCGATGAGGTTTCTCTTCATGTTCTGTCTCCTGGGGTTCGAGTGGAAATGGAACGCGATGCTATGTGTGGGAGGCCGAACGGCGCCGTGCGTGTCACTTCAAGTGATTTTGTGGGGCGAATGTGCGGAACGGGGCCAAGGCGCGAAGGCGCGGATCACGCAAGTACAGACCGAGCCAGAGCGCGACGCCGATCAGGATGTGCAACCAGAACGGTTCGCCGAGGCGGAGGTGCGTGACGATCGCGCCACCCATGTAGCCGGTGAGCAGAATCGCCCCGAGTACAGCCGTCTGCGGGATCAAGTACAAGATCGTGCAGGTGAGTTCGACGATTCCCAGACCCAACAGCAAATGATCGGGAAAGCCGGATTTTGCCATGCCTTCGACGACTTCTTTGAGGCGTAGCAATTTCATCACGCCGCTCATTACAAACAGCAGGCAAGGCACGACGCCCAGGACCCAGCCGGTCCAGAACGCGGCCTTGGACGGGGAGGGGCTGCCGGCAACTGATTCACTCGACATGTTTTCGCTCCGAACCTGGCGCGGCTGCGCTCCGCCAACTTAGATGTTGACGGCCGAAACCGTGCTCTTCGTGTTGGCGACGACCGACTTCAAATTGTCGAGGCCCTTCTCGAACTGGCCGCCAATCATTTTCTCCATGTTGCAAATCATGTGCAGTGCCTTGGCGAGAAAATTCTTCGGTCCGTACATCGCCCAGGTGGTCACCGTTTGCTTGTCGCCCGCGGGCTGAAACGTGAATTCGGCAGTGCTCAGGCCTTTGAATGGCTTGAAAAACTCCAGCTTGATGCGGATGAACTCCACTGGACGGCAATCAAGGATCGTCATGCGGCCTGAGCCAACCTCGTTATTCCCGACCCATTCGTACACGGCGCCGGTACCGGCGGCCGCGCCCGAGTAGGTGCGCTGCAAATTGGGATCGATCTCTTCCCACGGCGACCAGGACCGCCATTTATGCAAGTCTTGTACCTGAGCGAACACATCGGCCGCCGCGGCAGGGATCGTCGCCCGCCGTTCGATGCGGAACATGGCCGGTTGCAACGCGATCACGACGAGCAACACCACCACCAGGGTGACGACGGCGAGCACAATGTAAGTCAACATGGCGAGGCTCCACGATCTGATTTGGCGCTCGGGCGGACTCGATACCTTGCTGGCGGTTAGCAGCCTTGGTTGGCCGATTCCACGAGCACCATCCAGGGCGCGCCGAAGCGGTCGGTGAGCATGCCGAACTTCGGTGAGAAGAAGGTCGTCATCAGCGGCACGTGCACCTGGCCGCCGTCGGCGAGCGCGTTGAACGCCCGCTCGGCCTGCTCCGCCGTCTTGAATCGCAGCGACAGCGAGAAACCGTCGAACTTGGCTGGAGACGTCGAATTGCCATCGGACGCCATCAGTTCCGCGTCGCCCACTCGGAAACTGGCGTGCATGATCTTCGACTCGAAGCCTTCCGGGAGGGGCCCACACGGCTCCGGGCTCTCGTTGTAGTGCATGAGAAACACGACTTCCGCGCCGATCGCTTGTTTGTAGAAGTCGAGGGCTTCCTGGCAGCGGCCGTTGTAGAACAAATACGTTTGGACGTGCATGATCGAGACTCCAAATTCGAGTAGTGGACGTTAGTATATATCGACCGCTGCGGCGTGCAAGAGCAGGGATGATGAATTTGCACAGCTATTTTCTTCGCGGCAAACCGGGGATTTCCAGCACCGGGCGAATCTCAACCGCGCCCACGTGAACGCCAGGATGTCGGACGGCGATCGAAATCGCGTCGTCGAGATTATCCGCCTCGATCAGGTAGAATCCCCCCAGCACTTCGCGGGTCTCGGCAAAGGGCC
Source organism: Pirellulales bacterium (assembly GCA_050248495.1). GTDB lineage: Bacteria > Planctomycetota > Planctomycetia > Pirellulales > Lacipirellulaceae > DASYDU01. The sequence continues at coordinate 21,936 of JBFWSG010000032.1, read as the reverse complement.
CGTCGGTCATAGTCGGCTTGCCGTCGCGGACGCGGACGGTCGTGGCCGTACTCGTCGGATGGAGCGGCGAGGCCAGGAGGTACTGTCCCTTGTGATCGAGTTCGTGCGTGAGCCCGACGGCTTCGTTCATCGCGGCGCGGTGGGCCTCGGTGCCGGCATTTTCCCAGTACGGTTCGTCGTCGTAGCAGAGCAGCATGTATCGCATGGCTTAGGCGTCCACTGGTTTGTCGATCGAATCCTTGTCGAACGGCGACGGAGGAAATCGACAAGCGGCGGGAACATTTTTCTAAAAACTGCGATTCGCTTACTTTTCCGGCAGACCGGGGATCTCCACGACCGGCCGGACTTCGATTGTACCTTTCCGCGCCCCCGGAATGCGGGCGGCGATCGCAATCGCATCGTTGAGGTCCTTGGCCTCGACGAGATAGTAGCCGCCGAGCTGCTCGCGAGTCTCGGCGAAGGGACCGGCCGTGACCATCGGTTTGCCGTCGCGGACGCGGACGCTCGACGCGGTGGCGACCAGATGGAGCGGCGCGGCAGCCAGGTATTGGCCGCGGGCGTGGAGGTCGTTCGCCAATTCGGTCGATTCGACGAAACACTCTTCGCGCTCGCCCGGTGCGTAGGCATCTTCCGGCGTGTAAACCAGCAGCATGTACTTCATGAAAAATTTCCTTCGCTTCTACGCGGGTGGCGGGCAACTGGTGATTATCGTTCCTCGTGGCAGCGGCGGAAGTGGGCCGTCGCCGCGCCGTTGGTGGCGTCAATTTGTCGCGAGAGCAGGGCGAGGACCGAATACAGGGCCGTCTTGGGTTTGTCCGTGGCGCAGATGTAATTGACCAGGGGTTCCACGACGCGTTCGAGCTCCGGGGCATTCGGCAGGCGGTAAGGTACGGCGCTCATCACATTTTTCCTGATTGAATTGGTCCAACTTGAATCTGAGAAACTATTTCTTCTTGGCGATTTCGGCGCCCAGGCGGATTTCCTGCTCGCGCAGCTCGGGCGTCATTTCGGCACCAAAGTCTTCCAATTCGAAGATGCGGCGGATTTCCACCTCGGTGTCTTCGAAGGGCGCTTTTTTCAGCCAGTCGATGGCTTCCTGCAGCGAGGCGCATTTCCAAATCCAGTAGCCCGCCACAAGCTCTTTAGTTTCCACGAACGGGCCGTCGATCACCGAGGTCTTGCGACCGGTGAATTTGACGCGAGCGCCTTGTGAGCTGGCGGCCAGGCCTTCCCCGGCGAGCATCACGCCCGCTTTCACGAGTTCTTCATTGAACTTGCCCATCTCGGTGAGCAGTTCGGTGCTCGGCATCACTCCAGCTTCGGAATCTTTGTTCGCCTTCACTAAGACCATGAAACGCATTGTCGTATCTCCCATTGGTTAAGATAGTGCGTGAAATGTTGCAACTCGAGGAAGCTTGCTAGGCGTTGTAGGCCGCTTCCAAGGACTTAATGTCTGGCTTGATCATCTTCATGACTTCCCCCATCACGCGGGCCGTTTTGGCGGGGTCCTTGTCGGTGAGCATCTTGCTGATCACCTTCGGGACGATTTGCCAGGAGAGGCCGAACTTGTCCTTGAGCCAGCCACATTGCACCGGTTGTCCGCCGTCGGCGGTGAGCTTGTCCCAGTAGTTGTCGATCTCGGCCTGCGAGTCACAATTGACGATGAAAGACGTGGCTTCGGTGAACTTGAACATCGGCCCGCCGTTGAGGCCCATGAATTCCTGACCGTCGAGCTCGAAGGTCACGGTCAGCACCGTGCCTTTGGGGAGCGGGGCGCCGTCGCCATAGTAGCTGACTTTGCCGAGCTTCGAATTTTTGAACATGGAGACGTAAAACTGGGCGGCCTCCAGGGCGTTCGTGTCGAACCAGAGGCAGGGGGTGATCGTGGACATGTCGGATCCTAATCCGTGTGCGGAGACTTCAATTTCAAGTGGATTTGCGTTGCGAACACAAGCTAGTCGCACGGCGCGGACCGCTTTCGACAGGGTGGCAAAAGAATTCTTTTTCAGCCCAATTCTGCGAGCCGGCCGGCGAGAAAGCGGCGTTCCGGCTCTTGCCGGGCCAGTGACAGGGCCTGTCGGTAGGCGTCGCGAGCGGCGGCCTGGTTTCCCAGCCGCCGGCAGAGGTCGGCCCGGGCGGCATGGGCCAGATGGTAGTCCGACAAATCGCCGCGCTCAAACAACTGGTCGATCAGGTCGAGCCCCGCTTGTGGTCCGTCGCGCATGGCGACCGCCACGGCGCGATTGAGCGCCACAACCGGAGAGGGCGAGGCCTGTAGCAGAAGGTCATAGAGGCCGACAATTTGTGACCAATCGGTATTCGCGGCGCTGGTGGCGTCGGCATGGACGGCCGAGATCGCCGCCTGAACGGTATAAGGACCGAACCGCTGCGATGCGAGCGCACGGGCGACTAGCGACTTGCCTTCCGCGATCAGCCCCAGATTCCACAGCGAGCGATCTTGGTCGTCGAGCAGGATGATTTCGCCGTCGGGCGAGGTCCGCGCGGCACGGCGCGAATCGTGGAGCAGCATCAGCGCCAACAGGCCCACGGCTTCCGAGTCGGGCAGCAAATCGACGAGCAAGCGGCCCAAGCGAATCGCTTCACCGGATAGATCGGTGCGTGTAAGCGACTGGCCGGACGACGCCGCATAACCTTCGTTGAACACCAGGTAGACCACTTGCAGCACGGCATCGAGCCGTTCCGGCAAGTCTTCGCGCGCCGGCACCTGGTAGGGAATTCCCGCATCACGAATCTTGGCCTTCGCGCGGACGATGCGTTGGGCCAGCGTCGAAGGCGTGGTGAGAAAGGCGCTGGCAATTTCTTCCGTGGTGAGGCCGCAAACTTCGCGGAGCGTGAGCGCTACCTGAGCCTCGGGCGCAAGGGCCGGATGGCAGCAGGTGAAGACGAGCCGCAAGCGGTCGTCCTCGACACCATCGGCATCCGCGGCGACCTCGCGGCTCTTCGCCTCAAGTTTATCTGCTAGGTGCGTGAGCGTAGCGTCGAACCGCGCGCGGCGGCGGATCACATCGATGGCCTTGAAACGTCCGGCCGAAACCAGCCAGGCCCGCGGGTTCGCCGGCACGCCCTCGGCCGGCCATTGCTTGAGCGCTGCGGCGAAGGCTTCGTGGAGCGCTTCCTCCGCGAGGTCGAAGTCACCCAGCAGCCGGATCAATGTGGCGAAGATACGCCGCGACTCGCCGCGATAGACCGCGTCAACCGCAGTGCGAACGTCCATCGTTTCAGGTTGGCTGGCCATAAAATCGATTTCGCTAGCAACGAGCTTCGGGGGATTGAACGCCCGAATTTCGGTGAATCTGACTCCGGTGAGGGATTGATTTGCCCATTCTAAAAGTGAACACTGGGCCGAGTCTCGTCAATAATCGAAGGGCCGCGTGCGAGCTGTTTGAAGGGCCGGGTTGCGACCAGGGGCCGGTTGCACTTTTGAACTGGACCATTCGTCCAAGGCAGAGTTTTCCCCCGAATGTCACGTCAGGCCGGACCGTGTGACGGCCAGCCTGGCGATTTGTTGATTATCTCGTTGAGCCCCGTCTGGCGCTGTCAGGCGCCATGACCGGGTGTTTTCGTGGGCGTGTCGCTTGCGTTTGCGCCAGCGGTTTTCGCCGCGCGAAACCTGACTTTCGCCGCCCATCAGCCTTCGAAGTGTGCAGGGAAATCTTTACGCGATTCAAGCGCTGCCAAGGCGCGGGAGATGCAACTATGTCCGGAGCGTTTGGTCGTGGCTTTCGTATTACCTTTCTGAATCTGGTGTGCGTAGGGCTGAGCTTTCTTCTCGGGACGAGCGTCGCGCTGGCGGCCACGGATACCCAGACGGGAACGAACGGCACAACGGGATCGAACGGCGGCCCTGGCAACCCGGGCGTCAACGGCGGCACGGGTGGCGACGGGCAGGATGTGACTGCCACCGCCACCACCACGGATACGACGAACTCGGCAACTTCCACAGGGGGCGCCGGCGGCACCGGCGGTAATGGCGGGGCCGGCAACACGGCTGGGGCCAATGGCGGCGCGGGAGGTACGGGCGGTGCGGGCGGCGATGCCGCGTCAACGGCGAGCTCGACTCCGGCGTCCGGCAACACGACGGCCACGGCTACTTCGACCGGCGGCAATGGCGGCGCGGGCGGCAGCGCGGGATCACCTGGCGCCGGCGGGTCCCCGGGCGCCGGGAGCAGCGGCGGTGCCGGCGGCAGTGCGACATCTACGTCGACGGCAACGGCCGCTGCTAACAGTACCGCATCAGCCACGGCCAGCGCGACCGGCGGCAATGGCGGTACAGGCCGAGACGGCGGTGGCAGCGGGGAAGATGGCGGGACCGGAACGGCAACTGCTTCGGCGACCTCCGCGGACGGCGCAGTCACTGCGGCGGCCAATGTCTCGGGCGGTAATGGCGGGGCAGGTACATTCGGCGCGGCCGGCGGCCAAGGCGCGGCGGCAACGCTTAGCAATGCCGTCTCCGGCACGACCAATGGGGCCGCCACATTGAACGAAACTACGATCGGCGGCAACGGCGGCAACAGCGCCGGGGCCGCCGCGGCGGGCTCCGGCGGCAACGCCTCGACTTCGCTCACGTTTTCGCGCGCCGGCGGCGCGGCGACGACTTCGACGCTTAATGCCACCGGGGGCAACGGCGGTCAGGCCAGCGGCGGTGCGGCCGGCGTTGGCGGCAACGCGATGACATCGCTCACGCTCACCGGCGCTGCCGCCGTAACGGGCACACAGACCGCCACGGGCGGCAACGGCGGTGCGATCGCCACCACCTTTCCAGGCTTCGGCGGGGCGGGCGGCACGGCGATGGGAAGCGCGACTGTCACTTCGTCCGGGGCCGGCACGGTATCGGCCACCGGCAATGCCACGGGCGGTAATGGCGGCATCGGACGCGGCGGAGCATTCGCGGGCGGCGCGGGCGGTGCCGCCACGATGAATCCGATCACGGCGACTTCCGGCAGCGGCAACGTCACGGCGGCCGCAAACGCGACGGGTGGCAACGGCGGCGCGGGGAACGACAATGCGCTGGGTGGCGCTGGTGGAAATGCCACCTTGATCGATGACGTGTTCGGCACGACCACGGCCAACATCACGCTCAACGAAACTACGATCGGCGGCAATGGCGGTGCGGGAACGGGGGCGGGCGGCGGCATTGCGGGCAACGCAATGTCGACGCTCAATTTTTCGCGCGTGGGCGGCGGCACCACGACCTCAACGATCAATGCCACCGGCGGCAATGGTGGCGGCGGCAGCGGCGGCGGTGCGGCCGCCGCTGGCGGGACAGCGAATACGAACCTCACGCTCACCGGCGCCGCGGCCGTGACGGGGACGCAAACGGCCACGGGCGGCAACGGCGGCGCGATCGCGGCTGCGTCGACTGGCAACGGTGGTGCGGGCGGCACCGCAATGTCGGGCGGTTCGGCAACAACGACGACGGGAAGCACAGTGTCGGCAACAGCCAACGCGGTTGGCGGCAATGGCGGTGTCGGCCGTGGAGGAGGGAATTCCAGCGGCGCCGGCGGCGTGGCCACGGTGAATCCAGTTTCGGCAACATCCACGACTGGCAACGTGACGGCCGCGGCGAACGCCACGGGCGGTAACGGCGGCACGGGGAACGACAACGCGGCCGGCGGCGCGGGCGGCGCGACGTCGCTCGTGAACGTGGTCAGCGGCACGACATCCGGTAATGCCACGCTCAATCAAACGGCCATCGGCGGCAATGGTGGAACCTCGACTGGCGGCAACGGCGGTGCGGCAGGCAGCTCGAATGCATCGCTCACCGCAGTGCGGGCCAGCGGCGCGAACACCACGTCGACAATCGGCTCAACCGGCGGCAATGGAGGCGGCGCCAGTGGCGGCGGCGTCCCCGGCGTGGGCGGTGCTTCCTCCACGAGCTTGAATTTGACCGGCGCCAGCGCCGTAACCGGCACGCAGACTTCAACCGGCGGCAACGGCGGTGCGATCGCTGCCAGTTCTTTGGGTAATGGCGCGGCCGGCGGCGCCGCTTCTGCGGGGGGAACTTCGACGTCGACCGCCGGTAGCACCGTATCCGCAACGGCGAGCGCCGTGGGCGGCAATGGCGGCGTGGGACGTGGCGGCGGCTTTGCGGGTGGAGCCGGCGGCGTTCCCGACGTCAGCCCGGTTTCCTCGGTGTCTACCAGCGGCAACGTGACGGCGACCGCCAACGCCACGGGCGGCAACGGCGGCGCTGGAAACGATAACGCGATGGGGGGCGGCGGCGGTAACGCGTCACTGGCGAATGATGCTTCCGGCACCACGTTGGGAAATGTCACCTTGAATCAAACGGCGATTGGCGGCAATGGCGGCGCGGGCAGCGGCGCCGGAGGCGGCAACGCCGGCAACGCGACGTCGACGCTCGTCTACTCCCATCCAGTCAGTGGAAGCACCACGGCGACCGTGGCCGCAACCGGCGGCAATGGCGGAAATGGCAGCGGCGGCGGCGCGGCGGGGACGGCCGGCACGGCACTAACGCATCTGGAGCTCACGGGAGCCGCAGCCGTCACGGGCACAGAAACCGCCACGGGCGGCAATGGCGGCGCGATCGCCGCTGGAGCTACCGGTAACGGCGCGGCCGGCGGAAACGTGACGGCCGGTAGCTCGGCGACGTCGAGCGGATCAAGCACGGTTGGAATCACCGTAAACGCGGTCGGCGGCAACGGCGGCAGCGGGCGTGGCGTTGGCAATGTGAGCGGCGCCGGCGGCACCCCGAGTGTCAATCAGATATCCGCGGCATCGGCCGGCGGCAACATCACCGCCACGGCGAACGCCACCGGCGGCAATGGCGGGGCCGGCAACGACACGGCAGCCGGCGGCAACGGCGGCGCGGCCTCGCTGGTGGATGATGTCACCGCAAGCACGACCGGTTCGGTCACGCTTAGTCAGACGGCGATTGGAGGAAACGGCGGCGCTGGCGCCGGCGCGGCCGGCGGCAACGGCGGCGGGGCCACCTCGACGCTGACCTACGCACGACCGGCCGGCGTCGGCACCACGACGACCTCGATCACAACGGCGACCGGCGGCAACGGCGCGAACGCAACGCTCGGAGGCGTGCCAGGTATCGGCGGCGGCTCGACCTCGACTTTGAATCTTACGGGGAGTGCGGGCGTGACTTCTACGGCCAACGCCGCCGGCGGAAACGGCGGCAGCATCGGCGCGGGCAGTCTCGGCGCGGGAAGCAACGGCGGCACGGCGACTGCCACGGCTGTTGCCACGTCGACCGGCTTGTCGGGCGCCGTGGGCAGCACGGCCATGGCGACCGGCGGCAACGGTGGCGCCGCGAGCTCCGGGCCGGGCGGCCTCGGCGGCAACGCGGTTGCCTCGGCGACCTCCGTGGGACCGGCCGCTGCGAGTTCCACCGCCACTGCGGACGGCGGCAACGGCAACTTGCGCAGCACGTTCGGCAGCGGGATTGCCACGGCCAACTCGACCGGCACGTCCGGCACCGCAGCGGCCAACGCACTGTCGGCCGGCGGCTTATTGATTAACCTCGAAGCCCATTCGTCGGCCCCGGTCAGCGGGCTGAGCCGGGCATCGGCCCGGGCGGGAGTGGCGCTAGCGCCGGTTGATGCAGCCGGTTCGACCGGATTGGAGGCGGCCGCGTCGACCACCGGCCTGCCGACCGATTCGCAGGCGCTCACCATGTTCGCCGGCAATACGAACGTGAAGAACCAGTTTAATATTATCGACGACCAGGCACCGGGCGCGACGAGTGACCTCTTCGGCCTGGCGACGTTCGGCGGCTCCTACAACGAAAGCGGCGCCGCGGGCAGCCGCATCTTCACTAGCACCGCCACCTATGCGATCGATCTTACGGCGCTGCCTCATTCGCGTCAGAACCTGATCGTCGGCCTGCTCGATACACAAACCGAAGGCGCTGGCTTCGACTCGCTGACGTTCCAGATCATCCGCGAAGGCGCGACCGTCGTGAATCAAACCTTTAATACCGTGGCAGCGGCCGTGGCCTTCCTCGACAACCAGGTTTTGGACTTGGGCTCCAACGGCGTCGCGAACGTGAGCGGAAATCTGGACCTCGTGTTCAACGTGTCGCTCACCACCAACGACGTCGGCGCCGGCTTCTACTTCGACCTGGTGTTCGGCAACTCGACGGCCGGGTCGGGCGTGATTGCCGGCGACTATGACTTGAATGGCGTCGTGAACGGCGCCGACTACGACGTGTGGAAAGCGTCGTTTGGCTCGGTGGCGAATCTGGCTGCCGACGGCAACAAGAATGGCATCGTCGACGCCGCGGACTACACGGTCTGGCAGGACCATTTCGGCGCCAGCTCTGGTGGCGGCAGCCTGGATTTCGCGCCGGTACCGGAGCCGACCTGTCTGCTGCTGTTTGCTGCCGGAGGTCTGGCGTTAGTAGTCGTTCGCCGAAGCCGTCACGTGGCGGCAACGTCCGCGAAATAATGTCGCAGCGCCGCAGGCGGCAATTTTGTGGAGCGGCGCGCGGCGGCTGGTTATAGTCGATCGAAAGGTCGCCCCGATCGGCTCCGCGGGAAACGGTTGGCCGCGCGACTACGCAAGGAACAGAGAGTCGCCGGCAATGGTGCTCTGCGCAGGTGTGCGTACGTGGTTGGCGCTGGCGTTGACTGCGTGCTTCGGTGCCGCAGCATGGGGACATGGCTCGGTCGTGAGTCCCGCGAGCCGCGTTTACCGCGTCTACGCCAGTAATCCCGAGAACCCCAGTTTTCAATTGGCGAAGAACGCGATCGCCACCGACGGGACACTCTCCTACTACACGTGGACCGAGCTGTCGCGGAACATTCCGGCAGCGGTGAACGCCGGCTTGCCGCCCGGGTTCGACTACTCGCCATGGGTGCCGAATGGGGCGCTCGCCAGCGGCGGGCGAACCAACCCGGCATCGACCGAGTACCCACGGACGTATGCCGGGCTCGACCAGGTGAGCGGCAATTGGCCGACGTCACCCGCCCAGGCCGGCGAGCCGTTGTCGATCCATTTCGATGCCCACATGCCGCACGAGCCGAGCGTTTGGGACGTCTGGATTACGACCGCCGACTGGACGCCCGCCCAGCCGCTGAACTGGTCGCAGATGGAATTCCTCGGACGGCCGAGCGTGACGCTTTCGGGGATGCACTACTTTTTCGACGTGGCGATTCCGCGGGATCGCGTGGGCCATCACGTACTGTGGATCGCCTGGCAGCGAGACGACCCCGTGGGCGAAGTGTTCTTTTCCACGTCGGACATCATGGTGGCGCCGGCCGCCGGTACGCTCGCGGGCGACTACAACGACGACGGCCGCGTGGACGCGGCGGACTACACCACGTGGCGGAATCATGTTGGCGCCGCGGGGACGCTGCCCAACGACGTTGACGGCGGCGTGATCGGCTCCGCGCAGTACGCGCGGTGGAAGGCGAATTTCGGGTCGCGCAGCGCGGCGGCCGCCGCCGTGCCGGAGCCGGGCCCGTTGTCGATTGTGTGGGTTATCGGCGGTCCGTTCGCGTGGCGAAGCGGCAGGCGCTTGCGTAGAATGCCGCCATGCTACGTCGCCCCCTGATTCTCGCCAGCGGTTCTCCGCGTCGACGCCAATTGTTGGAAGAGGCCGGCTACCAATTCGAGGTGCTCGCGCCCCACGAGGACGTCGAGTGTGGAGTGTGCAGTCAGAATGGCCCTGCGGGCCTGGTGACCGACCTGGCCTTTCGCAAGGCATCGGCGGTGCGCGATCAGCTTTCGCTGCCGCAACCGGTCATCCTCGTAGCGGCCGACACGGTCGCCGAATGCGACGGCTTCGTGCTCGGCAAGCCGCGCGACGAGGCGCACGCCCGCGCGATGCTGCAGCAATTGCGCGGCCGGGCCCATCGGGTGCTCACGGGTATCTGCGTCTGGCCGCTCGATCGAGCGGAGCCGCTGGTGCGGGTGGCCGTGACACAACTGGTGATGGATGCGCTCTCAGACGAAGCGATCGACGATTACCTGGCGACCGGCGAGTGGCGGGGCAAAGCGGGAGCGTTCGGATATCAGGACCGGCTCGGCTGGGTGCATGTCGAGGAGGGGAGTGAATCGAACGTCGTTGGGTTGCCGCTCGAATTGCTCGAAGAAATGCTGCGGGAGGTGGGGGAACGCTGAGCCGCAAGCGGCCATTGGCGGGCGGACCTGCTACAATGGGGCCGTTCGGTGGCGGCTTCTGGGGGCGGAAAATGGCGCGGTTGGCGGGCGGATTGATTCGGTTCTTCGTTGTCCTGTTGGTCTTGGCGATATCGGCCGAGGGCCTGGCCCAAGCGCCGCCCGATCCGAATTTTGAGCGCGACGAGGTTTTTCCGTCGTATCAGGCGTTCAAGGACGAGTTGAACGAGATCGTGGCAACAGTCGACGCCGGTGAACGAACGACGCGGCTCAACACGCTGTGGTCGAATCTGCGGGCCGCGGGGCAGGTGCCCTACGCGCAAGGCAATCAGTACGCGCTGCTCTATCGCGGTTCGGCGAGCACCGTCGCGTTTGCGGGCGATCACAACAACTGGCAGCCGAACTCGGGCCCGGCCACGCGGCTCACCGGCACCGACCTCTGGATGCGCGAAGGCACGCTGCCGACCGACGCACGCGTCGACTACAAGGTCGTCACGAATGGCAGCAATTGGCTGCTCGACCCCGCAAATCCGCTGCAGATGTGGAGTGGCTTCGGTCCGAACTCCGAGCTGCGGATGCCGGCCTACGAATATCCGCACGAAACGATTCGCCGTCCGGGTGTCGCCCGCGGCGCGCTGGGCGGCAACGTGCGCGTCAGCAGCGCCAATCTGGGCTATCAAGTTCAATATCGCGTCTACACGCCAGCCGGCTACAGCGCTCAAGAACTTGCTAATTTGCCGGTCGCCTACGTCACGGATGGGCACGAGTACTCGGCGGATTACATGGGTAGCACAACGGCGGTGCTCGACAATTTAATTGCCGACGGCACGCTGCGGCCGACCATCGCGGTGTTCATCGATCCGCGCGATCCGAGCAACTTGGGGAACAACCGGCGGATCGCCGAGTACAACCTGAACGCGGCGTTCGCGAATTTCGTGGCCGGCGAGTTGGTGCCGGCGATCGATGCGGCGTACCGCACCAGCGCGACGGCCGACGATCGAGTGATTCTCGGTACGTCGATGGGCGGCCTGAACTCGGCGTATTTCGGCGCGGCGAAAGGCGACGTGTTCCACCGCATCGGCATCCAGTCGCCGGCGTTCAGCTACAACTCCAGCATTTACGACCTGTATGAGAAGGCACCGACGGCGCCTTTGAAGATATTCATGACCGCGGGCACGATCAACGATGGCAACGGCGGCCCGACGATGAGCGCGATCCTCGCCGAACATGGCTACGACTACACATTCACCCAGGCCAACGAAGGACATTCCTGGGGTAATTGGCGGGCCCAGTTGGCCGATCTGTTCTCGGCTCTGGTCGGCCCGCCCGAGCAGGCGCCTGGCGATTTCAATGGGGATCTGCGGGTCGATGCCGCCGATTTCACCGTCTGGCGCGACTCGCTGGGTCAACAAATGGAACCGGGCCGTGGCGCCGACGGCAACAATAATGGCACGATCGACGAGGCCGACTATCTGGTTTGGAAGGCCCATTTCGCAATGGTATATAATTCCAATGGTGGGCAGGGCGGCCAATCGTTGGCTGTGCCCGAACCGTCGGCCGGTGGCCTCGTGGGCACGGGCCTCGCCGTGGGGCTCGTCGGCAGCCGTTGCCGCGTGCTTTGCAGCGAAAACTCATCTTGCCGATGGGCAGCCGAAAGACGACAGTTGAGAGGCTGCCTGCGGCAATCCGGCAGAAATTGACCGGGAAGGCGTCCCCCTCGTAAATTGCGTTCGAATTTGGCATGAAACTTCGCATCGGCGTCGTCGGATTGGGCAAGGCCTGGGAGAGCCGGCACGCACCGGCGCTCAAGGCGCTCGCCGATCGCTTCGAGGTGCGGGCGTTCTGCGATCCCGTGGCGCATCGAGCTGCCGAAGTGGCCCATCGCTGGCCGGCGCGAACGTGCGATGGCTTTCGGGCACTGGCGGAAAGCGAAGACATCGACGCCGTGATGTTGCTGTCGGCCCGCTGGTATGGCGCGCTGCCGATCCTGGCGGCGTGCGACGCGGGGAAAGCAATCTACTGCGCGGCGGCGCTCGATCTTGATACCGATGCGGCCGAAGAGGTCCGGCAGCGAGTCCGCGACGCGGGCGTCGCCTTCATGGCGGAGTTTCCCTGCCGACTGGCTCCGGCAACGCTGCGGCTCAAAGAGCTGATGGCCACGCGGTTGGGCCGGCCGCGGCTCCTCTTCTGCAACCGCCGCCACACTGCCCGCAAAGACGGCGCGCCGAGTTACACGTCGGACATGCGGCAGCTGATCGAGATGGTCGATTGGTGCCGCGACGTCGTGGGCGAAGAGGCATCCAGCGTCGTCGGCGCGGCGCATGCTTCGCTGGCCGCGGGCTGCACCGACCCCAGTGAGCGTCCCACGAAAGACTACCTGATGATGACGCTCGACTTCTCGCCCACCGGCGAGATCGGCACTGGCGCCGTGGCGCAGATTGCCTGCGGCAGCTACGTCGCTGCGCAGTGGCAGGAGGCCGCCGCATTTCGCAGGCCGGCCGATCTGCAAGTGGTTTGCCAGCGCGGCATCGCATTTCTCGATCTGCCCCACACGGTGGTGTGGTTCGATGACGCCGGACAACATTCCGAATTGCTTGATCACGACCGGCCCGTCGGCGAGCAATCGCTCTTGCACTTCCACCGCCAGGTCAGCAGCCTGGTGCTCAAGACCGCGAGCCTCGAAGACGCCTTCCAAGCGCTCACCATCGTGAACAAGGCGCAAGAGAGCTATTTGCAGGGCGTGCGGCTGACGTTGTCGTGAAGTCGCTGTCCGAATCCGCTCGTTGACCCTCGATTCTGGGGCTACTAAAATCTTTCGTTTGGTCTGCAGCGGCAGGCCGTTCTAGTTCAAACTGCCTACATCCCCTGGAACACGCGAGTTGCCGCAATGCCTACCACTGCGCAAGACCTCGACCTGACGGCCATCAACACCATTCGCACCCTGTCGATGGATGCGGTGCAGGCTGCCAACAGCGGCCATCCGGGAACGCCAATGGCGCTCGCCCCAGTGTCGTATCAGTTGTGGACGCAGCATCTGCGCTACGATCCCGCGCAGCCCCACTGGCCCAATCGCGATCGCTATGTGCTCTCCTGCGGTCACGCCTCGATGCTGCTCTATTCGCTGATTCATCTCGCCGGCATTCGGCAGGTCGACGCCAGCGGCAAGGTGACGGACAAGCCGGCGGTGTCGCTCGACGACATCAAACAATTTCGACAATGGGGCAGCCGCACGCCCGGGCATCCAGAGCACGGACACACCACCGGGGTCGAGACCACGACCGGCCCGCTCGGCCAGGGCTGCGGCAACAGCGTGGGCATAGCGATCGCCGCCCGCTGGCTCGCCGCGCGGTTCAACCAGCCGGGCTTCGAGCTGTTCAATTACAACATCTGGACGCAATGCAGCGACGGCGACTTGATGGAGGGCATCTCGTGCGAGGCGGCGTCACTGGCCGGTCACTTGAAGCTCTCGAACTTGTGCTGGATCTACGACAACAACCACATCACGATCGAAGGCAAGACCGACCTGGCCTTCAGCGAAGACGTGGCAACGCGGTTCCGCGGCCTCGGCTGGCATGTGCTGGCGGTGCCCGATGCCAACGACCTCGCCGCGATCGAACACGCCTTCCAGGGCTTCTTGTCATACAACGACGGCCCGACGCTGATCATCGTTCGCAGCGTGATCGGCTATGGCGCGCCGACCAAGGCGGGCACCAGCAAGGCCCACGGCGAACCACTCGGCGACGACGAGATTGCCAAAACCAAGGCGGCGTACGATTGGCCCGCCGACGCGAAGTTTCTGGTGCCGCCGGAAGCCCCCGAGCGCTTTGCCGCCACGCTCGGTAAGCGCGGCAAGGACACGCACGCGGCGTGGGAAAAGCTCTGGAGCGACTATCAGAAGAAGTTTCCCGAGCTGGCAGCCGAACTCAAGCAGATGTGGAGCCACGAGCTCCCGGCCGGCTGGGACAGCACGCTTCCGGTGTATCCGCCCAGCGACAAAGGTGATGCCACGCGCAACTCGGGCGGCAAAGCGCTCAACGAACTGGCGAAGAAGATCCCCTGGCTCATCGGCGGCTCGGCAGACCTCGCGCCCTCGACCAAAACGCTGCTCACGTTCGACGGCGCCGGATCGCAGTCGGCTGACGATCCCGGCGGCCGCAATCTCCACTTCGGCATCCGCGAGCACGCGATGGCCGCGGCCGTGAACGGCATGGTGCTGAGCGACCTGCGGGCGTTCGGGGCGACGTTCTTTGTGTTCTCGGATTACTGTCGGCCGTCGCTGCGGTTGGCGGCGATCATGAAGATCCCCAGTGTCTTCGTGTTTACGCACGACTCGATCGGTGTGGGGGAAGACGGCCCGACCCACGAGCCGATCGAGCAGCTGGCCGCGTGCCGGGCGATTCCGAACCTGGCCGTGATCCGTCCGGGCGACGCCAACGAGACGTCGCAGGCTTGGAAGTTGATTCTCCAGCAGAAGTCGCGGCCCGTGGCGATGGCGCTCACGCGGCAAAACCTGCCGACCCTCGATCGCACGAAGTACGCCCCCGCCGAGGGAGTGCTCCGCGGCGGCTACATCCTGGCCGACGCCAAGGGGGGCAAGCCCGCGGTGATTCTGATTGCCACCGGCAGCGAGTTGCAGCTGGCCGTCAAAGCCCATGAGGAGCTCACGGCCGCCGGCATCGCCAGCCGCGTGGTGAGCCTGCCGTCGTTTGAAGTCTTTGACGACCAGCCGCAGGCGTATCGCGACGAAGTGCTGCCGCCGGCGGTGACGGCCCGCGTGGGCGTCGAAGCTGGCATCCGCCAGGGCTGGGACAAGTACATCGGTTCGACCGGTGCGTTCGTCGGGCTGGATACGTATGGCGCCTCGGCGCCGTACGAAAAAATCTTCCAGGAACGTGGAGTGACCGCCGCGAACGTCGTCGCCCAGGCCAAGCAGCAACTCGGTCGCTAGCGGCCCGCTGTGCCCGCTTGCTTGTTGAGCCCGTCGTGTCGTGGGATAATGTCGCACGTGCGACGGCGCAGAATCTCAGGCTGGGCAACTTCCCGCGGACGGCGACTATCTATGTATCGGCTTCGCTCTCTTGCTGGCGCGGTGGCGATTCTGCTCGCCGCAGCGGGCGTCGCCATTTCTGCCGAAGTATTGCAGCAAGTGCCGCGCGACGCGCTCGGTTTCATCGTGGTGCGGAACCTGGCCGAAACCGACGCCAAAGTCAGCCGCGTGCTCGGTGCGGCCGGCTCCCGCTTGCCGGGGCCGCTCGCGCTATTGAAGTCGATCGCCGGTATTCAAGCGGGGCTCGACGAGCGGCGCGACATGATGATCGTGCTCTTGCCGCCCGAGGGCGAAACCGCGCGATTCAGCCTGGCGCTGTGGCTGCCGGTCGCCGACTTCGATGCGCTCGTCCACTCGCTCGACGGCGACCCCGGACGGCGCGTGGCCGCCGTGACGCTCGCCGGCGAAGACTTGCTCGTCGTTCGCCAAGATGATTGGGCCGTCGTAATGGACCCGGATCAGCGGAATCGGCTGGAATCGTTGCGCGACACAAAACCGACTCCGCCCACACAGCTCGCCGATTGGTCCGACTGGGTCGCTGCCAACGACGCTGCGATCGTCGTGTTGCCGAATGGCATGAAGCTCGTCTGGTCGCTGGCCGAGAGCGAAAAGCTATTCGAGCCGCTGCCGCCGTCGCAGCCGGGCCCCGCCGGCCAGAACTTGTTCGGCCAGGGCCGCGCGCCGAACGGCGTGGCCGACGGCTGGCCGGCCGTTCGGGACTGGTTCCGCGCGACGTTCGCAGAACGGCCGGAGTTAGCGCGCTGGGCGAAACAGGCAGAAGGCTCTGCTTGCGGACTGCGGCTGGATGAGGCGGGAAACGTGGTGCTGCGCGTGCAGCTGGACCTCGACGAGGATGCCTTGCCGCCCTTGCCGGACGCGGCGCGGGCATCGGCAGTGGAAGCGCCGCCTCTCTATTCGTCGGGCGACTTTGTGCTCACCGGCGGCGGACAGGTCTCGCCGCGGTGGCTGGTTCCGGCCGTCGCGCCGTACGTTCGCCAGGTCGCCAACGACCTCGCCAACAACTACGGCATCCCCGTCGCGGAAGAAGACGTCGCCAAGTTTCGCTCGGCGGTCGAAAGTGCGATCGCGGACGTGCGTGCTTTTGCCGTGCTCACTCGGCCGGGCGCGGCCGATGACGCCGTCTTCACGAGTAATTTCCTCGCGATCCGTGTGACGAGTACGAAGAAATTCGTGGACGTCGCCGCCGAATGCATCCGCCTTTGGAATGCGATGCTCGACAAGCCGCGGGCGGCGATGAAGCTCGTTTTCAAATCGAAGGAGATCTCCGTCGCAGATCGCAGCGGAACTGAGTATTCCATCGACATGGCCGCGGCAGTCAACGCCCCGGCGATCCCGGAAGCCCGCGCCTCGATGGAAAAGCTCTTCGGCCCCAGCGCGTTGTTCCGGCTGCAGATCGTTGCCGTCGACGAGGATACTGTGTTGCTCGCGTCCGCCACCGAGAAGCAAGTCGCGCAAGTGATCGAGGAGATGACCAAGCAGCCGCTCGGCGACGGCGATCGACCCGAGCTGCAGGAAACCCATAAGCTGCACTCGCCGGATCGAGCCTGGGCGCTTTACATGAGTCCGAGCGGTTACACGGCCTGGCTCAAGCGGTGGATGGACGCGGTGCTCGGCGCGGTGATTGGTGGCCCGATCGTGCCGCAGTTTCCCGCGTCGCCACCCGTGGGCCTTGCCGGCAACGTGCAAGGCAACGAGATCTGGTTCGAGGTGGCAGTGCCGATTCAAACGCTGCGCGGCGCCGGACAATTCTGGCGGCCGTAGACATTTGCGGCGAACATCTCGTTGAGGGGTGGCTGGGGTCGAGGCCGAGCCGAGCCCCCAGCGGACACACACCTTGGGGCTCGCTGTCGCTCGACCCCAGCCACCCACTTTGTCGCGCTATACTTCGCGGCCGCAGAACCAGACGGCTGCCACTTCGTCGCGGTCGGCGAGCAGCTCGGCGAGCGAGTTCGATTTCTCCCTCAGAACGACGAGGTTCGCCAGTTTGCCGACGGTGATACTGCCGCAGTCGTCGTCGCAGTCGAGCGCTCGTGCCGCGTCGAGTGTCGCCATCCGGAGAGCAGCTTCCGCGGGCACGTCAGGAAGATGGCGAACCACGTGACGGAGCTCGCCACGGACGTCGAGATCGGGATTCGACGCGCGGCTATCCGTTCCCAGCACGACGCGAATGCCCTGTTCCAACAAATCGGCAAGCGGGTAGGGCGGATGATCGAAGTAGGCATGGGTGCGAGGGCAATAGACGAGCGACATCCGATCGGCATGCTCGGCCAGGAAACTGTGTTCGTCGGCACGCAGGTAGTTGCCGTGAATCACTAGCGCCCGCGGAGCTTCGGCAAGCATCCTCAGGTAGTCGCTCGGTCGACTACCGGCAGGAATCGCCGCCGGGTCCCACATGCTGCGGGCTTCGAGCAGTTCTCGAAACGGGCCGCTGCCGCTGGAGAGCAGGACTAATTCTTCGGCGCATTCGGCAAGGTGCATCGCTACCGGCAGTTGGTGCTGCTTTGCCAGGGCAATAAGCTTTCGCAGCAGCTCTGGCGAAACGGTGTACGGAGCGTGCGGGCTCAAGCCGACCGCGCCCGCCGTTCTTGGCACATTCGCCAATCGATCCTGCAGCGCAGCGAACGCCGAATCGGCCCGCGCTCGCGAAAAGCCGATCACTTCCAAAAACGTCACGACCGGCGGCTCACATTCGCTCGGATGGGCGCTCGCATCCGCCGTGGCGATCTCACCGACTGCACATGTTCCCGAGAGCAAACTCTCTTGCAATCCCTGGGCGAGCGCAGGACCGACCGCATTCGCGTGGCTCGCTCGCGCCGCAATCGCCAGCGGCAGCCACTCGAGCAGCGGCATCCCTGGGCGGCCGAGTGGCGCGCGGAGGTGGCTGAATTCCAGGTGCGTGTGGGCATTGACGAATCCCGGCAGCAACGCGACGTCACCCAGGTCTCGGACCGTTCCGGTGGCCTCCGATGCGGGTCCCACGGCGACGATCCGTTCGCCCTCGATCGTCACGACGCCGTCGTCGATCGCTGGCCCGTCGACGGGGTAGATCGTGCGGGCTCGCAAGGAGATTGACATAGGACGATGGCGACAGCTTCGCGTACCTACGTCGATTCGCCAACCGACGCGGCCAGCAACTGCTGCGACTGATGGGCCCGCGCGTCGCTCAGTTCTTCTTCATGTGTGGCCTGGTACGGCAACCGATGGAACCACACCAGGATGATTGCCGACAGCACGGCCGAGGCGACCACCACTGGCCAGCGGTACGTGATTCCCTCGGCACCCGGTGCGACGAGCAGCGACATTGCCGTTGGCCATTGTTCACGGAGATTTCCCATGAACTGCGGCGAAAAACCGATCCCCAGCATCAGGCTGTTGTAACAAGCGTGGAACAGGATGGCCGGAATGAGACTGGTGGTTTGCACGGCCACGTAGCCGATGACCAGCCCCAGGAGCGCGGCGGAGAGGGATTGCTGCACGACGGTGTGGGCCATGCCGAAGAACACGGCCGACAGCGCGATCGCCCACCACTTGTGCCCGACGTGCCGCAGGCCGGAGAGGATGAACCCACGGAAGGCCAGCTCTTCGCAGACCGCCGGCAACAAGGCCATCAGCACGAACGGCAGCCAGACATACGGACTTGATCGCAGCATTTGTTCGATGGATTGCGTCTGGGCGGCAACACTGTCCTGCATCGGATAAACTTTGTTGATGCCATTGACCAGTTGCTGAGCGAAGGGGTGTATCGCCACGGCCAAGAGGACGGCCGCCCCGCAGGCGGCAAACTTGGGTGCGCGATCAAGGAGCAGTGTCTTCGACCAGGATCGCGTGAAAAGCAACGTCATCATCAGCGCCGGCAGCGCGATGCAGACCACTTGGCTGATAAAGAGCAGCAATGAAAGGAAGCGGAAATCCGGATTCGCAGGCGTGTGGGTCGAGAGCGCGAGCCGTGTGAAGAACTGACTCACGAAGATCAAGGCCACGCAGAAAAACGCCTCGGAGAGCGTCGGCGTTTCGCGGCGGTCGCGGACCAGGTGCACCACCCAGCGGCGCAGGTCGAGCCGCTCGCTCTCGCGGAACAGCACCGACTCCTGGTTGAACTGATATACGGCCCAGCGGATCGCCAGCAGGCAGCAGGCGAACGTGACGCCCAGCACCGGCGGGATATACCACATTGCGTCCACGTAGTTGCCTTCCATCAGCGTCCGCAAGAGGAGCACCATGCCCGTGATCGGGATCAGGCTGTTGCCGAGATTCAGCTCGCTGCCCGGCGACATGGGGAGCATCATCAACGGCATGGTGACCAGCAAGAGCGGCATCAAATAGTACTGGCCTTCCTTGGTGCTGCGGGCGAACGCAGCACAGGCCAGACACAGGGCGCTAAAGAGCGCGGACATCGGCAGCAGGGCCAGCACCAGGCAAGCGACCACCGGCAGCGGCGGAAAGCCCAACCGCTGCATCGATTCGCCCGGCATCAGCGATTGCAGCTGATTCACCACATATTGGGCCGTCACGCCCAGGCTCGTGAGATTCAAAAACGCCGTGGCGACGCTGAAAGTCATCACCGTAAGCAGCTTGCCCCAGACGATTTCGCTGCGGAGCGCCGGGCTGGAAAGCAGGGTTTCAAGTGTGCCCCGTTCCTTCTCGCCGGCACACAGGTCGACCGCCGGATAAAACGCGCCGGTGAGCGCCCAGATGAAGAGCACAAACGGCACGATCTTGGCCCACACCGCGGCTTCCTGCTGCCGCGGCTCGGCGACGTCGAGTGATTTGACCTGGAACGGCCGCGCAAAATTCTCGGGCAGGCGGCCGGCGAGCAAGTACTGCTGTTCGATCTGTGATTTCCAGTTGCCGAGCAGGCGTTTCACCGCGCTATTGGCGAACCGCGACTTTTCGCGGGCCGAATTGTGCAGCACCTCCGGCTCTGGCACCTGGACGGCGGCAGGTTTGTCGTCGCCCTTGGCGCGATGGCCCTCCTCGGCCGAAGCCCGCAATTGATCGAGCTGCCGTCCGAAGTCCGCCGGCAAATAGACGACCGCCTGCACGTCGCCCGTTTTGAGCCGCGCGCGGGCCTCGTCGAGGGCCTTTGCCGTCGCCGCCGTCTCCGGACTGATTTCCAGGACCAACCGTTCGCTTTCCGTCGGGTCATCGAAGAGGTCGGCGGCGAAATGGCCTTTCTCGATCAGCGTGGGGAGCGCCTTGTCGTGCGCGAGCTGTTCTGCGCCGAGAACTACGATCTTCGACTCGTTTTTCCGCAGGAACTGCGAGAGCTGAAACACGCTCATGCCAATCAGCGGGTAGAGCAAGAGCGGCAACACGGCGATCATGAACAGCGTGCGCCGATCGCGCAGCTGGTCGCGAATCTCGCGGGCGTAAATCAGTTTGACGTTGCGCCAACTCATGGTGGGGAGTGAGCAGGTGAGTAAGTGAGTAGGTGTTTCTGCTTCTACCTACTCACCTATTCACTTACTCACCAACTCGCTTTCCGTGCTCTCAGTCTTTGTTTGACGATCACTTATCAGCCGGAAGAACAGTTCTTCAAGCTCCGATTCCTGGTGCTCCTCGCGGAGCTCGGCGAGCGTTCCCTCGGCGAGGATGCTGCCACGATGCATGATGGCGATCCGGTTACAGAGCCGTTCCGCCTCGCGCATGATGTGGGTCGAGAAAATGATGCATTTGCCCTCATCGCGGAGCTCGGCCACGGCGTCCAGCAGCGCGCGGGCCACAAGTACGTCGAGGCCGGTGGTCGCTTCGTCGAAGATCAGCACGGGCGGGTCGTGGACGATCGCGCGGGCGATCGAGACCTTCTGTTTCATGCCGGTCGACATCTTCGCGCCCAGCACATCGCGGATTTCCTGCATCGCGAAGCGGTCGAAGAGCTGATTGATCCGCTCGTCGAGCTCCTCTTCGCCCATGCCGTAGAGCCGGCCGAAGTATTCGACCATCTCGCGGGCGGTCATGCGATCGTAAACCGCCGTGTTCGCCGAAACGAAGCCGATCTGGTGCCGCACAAGCTCGGGCTGCGTCACCACGTCGAAGCCGCCGACGATCGCGGTGCCGCTGGTCGGTTCGAGCACGGTGCTGAGAATCCGCAGGGCCGTGGTCTTGCCGGCGCCGTTGGGGCCCAAGAGGCCGTACACCTGACCCGGCGTGGCGTGAAAACTCACGTCGTCGAGCGCCTTCACTTCGCCCCGCCGCAGATCGGAGTAGGCCTTCGACAGGGAGCGGGCTTCGATCATGACGCGGGGGACCCGTAGCGCGACGTCCTTGGCCTGGCCGACGTTCCGAAATCGGCCGCAGTAAGTGGTTATACCAGCTTACCTTATGATCGGAAGGGCCGGCAGTCGATTTGTCGGGGCCGCAGCGGTTGTGCGGGCCTCGTGGCGTTGGTCGATCAGCTCGTAAAAGACGTTGCGCTGCCGCGGCTCGAATCCCAGCTCGCTGATGGCGCCGCGGATGTCCTCGAGCGAGAGATAGTGGACCGTGCCCGCTTCGGCGACGACGTTCTCTTCGATCATCAGGCTGCCCATGTCGTTCGCCCCGTAGACGAGGGCCAGCTGACCGATTTTGAGGCCCTGGGTGACCCAGCTGGATTGGATGTTGCGGAAGTTGTCGAGGTACAGCCGGGCCACTGCGTTCGTTTTGAGATACTCGTACGAGCCCGCGGGCGGCGTGTCGGCCATGTCCGTATGATCGGGCTGGAACGTCCAACAGATAAAGGCGGTAAATCCGCCCGTCTCGTCCTGCAACTGGCGCAACCG
>JBFWSG010000031.1:0-63017 GCA_050248495.1 Pirellulales bacterium | reverse complement strand
GTCCGAAATGGGTTTCGCCGAATTGATGCTCCTTGGCGGCCGAACCGACGCGGAGTGCGCGGATTTGAATCAGGTCCGACGAGTAAGTCGCGCTGAGCCCATCATCGATGCCGTAGAAGTCGACCAGATTGGTGCCCGGAGCGTTTTCGGGCGACCAATTATTCGGCAAAGCGAAATCGCTGCTGGCGCTGCCGTCGAAATAGACGAACACCGCCGAGCATTCCTGGACCGACGCTGCGAGATTCCACAGCGACGCGAAGGCCGCGACGAAGGCAAAAGTGAGAACCTGCGTTTTCATGATGTAAAAGCCTGTGGGAAGATCGCCAGCGATTAGTTAATTGCCGAATCGTCGACCGTCTCGCCGCCCGCGCGAGTGGCGAGCGAATTAAACAGCACGACGTCGATGTCGTAGCCCAGCGTGCGGACCGAGCCGTCGGCAAACACGGCGTTGAACCCGCCGCTATGGGCAGAGCCGAAGTAATAGACGTCGCGGTCCTTACCGAACAAATCGTTGGGCGTGTTTTGCGGCGAGAACTGATAGCCGTCGCTGTCCTGGTACGGCGAGAAACACGTGGAGCGGATCGCGTCGGGGTCCCAGCCGTCGATCCAGCCCTTGTCGTCCGACTTGCTGCCCCCTTCGTACAAGTCGTTACGCACGTATTTCTCGCCGAGGACGAACGTCTTGCTGGTGCCGTCGGTAATTTTCGAGATCGAAATCGGACGAGGCACGCCACTGAGGAAGACGCCAGAGTTCCGTCCGTTTACCACGCCGGTGTACTGCCAGGGTGTGCGGACGATCACGCCGTCGTAGACGTCGTAGTTGCGCGCCGACGTGCTGGAGACTTCGTTGTTCTTGCCGCCCCAGAATGAGAGTTGATTCTTCTGATAGCCTTCTTTGGTGATCGGCGATGAATCGCGCGGATTGTAAAGCACCGGTGACGTGCAGCCCGTGGTGCCGGGAGCACAGTCGTAGGTGCAGGGATGGGCGGCGGCGTAGTCGATCAAAAACACCTGTTGTCCGCCGAGCACATCGGGATTGCTCGACTGGGCGGCCGCTACGGTCCGCCGCGAGGGGCAGACGTAGAGCGGAATCGAAGCGGCTTGCAGCGACTCTTGCGTCGTGAGTCCTTGAATCGCTCCTTCTTCGAGGTAGGGCAGAATCTGGTAGCTCCAGTTAAGACCCTGTTTGTCGGGACCGAAGGGTTTGCCGTTGTCGATGTAGTTGGCGATCTGCGGATAGACGCCGGTGCCGCCGGTGGGGAAGACCTTCCGCGAATCGTGGTGGTTGAGCAGCGCCAGACCGATGTTCTTGAGCTGGTTCTTGCACTGCGTCCGTCGAGCCGCCTCGCGGGCCGACTGGATCGCCGGCAAGAGCAGCGCCACCAAGATGCCGATAATGGCGATCACCACCAGTAGCTCAACCAGGGTGAAGCCCCGTCGCCGCCAAAAGTCCCTTTCGAATGGGGCCGCGTTCCGCGCGGCTGCCGATCGTTTCATACCTCTCTCCATAAAATCTCTGCCCTGCCCTGCGCTACTTTTGTCCACGCATCCTGTGCCGCGGCCGTGTCAAGCGGTTGCCGCGGCACAGGTTCACAGCGTGGTTGGTCACATCACGCGCCGGATGGCCGGCGCCAAATTCGTCGCTAACGCACGGTCCGGCGACGAACTCCAGCGGCAGCCGCCAGGCCCAACGCCACGAGCGCCAGCGAAGCCGGCTCGGGAACGGTGCGGACCAGGCTGATGTCGCCGTTGGCGAAGTCGTAGCTCACGTAGTACGCGGCCGACGGAGCGCCGCCGATCACGTTGACGTTGCTGAAGTACGTGCTGCCGTCGCCATAGATCTGGCCCGGAGCCGCATCAAACAGCAGCAGCGACGAACCAGCCGCCAACGAATAGGCCGTCAGGTCGACGGACAGGTCGTTGTTGCCGACGTTGACGGCGTTGCTGAGCTTGATGTCCGAAACGCCGCCGGCATCGGCCGTGAACAGGTACTTGTTGTGCACCTGCGCCGCGCCGTTGAACGATTCGAGGTTGAGCGCGGTCAGCGAGGCACTGGACCCGATCATGTGGACCAACGCCGATCGGTTGGGCTGGTTCGTGGCCACGTTCGGCACGAGGTTATCGGTCAGCGCGACCGAGCCATTGCCGCTGATCCGCAGCTCGCCCGTGGAGTCGCTGTCGCCGAGGAAGATCACGTGGGCGGAGAACGAACCCTGAACGTCCAAAAGGCCGTTGCCTTCGAGGCCGTTATCGATGGCCGGGCCGTAGTTGCCGACGCGCCAGTAGGCGCCATCGGGTCGAGTCGAGATCACCGAAGCGTTGGGACCGACGTGCAATTCGCCGACGTCACGCGCGCCGATTACCGGGTCGGAGCCTTGGACTTCGAGCACGGCGTCGCCCGTCAGATTGACGATGCCGGTGCCATTGCAGCAGGCGCGGGCGATCTGGAAGGCGTTGCCGCCGCCGGAGACGATCAGCTTGCCGGTGGACATGTTCAACGTGCCGGGCGTGCCGAAGTCGCCGGCCATTTGCGGGTAGTCGCCGCCGACGATCAGGCTCGAGACCGTGGTTTCGACTGCGGTCGAGTACGTCGAGGTGAGACCATTGGCGATGACGTATTGATTGCCGACCGTGGGGACATTGCCGTCATCCCAGTTCGAGCCGTCGAGGAAATCGGTGCTGGTGCTACCGTCGAACCCGACGACTGCAGCCGCGGCGCCGGCGGACATCGCCAGCCCCAGCAGCATGCCATAGATGCCGTACTGGACAGAATTTTTCATTACACTCTCCCAAGAACAAGAATGAGCGCGGACAGGCGCACGACGCGAAGGCACGGGAGTGCCCGGAGCTGCCCACAAGACAAAGAAACCGCCTACCTCTCGCTCGCCACTACCGTCGTGCGGCACTTGCCGCCCGCCAACACCAGCGCGAGCCCTGAGTCCGTCAGCGACGGGCAAATTTGGAATTCGACCGGCCCCGTTCCGGAGGGACCGATCACCAGCGCGTCGAACGATCGACGGCTGGCCGCCGCCTGACAGCCGTTAGGGAATAACCGTTGGCGGCCAAATCTTACGAATTTATTTCTATTCCCTGGCTCCATTGTTCGCAGGGAGATTCCGCAAAAGTAGCCCCTCGCTCGAAGGGCTGCTGCCATAGGACGTGCGACAGCGGTCGGGAGCCGCCCAGAATCTCGCACTGCGGTCGACAATTCTTCGTAAGATTGGTCGAGGGACTGCTCTCTAGCTATACGAGAGGTTGTGCAGCGAAATGAAGGCGGACGACTCCGGTGCGACGAGCGACTTTGTCGACCTGATGACGCATCATCAGGGACGGATGTACGGCTATATCTTGTCGCTCTCGGGCGATCCGGACGTCGCCAACGACGTGCTCCAAGAGACCAACGTGGTGCTCTGGAAGCAATGGCGGCAGTTTGAGCCGGGCTCGAATTTCAAGGCCTGGGCCTTTCGCATTGCCCATTTCCAGTTCATGGCCCATCGGCAGAAGCGGCTTCGCGACAAGGTGCTGTTCTCCGACGAGTTGCTGGCCACACTGGCCAGCGAAGCGCAGGTTGTCGATGAGAAGCATGAGGAGCGTGCGGCCGCCTTGGAAAAGTGCCTGGAGAAACTGCCGACGCGGTCGCGGACGGCGATTCAGCTGCGGTATGCAGACCAGTTGAATGTGGGGGAGATGGCGCTGCAATTGGGACGGAACGTCAACGCAGTGTATCAACTGCTGTTTCGCGCCCGGCAGTCGCTGATCGAGTGTGTGCAGAAAAAGGTGCCGTCGGAAGCGGCATGAGGGGTGGACGTAATCTACGATGGACGGATCGAATCCTCAAATTGAATCAGAATTTGATCGGCTGCTCGCCCGGTTGACCGAAGGGAACCTGGCCGCGGCGGAAGTCGAGCGGCTCGACGGCATGCTGCGTAGCGATGCTGCGCTCCGCCGGCAGTATCTTGAGCATTGCCAGATGCATGCCCTGCTCAAGTCGGAACATGGCCTGTTGGTCGGGTGGAGTTCGCGCGGGCCGGCGGCGGAAAGCGCCGAACCGGGCAAGCCGGGCGGCCGCAAATTGAAGGTTTCTGGAATCATCTTCACGCTGGCTGCGACGCTCATGGCGGTGGCCGCGGGGCTGTGGTGGCAACGAACCGAAACGGCTCCGTCTCCCTATCGCGGCGCGCAGGTCGCTGTCCTGAGTAAGACAGTCGGCGCGCAATTCGTCTATGGTCCCAACGGCGAACATTCCCCCGGCGAAGGCGTCGGCCTGCGACAGGGAGTCTACGAACTCGCCAGCGGATTGATCGAGATCGAATACGACTCGGGCGCGCTGCTGGTGGTGCAGGCGCCGGCTACATTCGAGCTTGTGGACGATTCGAGCGTGCGCCTAGACGACGGACAGGTTTCGGCCCATGTGCCGCAGGCGGCGATCGGCTTTCGCATCGATTCCCCCGGCGCGACCGTGATCGATATGGGGACCGACTTCGCGGTCCAGGCGGTGCGTGATCAAGAGTCTGAAGTGCACGTGTTCCAAGGCGAGGTGCTCGTCGATCTGCACGGCGATAAGGGCAAGTCGAGCGATCCGTTGCGGCTCGTGACCGGCGAGGCAACGCGGGTCGACTATCTCACGGGCATGCCTTCGGGCATCGATCTCGACGCACAGCAGTTTCTCCGCACGCTGCGTGAAGCGGAGAGCAAATATGCCGAGGCCGTGATCAAATTGGATCCGTCGGTCTATTACCGCATGGAACCAGTTGGCGACGGTTCGCAGCTGGTGGATTCGGCGAGTGGCGCCAACGCGACTGTCAATTTTGGCAAGGCCAGGTCACCGGTTTGGACGGCGGGCAAGTTTGGAGCGGCCTTCGAACTTGGCGGCACGGCCATGCAGACGTATGCCGCCGCGCCCAGTTATCCGCAAGCGCAGGGCGATGAAATCTCGGTCGTGGGTTGGGTCTATGCCCGTTCGAGGCCCCGCTGGGCCAGCATTGCCAAGAACTGGGCCGGCGGCGACTACGATCGCGGGCAGTTCCATTTTGGTTTGAATCATGACAGCGGCGAGTTGGAGGCCCACATCGTCGACTCCAGCGGCCAGGAAATTGCCGTTCGTGATTCGGAGCCGCTACCGCTCAAAAGCTGGCATCACGTGGCCTTCGTCGCCGACGGCCAAACGCTGCGACTGTACCGCAACGGTCGCGAGGTCGATGCCAAGCCATATCACCGGCTGCACCGTGATCCGCGGATCACTGCCTTGGCGATCGGCACGAAGCTGAACCTCAACGGCAATGCGCCGGAAGAGCGCGACTACAACATGTGGGATGGCCGGCTGGACGAGCTAGCAATCTTCAACCACTCTCTTTCGGCCGAGGAAGTGAAGTCGCTGTACGATCTCGCCAGTGGAGGCGAGTGATCGCGTCGCGGAATAGACGCGAAAGCTGGCGCATTTGACAGAATCACGCATCGCGTGGCAAAACTGCACGTCGGCAGATTCTCTTTGTGCGCTGATCTGTCGTAGTTTTGCCGATTCGTTGCAAAACTTTTCTGGTGGGTTACGCTGAAAGTGCCGCGAAGCGTCACGCTGGCGGTGAGCCGTCACATCGGATTCGAGCGACTTGCATCTTGGGCTATCGATATGCCGCGTACACACGTTTTCTTGTCGTTGCTCGTGGGCCTCTTGTTTGCCTCGCCGGGACAGGCCGCTCCGCTATTGGCGCAGTTCATCTGGCAGGGCGCTGGAACTCTCAATGGCGAGACGGCGGGATCCGTTTTCATTCTCGAGCAGCCATACGATCCCGCCGACGTGATTGCTGGTCCGACGGCGGGGTCATGGCGGTGGACGGCGCCCACGACCTCTCTTCCAGCAACCATCTTAGGGGCAAGTAGTGGTGTGCTGACTCTCACCGAAAAGCTGACGATTACCGTTGACTCAAACAGCGTTCGGCTGACCGCCGCGAGTGGTTTGGGGGTCGGTTATTTTGGTTCGTTGGGAGGCTTCGACTTAAAATCAACGAAAGACGCCGTAGCATTGACCACCGATCCGTTCGGTGCGGAGGTCTTCCTGACAGATCAAGGCTCCTTCGTGGGATTCAATCGCGCTTCAACGGCATTCGGTGTCGGGATTGCCGACAGCGTTGTGGGTGATTACAGCGACAATGGGCTGATTGACGCGGCTGACTACACGGTCTGGCGCGACATGCTCGGCGCCGACACCTTGCCGAATCGATCATCGCTCGCATCGGGTCTGGTAGGTCCGGAAGACTTCGAGTATTGGAAGACCCAATATGGCGGTTGGGGCTCGGCGAGCCGCGCCGACGCAGTGCCAGAGACAGGTTTGTTCGTTTTGGTTGTTGGGGCGGGACTTGGTCTGGGGATGTTTAGCAATGTTCGACCCACTCACACTCGAAGAGAGCAACCGCCTCAGCGACGAGGACCAAATTCTTAATGGGGCACCGGTAGTTGTTAGGGCTCAGTTTCCTCATGACCAGTAACACCTCGGCTCGCACGATTGCCCGACAAACGTCTTCGCAGCATTCGGGTGGCCGCAGACGTTTCGAGGATTTGAAGATGCCGCAGGCCCGTTCATCCAATGATTCCCGCACTTCCGGGGCCGACTTAGCGTCGAGACGAGGCGGCCCGCAGCACCGCCGAAGGGCGATAAATGGCGGCAGTTGACAGCTCTTGCCGCTCCGTCTGAGGACCTTGCCAGCGGACTTCCAAACCGGCGCTAGCGCCGGCGTTGAACCATTCCACACGGAGTGGCTGAAGCCCCGCCTTCAAGCCGACGCATCCCGATTTTTCGCGCATCGGGTGGAGGCCGTCGTTGTCGACGACTAGTTGGCGGCCGATGAACAGCCGCGAGCCATCGTCGCTGGATATCGAAAACGTGTAGATGCCGTCGGCCGGCACGTTGAGCAGCCCCTCGAAGGCGAGCGCCGAGTGTTCCTCGTGGAGCCGCTCTGTGAGATCGAAGCCAGTGGCATCGACGACTTCCACCGGCTCGCGGTCTTTCATTTGATCGAGTGTCTGCCAGCCGCCGTCGTACTTCGAGACGCGGAGGCCGGTTTCGCCGCTGCTTCCGTCGGCGATGGGCGGGCGAAGCTGATCCACCTGGTAGCACGTAAGCGCCAGCGAAGCGATGCGCGTGGAGAACTCGCCGCCGCAGACGGCGACCGCGCGGACGCGGCAGCTCTCGGTGACGGCGAACGGACCCGTGTAGAGGGGCGAATTCGGACCGGGCTGCGTGCCGTCGAGTGTGTAGCGGATCGCGCAGTCGTGCGTTTCGGCATGGAGCGTGACGGTCGTCGCGCCCACGAAAACCGTGTCGCGCGGCTCGATCGAGACTTGCGGCGGGGCCGTGAAGACTCCGATGTTTTCCAAAACGGGGCACGCCCGGCTGTCGCGGACTGAGAGCTGCACGGCGTCGGCGGTGACGGTCGGGAAACAGGCGATGCGTTTGTGGCCGATCGTGGTGCCATCGCCCACGTCCCGCCACTTTCCATCGGACCGGACGGCGAGCGTCCACGCACGAACCCGTTGGCCCAGTGCGATGTGTTCCTGGAGCACGACGCGATTGAATGCGGCCGGCTGCTGGAACTCGATCGTCACGGTGGGCGAGGTGACGTCGTCGTCGGTGGCCCAATAAGTGGCGGGATCGTCGTCCGTGAGATTCGCGGCCGCAAATTGCGCTGTCTCGCGGCGTACGTTTGACGCGGTCACGCGGCCACCTTGCGCATGATCGACCGCAAACGTGCTGCGGAGGACTTTCGCCAGGCCGCGAAGTTGCCGGGCATCCGCATCCGGCACGAGGCCGCGATCGTCGACCGGAAAATTAAGGAGCAGATTCGTATTCTGGCCAACCGAGGCATAGTAGATGTCGAGCAGGTCGTCGACGCTCTTGACGCGGTCGTCCGTCATGCGGGTCCAATACCAGCCCGGCCGGATCGAGACGTCGGTTTCGGCGGGCATCCAAGTCTCGGCGCCTTCGATGCCGACGTTGAGCGTCGCGGGATCTTCATCGACGTGCGCTGGGTAGGTCGACCATTGCGTCGCGCCGGCGCGGCCTGCCTCGTTGCCGACCCAGCGGATGTCGCCCGGCGAATAAGGCGGTGCGAAGATGACGGCGTTGGGCTGCAGCCGGCGGACCGTGGCGATGAACCGCGGCCAGTCGTACTCCTGGTGTTTGGCCGGGTTGTTGCGGTCGCCGTTGGCGCCGTCCCACCAGACTTCGGCGATCGGACCATAGTTTGTGAGCAGCTCTTCCAGCTGGCCGACGAAGTAATCGTTGTAAGCTGCGTCTTCTTTGCCGTAGATCGGATTGTTGCGATCCCACGGCGAAATGTAGACGCCGAGCCAGAGACCATATTCGCGGCAGGCGTCGGCGAGCTCGCGAACCACGTCCCCCTTGCCGCCGCGCCAGGGCGAATTCGCCACGTCGTGCTCTGTATAGCGGCTGGGCCAGAGGCAAAAGCCGTCGTGATGCTTGGCGGTGATGATCACGCCGCTGAGTCCGCATTCTTTGAACAGAGCGCACCATTGGCGGCAATCGAGCTGCGTGGGATTGAATTTTTGCGGCGCTTCGCTCCCGTGGCCCCATTCGACACCCGTGAAGGTGTTCATGTTGAAGTGGACGAAAGCGTAGAACTCGCGGTCGTGCCAGGCAAGTTGCTGCGGAGAAGGCGTCGCGCCGTGGGGCGGAGGAGGCGCCGGCTCTGCTGCGACGCCGCTGGCAGCCGCGGTAAGTAGCAAGACCGCAGCGGTAGTCGACTTCAAGACGCCGGCGATTCGCACGGAGAAACTTTGCATTGCGTCGGCGAACTCGATCCAAGAGCTAAAAATGTGGGCGCACCGCGACCATCCCAAGAATAACGTAAGGCGGACCGGGAATTCGCCTCACCCAAAAGCAAAAAGTCGAGAATGGCCCGAGATCGTTGGCCGCCGGATACCTATATATAGGGTGCATATCCGGGATCGCCCTGTGCAGATCCCCGCGCGACGTGCCGCCCGCGAAGGGAGCCGCTTTCATTTCGTGGGAATTTGGGCACAATAGGGCGTCGATCGCGGCTGCCGGCCGAGCGAACTCGTCCTCTGCTCCGAACGGCAAATATTCGGGCGGCGAGAAAAAATTGTTAATTGCCATAAAGGCTTGTCCGCACCCAATTTGCGGCGGCTTTCTCGAATCGGCAGCCCCAGGGCAAAGGAGGTCCACGATACCAAACCTGCGCGCCCGCTACGTTTCTTAACCGAACGGCAACCGGGCGCCACTTCGTTAGCACCTAATCTTTCGAGCCCATGCAACGAGTTAACCGCGTAAGTCGTTTCGCCAAGATCGAGTCGGAAGGAAACGGCAAGTCTTCGGCCGCGGAGATCGCCGACTTCGAGCGGCTCTTCACGCAATGCGAGGCCGACGTGAAGGCCTTCGTCTACACGCTTTTGCCACACTGGTCGGATGCGGACGACGTCGTTCAGCGGACCCGGATCGTGCTCTGGCAGAAATTTGCTCAATATCGCGCGGGCACAAGCTTCAAAGCCTGGGCCTTGCAGGTCGCACGGTTCGAAGTCAGCAACTTCCGGCGGACCCAGCGGAGCGATCGGCTCTGCTTCGAGGAGCAACTGGTCGAGTCGCTGGCGGAAGTGCGTAATTCGATGGTCGAGGAGCTCGACCGTCGCCGGGCCGTCCTGGCCACGTGCATGCAGAAGCTGCGGGCCACCGACCGGCAAATCATTCGCCATTGCTACGGGCCCAAGTCAACCACGGCCAAAGAAGCGGCCGAGCGGCTGCAGCGGCCGGTGAACACACTGTACAAGGCACTCAATCGCATCCGGCGGACGCTGATGGAATGCGTCGCCCGGAGTTCGGGAGAAGAGAGTCAGGAGCTGAAATGAGCGTTTCGAGGCAGGACAAGTTGAACGAACAAAACGAGCTGTTGGGCCGGTTGTGCAACGAAGACCTCGACGCGGAAGGTCGAGGACGGTTGAACGACTCGCTCACGGGCGACGTCGCGGCGCAGCAAGACTACGTCCGTTACCTGGACCTGCAGGCGATGATTCGACTCCATGCCCAGTCGCTCGATGATGAGGACTTCGCGCTCTTGGAGGCGCAGGCCGCGCTCGACGCGCTGCATGCGGTCGCGGGGGACGATTCGATTCAATTGAGTAATTCCAAACGCGAAACAAAAATGATGAGCTTTGGGCGGCTGATGGAAGCGGCCCAGCATCGCCTGGCCTGGACGGCCGCGGCGGTGATGCTGCTGGTGGCGTTCGCGCTGGCCTCGCGCGCTCCGCAGCGTGACGAAACGGTTTTGCCGAAGGTCGCCGCCGCGGAGGAGGCCGCCCGTGCAGCCGCGCCCGTGGCGGTCGCAAATCTGCGCGGAACCGTCGGCGCCCGCTGGGCCGGGGCCCGTTTGGAGCTGCCTGAAGGAGAGGCTTTTACTGCCAGGCAGCGGATTGAACTCGTCGAGGGCCTGGCGGAAGTCTGCTTTGGCGGCGGGTCGCGCGTCGTGCTACAGGGGCCGGCGATCGTCGAAATTCAGAGCGAAAACTCGATTGGCGTGTCGGTCGGCCGGATTGCCGCCGTCGTGCCGCATGAGGCTGGCGAGTTCAAGGTGCAGACTGCCGCTGCTGATCTCAGCGGCGACGGCAACGAATACGGCGCCGAAGTCGACGTCGATGGCTCGCTCGTGACTCAGGTGTACCTGGGCGAAGTGAGCGTGGACGTCCATCGCGGCGCGAAGACGCCGGCGCTACAGCTCTCGCTCGGGCAAGGCGCGCAAGTCGACGCCACGAGCGGCCGAACGACGCTCTTGCCGCAGCCGAACGAGCTCCACTTTGTGCGTTATCTGCCTCACCGCGAGACGCGGATCAATTTGGCGGAGGTCGTCGCCGGCGGCGACGCGACCGCCAAGGCCTACCACCGAGGTCTGAGCCTCTCCACCGGCGCGGCGGTCGACGACTACGGCGCGCCGGTCGTGGGCGACGGCAAGTACAAGACGACACACAATGTCGAATTCGTTGATGGCGTATTCATTCCCAACGGCAAGCAAGTGCCGGCGCAGGTCGATTCGATCGGGCGCACGTTTGCCGGCTTTCCGGCGACGGCGGGCGACTGCTGGGGCGGGGCGATCATGGCCCGCCGGCCGCGGTACGAATCGTCGTTGCCTCTGATCCGCCTCGAGTTCCACGGCAACAACTATGGCTACGTGAACTGGCTGCATATCGCCAGCAAGCCGGATGAACTTTCGCCGCAAGGGCTGGGCCTGATCGGCATGCACTCGAACTGCGGCATCACGTTCGACCTGCACGCGATTCGGGCCCGCTACCCCGACAAGCGAGTCCTGCGATTCCGCGCCCAGTTGGGCAATCTGGAATCGCGCCTCGAAGGCGTCGACGAGTCACACACGGCCGAGGCCTGGGTGCTGGTCGACGGCGAGCTGCGCCACCACCGACAAAGCTTCAGCCGCGAGAACGGCGTGGAGTCGATCGACATTCCGCTCGCCGACCGGGATCGCTTCCTGGTGCTGGCAGTCACGGACGACGGCGGCGACACCGCGTACGACTGGGTCGCCTTCGGCGACGCCGTGATCGAGTTGACCAACGTCGACGCGATTACGGACCACCAGTCGCCGGTGCCCAACGTCGGGGGTGCCGATCTGGGCGACGAAACCGCGGCGCCCGGCGACGGAGAATTGGGCGAGCGCAGTGCTGCGGTGGGCATGCCCGGCAGGGTCGCCTTCCGCGGCGAGGCGTTGGTCCTGGCGGCCAATCGTTAGAGTCGCTGCCGATCGAAGAACGAGTTGTGCAAACGAGCAGCGATGTGAGCAGACAGCAGTTTGAACAGGCAACAGTGTGAACCGGCAACAGAGATGTCAGGTATCCGCAGTGATTGAGGTAATTGAGGTGATTGTGCGTCCTTTTTCTTGTTCGACTTTCCTTGCTCGACGGGACGCACAATGTGTCAGGTCTCTCTTTTCTGGGAGGAATTAGCTCATGGTTAGACGAACGTTTGACTTTCGACTCCTGTCGGCTGGGTTGCTGACGGCTACGGCGGTGATGTTGACCGCGGCCGCGACCACCCAGGCTGCATCGGTGACGAAGCAGGTGTACGTCACGTTCGATGGCTCGCTGTCGGGCACCACCTACACGCTGGGCCCGGGCGAAATTGACAACAGCTTCACGTTCGGCGCGAACGGCAGCGCGACGATCTCCGGCGGCGTTGCCGACATTCCGGGCGACGTCGATCTGACCTCGGGCTTCTATTTCAGCGGCGCCGATTTGGTGACCGAGCAGGCCCTGGGCAGCTTGAAGACGACGAACTGGATCACGGAAGCGATTTACAAGCCGGATGTACCGGCAGCGGGCCAGCCGAGCCCGGCCGGCAACACGAATAACTACGGCAACCACATTCTCGATCTGCAGGGCGATACGTTTTATCGCTACGACGGTTTCGGCCGCACGCCCAAGGTGACCGATTTCGGTTACTGGGACGGCGGGGCCGAGGATATTGAACCGGCCGGCGAACCATCGGTCGGTCAGTTCCATCACATCGCTCTGGTCTGGAACGCCGGCACGAACTCGGTCGAAGCCTATTTGGACGGCGTGTCGCAGGGCGTGGCCACGACGGGCAGCGCCTTCGACGTGTCGAGCCCGAACATCGGGTACGGCTTCTTCTCGCGGTTCTTGAACCGAGCCGTGGATGGAAAATTCGACGCGGTGGCGTTCTCGACCTACACGGGCGAGTTTAACGCGTCCAGTGACTTTCAGTTGCCTACGGTGCCTGAGCCGAGCGCCTTTGCCCTCGTGGCGATCGCGCTGGGGGGGCTGGCTTGGGTCCGCAAAAAGTGAGACCTGACGCAGTGATGGTGCTGGATGTGATTTGCCGGTCGCTGCGGGAGTGGGGCACTCCCGTAGCGGCCGTTCTTACGATCGTTTTCCTCGCGCCGAATGGCGTGCAAGGAGCGGCGGTTACTCGGCAGGTGTTTGTCCACTTCAACGGAACATTGACTCCCGGCAACGCTTACATGCTGGGCGCGGGTGAGATCGACGTGACGGGGACCTTTCGCAAAAACGGAGCGGCGACGATCACCGGCGGCGTCGCCGACGTGCCGGGAAACGTCGATGCCACGAGCGGTTTTCTCTTCAATGCTGCCACGCTGCCGTCGCTGACCGCGACCAACTGGGTCAGCGAGGCGATTTTGATCCCGGATGTGCCGACCGCCAGTCAATCGGGCACGTTTAACCATTTGCTCGACGTGCAAGGCGACCTGTTCTATCGCTATAACGGCAACGGCGCGGGAAAGATCTCGCAGATCGGCTACTGGAACGGCAGCAGCGAGCCGACTTCCACCGTGCCGAGTTTGCCGACCGCGCAGTACAGCCACATCGCCCTCACCTGGACTGCGGCGACGCACACGCTCACTGGTTTCCTCAACGGCGTGTCGGTCGGCAGCGTTTCGAGCGCCAGCGTGTTCGCCACGCCGAGCACGAATGTAGGCTATGGCTTTTTTGCGCGGACCGGATTCTTGAATCGCGCGTTCGACGGCAAGCTCGAAGCCGTGGCCTTTTCGACGTACACGGGCGCCTTCAATCCGGGCTTCGGGCCGGGACTCGATTTCCAACTCAACCCGAATGATGCTTCGCCGCTGGCGCTGGAGCTCGTCGTCAACACGGTGTCGGGCGAAGTGTCGATCGTGAACAATACGGCCGCGCCGGTCGCGCTGCAGGGATACGAATTGACCAGTGCCGCCGGAACGCTGGATGTCACGAGCAACGGCTGGCACAGTCTCGCAGAGCAGAATCTCAGTCCGGTATCCGGCGGCGACGGGCCCGGCGAAACCTGGCAGGAAGGTGCGAATCCTTCGACCCATGCCCTGCTGGAAGGCTTTCTGCTGGGAAGCTCGACCATCGCCAGCGGCGGTTCGCTGAGCTTGGGGCGGGCCTACGACGAAGTGCTGGGGGGCGAGGACCTGGCGTTTCGCTATCGCGTGGCGTCGCAGAGCGGTTTGATTGCCGGTGAAGTGACGTACGACCATTCCGCGCCGCCACTACTGGTCGGCGACTACAACAACAATGGCGTGGTCGACGCCGCGGACTATTCGACCTGGCGCGATCATTTGAATGGAACGGGGCCGCTGGCGAACGACGCCACTCCCGCGACAATCGACCAGAGCGACTACGACGCTTGGAAGGCGAATTTCGGCGACTCGGCCGGCAGCGGCGCCGGTTCGACTGCGGGCGCGAGTGTGCCGGAGCCGGCAACTTGCTTCGCGCTTCTGATCGCGGCGAGCGTGGTGGTGCATTCGCGCCGCCGGCTGCTGTTTGTGCTGATCGTCGCCGGTACGGCAACCGGCTTTAGCGGTGTGGTTCATGCCCAGGCGCCCCCCGCGGCCTACCTCCAAACGCCCGCGCCGCGGCAGCTCGCCTGGCACCAGCTGGAGTACTACGCGTTTCTCCACTTCGGCCACAACACATTCACCAACGAGGAATGGGGCTGGAGCCAGAGCACGCCCAACGTGTTCAATCCCACCAGCCTCGACACGGACCAATGGGCCAAGTCGTTCGCCGACGCGGGGATGACCGGAATGATCCTCACCGCGAAGCATCACGACGGGATGGCGCTCTGGGACACCGCGACGACACAGTACAAAGTGGCCAACAGCACCTGGGCCCAGAATCGCGCGGCCCAGGGACTGGATGCGAACGTGGTGCGGATGGCGGCCGAATCGGCCAAGAAATATGGCTTGAAGTTTGGCGTCTACCTCTCGCCGTGGGACATGCACCGTGATCCGGCCGTGGCGAAGGCCCACCTCGCCGGCACGATTTACGACGAACCGCAAATCTTCGGTGACTCCACGCCCGGCGACTACAACGACATGTACGCCCAGCAGCTGACCGAACTGGTCACGATGCAGCTGAGCGACGGCTCGCCGATCGAGCTGTTTGAAGTCTGGCTCGACGGGGCGAGCGGCTCGAACACGGTGCAGACGTTCGATTGGAACCGCTTCCGCGACATCATCCGCACTAATCAACCGAACGCGGTGATGTGGGGGCATCAAGGCGTCGACGCCCGCTGGGTCGGCAACGAGGACGGCTTCACGGTCCCCACGAACTGGCACACGATCAGCCGCACCCAGGACCAAACGCGCTACAGCGGCACGCAGCTGCAGACTGGCGTCCGCGACGGCACCTATTGGACGCCCTCCGAGGCGGATGCACGGTTGCGGAGCGGCTGGTTCTACCATCCGAACGAAGAGCCGAAGTCGGCCGACGATCTGATGACGATGTACCGCCAGACGGTCGGGCGAAGCATCAACTTGCTGCTCGATGTGCCGCCGGATACGAGCGGGAAGATCGTCCAGGAAGACGTCGACGCACTGATGGAATTTAAATTCGAGCGCGACGACTTTTTGAACCGCGAGCTGGTGACGCCCGGGCTGGCCACGACCGCCAGCAGCGTCCGCGGCAACAACAGCGCGCTCTTTGGGCCCGGCAAAGCGATCGACGGCGATGCGAACACCTATTGGACAATGAATGACGGCCAGACCACCGGCTCGTTCGAGGTCGACTTGGGCGGCGTGCGGGCGATCGATGCCTTCGTGGTGCAAGAGCACATCGCGCTCGGGCAGCGGATCGGCGGCTACGCGATCGACGCCTTCGTCAACGGCGCGTTCCAGACGGTCGTCACCGGCACGTCGCTCGGTTACAAGCGGATCGACACACTTGGCGCGCCGGTCGAAACGACGCGCGTTCGCTTCCGCGTGACGCAGGCCAACGCGGTGCCGCTGATTCAGGATTTCCAGGTCCTGGGCGTCGAGGTCTTCGGCGCGATCGGCGACCTGAATCTCGACAGCCTGATCGATCTGGCGGATTGGCAGCAGTACATCGCGGGCGTTGGTCTCGATATGTCGAGCCTGTCGCCGCTGGAGCGCTTCCAGGCCGGCGATCTCAACAACGACGGCCGCAACGATCTGGCAGACTTTGATTTATTCGTCTCAGCGTACGACGGCGCGCATGGGGCAGGCGCGCTGGCGGCGGATTTGTCGGTGCCGGAACCTCAATCGCTTGCGCTCGCTTGCCTGGGCGGGTTGCTCTTGGCCGGCCGGAAGGCAGGCCTCCGTGCCGCAAACTTGGCGATCAGTGCTTGAGATCGAGAAAGAAAGGACGTCCCATGAACGATTCCAACTCGCATCACCGGCGCGGCTTCACGCTCGTCGAGCTGCCTGTAGTGAGTGGGCGCAAACGCGCAGCGTTTACGCTCGTCGAACTATTGGTCGTGATCGCGATCATTGGGATTCTGGTCGCACTCTTGCTCCCGGCGATCCAATCGGCCCGCGAGGCGGCGCGACGCAATCAATGTAAGAATCAGCTCCGCCAATTGGCGATCAGCTTCCACAACCACCACGACACGCACAAGTTCTTTCCCTCAGGCGGCTGGGGACCTGCCTGGCTAGGGTTCCCCGAGCAAGGATACGGCGCTAATCAGTCCGGAGGTTGGCTCTACAGCGTGTTGCCTTATATGGAAGAAAATGTACTGCACGACGTCGGCAAGGGGACGACGGGAACCGCGCGGCGCGAGGCCTGCAATGTGCGTTCGCAAACGCCATTCGAAGGAATGACGTGCCCAAGCAGGCGTAGAGCGAATGTCTATCCGACGAAGCCGCCGCTGGTTACCTATCGCTATTGCACTTCGCCGGTGGCCGTTTGCAGCAAGACTGACTACGCAGCCAACGGCGGCAATATTCGGACCGTGGAAATAAACGACGGGCCTGCGGAGATGGGAGACAACCTATTGGCGATTCGACCCGCCAACGAACAGAAGACGGCTCCCGCAGAGGGACTTCCTCCGACACTAAAGGCCGATTGGAATGGAATTGTCTTCTTCTGTTCCGAAGTCAACATGCGTCAAGTTACCGACGGAACGTCAAAAACCTATCTGGTTGGTGAGAAATGGATGTATTACGAGAACTATGAAACGGGCCAGGATACGGGCGATGGCGAGCCAGCCTTCTCTGGCAACAACGACGATACGATCCGTGTGACGCACGTTGATTGGCCTCTTAGCTCGGACGCCCAACAGACGATTAAATCCGGTGCTGCGCTCGAACGTCGCGCGTTTGGCAGCGCTCATTCTGGCGGATTTAACATGGCGATGTGCGACGGCTCCGTCGATTTTGTCAGTACCGATATCGATCGAATGGTTCACTCTTATCGCGGCGCTCGAAACGACGGAGATGTGGTGCAACAATCCGAGCTTAACGGCGCATTCGATTGAGAGTTGGACGCATTCTCCTGACTATCGAACATCCTTCTGAATAGACAAGAAACTTCTCTAGGTGGCGACGATGAAAAAAGTACTGTTGAAGATCACGTGTGCTTGCGGCACCGCCATGACTTTCGCCCTGCTGCTGCCCGGCGAGGCCCGCGCCGTGATCAAGGAGCGTGTCTACAACTTTGACGATGCCGGTGCCGTCGCCGGTCAGCTGCCGATTGTCATTCCCGGCGGTGCGCGCCGCGGCACGCAAGACATTCAGCCTTCGACCACCGACTATGGCGGATTCGATCCGCCGGCCAACGTCAACAATTCGTTCGTGCCCTTGCTCGGCTCGGCAAACACGACGCGGCTGCCGCTTTACGCCGCCGCCGCCGATCGCCCCGGAGCCGCCGTCGGCAACCTCGGCCTGTCGTTCGATGGAGTGGACGACACGCTCTACGCGGCGCTCCCCGCCACACCGACCGTGCCCTATCTGTGGGACCCGCGTGAGTTCGACTCGCAATTCGACACGCTCAGCCAGATTTGGGTGAAACCCACGGCGACGACCTTCCCCAATCAGCAATTTGTTTATCGCATCGGAAACGAACATGGCGGCCTGATCATTTCCACCAATGGAAAATGGGCCCTCCGCACAGGAACGGCCGACGACGGTTACGTCGAAAGCGATATCGCGGTGCAGCCAAACGTCTGGACGCATGTGGCCATCTATCGCGGCGGCAACTTCAGCACGCTGTACGTCAATGGCAGCATCGCCGCCCGCGATCCGGGATTCTGGGGCGGTGAAGGCCCTGACTTCCGTTTGGGGTCCGATTTGTTAGCTGCCGCGGGGACGTATTTCCAGGGAGTCGTCGACAACTTCAGCGTCGGTGCGCCGTCGGACGGCTTGTTCAACGCCGCCGTCGACATCGATTACTTCGCCAACCTGGGAATTACGTTTTCCGGCGTAGCTGGCGACGTGAACCAGGACGGCAACGTCAACATTGCCGACTACGACATCTGGAAAGCAAACGTCGGATTGGACAATGGCTTTGGAGTGGGCGACCCCGGCATGCAATTGAAAGGGGACGTCAATCGCAGCGGCGTGATCGACCTGTATGACTTCCTGATCATCAACGATGCATCGATTGCGATGGGGAACGGCGCGCTCGGCGCCTCGGTTCCCGAGCCGGCCGCGCTGGTTCTCGTGGTGATGGGCGCCGCGCTGTTTGGCTTCCGGCGTTCGCGCCCGCGGTTCACGACTTCGCTGATCGGGGCGCTCGTCGCGCTGCTGATCACTGCCAACTCGGCCCAGGCGGTGCTCGTTGTGGCGGAAGATTTTCTCTACGACGGTGCGACGAAACGCCTGGGAGTCGGCGGCGGATTCAACGGCTACGAATTCTACCAAGGAGGACAGAACGGTGCCGGCGGCACCTGGGAAAGCCGCTGGGGCAACCTCGGCGACGGCATTGTCGTGACGCCGCAATACGTGCCGCCCGGCGATCCACCGACCCCGGAGCCAAACACGCCGTTCCTGGTGGGCATGCTGGACGGAAACTCATTCGGTCCTAACAGCATGCTAGTCCGCGACTTTGCGCTCGCCCCGAGCGTGTTGCCGACGCAGACGCTCTACTTCGGCGGCAAGTTCAAAGCCGAAACAACGATCGACGCGACGCCGAACTTTTACGGACCGCGACTGTACATCAATCGCATCCGCGGCGCGGACGTGTCGAGCGCGGGCGATCCGCGCGACGGCTCCGACGACATCGCCATCGGTTTCCAGGAGAACATGGCGGTCGTCCGGCTGGGCAATGACCCCAGTCTCGGCGGGGCGAACTTCGGCATGGAAACGATGACCACAGTAAACGCCAATCCGCCGGACGACGGCAACTGGCACTTCATCGTCGGCAAGCTGGAGCTCAACGTGAACGGCGGCGCGAACGAGCGGCTCACCGCATGGGTCGATCCGACCGGTCCGGAAACCGGCGGCACCATGGTTCAGATGGAACGCGACATTCTCACCAACCTGTCCGAGCTGCAGGGGACATTTGACTCGCAGGCCACCAACTTGATGAATCCACAAGACCCGGAGATGGGCCGCACTTACATCGACGACATCGCCATCGGCACGACCTGGACGGACGTGGCCACGGTCGGCGTGCCGCGGCTCACGCTCAAGGTGAACCGCGCGAACAACACCGCCCGACTGATCAACTCGACTTGGGCCACGTTTGACCTGAGCGCGTATTCGATCGAGTCGACTCACAACTCGCTGAACCCGGCTCTCTGGAATTCGCTCGACGATCAACTCTCTGGTTGGGCGGAGAACATCGGCACTGCGAGTAAGCTGTTGGAATCAAATTTCCAGGGTTCGACGTCGCTCGGTCCGAACGGTCAGCTATCGCTCGGCGCAATTTTCTCGCCCGGCGCCAACGAGGACCTCACCGGCCGTTACACCACGACTGACGGGCTCGTGAACGTCTTCAACGTGCAATTCGTCACGGAGGCGACGGGGCTGCCCGGCGACTACAACCAGAACAACAAGGTCGATGCGGCCGACTACGCGGTCTGGCGCGACCACCTCGGCAGCAGCACGGCGCTCCCGAACGACGATACGCCGGGCGTCGGCGCCGACGACTACACGCGCTGGAAGACCAACTTCGGTCAGCAACTCGGCAGCGGCTCGCTCGACGCTACGTCGGTCCCCGAGCCGGCGACAGCATGTCTGCTTGCAGTCTGCGGACTCGCCACATGGGGAGTTGGCCGAAAGCGAATCTCACGGGCGTAAGAGGAGAGGAACATGAAGAGGATTCGAGAACATGACGGCCGGCGCGCTTTCACCCTGGTGGAACTCCTGGTGGTGATTGCGATCATCGGCATTCTGGTGGCGTTGTTGCTCCCAGCGATCCAGTCGGCGCGCGAGGCCGCCCGGCGGAGCCAGTGCCAGAACAATCTCAAGCAGATCAGCCTGGCGTTCATGAACTTCGAGTCGAGCCAGAAGCAGCTTCCCTCGGGCGGCTGGGGCTTCTTGTGGACGGGCGACCCGGACATGGGTAACGGCGAAAAGCAGCCCGGCGGCTGGGCGTATACGCTGCTGCCCTATTTGGAAGACTCCGCCGTTTTCGGCATCGGCAAAGGACTCAACGCCACGCAGCGGAAGGCCGCCCTGGTTCAACAGCAGCAGACGGCGATCCCAAGCTTCTATTGCCCCAGCCGCCGGCCGGTGGGATTGAGCCTGGGTCAGCAACAACCGATCAATTCAGACCCGGTGACTGATTTTATGGTCGCCAAGTCGGACTATGCCGCCAACGGCGGCTCGCTCTCGCCAACCGACAACAAGCCCACTTTTTGGTTCAAAGGTCCGACGCTCGACTGTCGCGAGTCGTATCCAAACTGCAACTGGACTGAAGGCGCCACCATCAAGTACACCCGCGCGGTTTTGACCACAGGTCCCGATGCAATGGACGGCATCGTGATTCCGCGGTTTCCCATCAAGCTGCGCCAAGTGACGGATGGCACGTCCAAAACGCTGCTGGTGGGAGAGAAGTACATGTACGTCGACTGGTATGCCAGTTCAGACGTAAATATCGACTCAGACAACAACGCCTTCTTCCAAGGTTACGACATGGACGTTGTGAGGTGGATGAACACCTGCAATGCCAACTTGGAAAAGGAATACAGTCCCGCGCAAGATCGAGACGCGAGTGCTGCCGGCGGCTATTCGCGGCGCTTCGGCAGCGCGCATTCGGGAGTGTTCAACGCGGCGCTATGCGACGGCTCCGGGCAGGCGCTGGCTTTTGATATCGATCCGGAAACGTTCGAATTCATGTGCCGCCGTAACGACGGCGGCGTGTCGCGCAAGAAGCTCTGCGACACTGGCGGCGCGTTTGAATGAGTGACCCGCCGGCCGAGAAGTCATTGAAAGCAAGCATACTTATGGGGATCGATCGGCGAGCCTTTGGTGCACAAATGCTGGGCGCGATGGGTGCCGGCGCATGCGCCACTGCGTTCGGTGCCGAAGCCAGTTCTGACGCCAAATCGGCGGATGCCCCATCGACCCTCCGCCGCGGCAATCCGATCATCGTTTCGACCTATTCCTTCTGGCGGTTCCGCGACGACTCAAAGCTCTCGATTGAACAGTGTATCGACGAGGCAGCCCGGATGGGGTTCGATGGCGTCGAGATTCTGCACATGCAAATGGAGAGCGAGGATCCGGGCTACCTGCAAAAGCTCAAGCAACGGGCGCTCGTGAATGGCGTGTCGCTGAGCGGTTTTTCGACGCACCAGGGGTTTGTCTCCCCGGACGCGGAGGTGCGGAAGCAGAATATCGACCACACGATCCACACCATCGAGCTGGCGTACGCGCTCGGCATCCCGACGATCCGCGTCAACACGGGCCGTTGGGGCACCACGAAGGACTTCGACCAGCTGATGGCCAACCGCGGCATCGAGCCGCGGCTCGAAGGCTACACGGACGACGACGGCTTCAAATGGGTGATCGATTCGTTCGAGGAGTGTCTGCCCACGGCCGAGAAGTGTGGCGTGACGATGGGCTTGGAGAATCACTGGGGTCTGGGCCGCACTCCCGAAGGCGTGCTGCGAATCGTCGACGCGGTCGATTCCCCTTGGCTGCAGGTAACGCTCGACACGGGCAACTTTCTCGAAGACCCCTACGACAAGCTCGAGCAGCTCGCGCCGCGCGCGGTGCTCGTGCAGGCCAAGACTTATTTCGGCGGCGGCGTCTGGTACACGCTGGAGCTCGACTACCCGCGGATCGCCGCGCTTCTCCGCCGGCACCAATACAATGGCTACGTTTCCTTGGAATTTGAAGGCCTGGAAGATTGGCGGACGGCCATTCCGAAGAGTCTCGCCTTGCTGCGCGAGGCGTTTGCCGCGCCGGTGTGACTCGGAGGGGAACTCCCCGTGTGCTATGCGAAATGAATCAAACATAGACACCAAGCTGTTCGGCGATCGTCCATTATGAAGCAACTTGTTCGCGGGCAGGCGGCAGCCTGGATCCTGGTGGGGCTCTTAGGGATCCAAGGCGCGCTGGCCCAATCGGCCATCGAGGAGCCCCGCGCGACGCCTGCAACGGCTTCGCAATCGCGCGAGCGGCTCTCGCTCGACCGCGGCTGGCTGTTCCATCTGGGCGACATTCCCTTTCCCGAACTCAAGGGCCAGACCGCGTCGTACGAGAACGCCAAGGCGGGCCGGGCCTGGGGCGCCGCCGCACCGGATGCGGACGACTCCGAGTGGCGCACGCTCGACCTGCCGCACGACTGGGCGATCGAGGGCACGGTCGATCGCGACGCGAATCTCTCGCAGGGCTACCGCCGGCGCGGCGTGGGCTGGTATCGCCGCCACTTCCGTCTGCCGAGTACCGATCAGGGCCGGCACCTCGAGCTGCGGTTCGACGGCGTGGCGACGCATGCGACCGTTTGGGTCAACGGCATCCTGGCCCATCGCAATTGGTGCGGGTACACGTCGTTTGCGATCGACATCACGCCCTTTGCCCGCTTTGGCGACGATCTGAACACGGTTGCCGTCCGCGTCGACGCCGACCCGATGGAGGGTTGGTGGTACGAAGGGGCCGGCATCTATCGGCACACGTGGCTGGTGAAACGCGCGCCGGTGCACTTGGCGACGGATGGCGTGT
The DNA here is from genome assembly GCA_050248495.1 of Pirellulales bacterium. Classification (GTDB taxonomy): domain Bacteria; phylum Planctomycetota; class Planctomycetia; order Pirellulales; family Lacipirellulaceae; genus DASYDU01. The sequence goes on along the minus strand of JBFWSG010000031.1, from coordinate 40,128 downwards.
ACGCGAATCCTGTGCGAAACGCCGACGACTCTTGGACGATACCCTACGAAGCGACCGTCGAGAGCAGTGCTGCGAATCCGGCGGACGTCGAAGTCGAAGCGGTGTTAGTCGATCCGGCCGGCAAGGAAATCGTGAGGCAGACTGCGACGGCCACGGTAGATCCGCTCGCCGAGTCGGTGGTGAAAATGGCGCTGCCCGTGGTGTCGCCGCAGCTGTGGTCGGTCGACGAACCGACGCTCTATGAGCTCCGCACGACCGTTTGGCAGGACGGCCATGAAATCGATCAGGTCGCGACCCGCTGCGGTTTTCGCACGATCCGCTTCGACGCGGACCAGGGGTTCTTTCTCAACGACCAGCCGCTCAAGCTCAAGGGCGTCTGCAATCACCAGGACCATGCAGGCGTGGGCGTGGCGGTGCCCGATTCGCTGTGGGAGTTTCGGCTCCGGCGGCTCAAGGAAATGGGCGCGAACGCCTATCGTTGTTCCCATCATCCGCCGGCCGCCGAGTTTCTGGATGAGTGTGACAGGCTCGGCATGCTCGTGATGGATGAGAATCGCAACTTCAACACCACGCCCGAAACCATGCGGCTCCTGGAATGGCTGGTGCGGCGCGACCGCAATCATCCCAGCGTAATCCTCTGGTCGGTGTTCAACGAGGAGCCGATGCAGGGCACGTGGCAGGGTTACGAGATGGTGCGGCGGATGGCGCACACGGTGAAGCAGCTCGACACCACGCGGCCCGTGACCGCGGCCCAGAGCAATTCGATGCTCAGCCGCTTCAACGCCTCGCAGGCGGCCGACGTGGCGGGTTTCAACTATCAGCACGGCGAATACGACGCCTATCACGCCGCCAACCCGTCCAAGCCGGTGGTCAGCTCGGAAGACACTTCGGCCGTCATGACGCGCGGCGAGTACGCGACCGATCGCAAGCGGGCGGTGCTGGCCTCGTATGACACCGAGTTTCAACCCTGGGGAACGACCCACCGCAACGCCTGGAAGCAGATCGCCAAGCGGCCGTTCGTCGCCGGCGGCTTTGTGTGGACAGGCTTTGATTACCACGGCGAGCCGCAACCGCTGGAGTGGCCGGCCACCGCCTCGTCGTTCGGCTGCCTCGATCTGTGCGGGTTTCCCAAGGCGGGCTACTACCTCCGCCAGGCAATGTGGATCGACGACCGGCCGATCGTGCAAATCCTGCCCCATTGGAATTGGACGGGCCGCGACAACGAACCGATCAAAGTGATGGTCCTCACCAATGGCGATTCCGCCGAGCTCTCGCTCAACGGCAAATCGCTGGGCGAAAAATCGGTCGATCCGTACGAAATGGTTTCGTGGAACGTCCCCTATGAGCCCGGCAACCTCGTAGCGGTTGTGAAACGCAATGGCGAAGTAGTCGGCCAATCGAGCGTGGAGACGACTGGCGACGCGGTGTCGCTGCGGCTCGTGCCGGATCGATCGCGAATCGTCGGCGACGGCTGCGACGCCCTGCCGATCACGGTTGAGGCCGTCGACGCCGAGGGCCGCGTCGTGCCGACGGCGCAGCATCCGGTGCAGTTTACATTCGAGGGGCCGGCCGCGATCATTGGCGTCGGCAACGGCGATCCGAATTGCCACGAGCCTGAGCAGGGGGACAGCCGCAGCCTGTTCAATGGATACGCCCAGGTGATCCTGCAGTCGCGCGCCGGGGACAACGGCCCGATCAAATTACGGGCGACGTCGCCGGGCCTCGCAGCTGGTGAAGTTGAAATCGACGTGACACCGGCCGCCGAGCGACCCGCCGTACCCGTCGTCAAGCCGACGTTTTTGCTGACCCATTGGAATATGTCGAAGCTCACCGAGCGGCCGCCCAGCCCCGAGTGGCGGGCGTCGTCGGCCGGCGACCTGGCGGGAACTTCCATTCGGCCCGGCCGCCTGCAACAATTTGACGCAGGACGCTTCGCGCTCTACCGCACTCGCTTCGAACCCGTCTCGGCCGTCCGCAAGGCGGGCGGTCAATTGGTGTTCGCCGAACTGGTCGGGAAGGCGGAAGTGTGGATCGACGGCAAGCTGGCCGGCCAAAAGTCGTCGCCGCAAGGTAACGAATTCGCTGTGGAGCTGCCGCCGGGCGATGGCGCGCGGGCGGTCCAGGTACTAGTCGAAGCTTCGCCGGGCACGCGCGCCGGACTGGGCGGGGCCGTGCGAGTGGAGAGTCGCTAAGCGCAGGCCGCTAAAATGTCCGCAAGGATGCCGCAACGACCCCTGATCGAAGTCTGTGTGAGCAGCGTGGCCGACGCCGTGGCGGCCGAACGCGCCGGCGCCGATCGATTGGAACTCTGCAGCGCCTTGGAGGTCGGCGGCCTCACCCCGTCGGCGGCCCTCGTCGACGAGGTCCTCGAGCGGGTGACCGTCCCGGTAGTCGCCATGATCCGGCCGCGAATGGGCGGGTTCCACTACGCGGCGGATGAATTCCGGACTGCGCTATTGGATGCCAAGTGGGCTCTGGGCGGCGGGGTGCGCGGAATTGTCTTCGGTTTTCTCACCTGTGACCGCCGCATCGACGAGCCGCGTTGCCAGGAAATCGTCGCGCTCGCCGGAGACCGAGAGACCGTGTTTCACCGCGCGTTCGATTTCGTGTGCGACCCGCTCGCCGCCGCCGATGATTTGGTGCGACTCGGAGTGACGCGGTTGCTCACAAGTGGCCAAGAATCCACGGCGCTTGCCGGCGCCGCGTTGATCCGCGAAATCGCCGATCGCACGCGCGGGCAGTTGACCGTCATGCCGGGTGGCGGCGTTCGCAGCGACAACGTGCTGGAGATCATCGAGCGGACGCGCTGCCACGAGGTTCACGTTGGAGCATCCCGTGCAGAGCGCGACAGCTCGCTGTCTGGCAAGGCGTCGCTGGAACTGGTTTCCCGGCCATTTCTGACCGACGGTGCGTTGCGCAAAATCGACTCAGCGGAGATCGGCGAGCTGGCGCGGCGCCTGAAACGAGATGAGCTCGGCTCGTAACGGGGCAGGGCAGAGCGACTCACCCAGGAATTCCAGTGCCGGAAACTCAACTCACCTATCGGCCGTGCGGGCACATCCTCACGAACACGGCGGTCTGGTCGCCCCACAGCCAGTGGATCGTCTACGACACGCGGAGCGATTCGGCGGGCAGCATGTTCGACGGCCGCTCGATCGAGATCGTTCATGTGGGCACGGGAGAGGTCCGCGAAATCTATCGCTCGCGCCACGGCGCGCATTGCGGCGTCGCCACGTTCAGCCCCATCGCGGAGCAGGTGGCCTTCATTCTCGGGCCGGAGCATCCAACCGATGACTGGCAATATTCCGCATCGCACCGTCAGGGAGTGATCGTCGACCTCGCGCGGCCGGGCGTCGCTGTGCCGCTGGACGCACGCGACCTCGTGCCGCCGTACACTCCAGGCGCTTTGCGCGGCGGCTCGCACGTGCATGTCTTCAGCGGCGATGGCCAGTGGGTCAGTTTCACCTACGACGATCATGTCCTGGAAGCGGCCGACGCCGCGGGTGATCGCCCGCACGAGCGCAATCAGCGCAACGTCGGCGTGAGCGTGCTGGGGCACGCCGTGCACGTGGCGGGCAGCCATCCCCGCAATCACAACGGCTCCGCGTTTTCCGTACTGGTGACGCGGACTGTTCACGAGCTGCGGCCGGGGAGCGACGACATCTCGCGGGCCTTCGACGACGCCTGGATCGGGACCGACGGCTACCTGAGGCCCGACGGCAAGCGCCAGCGAAAGGCCCTCGCCTTTCAAGGGCGAGTGACCCGCGCCGACGGCGGCATGCATGCCGAGCTGTTCGTCGTCGACCTGCCGGAAGACGTGCGCGTCGCCGGAGAAGCTCCGCTTGCGGGAACGCCCACGACGCGGCCCGCGCCCCCCCGCGGTGCGCAGCAGCGGCGCCTCACTTTCACCGACGAGCGAAACTACCCCGGTCTGCAGGGGCCGCGGCATTGGCCGCGCAGCTCGCCGGATGGCGGTCGCATCGCGTGCTTGATGCGCGACGACGCGGGCGTGGTACAACTATGGACCTTTTCGCCCAACGGCGGCGAGCCGGTGCAAGTTTCGCGGTTACGTTTCGACGTCGCGTCCGCGTTCAGCTGGAGCCCGGACGGCCGGCAAATTGCTCATCTCGCCGACGGCAGCGTATTCGTCACCGAGGTGCCGGGCGGCCGGTCGCAGCGGCTGACTCCGCGCTTGGAAGGTGACGCCGCACCGCGCCCCGAGGCCTGCGTCTTTTCGCCGGACGGCCGATCAATCGCCTATGTCAGACCTGTCCATGCAGCGGACGGCGTTTGGAACCAGGTGTTTGTCGTCTCGCTCGACGGCCGGTAATCGCGCTCGCAGCCGCAAATTGTGGCCCGTGCCACAGCCGGCTAAAATAGAAACCTTCAATCTTCTACTCCGCGCATAGCGAATCGCCATGAACGACGATCCCCGTGGCTCGGTGACGATGCTCCTGGCGGAGTTGCAGGTCGGGGACGACAGCGCGGCCCAACAACAGATCTGGGAACGCTATTTCCAACGGATCGTCGGGCTCGCGCGGGTCAAGCTGGGCAACGCGCCGCGCGGCTGCGAAGACGAGGAAGACGTCGCCTTGAGCGCCCTCGACAGCCTATTCCGCGGCATCTCAAAGCAGCGGTTCCCGGAGCTGAAGGACCGCGACAATTTGTGGTCGTTGCTCTCCACGATGACCGCACGCAAGGCGCTCAACCAGCGGAAGCGGCAGCTGGCGCTCAAGCGCGGCGGTCAGGCGCTGCGGATGCCTAAGGACTCGGCTGACCTGGCCGATATCGAGGAGCTGATCACGGAAGAAATCGGCCCCGACTATCTGGCCGCCATCCAGGAAGAATGCCAGCGGCTGATGCAGGCGCTGCCCAACGACACGCTTCGCCAGATTGCCAAATGGAAGCTCGAAGGTTGGACCAATGCCGAAGCGGCCGCCGAGCTGCGCGTCGCCGAACGCACGGTCGAACGGAAGCTGGGACTGATTCGCACGATCTGGTCGTCCCAAGCGACCGCCTCTTGAGCCGCGCCCGGCCGGCAAAAAAGAATCGCCGGCTGTCGGGTGACGAGATCGCCCGTTGATCTCCTCTATAGCCGCCGGCGCTTCGCCGCGGCGAGCCACACACCGAGGAGCAAACTTGAGACGGGCGGCTCCGGAACGACGCTTCCGACCGATCCTCCGCCCGGCCCCGCCACAACGATTACCGCATCCGCCGTGTCGCCCGCCTTGGTGAGGCCGCGCTCGCTGAAGGCGTTGTAGCTGACCGGCGGAGTCAGCGGCGTTGAATCGACTCCGAATTGAATGTTGGTTTGGGCCGTCGTTTCCAAGGCCGAGGTAGCCCCCAAATGGTCGCGCCACACGTTGTAGTCGGCGGCATCGACAACCCCATTGCCGTTGCCGTCGGCCGTCAGCCCCAGCACCGAGCCAAAATTGCGATCCCATTGATCGAAATCGAGAACGGCGTTGGTGCCATTTTGATCGTAGTCGCCCAGGGCCGGAACAAATTGGTTCGCTCCGAAGTCGCCAACCTGCAAGAACAACTCCACATTGGCTCCCGGCGTGAGCGCCTTGACGCCAATCGAACCCAGCAACCAAGCCGGCTTGCCGTCCGCCGCCACTCCGCAATTCATTTCGCCGATTGCACACTTTGAGCCGAGGCCGACGATGTTCGGCGCAGGAAACAGCGTAAAACCTTGCAGATTCCCCAGCCGGTCGGCGCTGCCGGCCGCGACTTGAAGTTCCGTAAAGTCGGACAATAAGGGAGGCATCAACGTTGAATCGGTGACAAACTCAAATCGGTCGGCAGCAGCCGTCGAAGTGTTGAAAATGGTGAACGTCCCGTCGACCAGATCCGCGCCCGACTGGTTGGCGACGAGGTGGAGCGAAAAATTGCGAAGGTTCGCTCCCGTCGAAGGCCGGCACCAAAGATACAAATTGGCGCTGCTGCCGGCCGTGAGTTGCAGTTGCGGGGCCGTGGGACCGGCAAACTCGGTAGCGGAATTCGACAGCCAGAAATGGAGCGGCGGATCAGCCGCCCGCACCAGATTGCCGGCCGCCAAGAGGATGCTCAACGCCAAGCCGAAACGTGTGAACATCTAGGACAGCGTAGTCGGTTTCCGCGAACCATCCAAGCAGAAGACACGCTTTCTGCGCAAAGCCGAGGGTCGCGCGGAGCAATCGAGTGGTCGCTGAACGATCAGCTGTCGCGGTAGCCAGGAATGTGATGGCGGCCGATCTCCAGAGCGGTAAGATAAGACCTATGAATTCGCGTCGTCGAACCGTGGTTGGTCGGGTGGCGATTGTCCTGGGGACGGCGCTCGCTGCATGCGTAGCGCCCCCCGCGTGCGCCATCACGACGCACCTGTATCAAGATTTCGACGGTCTGCCGCTGCAGCCCAGCGTCGACGAGCTGCCGACGGTTCCAAACGCCTTCACGCACAACGCTCCCTCCAACTGGATCCGCGACGCCAGCGGCGTGCCGGGCGTCGGCAATCCGGATATCGGCGTTTTTGAATGGGAGGGCTGGTCGTTTGCGCGGAAATCATTTTGGGAATCGGTCGGACCACGTTTCCGCGACCAATTTACGTTGGGCAAGGACACGATTGCCGTTGCCGAAACAGACGCCTGGAACGACAAAGGCAACCCTGCGAACACCGTCGGTTTCTACGACACGTTTCTGACCACGCCGCTGATCGATTTCACGAATGCCGAAAAGGGCGGCACGAAGCTGTCGTTCAACAGCAGCTGGATGCCGGGATGCTGCGACGACGGCGAGCGGTTCGACCCCGATCAGAACAATCAGCGGGCATCGATCCGCCTGCGATTCCCAAACAACAACGTCGTGCCAGTTCTGCGGTGGGAGTCGGCGCCCTACGTCGATTCCCAGGGGCACCCGTCGCTCACGCTAAAGCCGAATTTCTCTCCAAATCCGTTCTACAAGACCCAAAGCCTGAACGAACGAGTCTACGTCGACCTCGCTCCGTACCTGAGCGGCCCGAATGGCGCGCTGGCACGGATCGAATACGGCGTCACCGATGCGGGGGACGACGGCTGGTGGGCGGTCGACGTGATGCACATGTTTTCGTTTTCGCTGGTCCCAGCCGACATGAATGTCGACGGCATCGTCGACGAAAACGACGTGCCCGCGTTCGCGCTGGGCATCCAAAACCCGGAGGCCTACAGCAACACTTACTTCGGCGAGATCCCGGTGACCCGCGGCAGCCTGGATTCCGTGTTTGATTTCGACGATATTCCCTGGTTCGTGGATCAGCTCGAATCGAGCGGCGTCGGCTCGGCCGCCGCGTTGGTACAGGCGGCGCTGGTGGGCGGCGCGATTCCGGAACCCTCGACACTCGTGATCGCCGCCCTCGTGGGCACCGTTGCGGCAACGATTCGCCCGCGACGCCGGGCGATTCGATCGGCCGATTGACTTTCGATTGACACATGGTTCGGGCGCATCCTTCGCATTCACTGCTCTCGGATTGCCGCATACGGCGGCCGGCCTTTACGCTCGTCGAGCTGCCTGCAGTGAGCGGGCGCAAACGCGCAGCGTTTACGCTGGTCGAACTGCTGGTCGTCGTGGCGATCATCTCGCTGCTCTTGGCGATCTTGCTGCCGGCGGTGCAATCGGCGCGGGAAGCCAGCCGGCGGCGTCAGTGTACGACGAACTTGCAGCAGCAGGTGCTCGCCACACTCAACTATGAGTCTCAGAACCGGGAACTCCCCACGGGTTCGCGCGAACACAAACGGCCCAATGCAGAAAGCGTCGGCTGGCGCTTGCTGGTTCTTCCCTACATGGAAGGCGAGTCGACCTATGCCGCGGTGCCGCCCAACGACGAAGGCGGTTACGATGGCGACAAAAGGACGCGGCCCCCTTCGATCTTCTACTGTCCCTCGGTCGAGCGACAGCCGGATAGCGTCGAGTTTCCCCAGTCCGATTACGAAGGTGTCGCCGGGGCCGGCGCTACGGACGACGGACGACGCGACCTGGAAGACCTCGGCTGCGGCGACGTCTACACCGACGGCGTGTTCTATCCCAAGAGCGACACCCGCATCAGCGACATCACCGACGGCACCTCGCACACGCTGGCGATTGGCGAACGAACCTACATCCTCCACGTTTGGACCGACGGCTCCTACTGGTTTAAGAATCCGCAGTACAAGGTTTGCATGCGGTCGACGCGCAACGTCCGCTGGCCGCTCGGCGCGGACCATAGCCGCTATGGTTACTACGTGGGCGACCCCGAAGCGCCCGCCGGCGCCGCAAAAACGATGTTGCTGAACGACCTGGAGTTCGACAGCTCGCATCCCGACGTGGTGCCGTTTGCCATGGCAGACGGCAGCGTCCATGTGATCGACGAATCGATCGACCTCTCCGTGCTCCGCGAGCTGGCCACCCGCAACGGCCACGAGATCAATCGCTGGGAGCCTTAGTCGGCAGCGGTTGCGGCTCCGCAAGCGTCGCCGGGCGGTCGGTTAAGCCGCAGGCCAGCAGGTAGAGCTCGTCTGGATCGATCGGCCATTTGGCAGATTGTTCCGCGATCGCTTTGAGCAATTGAGGATTTTTCGCGTCGGCGGCTTGTTGCAGCAATTTCCGGGTGTGGGTCAACACCGCGATTTCTTTTTCCGGTAGGCTGGTATTCGTTGTGTCGTCCAATTGATCGAGCAGCTGGTAGCATTCGCCGAGGCCGATGCCCCACCGCAGACTCTCAGGGTGAGCTGCGGCCAGCTCGTTCAATTCGGAAATTGCCGCCTGGGCCTGCGTTCGCGCCGCGTCGCGCTCGTTGAGACCCGCAAGCAAGTAGGCCAACGCCAGATGCCCGCGGGCCTTCGACTCCCGTGAGACGGCATCACCCGCGAGCGCAGACGTGAGCGCATCGCGGCGCTCTTTGAGCAGATCTTCCATGAGCATGCGATTTAATTCGGTGTCGGAGGTCCATTCTTGCGACTTGATACCGAGCAGGTCGCGAACTTTCGCTTCGAGGTTTTGCCGCGCCTCGTTACTCTCTTTGAGCTTGCCGCCTTCGGTTGTGACCAATCTCGCAATCTCATCGAGCTTTCCGGCAATCTTGTTCCGCTGCCGCGCGATCGTGATTGCCGTTATCGGCCCGGCAATCGCCAGCACGATCGCCAGCACCGCCGCCGTCGCCGGCGCGGGGTTCCGCCGGGCCCAGCGCAGCAATCGCCCGGTGCGCGAAATCGGCCGGGCCAGGATCGGCTCGCCGCGCAGGTACCGCCGCAGTTCGTCGCTGGCCTCCAACGCAGTGCTGTAGCGGCGATTGGGCTCTCGTTCCAGACATTTAAGGCAGATGGTTGCCAAATCGACGGGGGACTTTTGATTGAGCGTCCGCGGGTCGGGCGGATCGGCGACGAGCCGCTCGCGAATTTGCATCTGTGCATTGCCGCGAAACGGCAGCTCGCCGGTGAGCACCTCGAACAGCACCACGCCGAGCGAGTAGACGTCCGTGCGGCGATCGACCCAGGATGCGCCGCCCGTGGCCTGCTCGGGCGACATGTACGCCGGCGTGCCGACGATGTGGCCGTCGATCGTCATCGTGACTTCGCCGGCTTCGCGCTTCGCCAGGCCGAAGTCCATCAGGTGCGGCTCGCCCGCCTGGTCGATCATCACGTTCGAGGGCTTGAAATCGCGATGCACGACTCCCTGCTCATGCGCGTAGTGGAGGGCGTCGGCGACTTTCGCCAACAATACGGTCATGTCGCGTGTCGACGGCGCCTGCTCCCTGAGCCAATTGGCCAGCGACTCGCCCAGGATCAAATCGCTGACGATAAAGATCGTATCGCCGTCGCGGCCCACCTCGTGCACCGGCACGATGTTTGGATGGCGCAGCTGGGCTGCCGCCCGGGCCTCGCGGAAGAACAGCTCCATCTCGGTCGAGGTGAGTTGGCCTTTGCGCGGAATTTTGACGGCCACGGCGCGGTCGAGGTCCGCATCGTGGGCCCGCCAGACGCTGCCGAACCCGCCGACGCCGATCCGTTCGACGAGGCGGAAGCGTCCAACCTGTCGCGGCGCGACCGACTCCGCGGAATCGTCGCCGCCTCCGACCAGACTGAAATTGCTGCCGCAGCTGTGGCAGTTGATCTTGTCCAGCGGCGAGTCGGCCAGGAGCTCCAGCGCGACCTGGCAATGGGGGCAGCGAATGTGCAAGCCTTCCGAGCCGCTCGGCCGCAGCGTGGCGATCGTCGAGCCGCCATCGTCTGCATGCGCAGATTTTCCGGAAGCGGCCGGCCGGCGCAGCAGGGCTGCGAGCGGTTCGCGCAGCTCCACTGCTAACGCGGGATGCTGAGCCAAAATATCTTTCGCGCTGAGAGCCCGTTCGCTTCCATTGCGGGCGTACTCCAATTCAATCGCCAGCAATTCTGCCAGGAGTTGGCGACGCGCTGCGGAGGATACCTGAGTCGCGAAATCTTCCAGCCGCGGGATCTCTCCTGCTTGCCACGCTCGCTCGAACCGGTCACAGATTTCGTCAACCGCCTGTTCAAGTTCCAGCGGGCTCGGACTATCAGAGTCTCGGGTATCCATTACGTCCGGCGTCGCTGCGGGGACAAGTCGCGTTCAATTCTTCCCTGTATTTTAACAAGTTAGATATCGTTCGACACGAGCCTGCGAAGTCGCTCCGCTGTGGGAAAGCACGGTCGAAAAAAGCGCGATACAGCCGTCGGTGGAGCAGCGTCAGCAGTGTTATAATGTGTGGCGGACAGCTACCTTCCACTCGAACGATCACCTGACAGAGTTTGCGATGCGTGAGTTGGCGTCAATTTCAGACCCGCTGCAGACAACTCGGCTGGTCTGTGCGGCGGTCGTCTCTCTGGCGGCGGTTGTTGGGTTGAGCCACGCCGCTGAGCCGCCGGTGCGATTCAACCAGCAGATTCGCCCGATCCTCGCGAAGAATTGCGTCTCATGCCACGGGGGAGTCAAACAGGCGGGCGGCTTGTCGTTCGTCTACGCCGACAATGTGTTCGCCGGCGGCGATTCGGGCCAGCCGGCCGTCGCGCCGGGCGACGTCGAATCGTCGTACCTGATCGACCGTGTCACCGACCCCGACCCCGATTCGCGGATGCCGCCGGCCGATCATGGCCCGCCGCTATCCGCGGACGAGATCGCGCTCGTCAAGCGCTGGATCCGGGAGGGGGCCAAGTGGGAGCAGCCGTGGGCCTTCATGCCGCCCGAAGCGACGCCGCGGCCGACGGTCAAAAACGCCTCGTGGTGCGCCAAGCCGCTTGATTACTACGTGTTGGCGAAGCTCGAGGCCGCCGGGCTCGCGCCGTCGCCGCCAGCCAGCCGGCGCGAATGGTTGCGACGCGTCTCTTTCGACTTGATCGGGTTGCCGCCCTCGACCGAAGACGTCGAAGAGTTCGTCGCCGACACTCGGCCAGATGCCTACGAGCGAGTCGTCGATCGACTCCTGGCTTCGCCCCACTTCGGCGAGCGGTGGGCCGCGATGTGGCTCGACCTGGCCCGCTATGCCGACACGACCGGTTTCGAGCACGATCCGAATCGCGACATCTGGCCCTATCGCGACTGGGTGATCCGCGCGTTCAACGCCGACATGCCGTACGACCAGTTCACGATCAAGCAATTGGCGGGCGACCTCGTCGAATTGCCGACGGTCGAGGACCGGCTGGCCACGGCTTTCCACCGCAACACGCAAACGAATTCCGAGGGCGGCACCGATGATGAGGAATATCGCATCGCCGCGGTGATCGACCGCATCAACACCACCTGGCAGGTGTGGCAGGCGACGACCTTCGGCTGCGTGCAGTGCCATTCCCATCCCTACGATCCCTTTAAGCACGAAGAATATTACCAGTTCATGGCCCTCTTCGACGACACCCGTGACGCGGACGTCGAAGAGGACTATCCCAAGCTCCGCGTGCCGTTGCGCTCGGGCGACTTTGGGAGGGCGACGGCGCTGGAAGCGGAACGCAAGCAGCTGCTCCAGCGGACGCACGAGCGCGTGGCGGCGCTGGCGGAAGAAGCGGGCCAGTGGAGAAACCTTTCAATCGACACCGCCACATCGACCGGCAGCACCCAGCTGCGCGTTGAGAGCGAGGAAGCTGCCGGCGACTCTGCGGCCACAGATGTCTTCGCCGAAGGCACAATTTCGACCGGTTCCAAGTTCACTCTCGAAGCCCCGTTCCCGTCGGAGCTCGATCGAGTGACCGCCGCGCGAATCGACGCACTGACGCGCGATCCCGAAGCGGCACGACGCATCCCGGAACTGGGATTTGTGCTCTCGCAGCTCGAAGTCGAAATCCTCGTGCCGGATCAAAAGGACCCGCTGCCGCTCAAGTTTCAGCGGGCGTTCTCGGACGAAGTGGACCCGATCCTCGATCCCAACGGCTCGCTCGATGCCGATCCCGCGGGCTGGGCCAGCTACTCGCGGCAGTGGCGCTCGCACTACGCGGTGTTCGTGCTGGATGCCGAAATGCCGGTTCCGCCCGGCAGCCGTATCCGGATTCGACTCGCGCAAGATCGGGCGACCGTCGGCGACGCGGCACTGGTGATCGGCCGGGGTCGGTACTCGGTCTCTGCTGACGGCAGGTGGCCCGCGCTCCTGGCGGAGAAAGACTTTCAGGCCGACCAGCGCCGTCTCGCCGAGCTGAAGCAAGAGCGCGACGGCTTCCCGGGCATTGACGTTCCCGTCACCGGAGATCTGGACGCAGGCGAAGGGCGATCCACGTTTGAGTTTGTCCGCGGCCTGTGGCTCGACAAGGGCGCGGAAATGTCGCCCGGCACACCGCAGTTGCTGCCCCCGCTGCCCGCCGGCGTTACGCACGACCGCCTCTCGATGGCACGTTGGCTAGTCTCGCCCGAGAATCCGCTCGCGGCGCGCGTGATGGCCAATCGACTCTGGGAGCAGCTGTTTGGTATGGGGCTGGTCGAAACGGTCGAAGACTTCGGCACTTCGGGGGCCCTGCCATCGAATCCTGAATTGCTTGATCATCTGGCGCTGCGATTTCAAAACGACTTCCATTGGAGCATGAAGCGGCTGCTCCGCGAGCTGGTGCTGTCGTCGACTTACCGCCAGACGGCCGCGGCGTCGCCCGAGAGTGCCGCCGACGATCCCCAGAATCTGCTAATCTCGCATGGTCCGCGTCAACGGCTCTCCGCCGAGATGGTCCGCGACCAGGCGCTCGTGCTTTCGAATAAGTTTTCGCCGAAAATGTATGGCCCGCCGGTGATGCCCCCGCAGCCCGACGGCATCTGGCGCAGCGTCTATAACGACCGCAAATGGGAAACTGCCCAGGATGAAAATCGCTTTCGCCGGGCGATTTACACGTTTTGGAAGCGGACTAGCGCGTATCCGAGCATGACGACGTTCGACGCGCCGAGCCGCGAATCATGCACCGCGCGGCGGATCGCGACAAACACACCGCTGCAGGCATTGGTAACGCTCAACGACGAAGCGTACGTGGAATTAGCCGCGGGACTCGCGGACCGAATGGTCGACGAAGGCGGCGCAACGCCTGCCGAGCGCATCTCCTGGGCCTACCAGGAGGCGACCGGCCGTGAACCGGCTGCCGCAACGCTCAACGACCTGACGACTCTATACGAGGCGGCCCGGAAGAACTTTGACGCCGATCGCGCCGCGTCGCAGCAAGTTGCCGCCACGCCCGAGCTCGCCGCCCTTTCGGTCGTCGCCAGTGCAATTCTCAATCTGGACGAGGTCCTCACGCGATGAATTTGTTCCAATCCGCCCATCTGGCCGCAGCTCAGCACGCCACGCGGCGATACTTTTTGAAGCAGTCGCTCGGCGGATTGGCGGCGGCCGTCTGCGGGCTTGGCGCGGGGGCAGCCGAAGCGGGACAGTCGAGCGTCGTGTTCGATCCCAAGCAACCTTGGTTGCCGCGGTCGACGCCGATCGCCCCCAAGGCCCGACGTGTGATCTACTTGCACCTCGATGGCGCGCCGAGCCAACTCGAATTGTTCGACTACAAACCGCAGCTCCAGGCGCTCCACGGCCAGGACTGCCCGCGCGAATTTCTCGAAGGCAAGCGCTTCGCCTTCATCCGCGGCGTGCCACAACTGCTGGGCCCGGTTTATCCCTTTGAGCAGGTTGGCGAGGCCGGCTTCTGGGTTTCCGATCGCTTGCCGCACTTCAAGCAAGTCGCCGACAAAGTCTGCTTCTTGCGAGCCGTGCATTCGGAACAATTCAACCACGCGCCGGCCGAGCTGCTGCTCCACACCGGCAACCAGAATCTCGGACACGCTTCGATCGGTAGCTGGGCCACCTACGGCCTGGGGAGCGAAAACCAGGATTTGCCCGGCTTTGTCGTCCTGCTGTCCGGCGGCAAGTTTCCCAGCGCTGGCAAGAGCATCTGGGGCTCGGGGTTCCTGCCGTCGGTGTACCAGGGCGTGCAATGCCGTTCGCAGGGCGATCCCGTGTTGTTCCTCTCGAATCCCAAGGGCGTTAATCGTTCGCTCCGCGGCGAAATGATTCGCACGATCGCCCGCATCAATGAGCGGACGTATGAAGAGTTCGGCGATCCGCAAACCGTAACGCGGATCGCGCAGTACGAAATGGCCTACCGCATGCAGATGGCGGCCACCGACGCCGTCGATCTCACGCAGGAGCCAAAGCACATCCACGACCTCTACGGCACCCGTCCCGGCGAGGAGCATTTTGCCAACAATTGCCTGCTTGCGCGGCGGCTCATCGAGCGCGGCGTCCGCTACGTGCAGCTCTTCGATTGGGGCTGGGATTCCCACGGCGCGTCGAAAGATGAGGCCCTCAACTTCGGCTTCCGCGACAAGTGCGTCGCGGTCGATCGGGCCACGGCCGCGCTCTTGACCGACTTGGAACAACGCGGCCTGTTGGAAGACACGCTTGTGGTCTGGGGCGGCGAGTTTGGGCGGACGCCGATGCGTGAAAATCGCGGCGGCCGCGAAATGGCGTTCGTCGGCCGCGACCACCAGCCGGACGCGTTCACGATGTGGCTCGCCGGCGGCGGCGTCAAACCCGGCTTCAGCTACGGCGAAACGGACCCGATCGGCATGCAGCCCGTGTCGGGCGCCGTCCACGTCCGCGATTTCCAGGCCACGCTACTCCATCTCCTCGGCCTGCCGCACGAACAGCTGACCTACTTCTATCGCGGCCTCGACGAGAAACTCACCGGCGTGAAACCGGCCCGCGTAGTGCAGGAAGTCGTAGCTTGACGGCCGTACGGCTCGAGGTCAACAGCGCCCGGCCATAAAAAGTTCCGGCAGTGGTTTCATGAACGTGCATGCCCGTCCGGAGCGTGGTTCAGCGTTTCACGATCTCGGACACCCGCTCGGCCAGCGCCATTGCGATCGTCCCCGCGCCCGGCGCCAACTTATTCATCACGTAAGCAAAAGTGATGCGTCGATCCGCGTCGATTACCACCAACGAGCCGCCTGTCCCGCCAAAAGCACACACCCGACCTTCCGGGGCCAGGCCATAACCGACGCCCCACTTTTGCGGAATGCCCATCACGAGGTCGATCCCGTCGCTTTGCACTTCGAAGATCCGGTCAATTGTCGGCGGCGAGAGGAGCCGCACCCCATCGACTTCGCCGCCACAGGCCACCGCCGACTGAAGGCGCGCGAGCGAGCGGGCATTGCCGTGGCCGTTGCCCGCGCCGATGTCGGCCCGCCGCCAGGCTTCGGTATTGGCGTGTTCCGGCCCCGGTATGTTGGTGTTGTTAAGCGTCTTGAACGCCACACTGTTGGGGTCGAGCTGCTGCGGGTCAAGCGGCGGCGGATCCGCCGGCGAAGGGGGCGGTGACACCACGTTCGTGACGCGAGGGAACTCCGAGAGCGGCAGGCCGATGTGGAAGTCGACGCCCAGCGGCTTCGCAAGCTGCGCGGCAAAGAACTCGCCCAGGCGCAGACCGGTGATGCGGCGGATCACTTCGCCGATCAGGTGGCCGTAGTTCAGCATGTGGTAGCCCGAGGCCGTTCCGGGTTCCCACCAGGGCGCCTGCGCGGCGAGCAGGGCGGTCGACTTGTCCCAGTCGTACAAGTCGTCGAGGGTGATGGGCTGCTCCCAGCCTGAGACGCCCGACGTGTGGGAGAGCAGGTGGCGGACCTTGATCCCAGACTTGCCGCTAGCCGCGAACTCGGGCCAGTACCGCGCGACGGGCGCTTCGAGGTCGAGTTCGCCGCGATCGACCAGCACGAGTGCGGCGAGCGAGGTCATCGCCTTGGTGGTCGAGAAGACATTGGCGATGGTGTTCTCCGTCCAGGGAACGGTGCGGGCTTCGTCGGCCCAGCCGCCCCACAGATCGACCACCATCTCGCCGTCGATGTTGAGCGCGAGCGAGGCGCCGAGGTCTTCCCCCGACTCGAGCTTGGCTGCGAAAAGCTCGCGCAGCGGCTCGAATCGGGTGACGCACGTGCCGCCCAGCGGCGTCGGATCATCCCTCACAAGGCCCGCTCGTTCAGTCGACGAAGGTTGCGCCCGCTTCGGCATTGCTCGTGCTCCGGAGGTTCCGCCGAGAAAGCCCCAAATCAGCATGAGCGACGAGATGTGAAATGTGGAGAGGACAAAACAAAAAAGGCGTTTGCCCGCCTCGACGACGGGCAAACGCCACGTTGCAAACACTTCTCGAAAACTTGGTTCGATTAAGTCTTACGTCGATTAGCGACGACGCACGAACAACAGCGCCAGGGAGCTCAATCCGCAGAGCGCGATGCTCATCGGTTCCGGCACAACCAGCGAGACATCGTCCACGTAAACGAGGCCTGTGTTGGTCGGCCCTGGTTCGCCGCCGAACGTCTGGATCGCGTACACGACGCGAGCCGTATCGGCGCCGGCCGGCACAACGGACGGCAGCGCGAACGGAACGTAATCGCTGCCCGGAGCGACCGTCAAATTTGGCGTACGGGAGATTTCCGTATTGGCGCCAGTATTGCGCCATTCGATGCGAATCTCGATGCCGACGTCGGCCGGGTCAGTTCCCTTCTTGTGATAGCCGCTGAACACGACGGGCGTGCCAGGTATCAGACCGGGCACATCCTGGAAAGCACCCGCAAATGAATTGTCGATTCCGTCGATTCCCAGGTCCAATTCCTGAATGCCGGTTCGCGGCATGGAATTACCATTTGCCGACGAAGCGCCCGCTCCACCGCTGAAACCTTCCCAGAATCCGACAAATGGCGCGCCGTCCATCGTGATCGGTTGTTCAAAGCTCGGATTGGCGAGTAGATTCGCACTCGCCTGAGCCGTGACGAGCGCCGCGACGGCAAACGCCACGAGAAAAGCACAACGCATGATTCTCATTACCGTACCTCCAGAATGAAACTCGACGTGAGACTCTCCAACGTCCTCAATCTGCCCAAGAAAAGACGATCCGCTGTCGCAAGCGCTCGAGAACGATGCACCGCACATCGTCGTGACTCGCCGACCCGACAGCCGCGAAAAAGCTTCCAAAGAATCGGGGAGTATTTGAAGAGGGTCCGCCCACTTCACTCCGACTCCGGTGCCTCCCGACACCGAAACGTTTTCGGAAGTGTTTCTCGCCTGATTCCTTCAGCCTATCAAAGGTCACGCGGGTGTCAAGATTTTGATACTGTAATTTTCGGGAAAATCAATCATCCGAGCGCTTGGCGGTAGCACGGCACCTAGCAGTTGATGAAGTTTGTAACGCGTTACAAATCGAATCTCAGAAACGACTCCCTCGATGACGGAATCTAGCGAATTCACTTTTCCAACGGTCGGCCGATTTCCCAATGATGGCCGAACGGATCGACGACTCGGCCAAGCCGCCAACCGTGGGCTTCTCCAACGGCGAAGACCGCTTTGGCTCCGGCGGCCACGGCTCGAGCGAACATTGCATCGGGATCGGCCACCGTGAGAATCATGCGGACCGTGCCGCCGCCGAGCGTTTCGGGACTGTAATTCCCGTGCTCGGGCGACTCGTCGCTGAGCCAGAATTCCGCACCATCGACGCTCAATCGAGCGACGACGGCCCCGGCGGGATCTTCGACTCGAAAAACCTCGGTCGCGCCAAACGCCGCCCGGTAGAATTCGACGGCTTTCGCTCCGTTTCGCACGGAAAGCAAGGGGGAAATCGTTGTTACCAGTGCAGACGAGCTCGTCACTTCAGTTCTCATCGCTCTCTCCGTTCCAGGTTGCGCAGATCACACGGCCGACGATTGCGCCCGCCGCGATTCTGGCAGAAAAGGCGCAATCGAGCGAGCCGCCGACGGTTAAAAGACGTAACACGATGTTGCCAGGGGCGTTCGGCTCCATTACCGTCAGTCTCAGAGGGGCGTCCGATTGCCGCACCTGCCGTAAACCGCAAACTCGAGGTGGGAAGAGCCATGCTGCCACGCGATTCCGATGAGCTTAATCGCCGCACGTTTCTGCAAAAAACCGGGACCGTCGCCGCTGGAGTGGCGCTGGCCAGCACGATGGCGATTCCGCGGGCCGTCCACGCCGGCGTCGACGAGAAGCTGCGGATCGGCTTGATTGGTTGCGGCTCGCGGGGCACTTCGGCGGCGCAAAACGCTTTGTCCGCCAGCCCGAGCAACGTCCTCACAGCCGTTGGCGACGCGTTCGACGACCAGGCCAAATCCAGCGTGCGCCGGTTGCGTCGCGTGGAGAAAATCAAGGACCGCATCCAAGTCGAAGACGACCACGTTTTCACCGGTTTCGACGCCTACAAGCAGGTGGTCGACAGCGGCGTCGACGTCGTGCTCCATGCCGAGCCGCCTCATTTCCGGCCGTCCCATCTGGCGTACACCGTGGCGGCCGGGAAACACGCGTTCGTCGAAAAGCCGATCGCGGTCGACGTGCCGGGCGTCAACAGCGTGCTGGAGTCCTGCCGCCTGGCTGATGAGAAGGGGCTGGCCGTCGTGTCCGGGCTTTGCTGGCGGTATCACCCGGCGGTCCGTGAAACGGTCCGCCGCATCACCGAGGACGGCGCGATTGGCGACATCGTGGCGATTCGCAGTTGCTACAACACCGGCGGCCTCTGGCATCGCGGCGACAAGCCGGATTGGAGCCGCATGGAATACGAAATCCGCAACTGGCTCTATTTCACCTGGCTCTCGGGCGATTGCATTGCCGAGCAGGCGATCCACAGCCTCGACAAAACCGCCTGGGTCCAGGGCGACGCCCATCCGCTGCGGGCGTTCGGCTCCGGCGGCCGGCAGCAGCGGACCGATCCGGCCTACGGCAACATCTACGACCACCACTGCGTGTTCTACGAATATCCGAACAACATCGAAGTGGCGTTTATGTGCCGCCAACAAAACGATTGCAGCTCGTATGTCGACGAAGTCGTGCTCGGAACCAAGGGACAGGCCCATCTGCTCGAGAATCGCATCGTCGGCGAAAACCCCTGGCGCTACGAAGGGCCCGAGGCCGACATGTACGACCTCGAACACGTCGCGCTGTTCGATAGCATTCGCGCCGGCAAACCGATCAACAATGGCAAATACATGTGCAATAGCACAATGATCGCCTTGATGGGCCGGATGTGCACCTATACCGGGCAGACCCTCACCTGGGACGAATGCCTCAAGAGCACCGAACGGCTCGGACCGAGCGAATACGCCTGGACGAACGACATTCCCAAGGTTCAGGTGGCGATACCAGGAAAGACCCATTTGGTCACGTCGCAGACAAGTTAAACTTCTTGTCCGCCGTCTTTAGAACCTTTGTTTTTTAAGATCGACCGCCGTCGGGCGTCGGCTTTGTGGCCGCCGTCGCGTTGTCACGCCCGCGGTTTCCCGTTTACAATAGAGGGAATCGCAACACGCCGCCGGTCGATCGCGGCGCGTCAGTCTAGTAAGGGGAGCATCAACATGGGTTTGGGTAACGTTTCGCGTCGTCAGTTCATTCACGGTTCGGCCGCTGCGGCCGCTTATGCCGCCACATCGTCCGCCCTCGGCGCGACCTCGGCCACGCCGGCCGCCAACGACAAAATGCGGATCGCCTTCATCGGCGTCGGCGGCCGGGCCCAGACGCATCTCGCGTCGACGATCCGCCTGGTCAAAGAAGGCGCGCCGCTGGAAGTTGTCGCCGTCTGCGACGTCTTCAACCGCTATCGTCACGAAGCGGCCGAAAAAATCCGTAGCGAAATCAAGCAGGACCCGAAGGAAGTCGCCGACTATCGCGGTATCATCAACGACCCGTCGATCGACGCGGTGGTCATCGCCACGCCCGACCACTGGCACGCCAAGCAGACGATCGACGCGCTCAAGTCCGGCAAGAACGTCTACTGCGAAAAGCCGATGACCCACAGCGTCGAGGAAGCCCTCGCCGTCGTCGACGAGTGGAAGAAGTCGGGCAAGGTGATGCAGGTCGGTGTGCAGTCGACCGAACTGCCCGTGTGGGGCGACGTCAATCAGCGGATTCGCGACGGCCAGCTCGGCAAGGTGCTCCAATACCAGACCGAATTCTTCCGCAATTCGGTGATGGGCCAGTGGCGCTATTACACGCTGTCGCGCGACATGACGCCGAAGAACATCGATTGGAAAATGTTCCTGGGTACCGAATTCGGCCTCGCGCCGGAGATGCCGTTCGATCGGGCGAAGTTCGCCCAATGGCGCTGCTACTGGGACTTCGGCGCGGGGATGTTCACCGACCTGTTTGTCCATCGCACGACCTCGATGCTTTTGGCCACGGGCCTCCGCTGGCCCGCCCGCGTCGTCGGCGCCGGCGGCATCTATCTCGAATACGACGGCCGCGACGTTCCCGACGTGGCGACGGTCGTCGCCGACTTCCCGGAAGGCGTCCAGGGCCTCGTGACCGCCACTATGTGCTGCCAGGAGACACCACTCAAGCAGCTGATCCGCGGACACAACGGTTCGTTCGTCTTCGGCACGGGCGAAGAGTTCGAGGGGTACGATTTCGTCGCCGAGCGGCCGCAGGTTACGCTCAACAGCAAGATCAAGAACGAACGGATCGAGCTGGGCAAAATCGACGACACCTCGTACCTGCACTTCAAGAACTTCTGCGACTCGGTGGCGGCCGGCAAGCCGGAGATGGTCAAGTGCTCGCCGGAGCTCGGCGCCGCGGCGATGGTCATCGTGAAGCTCGGCTCGAAGAGCTACCGCGAGGGCAAGGTGTACCATTTCGATCGAGACACGATGACCGTCTCGGACGGCAATCCCAGCTGGGCCAAAGGCTGGGAGAAGATCTCCGCTCAGGGCGGCCCGGCACACCACATCGCGGGCTGGAAGGCCGGCGACACGGGGAGCCTACTCCATCCGGAAGAGTATCAAAAGCTCGGCGGCCCCTGGGTCAATGGCGTCGACCCCGCGCCCGCCAGTGCCACGTCTTAAGCTTGGCAGCAATTTTAAAAGAGGCTTTGCACGACCATCCAAAGTGTTGTGGGAGGCGTCTCCGACGCCGATTGACGCCGATTGACGATTAACAGCTGCAATGCCAAAGAGCTCACCGACTTAAATCGCGGTCGGAGACCGCTCCCACAGAGCTTTTTCGCAGAGACTTTTTGAGTGGCATGCTCTCGCCGCGAAAGCGGCGTGAGGATGCTCGCGCAAATATGCTTGTCCGGCTGCGCCGTGAAAGCATGCCACCCGGCGCCACTGCCATCTCGAAATGCGCGCTACCGCCGCGGCTGATTCGATGCGAGCCGCGCTCGCTGCAGCAGCGCCAATAGCGCGCCGAGCGTCAAAGGCACCGTCCCCGGCTCGGGCACATTTTGCGATGTCGCGGCGCCGACGCCAGGCGCGCCGTCGTAGTTCGTCTTCCAGAGGTCGAAGTCCTCGGGCCCGACCGTGCCGTTGCCTGATCCGTCGGCCGGCAGATCGATGCCCGTCTGTCCCTGCGAATCGCGCCAGATCGAGTAATCTGCGGCGTCGACGATGCCGTCTGTATTGTAGTCGCCCGCGAGCCCCGTCTGTTTTTGCCAGATCCGCACGTAATCGACCAGCAGCGTCTGCGGCCAGACAGTGCTGCCATTCGGATCGCCGCCGAAGTCGCCGCCGATAGCCAGGTTGAGGATGATGTTCTTCGCGGTTTCGTAGATCGGCCGGTTGGCGTTTTCAGTAACCGAGTGATAGAGCGTCCCATCGACGTAGAAGCGGAGCTGGGTCTCTTCCCATTCGACCGCATACGTGTGGAACGCGTTGTGATAATTGTCCTCGCTCGGCCCGGAATAGGTCAGTTCCTTGAACACATATTGATGCCCATCGCAGCAGGGCTGCGTCTGGCTGACTTGCCAGTGATAAGCGCTGCTCACCAGGTTCGGCTGACTGCCGCGGTTTTCCAGAATGTCGATCTCGCCCCCCTTCGGCCAAGAGACGTTGTTCGCGTTGAGCCAGAAGGCCGGCCACATCCCTTGCGTCGTGGGCAGATTCATCCGCGCTTCGAACCGGCCGGGGCCGTAGGTCGCGTTCGACGTGATCAACCCGGATTGATACGCTTTGCCGTCGCGCGGCACGTTGATCGCCGTGATCTGCAAATTCCCGTCCGCCACCACGACCTGGTTCGGGTGATAATATTGCTTCTCATTGTTGAAGCTGTCGCGGCGGTTCATCGCGGTCCACATTGAGGTGTTCAGGCTGCTGCCGTTGAACTCCTCGTTGACCTTGATCTTCCAACCGGGAACGTCCGGAATCTGGGCGAGCGCAGTCGCTGCGCCCGCCGCCCAAATGCCCAGGGAAACCAATATCCTCTGCCTGACTAGTATCGAGTGCATCACTTCTCCGTCTGTCTGTTCAGCGTGACACAAAGGTCCGCCTCTGTCGAACTTTTCGAGCCCTCGTCCCCCGCTGGGTCCGCCTCAACGGGCATTCCGTCGCGTTTCGAGCGCGAAGTCGAACGTGTTGCTTCCCGGTTTGACTTCCGCCTCCAACCCTGATTCCTTGGGATTGGCATACCTGGCCGGCGACAGCAATTCACCGGACGGCGTGCCCCCCTCCGTGCTCGCCGGCCGGATCCTGGTCACCGTGACCGCGACGGAATAGGGACCCGGTTTGAGTCCCTCATTCGCGCCGACATAAATCGCATACTGCCCCGACTCATCGAGCACGCCGCTCCCCGTGGGGAGGCCCGGCTCGCGCGGCGAGAACAGCACGGTCCCGCGCACATCCTCCGCGCAGACGACCTTCTCGCCGTCGATCGACACGCTGCCTTGCACGTCCGCCAGCCCCGTCCCACAACCCGCGAGCAGCAACACCGCGAGCGCCTGCGTTCCTCGCCCTAAACGGCGTGGCAAGCTCAGCGATGAAACCGGACGGAGCATAGTTGTCGTATTGCCAATCGTTACAAAGCACCGGAGGCGGCTTCTTCGCCGTTGCGGGTGCAGCTGATGCGAAACAAGTCGTCGTCCACGCTGTCGGAAACGTAGCGCACCGAGCCGTCCACCAGGCAGAACTGGACGCCGCCCGAGTGCCGGCTGCGAAAACCCTGGGCATCCCACCAGGCGCTGGTGAACGCATCGACCGCACTGGTGCCGGAAATATTCAAGCCGTTGTTGAGCGGCGTGTTGCAGCTGCACGTGTCGCCGTTCGAGTAGTAAGCGACCGAATGGCGATTGAGCTCCGGGATGTCCTCGCCGATCATCACCGTCTTGCTCGTGCCGTCGATCACCTCGGCGAGCTTTACCGGCCGCAGCCAGGAGTGCTTATAAAAGACGCCCCTGCAACGCGTCCCAGCGTAGCAGGCCCGCCGGGCCGGCTCGAGCTGATAGACGCCGCTGGGATACTCGGAGTCATCGTGTCCAAAGGGACTGCCGTTCGTTTGCCCAATGAACGAGTCGTCCATCACGCCCTTGTAGCTCGTCGTGGCGACCAGGCACTGCTCCCATTGAAATTGCCTATCGGACAACTGCTGGACCGACTCGTCCGAAGGGCAGGAGACGACGTTCAGTCGGGTTTGCATCAGCTGCGGCACCGAGATGCCGTCGGTCGTCGACCCCAGCCCGATGTCGGGCTTTGTGAGGCGGCACAGTCCGGCGCGATATTGCCCTTTGAATCCGCCCCCCTTGGCAAACTGGTCGTAGAGCGCTTGCTCTTCGAGCTGGGGAAAGATCGACAGGATCCAGCCCTTGCCCGAGAGTTGCCGTCCGTTCGTGGTGGCAGCCTTGACGTTGTCTTCGTCTTGTTGCGGATCGGTCCAGCCTTCGCTCAGGGGAAAATGCTTCTGGACGTCGATGTGCGCGAGCACCGCCAGGCCCAGGTTCTTTAGATTATTGCTGCACGACGAACGCCGGGCCGCCTCGCGCGCCGCCTGAATCGCCGGCAGCAAGAGCGCCACCAAAATCCCGATGATGGCGATCACGACCAGCAGTTCCACGAGAGTGAACCCGCGCCAGCAGCGTTGTTGCTTCATGTCGACAACTCCGCAACAAGAAACTCGTCACTTCTATCCGCCGTCAGCTCACCGAATACTGCCAAAAACGATCGACCCAAAAAGGGCTGCAAGTGTTCTGGCGAAGCCCTTTAGTTTGACGAAAGGGCAAAATCAAACGTATTGCTGCCGGGCTTCACATCCGCGGTAAAGCCGGACTCACGTGCGTTCGCATACTTCCGCGGAGTGATCGGCTTGCCACTTCCCGGATCGTAAGGGTTGGGGCCGCGGATCACTTTGGACGCCGAAACCGTCACTACGTACATGCCCGGAGGCAAACCGGCGCGCGAACCGCTGACTAGGTCATAGTGACCGTCCGCGTCCAGATTTCCAATCGCCGGCGCACCGCCCTGTTGAGGTTGAAACTGGATCATGGCACGCACATCCTGGCCGCCCGCCAGCGGTTTCCCGTCCATGGTCACACTTCCAGTCACAGACGCCAGCCGCTCGCCGCAGCCCGCCACGGTCGAAGCGAGTAAAGTCAACCAAGCAAATTGAAATAACGAACTTCGCAGCATCAGAGCGACTCGCGCGCGACCTCACCGCCATCCCGCGTACAACTAGTCCGAAATGTCTCGCCATCGATCGATTCGGACACAAATCGAACGGATCCGTCAGCCAGGCAAAAATGCATGCCGCCCGGATGCAGGCTGCGGAAACCCTGATAGTTCCACCAATCTCCGCCTGCCGGGTCCGGCGGCGCTGGCGGCGGCGGTGCGTTCATTCCGTAGTTAAGGGGAATGTTGCAGCTGCACCAGTCGCCGTTCGCGTAGAACGCGGTCGAATGGTGATTGTATTCCGGTACGTCTTCACCAATCATCAGCGTCTTGCTGGTGCCGTCGGTGACTTTGGCGATCTTGACCGGGCGCTGAAAAGACTGGCGGAAGAAGATACCCCGGCAGCGGAAATCTCGGTGACAGTCGCGTTGCGAAGTACCCGCCGCTGCCACTGGGGGTTCACTGTAGTTTCCGCTGGGGTAGTGAGAGTCATCGTTCGTGAATAGCGTTCCGTCGGTTTCTCCAAGCATGGTGTCATCGAGAACGCCTTTGTAGCTTGTGCGGGCGACGTCGCAGCGAGACCATTGATACTGAGTACCATCGAGCTTGGTCACGTCCCCGTCCGACGGGCAATTTAAGATGGTCAACTGCGTCTTCATTAACTCGGGCACCGAGATTCCATTCTTCTTCGAATTAAGGCCCTTGTTGAGATAAGGACTAGTGGTCACCAAACAGGCGCCGCTTGCAAACTGACCAGCGACCTCAAACGCGCCGCCATCACGGAATCGATCATAGAGGGACTGCTCTTCCAGTTGCGGCAGCGTATTGAGAATCCAGCCCGCGCCCGTTTGCGTGTTGGTCGGCCCCTCGCCCGGTATGTACGCGCCCATGCTTACCGGAAAATGCTTCATCACATCATGGTGATTCAGCACTCCTAACCCAAGGTTCTTGAGATTGTTGGTGCACGAGCTGCGGCGGGCCGCCTCGCGGGCGGCTTGGATCGCCGGCAGCAAGAGCGCGACCAAAATCCCGATGATCGCGATCACGACCAGCAGTTCCACCAACGTGAATGCACGCGAGCTGTGAGTTGTGCGCTTCATGACGTGCTTCCTTGACGGTTTCCGTCGGCTTGGACGGCGCGCCCGCGCAGGGGCTTCACTTCCCGCGCGGTACGCGCCGTCGGGGCTCGACTCATGGCTAAACGAACCGCAACTGCGCGGTCTACTTGTTGCGACGGGGGATCATGCTGCCTACGAGCAGGAACATCGCCAGCATCCAAGTGGTAGGTTCGGGCACGGCCGACGCGCCCAGGCTGCCACCGCCCGGCGAGCTCATGCCGAAGTTGGTCTTCCAACGCGTGTAGTCGTCGTCGCCGACGCCAGTCGTGTCGTCGTTCGGCAGCGCGGTCCCGCTACCCAAGCGATCGCGCCAGGTCGTGTAGTCCGCCGCGTCGACTTTGTGGTTTTCGTTGTAGTCGCCCGCCAGACCGGTGACTTCGGAGAGCGTCGGGTTCGGATTGTTGAGCGGCGTCACCGAAGCAGCGTCCTTGAACACTTCCACCAGCGCGTTGTCGATGAGCAGGTTTCCGCCATCGGCGCCGTCGCCCGTCAGGTTCGTGTTTGCGAAGTCACCCATGAACATCACCGCCTTGAAGCTTTCCACCGCGGTGATGTCGTTGAATCCGAAGCCCTCGGCGCCGATGCCGAGCCAGTCGGCGGTGTTGACTTTGTGGGTGACCGAGGCGAGTCGCCATTCACCGGTTGTCGTCGAGACCACGCGCCCGTTGCCGACCGTGGCCGACGCGTCCAGCACCACGCCGTCGCCGTTCAGATCGACCCACGACGGTAGATCGGGGATGCCGATCGCCGAGCCCTGTTGATCCTGGTCAAAAATGCGGTCGCCGAATTGCGGCGCCACTTGGGCCGCATTGGAATCCGCATTGGCGCTTAAAGCTTCCTTCCAGTATTCAATCTTCAGAATCGGCTGGACTTGTGGATCGAGCGTGATCGGATTCGCCGGGTCGCTGCGGAACCAGGCCGAGAAGCGGATCACGTTGCCATCGGTCAGTTTGCCCGAAGCATTACCGATCGCAGCAAAAACAGGATTCGCCGGAGTCGAATTCGGCACGTCGACGTTCAAGCCGCCTTCGGTCGAATTCACGCCGTTCTCGCCGTTCGAAACGCTGATTTCGATCAGTGCCCCGTGGCAGCACGCCAGTTGGCCCTTCTGATTGATCGACAGGACCGCGTTGCCGTTGAGTGTGGCGTTGCTATTGACGGTGTAGATGCCGCCGAACGATCCGGCGCTCGCGCCGAAATTCTGCGCTCCGGCATTGATGTCGGTAATCACTGGATAGGCATCCGCAGCCATCGCCGACGACGCCATTCCTTGCACGATAACCGCACCAATCGCCAGCCCGCCGACGAACTTGAGGTTGAACTTCATAGTGTTTTACTCCCTGCCCTCATTTCGTTTGCCGATAAGTTTCCACCTGAACGAGTCAGACCCCCGCTGCGGTTGCCCCCTCGCAACCGCAGCGGAGACACAACGAGACGAACCGTTGCCGCTTACTCTTGATTCCCGCCTGAGAATCGCCTTGGGAGAACGAATCCCAGGATGAAGCTGCCCCCAGCCATCACCAACTTGTGGAGTAGACCGCCGAAGAGAGCCGCCTTGGCCGTTGAACTTCTGCAGTCGCCGCTGTGCGTTCGCCATTGGCGAAACGACGCCATCACCGCCGGCCGAAGAATTTCCCAACCACCGCCCTAAACCGCGAATCCCACTCCCGCCACTTGCCGCCCCTGCTGATCCGCCACGTTTTCCCCGCTGGACAAGACTAGTTACCGCCTTGGGGAAAATGTTGCGGAACTGTTTCAGATCAGTTTACAGACCTGTTTCACCTTTGTCAATCACTTTTTGTTCAGTTTTCCATCTCGACCGGTAGTCCAGCCGCCTGCCCCATCGGTCATCAGACCGAAACTGTTTCCAGCCGATCGCCACTCGGCAGGACGCGAATCGGACGGGCCGGCGCGCGGCCCGTCGAATGATTGATTTCCAACCAGGCACTGCCCAAAACCGCTGTTTCTCGATCTTCCGGCTGCTGCGAGCAATGCCGCAACAGCAAGTCATACGCCAGACGGCCCAAAAGCCGCGAGTCCTGGCAGACCGCGGTCATCGTGGGAAACACGGCATGACGTGTGTCGGTGTCGTCGAATCCCAGGATCGAGAGCTCGTCCGGAATCCGCAGGCCGATCTTGTGGGCTTCGTTGATCGCACCGTCGGCGATCAGCGGGTCCGCAATAAATACCGCCGTGGGAGGAGCGCTAAGGCTCATCATCTTCCGCATCAACTGGGCGCCGTCGAGCCGATGGGCCGGCACGCGAAACTCCAGCTGTTCATCGTACAGGTTGCGCGATCGCAGCGTTTGCCGGTACGCGTCCAGCCGATCCAAGTGATCGCCGTCGTCTGTGTCGTTCGCCGCAAAGGCGATTCGCTTGTGTCCCAGCGATACCAAGTGTTCCACGCCCTCCGCACTTGCCGTCCGCGATTCATTGTACGCGAAGGCCAGCCGCGGATGATCGAAATGGTCGCCAAGCACGACCGCCGGAAAACCCTCATCCGAAATCGCCCGGGCAATTTCCCGGTCGGCCACCGTCGTCCGCAAGATGGCCCCCCGAATCCCCTTGCGCAGAAAGAATTGCGAATAGGTTTCGTTCGGGCTGCGGTCGCGCCGCAAGTTGACGATGCTCAGGTCGTAACTGCTTTCCAACATGCCGGTTACGATGCCATCGATGCAGGCCGCGTCGTACGGCGACCCCACGGAAAACGGACCCGTGTAAACCAAGGCCATCGAAGCGGCAGAACGCCGCCCCACCGTCGGGGAATACCCGCAACTGGAGACCGCGTCGAGCACGCGGTCGCGCAACTCGGGCGCCACGGCAGTACTGCCGTTGACGACACGCGAAACGGTGGCGATCGAAACCCCGGCCTCTTGAGCAACGCGACGAATCGTGGACATGTAACGGAAGAAACGATTTGAAATCTGGATGGAAACTGTTTCTTTAGTGTAGCTTATACGCCGATTTCCGCGATGTCAATGAAATATCCGCTGGAGGACGAGAATCTGGCTGCGAAAATCGAAACTAACAATGTCCCTTGATTCTCAAGAGGGCGACCGGCTATTCGCAGGCAAAGCCCGCGACACAGTTCGTGACCGCTCATGACGACCGAAACGCCGCAGCTGTCGATTCGTGAAAAGCTGGCCTACGGGCTGGGCGATTCGGCCGCCAATTTCGTCGCCGCCACCCAGGGCACCTTTCTTCTGTTCTTTTACACCGACGTGTTTGGAATCTCGGCGCAAAGCGCTGGGGCGATCCTGCTCTGGTCGCGCGTGGTGGACGCCTTCAACGATCCGGTGGTCGGGGCGCTGGCGGATCGGACATCGTCGCGATGGGGCAAATACCGGCCCTGGATCTTGTTCACCGCGCTCCCGCTCTCGCTGGTGCTCGTCCTCTGTTACACGACTCCGAACTTCGATTACACCAGCAAGGTGGTTTGGGCGGTCGTTACGTACAACCTGCTGATGGTGGCTTACGCGGCGAACAACATCCCCTATTGCGCGCTGTCGGGCGTGATCACCAGCGACTCCGACGAGCGCACCAACTTGGCTTCATGGCGTTTTCTCTGTGCGATGTTGGCGACGCTGGTGGTCACCACCTGCACGATGGACCTGGTGGCGAAACTCGGACGGGGCGACGCGGCCGTTGGGTTTCAAGCCACTGCCGCGCTGTGGGGAATTGTCGCGTTCGTCTGCCTCGTAGCGACTTTCTTCTGGACGAAAGAGCGGGTGACCGCCAATCCATGTCACCAATCGAACGTCAAACAAGACGTCATCGATCTCGTTCGCAATCGACCCTGGGTCGCGCTGTTTATGCTCGCCACATTGATCACGACTCACCACGCACTGCGTGGCGGCACGACGTTGTACTACTTCCAGCATTTCCAAAAATCGCCCGCCGTTTTCGAGCAACTTAGCAATTTTGGCCTGTTTAATGCCGTTGGATTGTTGGTGGTGATGATTGGCGTGGTGCTCTCGACGCCGCTCTCCCGGCGGTTCGGCAAACGCAATGTCTTCCAAGTGTGCCTGTTGATATCCGCGGCGCTGATGGCCTCTTTCGCACTGGTGCCGCGCGATTCGCTGGCCGCGCTATTCGCGCTGCAAATTGCCCTGCAATTGGCTTTCGGCCCGACGATTCCACTTCTCTGGTCGATGATGGCCGACGTTGCCGACTACGGGGAATGGAAAACCGGACGGCGCTCGACGGCCCTCGCCTTTGCCTCGATCGTCTTCGGACTGAAGCTCGGCGGGGGAATCGGCGGCTGGCTGGGCGGAGAATTGTTGCATCTGGCCGGCTACCGGGCGCACGTCGCCCCGTCGCCCGAAGTGCTGCAAACGATCAGCCGCCTGATCAGCATCTATCCGGCGCTCGCACTCTTCGCCGGCTGCGCCGTTTTGCTGTTTTATGGCATCGACCGCCCAACGGAGCTCGAGATGGAGCGTTCGCTCGAGGAGCGGCGACTGCTCGAAGCCTCACCCGACGCGGCGAACCCATCAGTCCCGTCCGCGGACGGTATCGCCGGCTGAGCTCTTGGGCCCGTCGTTGAGACAGGCGGCCAGCGCGTAGATCAGCGCGGAGTTCCAGTTGATGGCGATCTCGTTGGTGCGATAGTCGTCCTGCTCGTCGTGCCAATCAGTGGCCTGCGGATGGGGCCCGCCCACGAGATAGCCGGGCCAGGCCACGTCGAGATCGTCGGCCGCCGAGCGGCGATCGTGCGGAAATCGTGGCGGCTGCGCGCCGACGCCCGTCATGAACGACCGGCCATAAGGGTTTCGTCCCAGCAGATAGTTCACGGCGTCGAATGTCGCGGCTCGATACTCCGGCTTCGCATCCACGCGCCGCGCCGCTTCGAGCAGCACCGTCTGACGCGCAATCGCT
The DNA here is from genome assembly GCA_050248495.1 of Pirellulales bacterium. Lineage (GTDB taxonomy): Bacteria > Planctomycetota > Planctomycetia > Pirellulales > Lacipirellulaceae > DASYDU01. The sequence goes on along the minus strand of JBFWSG010000031.1, from coordinate 9,325 downwards.
CCGTTGCAGCCCCAGAAATACCGCCGGCCCAAAGGACGCGCGTAGCCGTGTGCATCTCGCGCGGCGACGATTTGGTCCGCCGAATGGATCAAGCCCTGTCGCAGTGCATCCACCAGCTTTCCATCGCGGCCGTCGCGCTCCGATTCGACGTACACCAGCAGCCCGAGATTGTGCGGATTGCTCCAGTCCCAGTTCGCGTCGAATTCGCCCTGCAGGCGGTCCTGGGGCGGCTCTTCTTCCTCGCCGCGCTGGGGCCGCCAACTTCGCGTCGGCGGGCGGAGCGATCTGGCACGCGTCTCGAAGTCCGCGAGCGCCGCCGGGTCACCTGTGGCTTCCCACATTTCGGCCGCCGCCCACAGCCGCGCGCTCCAGTCGGTGTGGTCGAGGTTGTCGTAGCCGACCGTGTGGAATCCCTCTTGCGACGGCCGCTGATATTCGGGATGCGAACGCAGAAACTCATAGCTTTTTTTCGCCGCGGCCAGGCAGCGATCGGCAAACTCCGGATCGTACGGCCGCAGCTCGCGCGACGCGGCGGCCATCATGGCCACGAAGCTTGCCGTCGCCTGAGAGCCCCACTCGCCAAAGAAACGCGGCTCGCGCTCGTCCTCGGGCAGCATGTAGCCGGAATAATTGGCCGCGCTCACTTTGTGGTACACCGCGCCGTCATCCCGTTGCATCTTCAGCAGCCAATCGAGTTCCCATTTCACTTCGGCGAGAAGATCGGGCAGCTGTCCGGCCGATTCGGGAATGTCGAGCTCGATGCGTTCGAGCTGCGGCTGAAAATCGTGCCAGGCCCGCAGCATGCAGCCAACCGTCACGCCGGAGTTCACGACGTATTTGTTGTAGTCGCCGGCGTCGTGCCAGCCGCCCGTGGCTTCCCGTTGTCGCTGGTCCGTCGGCACTTCGTTGCCAACGACGTGATCCATGCGGCCGTCTTCGAGATGACAGGCGGCATGATGGAATTCGTGTCCCGCATGCTCGCCGCGGACCGCCGTGCCGCAGCGCATCAAATACATCGCCCGGCTCGCCAGGCGATACGGCTCGACATACAAGTCTGCCGCAATCGTAAACGGTTCCGACTCGCCGACTCCTTCCACGCGAAGACGATATTCGCCGGGCGCTTCGAGCGCCGAAAAATCGGCCGTATACAGGTCTTCGTTGGTATCCGGATTGCGAATCGGCCCGCTCAAGCTGCCTTCAAGCACCGGCCGACCATCGGTCGCGCCCAGCACGACAAATCGCTCGGCCGGTTTCGCTACGGAGGCCTGCTTGCGCGCCGCCGGGAGGTAGCCGAGCGTATTGAGTCGCACTTCTCGTGCGCCCGTCGGCTGCGCATCTGCCGACTGCGCGCAGAGGACCGGCATCCAGACGAAGCCGCCACAAAGCACCGCGGACATGAGCCACGGCGCCAACCGAAGAGTCGAGAGCATGCCGCCATTGTAAGCGCCACGCACGGCCCGTCGCCAGTGATTTGGGCCGAGCCGTTCGGCCGTCACGGCCGTTCGAGATAGAGCGCTCCGTCCGCCGCGGAAATTACCACGTCGGCCGCCCTGGCCGCTTCCGCTAGCGCCGCTTCCAGCATCGCCACCGGGTCGCGGCTCACCTCGATCCGCCGCATCAGCCCGTCCCCTTTCTTGTCCCCCACGGCGAGCGAGATCTTCAGCCCGCGGCGCTTGCATTTGACCCGCGTGCCGTCTTCGAGTGTGACGTTCATCGGCTTGAGATACGCGTCGACGTAGTGGACGCCGATGTGAGATTTATCGTCGCTCCGCGGCGGCAGTTTCTCCTGGGCCGCGGCATTGATGTCGCAGAGCTTGAATTTCATTTCGGTTTCGCCCCGATCTTTCGCAGTCGATTATTGCGCGGTGACACGATTCGCCACGTTGCCGCGTTGCGCCAGGTAGCCGTCGATGGCCCGCCGAAAGGCGCGGATGTGATCGGGCGTGCTGCCGCAGCAACCGCCCACAATGTTTGCGCCGGCGACCAGGAGCGGCGCCACGCCCTCGACCATGTCTTCGGGAGTTTCGTCGTAGACAACTTTCATCTGCACGAGCTTCGGCTGACCGGCATTGGGCTGGGCCATGATCGGCAGCTCGGTTACCGCCCGATAGCGTGTGACCGCTTCCCGCGCCCGAAGCATGTCCATTCCCGTGCCGCAGTTGAGCGCGACCACGTCGGCCCCCAACTCGACCATCAACGCGGCCGCTTGTTCCGGGTCGACGCCCATCATCGTGCGGAACGTCGAGCCGTCGAGCGTGACGTCATAGGCCATCGAGCCGATCACGCAGGCCGCGCCCGCCGCGTGCGCCGCACGAATTCCGAGCGACAATTCTTCGAGCGACGTCTGTGTTTCGATGATGATCGCGTCCGCCCCAGCATCGACCAGCGCCTGGGCCTGCTCGCGAAATGCCGCCGCCACCTGCTGCTGCGTGAAATCGCCGTACGGTTCCATCAAGCCGCCGAACGGGCCGATGTCCCCGATGACGTAGCCCGCGCGGCCGCCGAACGCCTCGCGAGCGATTTCGACGCCGGCGCGATTGATCGCCGCGACATTGTCACGCTCACCGTGGCGATTGAGCATGATCCGCGAGCCGCCGAACGTGTTGGTCAGGATGCAGTCCGAACCAGCTTCCGCGTAACGACGCTGGATGCCGAGCACGCGCTCCGGGTGCGTGAGATTCCAGGCCTCGCCGCAGTTGCCCTGCTCCAGGCCGGAGAGCATCAGCTGCGTACCCATCGCGCCGTCGCCCAACAGCGGCCGTTCCCGAATCGCTTCCAAGAGTGACTTGTTCATGGCACTCCATTGGCCGCGGCGATCGGAACACGCGCGTCGCGTTCCACCAGGGCGAAGTGAATCGTTTCCAGCACCAACCGCCACTTGTGCAGACGGTCGCCGAGTTCGCAGTAGCACCCCGCCGCACTCCGGGCCGCGTCCCACGCCAGCACGCTGTTGAGCGGCTCGCCCAAGAGCGGCTTTTCTCGTTCGATCGCCGACATCAGCTGGGTTGGGCTCTCCAGGTAGCGGCACATCGATCGGTGCCCTTCGTCGCCGGAGGCCGCCTGACAACTCATCGCGCAGAGGATATAGCCGTTTTCGCGCGGGCCGAGTGTAACGCGGTAGTCGAAAAACAGCGGCCGGCCCAGGTTGCTGCAGGTCGTTCCCTCGTAGCGGAATAAGGCGTCGATCGTGCCGTTCTCGCGTTCGACGAGGGTCAGCCGGTTATGCGCCCAGCGCGCGAGCGCTTTGGGACTCACGCTGTAGTCTGCGTTCCGCGCGAGCGAGAGCGCTTCGGGTAGCAGCTGCGAGAGAATCCGCTTCGTCTGGGCGATCTCGTCGCGATTGAAACTTCGCGTGGCACCGCGATACGGGGCCCGTCGATACTGGCAGGCCAGATAGGAACAGCTTTCGCAAGGATTGAGATCGACGAGTCGCGCGACGCGGTCGCGGTGCCGCGTCACGCCGAACACCGCGAGCAGCGACTTCTTGGGCCGCAACATCCCGGAATCGAGCGCGTCGAGCTGCCCCGGGAAGTGTTCGGCTTCATCTTCGCAAATCAGCCGCAACAGCGCCGACTGCTGCGAAATCTCCCACTCGGGATAGCCCGGGCTGTAATGCGGCAGGATCGCCTGCCCGCAGCCATCCGCCCACGCACACAGCTCCGCCCCCTTCATCGTGACCAGATGCTCGACGACGGCCGAGCCGTAAACTTCCAGGAAGAAATACTCATCCGGCTTCTCTTCCAACCACAGCTGCTGCGCGTGTTGTTCCAGCTCCGGCCCCGCGCTCACGGCCACGAGCACGACCGCATCGGCCTGCGCCTGCGCGAGCGTGGCAAACAACCGTTCGCTCTCGAACCACACGCCGTCGATGCCAACGCGGCCGTGGGCCAACTCCAATCGGTCCGACTGTCGCGCGTACACCCAGGGCCGGCCGTGCTCGGCGTACCAGGCCCGCGCCAGCTCGGCCAGTTCGGCCGACCGGTCCGCAAATTCAAAGTCCGCCGGGTACCCGAGCAACCGCTTGTATTCCGCCGGCGCGACGTCGACTTTCGGCGATGTGTCGGCGAATTTTATCATCCGGCCACCTTCAGCGTCGATCCGACCGGCTTGAACTGGCAAGCGTCGACGAAGAAATCGAAGAAATGGGGATGCGTCTCCAAGCGGCAATGCTCGACCCGCCGCACCAGCCGCTCCAGCTCTTCGCGCTTGGTCCGGGACAGAAGTGCGATCGACGCCCCTTCGATCGCCGCATTGCCGACCTTGATGATTTTCTCGTCGGCGAGATCCGGGATCAGGCCGATGCGGCGCGCGGCATCGACGTTGATATGCCGCCCGAAGCCGCCCGCGACGTAGAACACGTCGATCTCGTCGAATTCCAGCCCATAGCTGCTGAACACGGTATGGAGCCCTGCCATATTCGCGCCCTTGGCCTGGGCCAGCTCGTTGACGTCGCGCTCCGTGAAATAGACGCCGTGTTCCCGGTCCAGCTCGATCCGCTCGGCGCCCTCCTCGAAGCGGCCCAGCGAGTTCATCTGCCCGGTCCGCATCAGCTCGCTCAACAGCTCGACCAGTCCCGATCCGCAGATGCCCGCCGGCGGCACGCCGCCAATCACGCCCAGTTCAAATTTGCCGTTCCCCTGGGCCACCACGTTTTCGATCGCGCCGGCGAGCCCCGGCATGCCGCACGCGATCGCGCCCCCTTCGAACGCCGGCCCCGCGGGACACGAGGCCGCGAGGATTCTCTGCCGATTGCCAACCACCAGCTCGGTGTTCGTGCCAATGTCCATAACCGCGACCGTGCGGTCTTCTTGCCCAAGATTGACCGCCAGCATGCAGGCCGCGGCGTCCGCCCCCAGGTGGCCGCTGATGATCGGTGCTCCGTAGACTCGCGCATCGGGGTGAATCGGCAGCAAGCTCTTGCGGCCGCTCGCGACGAGGCTGGTCGTCGAGCGCTTGCCGGCCGCCAGTTCCAATTCCGTGATCGATCGGTACGGCGACTGACCGATCGAATACACTTCCTGGCGAAAGAAGATGTCGCGCATCGTCGAATTGCCGACGACGACCAGCTCGTAGATCGTCCGCGGATCGACGGGAAACTCCTTGATCGCCCGCGACAAATAGCCGGCGACGGTCCGCATCAGCAGCTTGCCCGGATGAAGCGTGTCGTAGTGAATCCGGGCCATCACATCCGAGCCGCCGAACCGCTGTGGATTCTCCAGCGACGAATCGGCCACCAGCTCGCCCGTCTCCAGGTCGAACAGCCGCAACACGATCGTCGTCGTGCCGAGGTCCATCGCCAAGCCATGAATGGGGCCGCTCGTGCGATCGACTTCGACGCCGTCGATGAGCACGCGCTCGCCGTCCCGCGTAACCGCCGGATCGAGCGTGACCAGGGCATGGCTCACCGGGAGCTCGAAGGCCTGCCGTTCAATCCGCAGCTCTCCGCGGCGCATCGTGTGGCAACGGACTCCCCCCTCGTCGGCGGCCACGCGGCAGCGGCAAGCCAGGCGAAAGCGGTCGCCGAGATGGGACTCATCGCTTGCGCGCGGCGAGAGGCATTCCATCCCCGCCACGACTTCCACGATGCATTCTTTGCATTTGCCTTGCTTCTGACAGGAGGTCGGCACCTGGATGCCGATCCGCTCGGCGTAGTCGAAGAGCGACGCTCCGGGCGCGGCCGCCACTGTTTCGCCGTTGATTGCCAGTTGAACGCTCATGGGGGCGCCTCACGACTTCCAGTCGGCCTGCGCCTCGAGCTCGGCGACCACCGCTTGAGCCACCTGTTCCGCCGTGCCGTCGCGCTCCAGTTCGTCGCCCCATTTCCACTGATCGAGGTAGTCGTCGCCGTCGGAGAGGCCCCGCGCGACCGCGACCTCGTCGATCCGTTCCATGAATCGCGGCGGCATGGCCAGGTTGATTTCGTTCTCTCCGTCGTCGGCGAATACCTGCGACGGCACTTCCTGCCAGTAGAGAATCTTGTAAGTGGCCATAGCGTGTTACGACTTTCCCGCCAGCTTCAGGAACAGGTCCACCGCGCTCGAAGCGTCTGCTCCATAGCCGTCAGCGCCGATTTCGTCGGCGAACATCTGGCTGATCGGTGCGCCTCCGACCGCCATCTTGATGTGCGTGAGGCCCGCCTTCTCGAAGCCGTCGATCACTGTCTTCATGTAGGTCATGGTCGTCGTCAATAGCGCGCTCATGCCGATGATGTTCGGTTGACACCGCTCGGCCGCCGCCATGAACTTCTCTACGCTCTGGTCGACGCCGATATCGTGGACCTCAAAGCCGGCTCCCTCGGCCATCATGCAAACCAGGTTTTTGCCGATGTCGTGCAAGTCGCCGCGGACCGTGCCCATCAGCAGCACCCCGGCCGGCCTCGTGTTCGAATCCTTCGCCGAGAGCAGCGGCTTGAGCACGGCCATGCCCGCCTTCATCGCCCGCGCGGCAATCAACACCTCCGGCACATACAACACGTTGTGCTTAAAGTCTTCCCCGACCACGCTCATTCCCGCGATCAAGCCGTCGTTGAGCACCTCCTGCACGCTGCGCCCCTCGGCCAGCGCGTCTTTGGTCATTTGTTCGACTTCTTTCGCCTTGCCCTCATACAGGCATTGATTCATCAAGGCGTAGTCAACCATGGGCGGCTCCGACGCGGACCCGACCACGGGCATTGAACTCTTCGAGCGCGTCCTGCATGGCGAGAATGTTTTCGCGCGGCATCCCCGGGCTGGTGCCGCCGCCCACCGATAAAATGATCCCTTCGCCGCCGGAGCCTTCGAGCACGTCCAGCGTCGCTTCGCGAACTTCGTCCGGCGTGCCGCGGACCGCGATCTCGAGCGGATTGACGTTCCCCATCAGGCACATCCGGTCGCCGACCCGCTGCTTGACCTCGCGGATGTCTTTCTGCTTTCCCCAATTGAGCACGTTGAAGCCGCAATCAGGCAGGTGATCCAGGCAGGCGTCGACCTCCGCGTCGTTGTGGTAAATCTTCACCCAGTCGTCCGGAAACGCGTCGCAAATCCGCTTCAGATACGGGTGCGCGTATTCCAGGTAATGTTCCTCGTTGATGAAGCCGACGATGTCGTCCAGTATGAAAATTCCCTCGACCGTGTCGCCGAGCACCTTGTGCTGGGCCTTGAGCCAATCGATCACGACCCGCGTGCACAGGTCGATCAGGCGGTGTGAGCCTTCGGGGTTCTCCACCAGGTCGATCATGAAGTGGGTCGTGCTGCGGACGAAGCCGGCGGTGCACAACGGGCCGCGGGCCGTGACCATCGGCAGAATGTAGCCGTGGTCCAGGATCCGCTGCTTGTGCATGCCGTAGCGGTGGAGCGTCATGGCCGCGAACGCGTCGGCTTCGACCTCGTATTCCGGGAATTCATCGATGTCTTCCAGGCGATAGAGCGTGTGGTATTCGCTCGGCGTGTTGTCCTGCCAGAACTTGATCTTTGCTCCCAGCACCGACGGCTCCGCCGCCATCCCGTACTCCATCCACCAGGAGGGGACGAAGATGATGTCCGGAAACTCCTGCATGATCCGCAGATTCGACTGGAACCACAGCTCGGGATCGAGATAGTAGTCCATGTGGTTGATGCCCAGGTAGCCGGGAATCCACGGACTGTCGACGATCAGCGCCAGCGGAATCCGCTCGAGCTTTTCTCGGCGGACGGCGCGCTTGAAGGTGTCCCATTGCTCCGGCAACATGCGATGCTCTTTTCTTCTATCGGATCGGTTTAATAGTTCACGTTTTCACGGTGCGAGGCGCGTGCTCTCGGGCGGACCCAGATAACTCGGTTTCAATCCGCCCGCGTCGATCACCAGTTTCTGCAGGACGACGCCCGGATCGACCATCCAAAACTTGAGCGTGTGTTCGCCGGGCGTCTGCAGTTCGTGCGCACTCGCGGTGACGTTGATGTTGTCGGCCACCCACTTTTCCCACACCTGCAGATTCTCGCCAGCGTGGATGTTCACGACTTGCGGCGGCTGGTCGTCGAACGAAATCGCATACCGCCGCCCCGCGTCGTTCTGAAAATTGAGCGTCGGCGAAACGAACGCCTGCACATGGACGGGGCCGGCGTGCGACAGGAGCACGCGGTACTCCAGATGCGGACTCGCGCCGCCGGGTGTCTGGCTCCGCGCGGTGACGGGCGACGGCATCACGCCCGAAAGCGTGCGGCCGAGGCCCGGAACAATCTGCCATTCGATCGGAGTGGCGCCGACCGCGTCGCTGAAGTGTTCGGCTTCGATCGAGACGACGCCGCCCGTCTCCACGTGGCCGCGAAACTCCTTGGGAATCGACGCGGCGTTGCTGTCGACGACCGCGACGATCTTCGCTTCCGCACCGTCGCTGCCCGTCACGGTGATGGGCACGCGGTGCGTCCCCGCCGGGGCGTTTTCCCAATCGACGCTGACCCAATACCGCTGCTCTTGGTGAAGCCGCCCTTCTTCCTCGTCGTCACTCGGCACGGGGGCCAGCTGCAACCAGGGTGCGTCGGCTGAAACGACGAAGTCGCACGTCGACTGGCCGCGATTGAAGAGCTCAAAATAGTGCTGCTCCCGGTCGATCGCGTTGAAACGCGGCAGCTCCAATTCGCCGCCGCGCTGCGGCCAGAATTCCTCGCTGCCTTCGACGGCCACGCCGATCGCGCCCGCTGCCGGCAAGGTAATTTCTTCGACTTGCGGCAAGGAATTCATTGGCGGCTCCTGCCAGTTCGTGTAACCAATGTGGGTTTGATCCATCATGTGGTTCCACTTGCCGCCAGCGATCTCGCGGTTGTAGCGCCGCGAAATCCTGGTGTCGTTGGCAAACAGCTCGCGGGCGCGTTCTGCCAGCTCGTTGGTCGCGGCGCGGCCTTGCTTCGCGTAGAGCCGGTTTTTGGCGACCGTGAAATAGAGCTCGTTCAAATTCGCGCAGGCTGCGACCGGATGCAGCACCAGCTCAAAGTAGGCGTCCTGGTATTCCGCCGGCAACTCCGCGCCGATTCGCTCTGCGGTCGCCAACAAATCGTTGTACTCCGCCACCACGCGCTCCGCCTCGCGATAGCTGGTCAGGCTATAAGTCTCTGGTGATAAGAGCTCCGGCTTGCGGCGCGCGTTGTAGCGCGTGTAAGCGTCGAGGATCTCGGCAATCTCGTCGGCGTGCTCCGCGCCGAATTGCTCCGCCGCCCACCGCCGCGTGTATTCCCCCAACCGCTCCACCGGCCAGGCGTCCGGATTCCAGGCGTAGTCGAGGAAGAATTCGGTCGGCAGCTCCATCGGCTTGATGTCGCCGACGTTCACGATCCACAGCCGATCGACTCCGTATTCATTGGCCAGGTGCATCTGT
>JBFWSG010000030.1:0-65488 GCA_050248495.1 Pirellulales bacterium | reverse complement strand
CGCCGCCCAAAATTGCAGACGAAATTCTTTCCGTTCCCGCCAAAGTGTAAACAATGTCCGCCGCCGCGCCGCTGGTGCTCCTGGTTGAAGACGAGCTTCCAATTCGGAAGTTTCTCGGCGCATCGCTCGCCAGCGCCGGATATCGCCTAGAGGAAGCGGACACCGGGCGCGAAGCGCTGAAGTTCGCCGCGCAGAGCCCGCCGGACCTGGTGATCCTCGATCTGGGGCTGCCAGACCAGGATGGACAGGAAGTGCTGCGGCAGCTGCGCGAGTGGCTCACCGCCCCGATCATCGTGCTCTCGGCCCGTGATCAGGAGCAGCAGAAGATCGCCGCGCTCGATCACGGTGCCGACGATTATCTCACCAAGCCCTTCAGCACCGGCGAGCTGCTGGCCCGGATTCGGGCGGCCCTGCGCCACGCGGCCCGGGCGGCCGGCAGCGAACCTGGCAGTACGATCTACGAAGTCGGCGACTTAAAGATCGATCTCGCCGCGCGGCGCGTGTTCACGAGCGGCAAGGAAGTGCATCTCACGCCCATCGAGTTCAAACTCGTGGCGACGATGGTCCACTCGGCCGGCAAAGTCCTTACCCACCGACAACTGCTCACGGAGGTCTGGGGACCGCACCAGGTGCAGGAGACGCACTATTTGCGCGTGTTCATGGCGAACTTACGGCGCAAGCTCGAAGCCGATCCAGCGCAGCCGCGTTACCTGCTCACCGAGCAGGGTGTCGGCTATCGCCTCGCTAGTGAGTGACAGGCGTCGTCGCCTAAGCGGCGCGACGTTCGGGAAGGGCGGGGGCAGCCACTTCGCCATCAAGTACCCGATCGTACACCCCTTCGAGCGTGCGGATGAATCGCGGCCAGCCGAAGAGATCGCGAGCCCGCTCGTACCCGGCCTGCCCCATAGCGTGCGCACGCGATCGATTCTCCAGCAGGGTGCAGAGCGAATCGGCGATCGCCGCGCTGTCGCGCACGGGAACCAAGAGGCCCGTTTCCCCGTCGGCCACCGATTCCGGCGCGCCGCCCGCGCGGCAGGCGAGAATTGGCTTCCGCATTAGCGCCGCCTCGATGTAAACCAGGGCGCACGGTTCGCGGTGTGACGGGAGGGCCATCATATCGATAGCGTTCATCAAGTCCGCCATGTCGCGGCGGAAACCGAGGAACCGCACATGATTGATTGTGCCGTTGCGGCGGGCTGTGGCTTCCAACTCGTCGCGGAGTTGCCCCCGACCGATGATCCAGAATTGAACTTTCGGAAACGCGCGGCACACGTCCGGCATGGCCGCGAACAGATCGCGGTGCCCCTTCTTTTCCGAGAGGTGGGCGATCGTGCCGATCACCGGCGTCTCGGCCGTCGCGCCAAACTCGTCGCGAATATCGCGCGGATCGCGCCGCGCGACGAACTCTTCCGGACCGAGCGCGTTATGGAGCACGGTGATCTTGTCCGCCGCGATGCCTTGCGCGACGAGGTCGTCTTTCACTGCCTGCGACACCGCCAGCAAATGGGATTGCTGCCGATGCCAGCGCGCGGAGGTGAATCCTTGCACGTGGCCGATCGTCGGCCTGCCGCTGAGCCGTTCGAGCCAGCCGCACCACCAGCTGGCAGTCGACAGCGTGGATTGAATGATGTCGGGCCGCGTCCGACGCATCTGCTGGGCGAGGACGTGAATTGCCAGCACGTTGAGCTTGCCGCCGATCGCCAGCGGCTCGGCCTCGACCCCCAGGCGGCGCATTTCGGCCGTCGCCGAGCACTGCCGCTTGATGACCGTGGAGAACTCGTGGCCGCGGGCCTGCATTTGTTTGGTGAGCCGCACAAGCTGCATCTCTGCACCCGACATGTGCGAAGGTGTGATCACCTGCATCACGCGGCGAGTCCTGAAAACCGTTCGCGGTAGCTCCATGGGCGGAGAATTCCAACATGTTTGCTTGTGGGGTCAAGCGGCGGCGCGGATCGGCCGTGCTGCAGCCTCGTCAGTCGACGATTCATCCTGATCGGAATAGACGCGGAGCGGCGTCCAGCTGTCGTGAACCAACGACCGGCGCACCAATGCCGGGCGTTCAAACTCGCATTGAATTCCCGTGCGAAAATAAGACGCCAGTGCTGCCATGAAACTGGCATGCAGACCGGCCGAGCCATCGAGCCAACCCCACCGCATGACGTATGACCGGAGAAAGCTCCAGGGCACCTGCCACAAAATTGATCGAGGCGAGGCATGCCGGCCATTTTGCACCGAATCGATGGCCGCCCGCGTAGAGATTCGCATCATGTCACGGACGCAATGTTCGATGCTCGGGCAGGCCTCATAAACCAATCGCGACTTGACCGAACCAACGCGGCCAGAAGGGATCCGCACTTCGACGCGTCCGTCGCGCAGTTCAAATTTGGCTGCCTGCTTGCGGAACAATCGAATCGCTGGCTCGCTGCGAAAATCGCCGAAGCGAAGCCGTTTGCCGTGGAGATAAACGGTCCGCGCAATCTCGAAACCGTCGAGTCTAGTCTCCGAGGCGAGCAAGTCCTGAATTTGCCGGCTCAATTCGCCGTTAAGCTGCTCGTCGGGGCGCAGCCGCAGAATCCAATTGTGTTTCGCCTGATGCGCGGCCCAGGCGACCAGCGTGACGACTTGGTCCTCGCGCTGGTTCGTGGGCGGGAGACACCCCGGCTCGACTATGCGACAGCCACCGAATTTGCGAACGCGCTCGAGCGTGGCGTCCGTCGAACCGAAATCGGCGACGAGTATCTCGTCGGCCATGTCCCGGACTGATTCCAGGCAACCGACGATCGTATCCTCGGCGTTTTGACATGTGACGAGCACGGTCACGAGCTGGTGGGGAACATTGGCCGAGGGCGTAGGAGTGTTTAGTGGATGATCCGTGGTGTGCGGGCTGGAAAGTGTCTCGCGCGCGGCCCGGGTCCGCAGGATTGCCTGCCGGAATACTTCTGCAGCTGCGGGTTGGCTGCGCCAATTGCGTGGATGCAACAAATCGCGGGCGTCCTTGGTCTGACGCTCCCGCATGCGGTCTCGATCGTGGGTGCCGAAACGGCGCATCCGCTCAAAATCGATAAGCCAGACTTTGCCGTCGCGGTCGACGAGAAAATTCTCAGTCTTGAAATCGTTGTGCCAGACTCCCAGGTCGTCGAGCTGCTGCCAGATCGTGGCGACCTGACCGGCGAGGTGCTGGATGAATTCGTCCGACGGCCGCTCGAAGCGCATCAATCGGTAGAGCGACGTTCCAACGATGTAGTCGGTGAGCAGATAGGAGCAGTGTTGGCACGGACCGAGCTGACATTCCAGCACCGCGCGGACGCGCGGAGTTGGAATTCCCGCCGCCCGCAAATAGCCGCTGTCTTGCCATGACTTTCGTGCAGGCGATTGGGCTAGGCATTTTTTCACTGTGCGGCGCAACGTGCCCCAGTTGTGGTGTTTCCAGGTAAATACACCGGAGGGATGATCGATGCGGGCCACGGTGCAGCGGAGCTTTTCCTGAAGCTTCTGTCCGCCTGCCAGCAGTGCCAGCGGCTCATTCCACATCCGATCGACCAGGTCGGCGGGCAAGTCGGCGTCCCATTGCAGCGCGCGTCGCAGTGAGCGCCTGACTAGAGGCGGAGTCTCTGCGTGCGAATTGGATGTAACAAGCGCTGTCACGAGCGTACTGCCCCAATCGTGTCGCTAATTTGCGCCGAACTGACGTTGTTAAGATGGTGTTAAAGCGTGACGATTACACCGCCGATACCGGTCGTATCGGTTTTTGCGCCCCCATTTGTGAAGAAAACATGTCCGGCGATCCTCGGCCAGGAGTGTGAATATGCCGACCATTTCTGGCTGATTTGCAGCTATCATGCATACTATTTCGACTTATCGTCCGCCTCGTGGCTGGTTGCGTGTTGGCAAGTACTTGCTGCCACTAGGAGTGCGCACGACGACTTGGCTGCCGTCTGCGGCGCCGCGGATCCAGCTCCCGATTGCCGAGCTGGCCGCTGAGCATCCTGAAGGCGTCAAACTCCAGACAGTCGATGAGGGCGAGCTCGTCGATCGAGCTTCGTTTGTCTGCCACGCCGAGCGGAAGCGCGAGGTGCGCGAGCTCCCGTCCAAATCGTTTCCAGGCGCCACGGTAACACGGATCACGGGAGGGCAAGTCTTCGGCCGGCAGTGTTCGGTGATCGGGCCCTCGAGAAATGCAATTCGCGAAACCGGCTTCTATCTCGACGGCGCGGTGCAGACTGCCAAGGTTCCGGTCAGCCCCTGGAAGTTGCGCTATTGGCGGAAGCGGTGGACAAGCGACGTGACGGCGCGGTGGTGGATGCCACCGGAACAGCGCATTTCGGGCCGCGTGGCCGTGCTCAACGCCCGCTACAGCCACAACTACTTTCACTGGTTGATCGAAATCTTGCCGCGGCTTGTTCCTTTGCAGCGCGCACAAATTGCGGCCGACTACTATCTGGTCGACTGCCTGACGCCATTCCAGCAAGACGTGCTCGCGGCGCTGGGCATTGAGGGCCGCCAATTGATTCAACCCCATTGCAAGCTGCTGCTCTCGGCCGACGAAATCGTCCTGCCGTCGTTTCCATCCCCCAGTTGTCTGCGTGAGTTTGCCGGAAGAATGCTGCAGGGCCTGGGAGGGGATGGCCCCGTGCGGCAGCCCCGCCGAATTTTCATCAGTCGCCGCAAGACCGGCACGCGCACGCTGAGAGACGAAGCTGGCATCGAACGACTACTTCATTCGCGCGGTTTCGAGACGCACACTATGGAAGATTACCCGCTTGCCATACAAGCGCGCCTGGTGCACGAGTCGGAAATCGTCGTTGCCACGCATGGAGCTGGACTATCGAATCTCATCTTTGCCCGACCGGGGACGCAAGTCATCGAGTTTGTGCCAGCCGAACGATTCAACTACACCTGCTATCCGAAGCGCACGCGCTTCTTCGGAATCAATCATCAAATCGTGTTCGCCCGCTGTCCGCAGCGCAAGCAAGTGCTGCACGTCGCCGTCGACGACCTGGCCGCTGCTCTGGGCGAGGCCGAGCGAGCCATCGCATTGGCTGCGGCGGCATAGCGGGAGATCAATCGCCTTGAACTCGTGGCGCCCCTTGGAGAAGACGTCTGATGCATCCCTGGAACCTTTGGCCGGATGACCCGATCTTCATTGAGCTGGGCGTGTGTGACGCCGACCTCGCGCTGAGCCTGCAAGCGGACGAATATTCACGTTATCTCGGCGTGAGTCGGGATGCTGCCCACATCGAGCGGTTGCGGGCAGAGCATCCTCAGCTCGCGGAAAAGCTGACGACGTCGCGCCGCCGCAAGCTGGCGCTGAATAACAACGCCGACGTGCTGATCCTGCGCGGTTCGCACACGGCAAATCTTTGGAAGTACGACTCGGTGCGGCACTGCGAGTGGGTTGTCTGGCCTTGCGGGCCGACGGTGGCGTCCATCGTCGGACTGTTTGGCTGCTTGTGCCATTGGTTGCTAAAGCGGTTCAGTTACCCGCGGATCGTCACGTTCCGCACGCCGCAGGGCAGGGCCCGACGGATGTTTGCCAGCCGCGTGAAACGTCCCAAGAACTGCCGTCGCAACGCGCTGCATTTCATTCCACACTCGCTGGGCCTCACCGGCGTGTTTCGCACGTTTGACGAGCGCAGCGTGAAGTACGTGGTTTTGCGGTGGTTCGAGCGACTGCCCGAGATCGAGCCGACAGAAGACGTTGACATGCTCGTGGCCGACTGCTCGCTTGCCGATGCACTCGACATCCTGCACTCGGAGCCGGGCATTCAGCCCTGCGACGTCTATAGCGAAGGGGGACTGGCGCGATCCGCGTACTGCGGGACACCCTACTATCCACCGCAAGTGGCGCAGCGAATTTTGTCCGGCGCACAGCGCCACAACGATGTTTGCCTGGTCCCCAGCCCGCGCGACCACTTTCACAGCCTGGCCTATCACGCAGTCTACCATAAGGGCCCCAAGTCGAACTTGCCCCGCGGTGAGATGAAATTTACTGATCGTGTGAAATCGGAGCACGATTTCGTTGGAATTCTCCGCGACATGGCCAAGCGTCTGTGGATCGACGTGGAAATCAGTCTCGACGGTCTGCATGCGTATCTGCAAAAGTCGGGCTGGGGTCCGACACCGGAGATGCTGGCCCGTCTGGCACGCGCAGGGAGGGCTAGCCCCTGGCTGAAACGCCTGGCGGCAGAGCTGGCGCCGCACATCAACGACCAAGGCCTTGCAGTCTTTGTGCTGCGTGAAGTGGCGGTCGAACGCGGTTTTACGAACCAGATAGTGGGCATGATTCGCGACAGCGGGTTCGAAGTGCTCACCACGCGGATGCTCGCACCGCAAGAGATCGAATTTGCCGCAGCCCGCACGCGTGGCGGGAATTGGCAAGCCGGCAAGCCGTATGAATTGTCCGGCGGTCGGCCGGCTGCCGCCGTCGTCGTGTACGACCACGCGCCAATGCGACCGAGCTGGCGACAGCGCCGCCGTTTCCCCAAGCGGACAAACGCCCGCATCTTTGCTAAGGAAAAAATCCGCGATGCGATCATCGCCGCGCTGCCACAGGGCGAACGCTTCAACGCGATCCACTCGAGCGATCACGCCGCCGAGGCCTGGCACCTGATCGAGATTCTCGCACCAGAGCTAACGGAAGTCGTCCGCGAAAAGCTCGCGGAGATCCACGGCCGCGCTAGCAAGGCCGCATCGCCAGCGCGCCGCGCTGCCTGACGCGCAGCGGCAAAACCAGCCGAAAAACCACGTCGAACGAGTGGCCAGTCGCCAGCGGCCCTTGTCGGCCGAACCAAAATTTGTAGACTTGGGTCTGTCTGTTTTGAGCACCCCTAGCTCAATTGGATAGAGCATCGGTCTACGGAACCGAAGGTTAGAGGTTCGAATCCTCTGGGGTGTATTTGGGCGTCTATTCGCGGGATGAATTTGCTGCGAAACCTGCTGACCGGCTGGCGAACGAAGCGGCCGCGTTGCAATCGGCGAGTGGTGGTTCTCTGGCTCTCTGGTCTCGACGTAGCCCGCGTTGACCAATTGCTGGAGGTGGGGCTGCTTCACTATCTGGCTCTGCTGAGCGACATTGGAGTTCGGGTCCGCGTGGAGGGTGACGCGGTCGTCGATTTCGACTCATTCGTGCGGCGGGTGCGGACAATCGCACCGCGCACGAAAGCGTTATCGCCCGTGCCGGCTGCCGTTCCCATTGATCTCGACGGCATCTGCGCCGCCGACCGCGCCCAGCAGGAACGACTGTTCGCCGCGCTTGATCGCCGACGCCCACAAGTCGTCGCATGTGAATTCGACATGGTGGCGCAATTGAATCGGCTCTTTGGATCCACTCCCGACGAGCAGCAGCTTATCCTCCGCGACGTCTACGCTCGGATGGATGAAAACGTCGGCAAGGCGTTTTCGTTCGTCGATGAAGAGACGGCGCTCGTCGCGATCATTCCGACACGTCGCAAATCGGCTGACCCTGGTGAGTCGCCGCCGGCATGCGAACTATTCGCCAGCGTCCACGTCAAAGCCCTGGCGGCTGGTAGCGCCGATCCGGTCGAAATTTTGCGCGGCCTGCTGAATTGAGGCCTCTCGGCGCGCTGATCTAGCGGTTGTATCGCCTGTGCGGTTGGTGTGCTGGCGGACGTGCGTAGTCTGTGTCGCATGCCCTGGTACGTTCGTGACATCGCCATAGCGTTACCTATATTTCGATATTCGCAGTCTCGGGGCAGACGTTGACTTAATCAGGCGGCAACGGTCGATCGCTCGGCGCCACGAATTATTCGCGGGGCTGTGAACGGCTGTTGAGAGAATCCACCGAGACCAAAAGCAATCCTATGTCGACCGCAGCCCCCACTCTCGCCGTTCCCACGGCGCCGGCAACGGCGCACACTAGCGCCGCCACTGGCAATGGCCAGACCGACAGCGTGCAGGACATCTCGCGTTATGTGAACGATTTGTCGTGCATGTTGACCGACGCGATCGACGAGATCAGCGACATCAACGCCAATACGCGGCTGCTCGCGCTCAACGCGCGAATCGAGGCCGCGCGGGCCGGCGCTGCCGGTGCGGCGTTCAGCGTCGTGGCGGGGGAAGTCCAGTCGCTCTCGGAAAAGACGTCGGGCGTGGCCAATGAATTGGCGACCAAGACACGTCAGTCGATCGCGGAGCTCTCCGACATCATCGGCACGAGCGTCCGCGGCACGCGGCTTTCCGACATCGCGCTCACCAACATCGACTTGATCGACCGAAATCTGTATGAGCGGTCGTGCGACGTCCGCTGGTGGGCGACCGACAGCAGCGTCGTCGACGCGCTTTCGAAGAACACTGCGGAGGCCCACAACTTCGCGTCCCACCGATTGGGTGTGATCCTCAACGCCTACACCGTGTACGTCGACCTTGTGTTGGCGGACATGACCGGCAAGGTCGTGGCCAATGGACGGCCAGGGCAGTTCAAATCCATCGGGCGACAAGTGTCCGGTGAAGCCTGGTTCTCTGCCGCGCAGCGGACGCGGAGCGGCGATGAGTTCGGCTTTCAAACAGCACACCGCAACGAACTGATCAATGGTCAGCCGGCGCTAGTCTATTCTTGCGGTGTCCGTGAGAACGGCCTCGCCAACGGCAAAATGCTGGGCGTGCTCGGCATCGTCTTCAACTGGGAGGCTCTGGCCCAGACGATCGTGAAGAACTTGCCGCTCGCACCGGCGGAAAAAGAAAGCACCCGCTGCTCGATCATCGACGCGGAGGGCCACGTGCTTGCCGACTCGCGCGAGAAGCACCTGATCGACACGCTCGACATCACGGCGATTCCGGACGTGTTCACACGCAAGAAGGGTTTCTTCGTCACCAACTACGAAGGCCGCGAGTGCTGCATCGGCTACGCCAAAGCGCCGGGTTTCGAGACCTACACGACCGGCTGGTACTCGCTGGTCATCCAGCCGATGGATTGATGCGCCGCTGATTCCGGGCGATACGGTCGGCCCGGCTGCGCTAGCTCCCGCTACATCGCTTCGGCTGCGGCTTCCGCTTCCTCGATCTCGTGCATCGCCTCACGCAAATTACCGCGCTCGAAGATGTAAAACGCCAGGCACGCGGCAGCCATCAGGATCATCGTCGCCCGCTGGCCGAGCGCGACGAGCGTGCCGTCGCCGGCCGGGATGGGCACAACGTTGGGAACGGCCTGATACAGGCGGTCGACGGCCAATTCCATGGTGCCTAAGCCGCTCGGCGTGGCGGGAATCGCGCCGGCCAGGTTGGCGCTCGGTACGATCACGAAATGTTGTGCCAGCGACGGCGCTTTCACCGGCAGTCCCTGGGCGACGAAATAGAACGACAGGATGAACAGCGCGTTCGACACGAGGCTGATCAAACAGGCTCCGACCACTTGTGATTTCTCGTCGCGGTAGGAACTTACCGTTCCAATCAACCTCGACGCCGTCGGACCGACGAGCGGCACGGCGCCAATCCAGCCGCGAATTCGTTCTCCGGATAGCGCCGGTACGGCCAGGACGAGCGCGATGCCTACCACCAGTCCCAGCGTTGCCAAACGAATGGTCTGCACCAGAACCTGAATCGCGGGCGGTGCGGCGCTCCAGTCGACGAAGAACGATGCGATTGTCGCCAAGGTAAGCATCATCGAAACGCCCACCAGCCGGTCGACCACCACCGTTGCCACAGCTTCGGTGCGGCGGCCTGGGCTGTCCTTGGCGGCGAAGATCGCCTTGAACAAGTCGCCGCCGATGCTGCCCAGCGAAACGAAGTTCAGCGCGAATCCGAGCGCGCCGAGCCGCAGCGTATCGCGGAGGCGGAATTTGAGTCCTAGCGCCGAAAGCAGCACATGCCAGCGGACGAACGTGAGCGTGATCGCCGCGGCTGTTGAGAGCAGCCCCACCGCCAACAGCGGCCAGCGCTTCGGCTCGTCGACCAGTCGTGAAAAGCCGGCCTGGCGCTGGACCTGCACGAGCAAATAGCCAAGGATCGCTGCCGCCAGAGAGATTTTGGCGACCACGATCAGCAGATGTTTCAACCGCGGGCTGACCGCCATCAAGCTAACTCCCGAACCTTCTGCAGCCGAAAATGTTGCCAGGACTCCCGGCCTGCCTGCCCGCTCGCCGACGGTCCAATTGACAGGTAGAATGGCTATTGATAGGTTCCAATGTTCTTGCGAGGCGGCCCAAACCGCCCGCCCCACCCGGGGGATTAGCTCAGCTGGGAGAGCGCTTGCATGGCATGCAAGAGGTCAGCGGTTCGAGCCCGCTATCCTCCACTCATAGTAAACCAAACGCTGGAATGCCTTTGCGATTATGCCGAGGCGACAGCCCCGTGGCGATGGGGCTTTTTTAATGCGCCGCTTCGTTTGGGATGGCTGGTGGCGTTGCTTCGCCACAGGCATTGCAGTGCGGAAAGTTGGAAAATTTTTCGATAAAATGCTTCCCAAGGCAAAATTCCTGCCTTATCATGAGGGCCGAGCCCAAATGGGACTCGGTGTTCGCTTACCGATTTGAGAACGAGTAGATCTCTATAGTCAGAAAACCAAAGCTCGCGTTCCCCACAGGAGCGCGTCCCTTCTTGGAATCGCTAATGCATTCTTTTTAGCGTCGGCGTTCGTCTTCTAGTGCGAATGCCCTCTTGGCCAGATCGCCCGCTTGGGCGGATGTTTGTTTGGCCTCATACACATTGATTTCGCTGACATCGTTTTCCTTTTTCCATCGCTTCGGCGGAGGAGCTTGGTTCCCATGACTTTGATGCGCGCGCTTGATAATCTTTCTCCGGCAGATCGTCGGTTTTCTCTACGCACACGTTCGACTCGGCTCTTCGCGTTGGCCATGCTGGCAGCGCTGGTGGCCGGCAACACCCTGGAAGCGGCCTCGATTAATTACGGGACATTCAATGTTCCCTCGGCCGGCATCATGTTCCAGAACGTGACCGAGTCGTCGGGCACCGATTCGGTGCCGCTGTACGGCCCGCCCGATCCCTTCGTGGTCGGCCTCGATTTCGATCCGGCGAACTTCGTGTCGACGTCGTCGCTCGGCGCCGCCGACATCACCGACGGCCAGCTGAACTTCACAATCATGGGCCTCTCCAATGCCGGCGGCTCGGTCGGCGTGGGCAACATCAGCCTGTTTGAGGCGGGAGACTATACGCTTGCCGGAGCCGGTGGACCGCCAACTTCGGTTACCGCGGGGGCGATCATGCGGGCGACAGTCACGAGCATCAACGGCTTGCCCGTTGCTCCGATCAATCTGATTCCCACCAATGCGTCGTTCAGCGACAGCCTGCCCGGGCCCGTCGTGGTTGCGCCTTGGAGCTTGGGTGCGTCGCTCAACGTCGCGGCTCAGCTGATCAGTTTGGGATTCGGTCCGAACGACGTGGCAACCAAGGTGGAAATCGCCATCAACAATTCGCTCGTCTCGACCAGCGAACCAAGCAGCGTGTCGTTCATCGCCAAGAAGGATTTCCAGATCAACCTGACACCGGAAGTGGTCGGTGATCCGTTCATTCCCGAGCCAAGCACCTTCATGCTCGCGGCACTCATTTTTGGCGTGCTGCCGATGTTCAACCAGCGGCGACGTTAAGCAACCTGCGGAAATCTCTCGCCACGACGGCGTACGCTTCGGATGCAGCCGACCGCGCAGGAGATTATTGAGCGGCTGAGCCTGGTCGGTCCCTCCACGTGCGGCTATGTCAGCGAGCCGTATCGGAGCGATTGGCAGTTGCCGCAGTCGGAACTCCCGCCGGGATTCGACGGCGGGCGACCGTTGGGCAACGTCTATTATTTTCTGGTGACGCCGGAAGCGCGCGTCCGGTTACACCGCATCCGCTCCGACCAGATGTATCACCACTATCTGGGTGATCCTCTGGAGGTATTACTTCTCTATTCGGACGGCCGCTGGGAGCTGCGGTCGGTCGGCTCCGATTTGGCTGCCGGACAACTCCCACAGCTCCTCATTCCCGCACTCACGTTTCACGCCGCTCGCGTTGCCGGCGACGGCCAATACTCCGTGCTCGGCACATCGGTCTGGCTGCGAGCCGAGCCACAGGATGTCGAGCTGGGGGACATCGGCGCGCTTGAAGACAGCTTCCCCGACGCGCGTGAGTTGCTGAGTGCGTTCCGAGAATAGCTGAGCGCTTCGGTGCCAGCGCAAGTGATTGATTTCCGACCCGACTGGCTACGGTGCGGCCAGCTCTTCCGTTGTTAGCGCCGGCGTGTGTCAGGCGAGCGTCGAGTTGCAACTGTCGGACGATAGCAAATCGTTTACAATTCGAAGATGACTTTGTCGGGCGAAAGTAATTCTCTCAAGTTGTCCGGTCGAGGCCTGCACCCATGGATCGTTGCAGCGCTGTCGGTGATCGCCGCCACGCTTGTTCGCATGCTCCTGGACCCGTGGTGGGGCGATCGAATTCTGTTCGTCACATTTTTCATCGCCATCGCTGTCTCGGCCTGGTATGGTGGTGTTGCGGTGGGCGTCGTCACAGCGCTGGTGAGCTATTTGGTCGCCGACTATCTATTCGTTTCGCCGCGCTACGAACTGACGTTTCTGGCTTGGGATCGTCAAAGCGTCAATAGCCTCACGGCGTATCTTGCGATCAGCGCCACGATACTCGGCCTCACCGAAGTGTTTACTCGTACGGCCCTCAGCTCCGAGCGCGAAGCGCAGCGGGCGATCGAGCAGCGGAAGTTGCTCGAAGTGACGCTCGGCAGCATCGGCGACGCAGTGATTTCCACCGACGCACAGCGCCGCATCACCTACATGAATGGCGTTGCCGAGACGCTCACGGGCTGGCGGTACTACGAGGCCGAGAATCTGCCGATCGAACGCGTGTTTCACATTATTAACGAGCAATCGCGCTCGCTCGCGCCCGATCCCATCGCGCAAGTGATCGCGACCCGCGCAATCGCGGCGCTGGCGAACCACACTATTTTGATCACCAAGGAAGGCGGCGAGCGCCCCATCGACGACAGCGCCGCGCCGATTTTCGACGAGCAGGGACAAATGATCGGCGCCGTGCTCGTCTTTCGCGACGTGACGCAGCGGCGCGAGGCGGAACAAGTTACGCAAAAGTTGGCGGCCATCGTGGAACACTCCGATGACGCAATCATCGGCAAGAACATGGCCGGCGTCATCACCAATTGGAACCAGGCGGCCCAGCGACTGTACGGTTACACCGCGGCCGAGGCAATCGGCCAACCGATCCGGATCATCGTCCCTCAGGATCACGTCGGCGAGCTGAACGAGATCATGCGCCGGCTCAAGGCGGGCGAACGGATCGAAGCCTGGGACACCGTGCGGGTGCGGAAGGATGGGACGCGGGTCGACGTGTCGCTGCGAATCTCGCCAATCAAAAATCGCGCAGGGGAAGTCGTGGGTGCTTCCAAAGTGGCACGAGACATTTCGCAGCGCAAACGCAATGAGGAATCGCTGGCGTTTCTGGCCGAGGCCAGCGGGGCGCTCGCCGCGCTCACCGACCGGGAAAGTGCGTTGCAGCAGGTGGCTCATCTGGCGGTGCCTTTTTTCGCCGATTGGTGCGTGGTTTATTGCTGCGGAAGCGGCGAGCAAATGCTTCCCGTGGCGTACTCCCATCGCAACCCCGCCAAGGTCGAGACGTTGTCGCAATTCCTGCATTTGGCCCCGTTCGATCCCGATGCTCCTACTGCCAGCGCCGCCGCCCTGCGCACCGGCCAGCCGCAGCTCATGGCCCACGTGCCGGGCGACTTGCTGCCCAGGATCAATACGAATCCAGAATCGCTCCATCTGATGCGCGAGCTCGACCCGCGCTCGATGTTGAGCGTGCCGCTGTCGATTCGCGGCGAAACGATCGGTGTGATGACGTTTGTCGTTTCCGAATCGAATCGCCGCTATACGCAGCTCGACGTCCGTCTGGCGGAAAACCTGGCACAGCGCGTCGCCACGGCGATCGACAATTCGCAGCTGTTTCGTTCGGTGCAGGATGCCGTCCGCCAAAAGGACGATTTTCTGGCCATGCTCTCACACGAATTGCGGAATCCACTGGCCGCGATCGGCTATGCCACCGCACTTGCCCAGCTGCCCGGCGCCGATGCACAGTCCGACGTGTTTCCGGTGATCGAGCGGCAGGTGACCCATTTGAAGCATTTGATCGACGACTTGCTCGACGTGGCTCGAATCAGCCGTGACAAAATTAATCTGAAACTCGAATCAGTGGATTTGGCGCAGATCGCGCGCGACGCGGCTGAGTCGGTGCGGCCTTTGATGGAAGAAAAGCATCACCAGTTCCTCGTCGAGATTTCGAGCGAGCTGGTGCCGGTGCTCGTAGACGTCACCCGCGCCGAGCAGGTGATGGTCAACCTGCTGACCAATTCGGCTAAATATACGCCGGAAAATGGCCGGGTGAGCCTGTTTGTCGCCGCGGAAGGCGCTCAGGCCGTGATCCGGGTGAGCGACAACGGCATTGGCCTCGCGCCGGAGATCGTGCCCAAGGTCTTCGACTTATTCGCCCAGGGGGACCGCACACTCGACCGCTCCCAAGGCGGGCTGGGAATCGGATTGACGATCGTCCGCAAACTCGTTGAAATGCACGGCGGCAACGTTTCGGCGCACAGCGCCGGGACAGGGCAGGGGGCCGAGTTCCTGGTCCGCTTGCCGCTCGCTGCCCAACGCTTGCGGACGATCGAGCAGGTTCCTGAAATGACTGCTCCTGCCAACAATAAACAACAGCTCGTGGTCGTCGACGACAATGTCGACACGGCCCGCCTCTCGGCCATGATGTTGCGGACGCAGGGGTTCGACGTCGACACAGCCCACGACGGCGAGTCGGCGCTCGAATTGATCCGCGCGAAGCGGCCGGACGGGGTCCTCTTGGATATCGGCCTGCCGCGGATGAACGGCTATGAAGTGGCCAAAGCACTGCGCAACGAAGGCTTTGCCGGCAAGTTAATTGCCGTTTCTGGCTACGGACAGGCGGAGGACCGCCGCCGCTCCCAGGAAGCCGGCTTCGATCATCACCTTGTCAAGCCGGTGGACCACCGGCATCTGGTGGCGCTATTGCGCGGCGCGGCGGCGAATGCTTGAAATTGGCAGGCAGCTGTTGCGCTACCAGCGCCGGAAGCCGCGGTAGTTCGCGCGCGAACCTGACCAGGCCTTGCCGCTCTGCCGGCCGTGCTTGCGCTCCCATTGCATCGAGCCGTAGTTCACGCCGCTGATGTTGAAGCTGCGATAGGGATTGTTTCGGCTGATTACGCCGGCCTGGGCGGTGTTTGCTGAAACGACAAACAGTGCGCTCATGTAAAGTGTAGCGGCTGCGAGGAATCGAATCATGGTTTGCCTCCTGTAGTTGACTTGTGCGTCGACCTGCCAGGGCATGCGGTCGGCGCTCCGGCGAAAGATCGCGCAATTTCCGATACGACCGGGCATTATACGCTCCCCCGGCAGACGGCAAGCTGGCAGTGCTGCCGCGAGGCCGCCGGATAGGACGCCCTAACCCGGAAACTTGGGGTCACAAACTCGCGCACACCTTGCCGATACCACCAGACGGGCACTCGGCAAACTCGCGATTTGCCGCAGACTCATCGTAGGCGATACGTCTTTTCAACGTCGCCGATGGAGTGGGTTTCACGAATTGACAGCGATCCTGGCGTCGTTAGCGTCCGAAGACGCGACGAGGCTGACGCTATCCGTCCGTGCGACTCGCACAAGGGGGGACAACATGGCAGCGCGATTCGCTCGCGGCCGAATTCCGGCCACGTGCGTCATCGGACTTCTAGCCTGGCTCGCCGCCGCGAGCTCGACGACCACCTTGCGCGCTCAGGAGATCGTCGGCGACTATGCCATTGACGACCAATTCGCGTCCGAGAGCTGGGGGGAGTTCGACGGCGGAGCTTGCGGCGATAAGGGACGCGAAAACTGCAAATGCTGCGACGTCTGCTGCGACGGTTCGTTCCAGCAAGATTGCGGCGACTGTATCAGCAGGGAAGGTTGCTGGTGGTTTCATGGCGATCTGCTCCTCCTGCAGTTCGACGGCTCGCACCTCCCGCCGCTGGTGACGGATAGTCCGACGGGAATTTCACCGACGCTCAACTTGCCCACGACAAAGGTGCTCGCCGGCGACCAAGTCGTCGGCGACAGCTGGCGGGCGGGGTATCGGTTGGAATTTGGAGCCTGGCTGGACGATTGTCATGAATTTGGCTTGCTCGGCGATTACTGGAATGCGGGGCGGGACGACTACGACTATTTCTTTCCCGGAGACTCAGGACGAAACACTGGCCGTCCCTTCTTCAATGCCCAAGATGGAGCGGCGGATGTTTGGCCGATCTCCGGTCCGGATTTTCCCATCGCCGCGCCGAATTCCTTTCAAGGAACGATTGCGATCACCGCCGACGATGAGTTGCAAAGCGCTGGCCTGACTCTGCAGAGGCGCGTCTATCTCGTTGGCGACCGTTTCGGGCGCGGCCCAAGTACGCAAGTGTTGGTCCTCGGCGGCTACCGCTACTACAGCTACGACTCGCAGCTCGACATTCACGACAGCCGGACATCACTGGACGCTCCGCGCGATCAGGTGTTTCGACACGATTTGTTTGATACCGACAGCAAGTTTCATGGCGGCGAGATCGGATTCATCGCGCGGTTTACTCAGTCCGGCTGCTGGTTCGACGGGATGGCTAAGCTGGCCATCGGCGGTCAGCAGAATCGGGCCAGGATCAACGGCTCCACCGT
The DNA here is from genome assembly GCA_050248495.1 of Pirellulales bacterium. GTDB lineage: Bacteria > Planctomycetota > Planctomycetia > Pirellulales > Lacipirellulaceae > DASYDU01. Next base: position 48,815 of record JBFWSG010000030.1, on the reverse strand, counting down.
GTTTGTGCCGCAGGGCGGGGTCGCAACCGTTGAAGAAGGCGGCCTGTTGACTTCTCCGGCTACGAATATTGGCACGTTCGAGGATTCGCGCGCCCGCTTCATTCCGACCTTTCGGCTCGGCGCCGGTGTGAATCTAACGCCCAACTGGACGGTGACGGTAGGATACAACTTGATCGTTTGGGACGGCGTTGTGCGTGCCGGAAGCGTCACGCCGCCGAACCTGGCGGTCGATCCACGGAATATTCCGTACTCGCCGCCGGATATTCTCAGTGGCGGCGCTTCTCCCTATTTCCCCGGGCTCGGGGGGTCCGAACTCGTCGCCCACGGCCTCGATCTGGGCTTCGAATATCACTACTAGTGCCGTGGGGCCGGCTGGCTAGGTGACGAGCGGCCCGCCCGTGCCGAGCATCTTCCGCAGATGCGGCGCGTCGATGATTTTGAACGGACTGGCCACATCGCGCCAATTCTCGCCGCGCTGTGTGATCTGCGTTTCGGCCAGCGGACCCAGCCGATTCTCCGCGAGCCGCAAATAAGGGATTCGCTCGGGCGGCAGGCCCATGACTCGCGCCACCGTGGCGTCCACGGCCGGCAAATTGGTGCCCACCACGATCAGGCCCATCGGCTTGAGGCTGCCCATAATCGGGCCGTCGCCTTCCATACAGTCGATGCCGTCGACGATCGCCAAGAGCGACGGCAGCGAGGCGTTGATGTCGAACACGGTTTCCGCGATGCCGTGTTGATGCAGCACGTTCTTCGGCCAGCCGTACACGATGCCCGGCAGCACGCCGTAGAGGTTCTTCATGCTGGCCGTGAGCCCCATCCAGTGGTGCGTTTTCATCTTCGGGAGCGACACGACGTAGTCGGCCTCGACGATCGTCCGCGGAAACCAGAAGCCCTTGAGCTTGCTGCGGCCACCGCGGTTAGACTGCCAGGCAACCTGTTCGTAGTTCAGGTCGGCGAAATGCGAATTCGTGTCTGCGACGGCTTCCACGATACCTGATTCGGCGAGCGCCATCTCCGTGTCGCGGACGTGTCCCGGCGCTTCACCGATCGCCACGGTGGCGCCCCAGCCACGAAATACTTCAGCCGCCGCCGCGACGACGGCTGGGTGTGTCGTCATGTGGGCGATGCGGCGCGACGGCTCGACCATGTTTGGCTTGAGCATCACCCGCTTGCGTGCGAAGTCGACCGGTTTCGCGCCCGCCGCTAAGAGCCCGTCGCGGATCGTCGCCGCGAGGGGCCCGTCGTACTTCTGATTCCGCGCAACGAACACGTTAGCCTGCGGCCGCGCCCACTTTCGCAGCCACGGGACGGCAGCCAAACCGGCCGCTGCCACGCCGCCGGTCACCAAAAGCGTGCGGCGGTCCAACTTCGGCTCGTCGTTTTCTTCCTGCGATGCAGTCATGCTTACACTTCAAATCAGCGCGCAAAGACGCAAAGAAGCAAAGAGCGCCAAGAAAATCAGAATTGGATTGGCTCTTTGCGTACTTTGCTCCTTTGCGTATTTGCGCGCTGACGTCTCAGAGTTGCTGTCCAACCGGATCGTGATCATTAGCCGCCAGGGCTACCAAAGCGAGTTTGTAGCAGTTTGCGTCATGTTCAGACAGCGCATCGTATTTTGTTTGCAACCAGTCCAACCGCCGTTCTGGAGCGCGGCGGTGCGCCGACAGCCCCAGCAATCCGTAGCAGAGCGAAGCGGTCGTCGTCTGGGCCGAAAGCTCGCGCTCCAGATACTCGAGCGACCGCGCGATGCGTGGGTCAGGATGTGGTTCGTCGGCGAGCGCCATCATCACGAGCCCCGTAGGTTCGACGTGGGGCAGCAGCTCCTGACCGAGGACAATCGTGTTGCCGTAGTTGCAGCCGCCGTGGGGCAGCAGCCGGTCGACCAACAGCCGCACCGCTTCGCGGGTCCGTGCGTGTTGCGACTGGCCGACCGCTTTCAGCGCCAGCACGAACATCGCCGTTGGCTCCAACCAGGAATGCGTGTCCGCGGCCCACGACCAACCGACCAGCGTTGTGTCGTGTCCGATGTAATCGCGCTGCTCGTGCGTCTCGCCTTTTTCTTGGAGCGTCCAGGCGACAGCCCGCTCGATCGGCTGGCGATAGCGTTGGGCATCCAGACGCTGCCAGAGGAGGATCGACAAACTCGTGGGCCAGCAGGGAGTGGCCTGCGACGCCAACACGCCGACCGCGCCATTCTTCCCCTGATGTTCGACGAGCCAATCTGCCGCCCGCGCCGCGGACGCTCGGTTTCCGCCGGCGTGCAAAGCAATTCCGGAGAGCGCCGTCGGCTCGCTGGCGACCTCTCCCCGCGGCGAGTACCCGCCCGGCGTTGCCTCCGAGAGCCGCTCCAATAGTTCCTCACGCCAATCCATGTCTAATTGCTTCGGCTCCGCCGGACCTGCTGTCGCTAACGAACGTTCCACGCTGGTGCGATTCTAGCGGTTATAACGATCCCTTGCGCGGACGGAAACTTTTTGGATTTCTTCAAGTCTGCAATTTGACTTCGAGTGAAGCTGACATAGGTTTGTCTCGGAGACATGAACGCGCTACAAGCGAGCATGTCACCAAGCGAAAGCTTCTTTTCTCCAGACCGATCTTTGGTCCTTCCTCAGACGCGTGAGGAGAAGAGCAGTTTTCGATGATGGACGGCCTGCTGCGTCATCATCCTCGAAAGGGCAAACCAGTCGCAAGATTGGGGCGCAAAGCCAAGGGCCAACTGGAAATGACGAAGCACGAATGACGAAGTACGATCGACTAATTTGTTCGTCATTCGTCATTTAGGAATTCGTCATTGAAGTCGGTAGCCGGGTTGCCGAAAGGATGTTGGCGGTTGTCGGTGACGCGTGCAAACGCGGCGGCGGCAGCCAGTTTTCGGAAGTATCTTCCGGCCAACGCGAGGTTGATTGCGCACGACTCGGTTGTTTTTTAGTTCGACCTCTCGCACGGCAATGGCAGGCCAACGGGCCCCTCGGGGTTCCGCTCGCCGTCGGAGGTCAGCTATCGGGAGCAATTAACCTTTTTTAACGGCTCCCGTCACTTTAGGGTTTGGTCCGAAAGGCCAAATCCGAGAATCGGAGGATACCATGAAGAGTCTCGCAACGAAGGTGCAACGTTTCCTCGTCTCGGAAGACGGTCCCACCGCGGTCGAATACGCCGTTATGTTGGCGTTGATCGTGATCGTCTGTCTGACTGCGATTCGTTCGATTGGAACGAACGCCAACACGACATTCGAAAGCGTGGCGACTGAACTGGCCAGCTAATCGCGGCCAGTGGCACGGGCTTAACCCTGCTTGCTGATTTGAAACCCACACCCCTCGGCAGTTTCTGCCGAGGGGTTTTTTGTTGAGTCGAGAGTCAAGCGTCAAGAGTCGAGAGCCGGCTGAGACATCCTGGCTCTGGACTCTCGACTCTCCGCTCTGGAGTGTTTCGCGAGCTACGCTTTTACGGGTCACCAACTGCGGCGAGCCATGCCTGGCATGACGCGTCGCTACAACCGCTACCACGCGATCCCCGCCATGATCCCGCTGATTCCCGAGGACATGCTGGTCACGACCGTCGAAACGGTGTGCTATTTTTGCACTGCCGTAGGCGTGTTGTTGACCTTCATCTTCGTGCCGCGGCGGTAGGCAAATCGCCGGCCATGATGGCCGGGCTATATGGCCCCGGCATCGTGCCGGGAAAACGAAGGCCCGGCATCTTGCCGAGAGAACACAACTTCCCAACTGTTGATGGATTCGAACCATGCCAGACATGCAAGACATTTCGCGCGGCCTCACTGAGAATTGGCCGATTTGGGTCGTGACGGTCACACTCGTCGTGGCCGCGGTGATTGACGGACTGAAGCTCAAAGTTCCCAACTGGATCACATTCCCGATGATCGTGTCGGGCTGGATCTACAGCGCCACGCTCTCGCCATTCCCGGGCTGGGAAGGGTTGATGTACAGCCTGATCGGCACGGTCGTGGGCCTGGCCTTGCTGCTGCCGCTCTACGCGATCGGCGGCATGGGCGCCGGCGACGTCAAGCTGCTCGCCGGGGTGGGCGCTTGGGTCTGGGGCACCGTGACGTTGTATGCCTTTGCCGTCTCGGCCGTTATCGGCGGCATCATCGCCGTGCTGATGGTGCTGGCGGGCAAGAGCTGGACCAAGCACCAAAGCCAATTCTGGATGATCTGCAACGAGATTCTCACGGTCAAGGACCCCGAGAAACTCGCCACGATTGCCGCGGAACGCAAGCCAACCATGATGCTCCTGCCGTACGGCATCCCGATCGCGATCGGCACGATTGCCTACTTCGCCATCACCGGGATGTTGCTGTAGGGCCGGGGCTCGGACCCCGAACTCCGACAATCCGACCGACTTCCAGCACTGCTGGCGTCGGTCGTAAGTGCGAATTACCAAATCATTTCCACTTCGGCTGCGAATTGCCTGAACCGAATCTGTTGATCGTGCCGAAGAAACCGACAAGGTTCCGTTTGCGACCACGCTAGCACGTGTCGTGCGCGGAGCTATGAGGGGGGAACATGCGACCAAAATCGCTGATGTTGTTGATATTGGCGTTGGGCTGCGGCCTGGTGGCCTCGATTGGCATCAGCCAGGTCATGGAGCGCAACGGCAAGCGACCGGCGCAGGTGGAAACCACGCCGATCTACGTCGCGCTGCATAACATCAACCTGGGTGACCCGATCGACGCCGCGATGGTCTCGCTGCAGGAATGGCCCAAGGACAAAGTTCCGCCCGGCGCCATTGCCCAGCTGGACAAGCTCGAAGGTCGCCGGCCCCGCGCCACGATCATTCAGGGTGAGCCGATCCTCGACGCCAAGCTGCTCGCGCCGGGCCAGGTGGCCGACCCGATCACGGCAATTCCCAAAGGCTTCCGCCTGAAGACGATTTCGGTCGACGCGGAAAAGAGCGCGGCCGGTTTGCTCAGCCCGGGCGACCGCGTCGACGTGCAGCTGTTCGTCAAGCGCGACGAGCGGAACGGCATCGAATCCGCTAAGACAAAGGTGATCCTGCAGAACATTCGCGTGTTCGCCGTCGACCAGACCGTGCAGCGCTCGCCCGACGGCGGCGAAGAACGCACGATCGCCAAGACGGTTTCGCTGTTGCTCACGCCCGAGCAGGCCAGCAAGCTGACGCTCGCCGAGAATCTCGGCCTGGTGAGCTTGATCCCGCGCAATCCAGACGACGAAGCCTCGGCCGAGGCTCCCGAATACTCGACGGACGACCTGCTTTCCGACGGAGGCAAGAGCAGCCGCGACAAGGAGCAGGGCCGCGACGAAACCACGCCGAAGCCGCAAGACAATGGTCTGTTGAGCGCGATTCAACAGTACGTCCCGCCGCCGAAGCCGCCCTTCGTCATGGAAATTGTCGAAGCGCAGGACGTCCGCAGCGTGAAGTTTGACCCCGACACCGGCAAGCCATTGCCGGATCAGGACCTGGGTGCGCCGAGCAATCCCGCGGCGCCGACCAGTGGTATTCCGAGCATGGCGCCGCCGATACCGCCGACCAGCACGTCGACCGGCGCCTCGGATCCGACCAGCGGATCCGGGCTGGAAGATTTTCCCGTCAATTTCAACTAGCTGTGCGGCCCCGCCGTGCGGCAGAAATTGGAGCTTGCAGATTTAGCGTAGCAGTGACTCGACGCCGGGCCTGAGAAAGGATTTTCCGCCCGTCGCCGAACCGACCCATCGGTTTCCCAACCGCAGAAACCGACAGACCGCAGGCCGTCGCTTGTCCCGAGCGTGGGCGACGCCCGACCCAAAGGAAGTACAAGGATGTACGCAACAACTTTCACGCGGCGCTCTGCCGCGCGCAGTGCCGCTGTTTTCACGGTCGCTCTCTGGAGTTTCGCGGTGGGAATCGCGGAGTCGTGTCGCGGCGAACCGATCAACTTCCAGTCGCCCGAGTTGATCTACAAACTCACCGGTAACAACGACCGGCTCGAGCTCACGACCAACACCAGCCGCATCCTCACGCTCGACAAGAACATTCCGCGCGTGCAGGTCAATAATCCCGAACTCCTGGCGGTAACGCCGCTGTCGGCCAATCAGGTGCAGATCTCCGCCAAGAAGGCCGGCGTCACGCAGGTCAATTTGTGGGACGAAGAAGGCAAGATCCATACCCTCGACATCTTGATTTACGGCGACGTCCGCGAACTGGAAGTCGCGCTGCAGACGCAGTTCCCGAATTCTTCGATCCGAGTGTTCCGCTACAGTGAAGCGCTCGTGCTCAAAGGTTTCATCGATCAGCCGGAAAACGTCACTCAGATCATGCAGTTGGCCGCTGACTACGCCCCGAAAGTAATCAATAACATCACCGTAGGCGGCGTCCAGCAGGTGCTTTTGAAAGTCCGCGTGATGGAAATCTCGCGCACGAAGCTCCGCAACTTGGGTGTCGACTGGGCCTATCTTGGGGGCAACGGCAGCTTTGCAGTCAACAGCATCACCGAGGTACTTCGCTTTGACGATCTCGGACAGGTCGTAACAAATAACGCCGACACTTTTGCTTTTGGCATCGTCGACGGCAATCAGCGGTTTTTTGGGTTGCTTGAAGCACTGGAGCAGCGCAACATCGCCAAAATCCTTGCCGAGCCGAACATCACCGCCGTCAGCGGCCGCCCCGCGCAGTTCAACGTCGGCGGTGAATTCCCGATCGTCGTGCCGCAGAGCCTCGGCACCTCGAGCATCGAGTTCAAGAAGTACGGCACGCAGATCGACTTCCTGCCGATCGTGCTGGGCAACGGCAAGATTCGCCTCGAAGTCCGGCCCACGATCAGCGAAATCGACCCCACGCTGGGTGTGCAGCTGCAGGGCACGAACGTGCCCGCTTTGACCTTGCGTCAAGTCGACACGGCCGTGGAAATGCAGGCCGGCCAGACCTTCGCGCTCGCCGGCCTCGTGCAGGAACGCACGGAGTCGGAGTTTCGCGGTCTGCCCTACATCTCTGACTTGCCGATCATTGGCGTGCCCTTCCGCAAGACGCGCAACAAGGTGAATGAGATCGAACTCTTGATCATGGTCACGCCGGAGTTCGTCGACGCGATGGACGCCTGCGAAGTCGCTTGCTGCGGTCCGGGGTATGGGACAACAAACCCGACCAACTGCCAACTCTATTGTGCCGGCCATTTGGAAGTGCCCGCTCAGTGCAATCCCCGCATGGGCATGACGGCCTGCGGCGAGTGCGGCGGACCGGGCGCTTGCAGCAGCGGTTGCTGCGGCGGAGGCGGCTGTGGCGCCGGCGGTTGCGGCTGCAACGGCGGCGTGGGCGGCCCGGCCGACAGCATCATCAGCGACGGCGTACCGCTCCAAGGCGGCACGGGCTACGACGAATCGTACAGCCCCACTCCGCTGCCGCCGACCGGGCCGGCAGCCCCCGTGGAAGGTTCCGTGATGCCCGAGAATATGACGCTTCCGGCGCCGGCGGAAAGCCCGCCCTTGCCGCCGCAGTCGTCGACCATGTCGCCCAATTCGGCGAACCGATTTGCCGGCGTGGAATACACCTCGCCCCGGCCGTACAGCCCGTCCCGGGCACCGGTTTTCGTGCGCAACGCATCCAGCCCGAATAACTCCACCACCTCGACGAACGCCACCCCGCCGGACCCATCGTCCGGCGGTCTAATCGGACCGGTCGGCTACGACGCCGAATAAGCCATAAGCTACGCTTTCCCAGTTGAGTAGCTGGCATACTCCGTATGCCGAAGCTGCGCTGGATTATCGCGGCAGATGTTCGGATCGGACCGAACGCGTGGTCGGCCGGCGACACCAATTGCACTTGCATGAGGTTGGGGCACAAGGAATGTGCCTACTACTTTCGATTCGCATCACTGGCAGAACTAATGGGAAACGTTCTTCGCATCGCTGTCGTCGATCCAAAAGACTCCACCCGCGATGCGCTGAAATCGGCGTTGTTGGGGTTGGACACGGTTTGGCTTGAGGCGGAATGCTCACGCTACGAGTTCTTTTCCGATGTCGTCGACCAAACCAAGCCGGACGTCGGCTTCGTGGCCCTCGACGGTGACCCCGATCGGGCACTTGACCTGGTCGCTCAATTGTCGAAGGGCGCGCCCGAGTGCGCGATCCTGGTCACCAGCAGCTCGACGGACGGCAACCTGATCCTGCGGACGATGCGCGCCGGGGCAAAAGAGTTCCTCACTCAGCCGCTCAAGCCGGAAGACGTGGCCGCCGCGCTGCAGCGCGTGGCCCGTCAGAAGCACGGCAACCGGCCCGGCAATCCGCACGGCTGCCAGGTGTTCGCCGTCATCGGCGCGACCGGTGGCGTGGGCAGCACGAGCCTGGCAGTCAACCTGGGCTGCGCGCTCGCGGCCGACAAAGACAACACGGTGGCGCTGGTCGATCTCGATCTGGCGCTCGGCGACGCGGACGTGTTCCTCGATACCATTCCCGAATACACGCTCACCGACGTCGCCCAGAACGTGTCGCGCCTCGATCTGACGCTGCTCAAGCGGTCGCTGACCAAGCACGAGTCCGGCCTGTACCTGTTGCCGCGGCCCGTGCAGCTCGACGACTCGCGGCACATCACGCCGGACGACATGACGCGCGTGATCGGCCTGTTGAAGGCGACATTCTCACACTTGATCATCGACACGTCGAAGGGCTTCAATCCGCTCGACATGTTCGCCATGACGCACGCCGACACGGTGCTCCTCGTGACGCAGCTCGATCTGCCGTGTCTCCGCAATGTCGTGCGGCTGCTGATGTCGTTCAAGGACGCGCCGGCCCTGGACCAGAAAGTGAAGATCGTCGTCAACCGCGTCGGCTACGAGACCGGACAAATCAGCCTCAAGAAGGCGCAAGAGACAATGGGCCGCGAGATCTTCTGGCAAGTGCCCAACGATTACCGCGTGATGATCGAGGTCCGCAATAACGGCGTGCCCTTGATTCAGCAAGCGCCCAAGGCGGCGATTACGCAGTCGATCGGTCAACTCGCGGACACGCTCGCCGGCAAGCAGGACGACGTACAAGACGCCGGCAGCAAAGTCCGCAGCTGGCTCAACCTCTGGCCGGCCCGCGCGTAGCCGATCCCGGCCGAGACGGCCGGGCTATATAGCCGCGGCATCCTGCCGCGGTCATACCGCGTGGCGCCTCTACGGCGGTCACGCTGTGTGGTGCACTCCACTCGTTGGCCTTGTCATACGACCGGCACAATCGAGCCGACCGGCCTGTCAATTCTTTCCGCCTTATTCCACGCGGCTGCCTTCCAGGCCGAACGCTCTGCACGTGAGCTATTCTTTTCCGGAAGGTCACTTTGAAGTTGTTAGCTCCTAGCTGTTAGCCAATTGCCGAAGATTGCCGGCTGATTGGCTAAGAGCTATTGGCTAGCAGCTAACAGCTCTCCTGCAGGGTCACCATGACGAAGCTCCCCAATTCACCGGCCGCCTTGACCCAGAAGGACAAGGAAGCCGAGTTCGAGAATATCAAGCGCCGCATCCACGGCAAATTGGTCGACAAGCTCGACCTCTCGCGCGTCGGCGAGATGGAAGGCGACGTACTCCGCCGCGAAATCCGGCTCGTCGTCGAACATCTCTGCAACACCGAAGACACCTTCCTCAATCGCAGCGAACGCGATCGCCTGATCGAGGAAGTGCTCGACGAAACCTTCGGCCTCGGCCCGCTGGAAATGCTCCTCAAGGAGCCGACGATCAGCGAAATCATGGTCAACGGTCCGAAGATGGTTTACATCGAACGCAGCGGCAACCTCGAACGGGCGCCGGTGCAGTTCCGCGACGACAAGCACCTGATGCAGATCATCGATCGCATCGTGTCGCGCGTCGGCCGCCGCGTCGACGAAGTCTGCCCGATGGCCGACGCCCGCCTGGCGGACGGCTCTCGCGTGAACGCAATCATTCCGCCGCTGGCGCTGGACGGGCCGTGCCTCACGATTCGCCGTTTCGGCTCGAATCCGCTCAAGCTCGAAGACCTCCTGAACTACAAGAGTCTCACGCCCGAGATGGTGATGCTGCTCGAAGGCGCCATGAAGGCCAAGCTGAACATCATCATCTCCGGTGGTACCGGCTCCGGTAAAACGACGCTGCTCAACACGCTTTCGAGCTTCATTTCGAATGAAGACCGCATTGTCACGATTGAGGACGCGGCGGAACTGCAATTGCAACAAGAGCACGTCGTCCGCCTCGAAACCCGCCCGCCCAACATCGAAGGCAAGGGCCAGATCAAGGCCACCGACCTGGTGCGAAACTGTTTGCGTATGCGGCCGGACCGGATCATCATCGGCGAGTGCCGCGGTGCGGAAACGCTCGACATGCTCCAGGCCATGAACACCGGCCACGACGGCTCGCTGACCACCTGCCACGCCAACACGCCGCGCGACGCGATCGCCCGGTTGGAAACGATGATCATGATGGGCGGCTTCGATATGCCGGTTCGCGCGATGCGGACGCAGATTGCCAACGCCGTGAACCTGATCGTGCAGGCCAACCGTCTGCAGGGCGGTCCGCGTAAGGTGACTCACATCACCGAAGTCGTCGGCATGGAACAAGAAACGATCGTTATGCAGGACATTTTCAAGTTCAACCAGGAAGGCGTCGACGAACGCGGCAAGGCGGTCGGCGCCTTCAATGCGACCGGCATCCGGCCGACGTTCATGAGCCGCCTCGAGTCGAGCGGCGTCCGCCTCCCGGCCAGCGCCTTCCGCGAACGCATCATGCTCCGAGATTAATACGACGGCCGCGGCCAATACCCACTACACCGACGATTCACCGCTTGCGGTTTAGCTCAAGTTTACGATGTCGCCACTAATCATCTCCATTGCAGTCTTCATCGGCGTGTCGGCCCTGGTGGTCGGCATTGCGTTCGTCCTGCGCGGTGACAAAGAGCAGGAAGTGGAAGAACGCCTCAGCGTGCTCACCGGCGGGAAGAAGAAAAAACGCGCCAATGCCGACCAGTACGCCGAACTGCTCTCCTCGATGAAGCAGGACGGTTCGTCGGCGATCGAGCGGTTCATTTCGCAGTACATGAATCTGCGGCTGATGTTCGAGCAGGCCGACGTGGCGTTGCCGGTGCCGCAATTTCTGATCATCTGCGCGGTCTTGGCCGCGGTCGGAATGGTGCTGCCGACGGCCGCCGGCATGAATGTGCTGTTCGCCCCCTTGGTCGGCGGCTTCCTGGCGATCCTGCCGATCATTTGGCTCTTGATGCGGCGAAAGCGCCGACTGCGGAAGTTTGCCGCGCAGTTGCCCGAAGCGCTGGAGTTGATCTCTCGCGCCTTGCGTGCGGGGCACAGTCTGGCCGCCGGTATGAATCTCGTGGCCCACGAAATGTCGGCCCCAATTTCGGTCGAATTGGGACGCTGCTTCGAAGAACAAAACCTCGGCATTCCGCTGGAAGAGGCCCTCGGCAGCCTGACTCAGCGCGTGCCGAACCTCGACCTCAAGTTTTTTTCCACGGCGGTGATCCTGCAGCGGCAGACGGGCGGTGACCTTGCCGAAATTCTCGACAAGATTGGCCACCTGATCCGCGAACGATTTCAGATCTGGGGCCAGGTCCAAGCGCTCACGGGCGAAGGCCGGCTGTCTGGCATCGTGCTGTTGGCCCTGCCGCCGGCGCTGTTCTGCGTCGTCTACCGCATGAACCCCGATTACCTGATGCTGCTGTTCACCGACGACATGGGCAAGAAGATGCTCGTGGGCGGCGTGGTCATGCAGCTTTTCGGTGCGCTGGTGATCCGCAAAATCGTCAACATTCGGGTCTAACAATTCACTTTGATGTTTAGCCGCGTCGCACACCGTTGCGCAGCAATGGTCGGCGACGCGAGTAAATCCAATTATGGAACCGATCTTCGCCAAAGCCCTGATCAGCTACGACCTGATGACCAAGCTGGCCATCTTTGGCGCCGTCGCCTGCGGCGTCTGGTGGCTGCTGGAGCTACTCGCCAAAGGTAAGCCAACGGCGGAGCGCCGCCTCGACGAATTCCGCGAGCCCAGCTCCCGCAAAAGCGACGGCCGCGCCGCGAAGAAATCCCAGGGCATGACCAAGATTTTGGAGAGGGCCACGCCGGCATTCTCCAAGCCGCTACAGCCCAAGTCGGAAGAGGAAGTCGGCAAGCTCCGACTCAAGCTCGGCTACGCCGGGTTCCGCAGCGAGGCGGCTCCCAGCATTTTCCTCGGCATCAAGTTCATTCTGCTCGTCGTCGGTTTTATCGTCGGCGGCGGTGCGCTGATCATCACTAAGGGTTGGACCACCGAAGCGGGTATGTACACGGTGGCCTGCGCCGGCATCGCCTTCTATTTGCCAGAAGCCGCGCTCTGGATCATGAAGAAGACCCGGCAGGACAACATCTTCTTCGGCCTGCCCGATGCGCTCGACTTAATGGTCGTGTGCGTGGAAGCCGGCCTCGGCCTCGACCAGGCGATGCGCAAGGTCAGTGACGAAATGAAGAAGACGTACGCGGTGATCTCCGAGGAATTCGGCCTCTGCAACCTGCAACTGCAGATGGGCCGGCCGCGCAATGAAGTGCTCCACGACCTGGGTGCCCGGACCGGCGTCGACGACTTGAAGGCGCTCGCCGCGATCTTGATTCAAGCCGACAAGTTCGGCTCTAGCGTGGCCCAAGCGCTCCGCGTGCAAAGCGATTCGATGCGGACCCGCCGCCGCCAGATGGCCGAAGAAAAGGCCGCCAAAACCGCGGTCAAGTTGATCTTCCCGCTGGTGATCTTCATCTTCCCGGCGATCTTCATCGTGCTGGTCGGTCCCGCCGCCATCACGATGGTCAACGAAATGTTCCCAGCCATGTCTGGGGGCAAGTAATCCAGCCTTCGCAAAGCGAAGCCTCTGGCGTTTAACCGCACCGCCGAGTGCAACGAGGCGCAGCGAAGCGCGCTCGGCGCCGCGTTGTTCGGCTAGCGCCGACGGCGCCGGTAGCCCTTTGGAAGTTGATTGGAATCAGGCCGCACGCCGCTCGGGGTTGCTCGGCTCATTGCCAATGGTGGCAGCAGTAGCAGCGCGCTGCCGCAGAGCGGCGAATCGTGCGCCGTATAGTCGCGTAAGGTGCCGCAGATACAGCCATTGCTGTTGTACTGACATTTTGCTCTCCCCCGCCGCGCGATCCTGGAACAGAATCGGCACTTCGACCACGCGGCGGCAATCGCACCGTACGATTAGTTCCAGCGCGATCTTATAGCCGAGAGGTCGCAGCTGGCCGGCGCGCTCGACGGTAGATTTGCGAATCGCGAAAAAACCCGCCATCGGGTCGGAGATCTTCGTGAGCCCACGCGCCAGCAGCGTTGCCACGCGCGAATTGGCCCGGCGAAACCAGCCCCAATGCTCGTCAACGGCCCCGCCGGTGACATAGCGGCTGCCGATCGCCATCTCGCAATGGCCGTCGCGCATCGCCGCCACGAGCTTCGGCACGGCCTCCGGCGGATGCGAGAAATCAGCGTCCATCACCACGCAAACCTCGCCGTTCGCCGCCTCCAGCCCGCGCACGACGGCCGTGGCCAGTCCCCGTTCATCCCGCCGTGTGATCAGCCGTACCGGCTTTACTGTTCCTAACACGAAGCAGAGATTCTCCGTGCCATCGCGGCTGTCGTCATCGACAACGATGATTTCTCCCGAGAGTCGCGCGTCGTAGAGTACGCGCAGCACCGCCGGCAGCAGCCGAGCCAGATTGTCGCGCTCTTGGTATGTCGGAATAATTACCGAGACTTCCGTCATGATAATTACTTCTGTCCGGACGCGCCCGCTTCGGCCGCTTCCGCCACACGAAGCATCTCCGAGTCAAACAAATGAAAGCGACCAGAGACGGTCGGGTCGATCAATTGCACTTCGTCGACCCACTGAGTGCGGCCCAGCTCCTTGTCTTCGATCACCACGACGCTGTTGGGCGGTAGGTTCGACAATTGATCGAGCTCGGTGCGAAATGCGTTGCCGAGTCGTCCTGCGCGGAACCACTCGCGTTCCTCCGGCGACAAATAGAACATCACCGAGCCGGCCTGCTCACCGATCATCACGACCTTGTCGGGCAGCGGTTCGCGGGCTGTGAGCTCCTCGGCCAGCGTCTGTTGCGAGTGGAGCTCGGCAAACATCTGGAACGGGCCGTTGATCAAGGCGACGAACGACAGCGGAAACCACAATATTCCAACCGCAAACGCCAGGCGGCGGTTGCCGCGCTCGAAGATCACCAGCGCCGCCGCAATCACCACACCGGCGATTATCGCTCCCACATAGGCCCCGGTCACCGACGGCGCATTTAAGAATTCATCAAATACCAGCAACGTCACGAACACTCCGATCGCCCCAAAGGCGCAGGCCAGGCGAAATGTTTGGGTCACCGCCCAGCGAATCGCGGGCGCCAGCGATTCGCCGAAGAACCGGGCGAACGCCGCGCCGCCGAGAATCGCCACCGGCGGAAACAAGGGCAGGGCGTAGGTCAGCAGCTTCGAGTTGGCAAACGTCAAAAAGCACAGGCCGCCGACGAACCAGCAGGCCAAGAACACCGTGCCGCGGCTTTCGCGCGAGCGCCACGCGTCGAATCGCAATTGGGCCACACGCGCGATCGCATACAACAGCCAGGGCATCGATCCACCCAGCACCGGCGCGGCGTAGTAATACCACGGCGCTTCACCGTGAAATTGTCCTTCGGTCACATACCCAAGCAGATGCCTGTCGACGAAATAGTATTTTAAGTAACCTGGGCTCGCCTGCTCCATCACCAGGAACCAGGGCGCCGCGAGCGCAGAGCCGATCGCCGCCACGACGAGGCACGAGACGACTAGTCGCCAGGAATACGACTGGGTGAGCGCCACGTACATCGCCACGCCCACCGAAAACACCGCGATGCCGATCAGCCCTTTCGTCAAGAGCGCGACGCCAAAAGCAACCGCTCCTCCGGCAAGCCATGCGTAGCGGGTGCGCCGGTCGTGCGCCAATTGCTCTTCCCAAAAACACAGCGCGAGCAGATTGATCGCTGGCAACAGCGCCACATCGGGCGCCGGCGAAAGCGACAGCATGATCGGCAGCACCATCGTCAGCGCCGCCACCAGCGCATACCAGGCCACCTCCTCGTCGAACAGCCGCCACGCCAAGAGTGCCGTCGTCAGGCAGCCCAAGAGGACGAACGCCTCGCCCGGCAGGCGGACGGCGACTTCGTTCATCCCGAACATTCGCAGCGACGCGGCCTCGGCCAGAAAGAACACGATCGGCTTGTCCCGAAACGGTACGCCGCAAAACCGCGGCACCAGGTAGTCACCGCGCTCGACCATCTCCTGCGCGATCGAGGCGTGCAGCCCCTCGTCGGGGTCCAACAGCGGCGTCGGCAGCACGAGTTGATAGAGATAGATCCCGAACACGCACGCGGCCGCGACCAACATCAACCAGCGGCGAGACACGACCTCCATGTCGCGAACTCCAAACGAGCAGCGTCGCCGCAGCCAACCACCACGGCCCTATCTCCTTCATCGGCACAACTTACGCTGTCACCGACATCCAATATGTGCCAGGGCTACCCCAAAATACTCGGGTCAACCATTCCGCTTCACGACGCCGCTCCCGCATACAATTTTGCCGCGGACAGCGGACGCCTAAGCAATATAAATCTAACTTCGCTGCGAGATTTGTTTAAGATCGAGTCCTGCATCGATCGCTATCACTGTCGCGCGAGGTGTTCGGAATAGATGCATCCATCCCGGTACGTTCTGCTGTCGCTCGGTTGCTTGGTGCTGGCGCTGCTAGCGGCCGACGGGCTGGCTGCTTTCGCGCAGATTGACGCCAGTTTCGACGACGTCGGCGACCCACTGCCGCCTGGCGCCGTAGCACGGATTGGCACAGTACGGTTGCGGCATTCATCGGAAGTGGGTGCTCTTGCTGTTTCACCGGATGGACGCGTCCTCGTCTCGGCCGCTCGAAATAACTCGGAGCCAATTTGCGTGTGGGACAGCCGGACCGGCCGCAAACTTCACGAGATCTCATCGCGCGATCAACAAATCGCCATTTCGCCCGACAACCGGTTGCTGGCGACGGCCGGCAAAACGGGAGACAATTCCATCCGCTTTTGGAACCTCGATACCGGGGCCTTAAAATGCGAAGTTCGTGTTGAAGGTACTGAGCCAGCGCAGGATCAGCCGCTTGGTCGAATTGCCTTTGGGCCAGATGGAACTTGGATGGCAGTAGAGTGCCGCGTCGTGGATCGACGCGGCATGCCGATGTATCCGTGGACCACGACGGTTCGCTTCATCGATACCGCGACTGGAAACCAGTCTCGCTTCATACGGACATCCCAGCCAAAAGGTCATCAACCCACGTCATTTGCGCTAGCGGTAGATGGTCGATGGCTTGCACTGGCAGATGGCAAAGACCAAACCGTTCATCTGTTCGGACCCAATACGGGGCAGTCGGCCAGTACGCTAGGAGATCATATTACGTCGTGCGCCTTCTCCGCCGACGGCACCCGGCTGGCAATGGCCGAGTACCGGGAAGTGCGTCTGATGGACGTCGCCAAGCGCGAGCTAATTCGCCGCTTTCAAGTTGCAGACGGCCGACAGCTCAATCGCCCCGGCCAGGTCGCGCTCTCGCCGGACGGCACGCGGCTGGTCGCGGCGGGAGACTTTCATGCACCGATGAATGTGTGGGACACCACGTCGGGGCAAGTCGTATTCAGCATTTCGTGGTCGGGGAATGAACGCCCGGGGCCAGTGGTTTTTTCTCCCGACGGCCGGACAGCCATCGTCGCCGTCGGGCCGACCATTCGCATTTATGATGTGAAATCGGGCCGCGAGACACTGTTCGAGGGCACCTGGCGCCGTCGGCTCCAGTCGGCCGACTTTTCGCCGGACGGCAAATCGCTTGCGATCTGTGGCTATGGTGATCGGGGCGTTCAGCTGTTCGATGTTGCGTCCTGCAAGCTGCGCCATGAATTGGCAGCGGATGAGAAAACAAGAGCAGTAGCATTTTCTCGGGATTGCTCGACTTTGGCGACGGGCGGGCAGACGGTTGCTTTGTGGAGCGCCGGCGACGGCAGCAAGATCCGAACAATTCAGCCAAATCTTGCCCCGCCGCGCGTTACAGGCCCGACGATCACCTCGCTTGTATATTCGACCGACGACCGAAAGCTGCTCGCAGGAAGTCAACTCGGCGACCTGCAGATGTTCCGACTCGACGACGCCAGGTTGCTGCGCAGCCTTCCTCAGCCGATCGACGCCGACGGGCATCAGGACCGTGTTCGCGGATTGGTGCGCTTCCCTGATGGAAAACGGGTAGCAACGCGCACTGGAAACGTCCTTCTCTGGGATCTGCAAAACGGCGATTTACTTGCGAGCTGGGAGGCCAGCGGTTGCGATGGCGAACCCGGGCGGCCGCTCGCGCTGAGTCCGGATGGTCGAACTCTGGCTTATGAGCGACGCGTCGAATCCGACGGCAGATCGAAACTCGAGTCCGTGTTACATGATACCTCGACGCTCAAGCCGCCGCGCCCGCTAAAGTTCGGCGACAATTCGCTCGAACGATTTTCTGAGGTCTCGTTTGCGTTCTCCCCGGACGGCCGATTGCTCGCTACCGGCGCGGCCGACAACTCCGTGCGAATATGGAACGTCGAAACGGGAGAAGAATTGCGGAGATTCGATGGCCACATCGATCGTGTCAGCTACGTCGACTTCTCACCGGATGGCAAACTATTGGCTTCGACGAGCTGGGATGGAACCGTTTTGCTATGGAGTGTTCAAACACTTACCGGCTCAACACCGTGACCGATTGTATGCGATCAGTTCTCCGTGCCCTCGGTGAACTCCGTGGTGAAATATATCCGCAACGCTACAGAATCAGCATCGCGTCGCCGTAGCTATTCTTCCGGCGCGGTCACCGAAGAAACCGGAAAGCTGAAGAGCTGCTTGTCATTATGGGCAACGAGCAACCGGCCTTCGTCTGCAAAGCCCACCAGTTCGAACGGTGAATGGTATTCGCCATTATCTGGCCCAGGGATTTGCCAAGACCGGCCCTCGCGGTTCATCAGGTGCCACACAAAGCCCGATCGCTGGCCTGCGCGGCGCGGCAAACCAATCGCAAACATGTCGGTAGTCGGATCATAGTGCACGGGTGGATCACCGGGCCGATTGGTAAGCGCGCCTGGCATCTTCCCATCGGGATCGACGACAATTCTCCACACCTCGATGTCCGCTGCATCGCCATCCGGCAAAATTGTCAGGTGAGCACCAACGACGGTGTCGTAGCCACGCGTTTTTGCGCCCGTTTGACCGCATCGATAAAACTCTCCGCCGCGCCCGGTGAACGCAATCTCTTCGCTCATAAACCGTCCGTCGATTTCGCGTTTTGCTCCCGTCTTCAGATCGAGCCGAAACCCTTCCCAGTTGCTGAAGTGGTCAAAGCCAATCTGGTTTCGCCACAAGACAAACTTCTCGTCCGGTGACCATTCGAGCCGAAACCCCCAAGAACGGTCGGGCACGAATTCGTCATAGCGTTGAATGACCTGAAACTGATTGTCGACGACCACAAGTTGTCGACTATCCTTTTCGATTCCGAGCCAACGATCGCTCGTCGACGACGGCGTCAAATAAAGGAAACAGGCCGCGCGCGGCCGGTCGCTCCGCAGGTCCCAAATGAGAGGGCGGCGGTCACGGTGCACATACCGCGTGTCTGCGGATACCAGAAATCGTCCATCCCGCGTCAGTATTCCAAACGAAACGCGTCGAGTGTCCGGACTTTCAGCCGAGCGCGCAAGGTCAAGTACGTCGCCCTCCGTCGAGCCGAAGTACACGTCGTACTTCATGTCTTTCCGCTCTTGATCGAATCGCGAGACGGCAAACACGAATCCGCGGCTGTCGCTACTCCAATTGAAGCCGCTGATCTCATTCGTGACTTGTGCGAGCATGGACTGATACTGCTCCCGATCGAGTCCTCGCGGCAACGATGCGAAGGCCAAAGTGCCTTGTGACACACCTTCTGGCGCTTTCAAATGCGGCCAGGTCCACGAATATGGGACTTCCTGGATCCGCCTAGGTTGCGGTGCCTTGACATTGCACACCGTCACAAAGCCTTTGCTCACGTAGGCAATCCAGTTGCCGTCGGGCGAAATCGTTGGATAAGGCCGGCTATAGAACAAAATATCAGAGTCGAGGACTTGCGAACCATTAGGTACCCCGATGCCGTCACCCGGCGCTTCGCACGTAATCGCGCAGGTGCACGCTGACACGATCAATGCGAACACAAATCGCCGCATCATTCTGCTCTCTCGTTCGGTCGCAAGATGCTGGATACGGGTAACGAGAACAACTCCGATTGGTCGTGCGCAATGATTCGCTGGCCGCCATCCGCAAATCCGACCACAAAATAGGGGGCGATATACTGCTGCTGATTCGATCCAGGCAGCGGCCATCTCTCGCCCCTGCGATCAATCAGAAAGTACTCGTAGCCCGGTCCTTGATCGACTCCGCGGGGAAACGCCATCGCAAAAAGCGATGCATCGGGATTGGCAAACGGCATTGGATAGGGAGGGCGCTCGTTCATTTCTTTGAGAGATGTGGACTTGGGGTCGCGTAGGAATTCAGCAATCATTTGTGTCGGACGATCATCTTCTGGGATTATCTCCAAGAAGCCGCCACGAATGTTGTCCGCATAGTGGTACCAGACGCCCTTAATTCCCATTCTCAGCGCCTCGCCGCCATGCCCGGTGAAACGAAACTCATCGGTGAAAAAATTGCCTTCCAGCGGGCGCTTCTTCGCGGTGCTCAATTCGACTCGGAAGCCATCCCACCTTTCCGACGGATGGCTATGCTTCCGACGAAAAATGGCAAATCGCTCGTCGGGGGACCACATAAGGTCGCAGAGCATCCCCGTCGGCGCGAACACGTCGTATCGCTTCACAATCGCAAAATCTTCATCGACCAGCACAAATTGCCGTGTGTCGATCTCGACTCCGAGATACTTCGAACTATTCGCGGAGGGGACCAAGAGATCAAAGCACGTCGCTTGAGGCCGGCCATGGGCAACGCTCCAGATGAGAGGTGTGTTCTCAGACCACGCAATGACATGTTTGAAATCGCCGTCGACAAAGAATCTCGCGAATTCGCGCGGTTCGGCCCATTTGTTTCGCTCGATTCTGGCGACTTGCGCTTCAGTTCCCGACTGCGACACCTGCTGCACATCGTAGATTGCGTCGAGGTCGCGCCGAGTGAACAAAGTGTAAACCGCTCCACTCTGCGACGGCATCCACGCTAGGCTATAAATTCGCACTTCTTCTCGGGCAATCGACTCGTTGTAAACAGCATTGCCCAGCGTTTGGCGGATTCGTTTGAAATTTGTCCGAGCATAGTCGAACTCGGGCATAGCCATGTATGCCGTGGAAGTCCGAGGCAAATCGGCGAGCTTTGCCGGCGGTCCATGATCGACGGCGCATCGCCACAGAGCGCCCTTGCTGATGTAGGCGATTTGGCTGCCGTCAGACGAAATGACGGCGCTATTGGGATTCCAAAAGTCCCAGACAATGTCCGAATCTAGGATAGTAGCCCCGACCGGTACGGCGGCGCTTCCGCTAGCTGCGACCGCCGAAATCAATGCTGCCAATAGCAAACTCATGTTGAGTTTCCCGTAAGGGTTTACGCGCTAGGCGATTGGACCCCAATCAGTCGCAGCTTTTAAATATAGTGCGTGGCTACACTCAAGAGAGCATTGCGACTATCGAAGCTCGCGTGTGCGCACAAAGCAACAAACTTGATTCGAGGACACAAAGCGACATTATTTCCGACGATCCCGCGGGCAGCTGCGGGCCTTGGCTAACTTCTCCGTGCCCTCGGTGAACTCCGTGGTGAATCCGTTCGGCGCGGCTACAGAATCAGCATCGCGTCGCCGTAGCTGTAGAAGCGGTACTCTTCGGCGATTGCTTCTTTATAAGCCCGCTCGATGAGGTCGCGCCCGGCAAACGTCGCCACCAGCACCAACAGCGTTGTCCGCGGGAAGTGGAAATTCGTGACGAGGGCGTCGATCGCTTGGAACTCGAAGGGCGGGCGGATGAAGAGGTCCGTCTCACCGCTCCAAGGCACGAAGTTGTCGCGCGATGCCCCCGGTGCCCGCACGGCGGTCTCCAACACCCGAGTCACCGTCGTGCCCACGGAAATGAGCCGCTTGCCAGCCTGCCGCGTGGCGTTGAGCTCCGTTACGGCCTTTGTGCCAAGCTCGCCCCATTCGCGGTGCATCACGTGCTCGTCGAGCGAATCGGTCGCAATCGGGCGGAAAGTGCCGAGCCCCACGTGCAGCGTCACGGCCGAGAGCTCCACGCCGCGCTGCGTCATCGTCCGCAGCAAATCCTTGGTAAAGTGCAGGCCGGCGGTCGGTGCGGCCACTGCGCCCGGCACGCGTGCGAACACGGTCTGATAATTCGCCACGTCGGAGTCGACCATCTTGCCGCCGCGGATGTAGGGCGGCAATGGCACGCGGCCCAAACGCTCCAGCAGCGTCTCGACCGGCTCGTCCGACTCCGGGTGGGCGAGCCATTGGCCTTCGGGGAGCGATTCGATCAGCCAGAGCCTTTCGCTGGCGCGGCCTTCCGCGTCGACGAGCGTCACGGCATCGCCCGGTTTCAGCCGGCCACGCGTCTTGCACAAAATCTTCCAGTGACCATCGGGCGTCGATTGCAAATACAACCCTTGCCAGTGCCCCCCGCTGGGAATCCGCTTGCCGACGAGCTGGGCTGGAATCACTTTCGTATCGTTGAGCACCAGGCGGTCACCGGCGTGCAGTAATTCCGGCAAATCGCGGACGTGAAAATGCTCGATCGCCTGCCGCCCGCGGTCCACCACCATCAGTCGCGCGTCGACCCGGTTGCGTAGCGGCTCCTGTGCCACGAGTTCTCGCGGCAGCTCATAATCAAAATAACCGGCGTCGCTCGACATGCGTTCGATTTATTGACAACAATCGACGGACCACTGACTACACTCGTTCAGGCCGAGTATACGCCTTTGGCCGCGGCGGAGCGAGTGCCCGAAAGAGAACGGACGTATTGAGCGGAGAATGCCGTGAGTGCTCGGATCGCCTTTTGCATCACGACGCTCGAACCCGGCGGCGCCGAACGGCAGCTGGTCGAGTTGGTAGTCCGCCTGCCGCGCGAGCGCTTTGATCCGGCCGTCGTCGTCCTCGCACCTCCGCCGCGGGCGCCGGCGGATGAACTGGTGCAGCGGCTCGCCGAGCACAAGATCGACGTCACCTTTCTCGGCGCGCGATCGATCGTGGAGGCGCCGCGGATCTATCGCCGGTTACAGCACTGGCTGACGGCCACAAGACCCGAGCTGCTCCAGTGCTTTCTCGCGCACGCAAACATCCTGGGCGCCTTGGCCGCTCGACGACTCAACATGCCGATCGTCGCCGGAATCCGCGTTGCAGAACAGCGCTGTAACGGTCATCGAATCGCCCAGCGCTGGACCGAGCGCTGGACCGACCGCTACGTCTGCGTGAGTCAGGACGTCGCCGACTTCGCGGTCCGCAACATGCGGCTCCCAGTCGAGAAGCTGATCGTGATTCGCAACGGCATCGACGTGGAGCGTTTCGCCGCAGCTGCACCCATGAATCCGACGGAACTGGGAATCGCCGGCGAACGCAGATTGCTGTTGTTCGTGGGACGCCTCGAGGCCGACAAACGGCCCGCCTGGCTACTCGATCGCATGCCCACGCTCCTCGCCCGACTGCCGCAACACGACCTGGTTGTCGTCGGCCGCGGACCGCTCGAAGCGGCACTACGCACGCAAGCGGAACGGCTCAACCTCGCAGGCCGAATCCACTTTGCCGGCTGGCGCGGTGATGTTCCGCGATTGCTAGCGTCGGCGGACGCGCTGCTGCTGACTTCTTCATCGGAAGGGATGCCCAACGCGATTCTCGAAGCGATGGCCGCGGGTCTTCCTGTCGTCGCCACCCAAGCCGAGGGGGTGCGCGAACTCTTGAGCGACGATCCACGGCAAGTCGTCGGTTCGCAGGACGCCGCCGCATGGATCGAGGCGGTGGCCCGCTTCGCCACGGTCCGCGCGCTGGCCCGCGACGTCGGCCTCGGCAATCGAGAGCGTGCGGCAGACGAATTCTCGCTCGACGCAACGGCTGCTCAGTACGCGGCGCTCTACGGCTCACTTTTGGCAGCGCGACAAGCGAAAAAGACGCCGCCAAAACGCTAGCTGCACGACTCCCGGAGATTCCCGAAAAGTAGTGGCTAACGGTATAGTGTCAGTAAATAAATACTTTTTCTCTGTCGATAATTTCTCGCCGCGGTCGGCCTCTTCCCGCTGTTTGGAGATACGTCAAAATTACTGAACAAGCGACAACCATTTCGCGCCCCGTACATCTGTTGACGCTCTCCGCAGGAAGCGTATTTTAACGCGTTGCGAGTCAGCTCCACGGCGGACAGACACATCGGCATGCCGGCCGCTCGGCACGTCGAGGCAGCGGTTAGCGAAGAGCGCTTGGCCACAGTCGCTCCTCCAGAGACCGGATTCCTTAGCCGGTACGTCGACCCTGTCAATTGCTCGGTGCAAGGATGCCAACCGGGCAGCGGAGGGTGGGGACTCCATCGGGCCGCCCACCCGCGTCGACCCACCCACGGACACAGGGATGCGTGTCCGTGGGTCGACGCGAGTAGCTGCCGCTGCCGCGGGCCGCGCGGCCTTTCTCGACGACTTCTCTCGCGCTGTCGTATGATGGGCTCCATGTCCACAGATCGCACGCAACATGTCCCCGTGCTAGCACGCGAAGTCCTCGACGCAATTCAGCCGGCGCCGGGCAAGACAATTGTCGATGGGACGCTCGGCGGCGGCGGACATGCGCGAATGCTAGCTGAAGCCGTGAGCCCCGGGGGGCGAGTTCTTGCGCTCGACCGCGATCCAGCCGCAATCGAGCGGACGTCAGCGACCCTCGTTCAACTCCCGATCGCCTACTTTCATGCGAACTACGCCGATCTGCCGGAGATTTTAGCCGCCGAAGAGATTGCCGGCGTCGACGGCATTCTGCTCGACCTGGGTCTCTCCAGCGACCAGCTAGCAGACGACGATCGCGGCTTTAGCTTCCACAGCAGCGGGCCATTGGATCTGCGCTTCGACCCGACGCGCGGCGAGCCGGCGTGGCGGCTGGTCGAGCGGCTCAGCGAAACGCACCTGGCAGACCTGTTGTTTGAATTGGGTGAGGAACGCTATAGTCGCCGCATCGCACGACAGATTGTCGCGCGGCGAAAAGCGTCTCCCGTGCGGACGGCGGCCGAATTTGCCGAGCTGATCCGCCGGGCGGTGCCGCGGAGCCACCATGAGCGAATCGACCCTGCGACGCGTTCCTTCCAGGCGCTTCGCATCGCGGTGAACGAGGAGCTCAAATGGGTGAAGGTGGCCCTTAAGCGGTTGCCCGATTGCCTCGCCGAGGGCGGACGGCTGGCGGTGATCAGCTTTCACTCGCTGGAAGACCGGCTGGTGAAAGAGGCATTCCGCGACGACGATCGGCTGGATGTCGTGACGCGCCGACCGATCCGCGCGTCCGAGGTCGAAACATTGAATAACCCGCGGGCTCGCAGCGCGAAGCTGCGCGTTGCCGCGCGAAGAGCCGTTGCCGCTAAGTAAGCCTCGCTTCAAAATCGCAGAGCAACACGCATCATGGAAGAGCGTCGTCTGGGCAAAATGGAAGCCACTTTTGGGCTGTCGCTGCTGGCGGCGCTATTGGCCGGCCTCGGTTGGGCTTACGTTCATCAATTGGACGCGTCCGTCCCCGCGACGCGGCCGGACCCGAATTGGGTTTCCGCCCAGCCAAAGTCGCCCAGCGACGGCGCGGTCCAACAGACTGCCTATCGCCCCGAGTGGCTCTCGACCGAGGGCGATGCTTCACCGGCCGCAGCGCGTTAGAGCGCGCTCCACGTCACCGTAGCGGCTTTTTCGTCGTTTACGCTTGGAACACACGCGCGGCACACGCAACACGTCCGTGCGACTCGCACTAGCGGACCATCGTCTGTGGCGAAGCTTGCTGCACCGGCGGCAAGTAGCGCGGGACAGTGGCCGTTTGGTAGACGGGCGTTTGCGGAACCGGAGCCGGTGCGACTTGCATCTGCGGGGCCTGGTACGCCTGCACCGTCGGCGCCGGGTAGCTTTGCACCTGCGGCGGCTGATAGGCTTGCATCTGCGGTGCGGCCTGCGGTGCGACCTGCATTTGCGTCGCCGGATAATAATAGCCGGGCTGCACGTAGCTCGATGAATTCAATGCCGGGCCGCGGGCCGTTGCCGGGAAAGTCGGCTCGCTCGAGGGCTGTTGGGGAGCGAACTGCGGACCGTAGTTCGGAGCGACGACTTGCGGTGCGATCGTGGGCTCGGCGGCGAATTGGTTCGTCGGCGTCGGCGCGCCGTTGAGCTTGGCGATGGCATCTTGCGCGGCCTGCATCGACGGGTCGAGCTCCAGCGCGTGTTGGAAGTAGCTGTACGCTTCGTGCGGACGGCCGCGATCCACCAGCAGCTGGCCGATGTTGAAGTTGGCGTCGGCCGAGCTGTGAACCGCCGAGAGGTGGGCCAAGGCACGCTGGTCCTGGTGCATCTCGACGAGCACCGTCGCGGCATTGTTTCGATACAGTGACTTGTCCGGTTGCAGATTGATCGCCTGCTCGATCGACTGGACGGCCTCGTTAAACTTGCCCTGACGGGCCAGGCACAAACCGAGGTCGTTGTGAGCGCCAGCGTGCTGCGGATTGGCGGCGACGGCGCGGTTGTAGAGCATTTCGGCGGTGGGCAAATTGCCTTGCCGATCTTCGAGGCGGGCAGCGGCGCGCAACAGATCGACGTCGCGGGGCCACTTCGCGAGCGCCTGCTGCAGCTGCGTCCGCGCGGCGGCCGGCTGGCCTTGCCGCTCAGCTACTTGCGCCAGCGCGATGTAATATTGCGGCGTGGCGGGGGCGATCGGTGTTTCGAGCGAAAGCTTGTCCGGCGCTTTCTCGGCCTTTTTATCGCCTTTGAATACCGACGCACCCGGCATTTCGGAAACGGCGGCCGAAAAATACGTGATCGGGTGCCGCCACGGCGAGATCTCGTCGCTCGGCTTAGCGGGCGACGCCACGCGGGCGACCGTCGGCTCGTCATCCTTCCAGAATTGCAGTTTGTCGGTCCACGACTCGTCGGTCGAGGAGCTGGCGACCGGATGGACTCCGAGCGTCATGCCGGACGGGCTGGCCTCGGCGGGCGAGCTGGTGGTGATGGAAGCGGCGCACAATGCCGCGCCGAAAGTGGTGAGCCAAGCTCGTCGCATGACAGAATCCTCCCTGACCCGTTTTGCCCCTCGGCATCCTTGCCGAGTGTTTGTCGCCGCGCAACGAATCGCGCGACGCGGCGGTGACAGTTTTAGTCGGTGTCAACTTGCGTGTTCGCCGGCAGCACCGGCGTCGGCATATTCTCCATGAACTTGACGTTCGTGACGTCGACGATTGCCGCGGGGCGGCCCTCAGCCATCAGATTGGTTTCAAACACTTCGGGCAGCTGGCCGTCGAGCGTGACCCGCGAGGCGTAAGCCCGGGTGGCGGCGATCCGTTCGGCGGTGATCGCCGGATCGATCGAGCGCTCGACGAACACCTGGCGGTACTGAGGCGGCGCCTGCGTCATGATCCAGCGAACTTGCAGTTCGCCGGCCATCGTGAGCTGGTTCGTGTGCGGATTGAAGAAATGAGGTCCGAGCAGGTTCTGGCGGCGCCAGCCATTGCGGACCATGATTTCGAATGGCTCGCGGACGGCAGCGCGGTCGGGGCACATGTACGGGTACGGCCAGTTCTTGTTGCGGTGGTAGCCGCTCTTGATGTAGTGAACCGTAGAATCGATGAACACGGCCTCGGCGCTCGATGCGGCGGCGAGGGTGGATGCAACAACTAGGGCAACGACGATCGACTGGCGCATGGGTATCCTCGCGGGCGGTGGAGGGTGGGAACGGCGCGTCGCTGCGCGGTGCCGGCTTTCGGCGCGCGAGCGGGGTGCGGCATAGCCGTCGCCTTCAGCAATATCGTCAGGGCCGTTCCAGTCCCTGCGCTACTTTGTGTTGAAACGGTGCAGATTACCAAGGCGGAAAGGTTGAGGCTCCGCCCGGACGTTGACTGCGACGGTGTGTCAGCTAGCTGGCGGCTCAGAGGTCAGTTTTCGCCACTGCACGAACTCTCGCGAGCCTGTGCAGTGAAGCCATTCTCTCCGCCGGCGCGTCTAACGCTGCGGGCGAGGACCTCCGATCGGTGAAACGCCCGGCAAAGATTTGCCTGGCAAAAAGCGCCGCAGAAGCCGCCAGTCGGACCCTAGCTGTGGAATAGCGTCGGCGCAAAAAAAGCGGCTCTCCTCTGGAGAACTGGGGCAGGTAGTTCCCGCTGGCGAGAAGAGCCGCCGAGATCGAAATTTACCCACTCTTAAATCGCGCGAACGCCCGACATTGTAACAGCTATTTGTCGAAATTGCGCGAATTTCTGGATAGTTCGGCGCTACCCTGACACTCATCGACTGGGCCGAAAGTGGACTTCACCGATTCCTGCCGGCCCCGGCACATTAGAATTCGTTGTGCTGGTATGTATTCCTCAAATAGTGGCCGCGGCCAGGACTCGATCCGTGGCGGCACTACGGGAGGGCCCGATGGACGGTCGCTCCCAATTCGCACGCCCGCCCCAAATGGGCAAGCAAAGTGTGCAAAGTGAGCGCACTCGTCAAGGAGTCGGCGATTTTTGAGGCGACGAGCGCTTACGAGCCAAATGCCGAAGCGATTTCGTTGGCCGATGTGTCGAAGCTGTCGGCAGTGGCGTTAGCCATCTGGCGGATCGACACCAGGCAAACAACCACGATCAGCGACAGCATCACAGCGTACTCTACGGCCGTCGGCCCGGACTCATCGCGCAGGAATCTCTTGAGGTGGGAAAACATGGAAACATATCCTGGCTAAGTGGGTCCACCCGGCGAGTCGCGAAGTGAGATCGTCGGCAGGACATCACGTGAAAAGGCGCGTTGGATGAGGCGGCTCTAAATGCGGAGCAGCTGTCACTTGAAACGTAGCTTACGGCGGGGGGTTGGCAAATTGCCGCAAGTGAATTCGCTGGCGAGGATGCGCCGCGAAGGGCCGGATGTGATGCCTGGCGCGGTTGTAGGGCTGGTGCAGCGCGAGGGGGCGGTGTGGAGCAATCAGTCCATCCGTCACGTCACAAGTGGCGTGAAGAGATCTGTGCGCGCAGAATGACGCTCACTCTGGAAGATTCGTCGTGGCCGACGACGCCAACTAGGCCTGGAACGAATTGCCGCAACCACAGCTCTTCACGGCGTTCGGATTGTCGAACGTGAAGCCGCGCTTCTCGATGCCGTCGTAGAAGTCGACCGTCGTGCCGTCGAGGTAAAGGGCACTCTTCTTGTCGACGACAACCGGCACGCCATGGAACTCATAGCGGCTGTCGACTTTGGCGTCGAACTGCTTGTCGAAGCCCAGGGCGTAGGAAAAACCGCTGCAGCCGCCGCCGGTGACGCCGACGCGCAGTACGGTTTCGGCCTCGAGCTTCTGATCGGCCATGATGCGTTTGACTTCGGAGGCCGCTTTTTCGGTGAGGGTGATACCCATCGCTTGTTTGCTCCCCAATTGGATCGTAAAGGGCGGTGGCGATTTGTCGCCGCACGTCGCCCCATATGGTTAATTTAGCATATCCGGTGTAATTATAGTCATCGGTGGGGACGGGGAAAATGGCACATCAAATCGCGCTTTTGCGTCCCACGCTCATCCTCGGCCTTGGGGCGTGGCCAAGGATCTCAATTTGCCGACCGCTCCGACGACACGCTCGACGGCGAAATCGACGTCCAATTCGGTATTAAACCGCCCCAAACCGAAGCGGAGACTACTGCGGGCGGCATCTTCACTCAAGCCCAATGCGCGGAGCACATGACTTGGCTCGGGGTCGGTCGAGGAGCAGGCGGCGCCGCTACTCACTGCGAGATTTCCCATCGCCAGCAGCAATGCCTCTCCATCGACATTGGCAAAGGAGAGGTCGAGGTTTCCGGGGAGTCGGAGCGGTGTGCCGTCGTCATTCTGGGCGTCGAGAGCCGGGCCGCAGATTTGGATGTCGTCGAGTTTGGTGACTATCTCGTCGGCGAGGCGGTTGCGAACCGCGGTGAGCCGCGGCGCTTCGGTCGGGAGTTCGGCCAATGCAAGTTCCAATGCTTTGGCGAAGCCGACGATTCCCGGGACGTTGAGCGTACCGGCGCGGCGGCCTTCCTGCTGACCGCCGCCGGTAACCTGCGCATCGAGGCGGACGATTGGAGCGCGGCTGCACACATACAGCGCGCCGATGCCTTTGGGGCCATACATTTTGTGAGCGGTGAAGCTCATCAGATCGACGCCGAGTTTCTGGACGTCAACCGGGATCTTGCCGACGGCCTGTGTGGCGTCGCAATGGAGCAGCACGCCGCGGGACTTGCAGATGGCGGCAATCTCGGCGAGCGGCTGAATGATGCCGATCTCGTTGTTGGCGAGCATCACACTTACCAGGCAGGTGTCGTCGCGGAGGGCATCGGCGACGCGCTCCGGGTCGAGCCAGCCTGCACGGGCGCTCGGCATTTGTTCCACGGAGAGCAGCGTGACTTCGTAACCGCGACGGGACAACCGCGCGAGTGGGTCGAGGACGGCTTTGTGCTCGGTGGTGACGCTGACGAGGTGATTGCCGCGGCGCCGCTCGCGCTCGGCGACGCCGCGGAGGGCGAGATTGTTGCTCTCGGTGGCGCCGCTGGTGAACACGATTTCCTTGGCATCCGCTCCGAGGGCCGCGGCGATCGATTCGCGTGACCGCTCAACGGCGGCGCGGGCCTCTTCGCCGAACACATGCCCCACGCTGCCGGCGTTGCCATAGTACTCGCTGAAATAGGGGATCATCGCCTCCACGACGCGTGGGTCGACTCGCGTCGTGGCGTGATTGTCCATGTAGACACGGACAGGGTTGCGCGGTGCGGGCCCGAGTTGTGGGGATCGGCTGGGCATGGCTTAGCAAAACCGCCAGTGAAAGTCAGAGCGGTTTCGTACCATTGTACCCAGTTGTGGCCGGCTCAGCCGAACAGCGCCCGCACCGCAATTTGTGACCAGGATTCGAACTCTTCAAGACGGGCTAGGACTTCGGCGATCGGACGGAAGCCGGCGTCCAGGACATCGTCTTCACGGGGCGAAATGGCAGGCCGCTCGACATCGCAGAGATGGACCACGCCGAGGTGGACCGTGCCGACGGGCGTTTCGTCGTCGTTGATCAGGCCGGCGATCGATTCGGTGTAGGGCGTGTCGATGGCCACCTCTTCGGCCAGCTCGCGCTGCATGCCTTCGCGGTAAACGTGGTTGAGATGCCCGGCCGCGGCGTCGAGCGAGGAAATGTGCCCGCCGACGCCGACGCTCCGCTTGGCGTGCAGCCGGCGCTCGCCCATGCCGCCGCCGCGCTGGTACTGAAAGATCTGCGTGCGGCCGTCGTCGTCGATCCAGCGGAAGAGCACATACGGGATCAGTTGCTTGTAGCTGGGGTCGTCTTCCATGCGGCCGCGGGGAAGGTACTCGATCTCGTCGCCTTCCAGCAGCCGCGGCAGGTAACGGTTGACATCGGTCGAAAATCCCTGGAAGTAGCCCAGCTCGCGGAACAGTGAAGTGGGAACGACAAGGACTTTTTCTTCGGCCACTTTTTCTACAGAGACGGTGGACACGGCGAATCCTTTCGGCGGCGAGAGGGGGATCAAGCGATGCCGCGATTGTAGTGGAATGGACCTGCCGAGGATAGCAGCCGACGCCACCCAGCGGATTTGCACCGATTAGAGCAATGCCGCCGGCGAAACTCCGAATCGAGCTGCCAAGGCGCGGATTTGATCCGGGGTTAACGGTCGTTTGCCGGAAAGGACTTGCTCGGCTTCGGCGACGGAACCGAGCTCCGTCAATTCGGCGGCGCTCAGATCGTGTTCCTCAAGCAGGTGTTGCAAAACCTCGTGGCCAGGCACGTCGGGAATTGCATGCTGCTGTAGCTCGTAGGCATGGATCACGGCGCCGAGCGTATCGAGCAAACCGTAGAGCGGATGCTGCTCGTTCGAGCCGACTTCGTCAACCAAGGCGTTGAGACGAGCAACGGCGGAGTCGTAATCGGCTTCGCTGTGGAGGGCGAAGATCGGCGCGAGGGGAACCCAGTGCGTTTGAAGGTCGGCGGGCAAGAGTGTCATGTCTTCCAATCCCCTCGATCGTATTCCGAGTGCGTCAAGACGTGTCGAACGTAAACCTTGCCGCGATTGAAGTGAATGGAAGCGATCCAACGAAACTTGTTTCCGCCAACGTTGAAAACGACCAAGTTGCCGATCATGTCAGCGGATGGAAATGTTTTACGAAGTTCGGCGAAGCTGGTGAAATTCGTCGTCGAGACGATTTTGAACCAACGACGCAGCGGAAGTTCGCTGTCTGGGTGCCGATCCCAGAAGCTTCTCAGCGATTTCCGGGAAATGACGTGCATGTCCCGTCAATTATAGTTCGGGCAGCCGACCGATTTCAATTCTCGATGCCGTCAGGCCGATCATCGATCTGTAACTTGAGCTCATCCGAGTTGCCCCGGAGTTCCGGGGCGTACATTGCCGACGCTTTGGCCGGCAGGGCGCTAAAACGGCCCGGCGTTTCCGCGCGGAGGCGGTAGCTCACGCTGTGCTTGCCGCGGGCCAGCCGCGTGGCGAAGAACGTGACGCGGTTGTCGCGGAGCTCGACGTACGCGCCGAGGTCGTTGGGGATGTATCCGCTCTGCAGGGCCACCGACTCCGTGCCGGCGGCTTTCATGTCCTCGAACATGATGTACTCGTAATCGTTCTTCGATTCGATTTCGAGCTCGACCTCAACCAGATCGCCGCTTTCCACAGCGCCCAAGTTGGGAATCTCGGTGCGGATGAATTTCTCCACGTCCTGGTTGACGACTTGCCCACGGCCGCCGGCGACTTCGAGCGACGCGTCGGTGGGCGTGAGCTTGTAGAACCGGCGGCCGACCTTGAGCTCCAGTCCGGCGGCGCGGATGTCGTCTTCGAGCGTGAAGTTGGTGAAGAAGCCACTCCAATAGAGCGGCCCGGCGCCGCGCTTGCGGAGCTCAATCGTGTGCCGGCCGGCGGCGAGCTGGTCGCCCGCGAGCACGAAACGGTTGTCGAACGCAAAGAGATTCTCGGCCGTGACTTTCACTTCCTGCCGCTTCTGGCCGTCGATCCAAATCTCGACGGTCATGTCCGGCTTCCCTTCGCCGGTGGTGCGGAGGTAATCGGCGAGGGCTTCGATCACGAGCGCCGTATCGCGGGTGCTGTTCCAGTACGTGGCGTGCTTGCGATTGCTGACCAGGTACTTGACCAGCTTCGGCGCGACGGGGTCTTTTGGGTTCGCCGCCACGACGAGCTTCAGGAAATAGGCCTGCGCCTCGAACTCGCTGCCGTACCAGTACCACCAGATGTTTTCCGGCAGGTCGAGATACGCGGTTTGATTCTCGTTGTCCTCGACCAGGTATTGGCGCAGGTTGCGGAGGACCATCGTGAGTTTCTCGTTCTCATTTTGCTTTTCGAGGGCGACGCCGTAGAGCGCGAGGCCGTACACGGCGAGTTTGGTGCGGTCGCGGTAAAGCCGGTCGCGCATCGTGTCGTTCTTGATGCCGCCATCCACCAGCACCATGTAAACGAAGGCATCGATGTTATCTGCGACGCTTTTGAACGGTTTGTCCTTGTCGATCGGTTTGCCGTTGGCGTCGACGTTGGCGAGCGCCGCGAGCTGGCGGTCCTGGTATTCGCGGAGCCAGGCCAGGCCGCGATCGAGCATGCCGGGGACCAGCGCGACACCGTTCGCCTGGGCGACTTGCAGGCCGTGGACGACCGTGGCCGTCGTGTGGGCGGTGCTTTGTTCGCCAAAACCGCTGAACCAACCCCAGCCGCCGTCCGAAAGCTGCATTTCGGTGAGCCGCTGAACGCCGGCCTTCACGATGCGATCCATTTCGGCATCGTCAAACACGGGGTTGGCGTCGAAGCGTTTCCATTGTTTCGCGCGTTCGGCGGCATCGCCGAGTTCGCCGGCGTTGAGATTGGTTCGCTTCTCTTGAATTTGCTTCAGATTGAGGCCGAGCTGCTTGAGCGATTGCTGCGTGACCACCGCGGGCAGGAAGCGATTGAGCGTTTGCTCGGTGCAGCCGTAGGGATAGGCGACGAGGTAGGGCAGGGCGTCGACCATCGCACCGGCGAGCGTCGGGGAGTACTGTACTTCGAGCCGTGTCTGCTCCGCGCGGCGCTCGCTGGGAACCGTGATTTCGAACGTGCCGCGCTCCTCCTCCGGCCGCAGCGAGCCCGTGTAACTGTCCATCTTGAGCATGCCGTGTACGTAGACTCTAAGGCGGCCTTCGACGGCGTCCGATTCGACGTCCGTGAGCGCCGCCATGCGGATCACCGCCTCGCCTTCATGCGCGGCAGTCACCTGCCAATCAACGCGCCGCTCGCCGCCGGCGGGCACTTCGACGGTCTGTTCCAAGTTGTCGGGGAGCGTGAGTTCGGTGCCGGTCTGCTCGAGGCGGACCTTCACGGATTTCGCCTCTTTGAGGTAATTATGAACATTGGCGCTCAAGACTACTTCGTCGCGCTCGACGAGGAACCGCGGGGCCTGCAGGCGGACGATGATGTTCTTGCGCGTGACGACCTCGCTCGACGCTTCGCCGACGCGCGTTCCTTTGCCGAGGGCCCACACGCGAATTCGCCAGGTGGTGAGATTCTGCGGCATGTCGAGGGCCACTTCGGCTAGGCCGTCGGCGTTGGTGTCGAGCGCGGCGACCCACAGGGCGGTGTCGGCGAATTCGGAGCGGAGCGTGGGTTCGATGGGGGCGGGGCCGGCAACGCCATCGACGAACAAATCGACGCCGCGGTCCTTAAAACCGGCCGCGTTGGCCTCCATCGGTGCTGCCGCAGCCATCGGTGCCGACTCGGGGACAGCCATGCTCCGCGATAGCGCCAGCGACATGCGGCCGCCGCGGCCCATCATAGTGGTGCTCTCAGCAAACTTGATTTCACTAGTTTCATCCGCCACCGAGTCGCCAAAGATGCCAAGCGGTTGCATCGCCGTTTCGCCCGGCGGTGTGAGGTTGTAGCTCTGCCGGTCGAGGCTCGATTCCAGGTGGGGCTGGTGCTGCCGACGCCATTTCCAGAAGAACTCCTTGATGTTCGGCACGTTCGACCCGCCGGAGATGTACTCGACGCTCTTGTCATAGATCGAGACGACCGTCGACCCGACGAACGGTTTGCCGTCGGCGTCGGTGAGTTTGAGCTTTACCGCGGCGTGCTGGCCCGGCTGGAAGACTTCCGCCGAGGGGACGACGTCGACGTTGAGAATCCGGCTCACGGGCGGGACGTGGATTTCGGCGACTTGCGTGTGAACACGGGCATCGGATATTGTCACTGCCTCGACAAAGAAATTCGGCATGTCGCCGGCCACCACGTCGACCTGCACGATCGTGCTCTTACCCGTAAGACGCAGCATCTGCGGCGGCTGGTAGACGCCGTTGACCGGGCGAAGGAAAAGCAGCACCGTGGAACCGACGCGATTGGTGTTGATCTGCAGCTGGACCTTTTCTCCCGGCCCATATTCCGACTTTTCGGGGACGATCTCCAAATCGTTGAAGCGGAAGTCGCTGCCGTCGAAACCTTCGCCGACGATGGTCAACAGGTAGCCGCCTTCAATCGTGCGGCCGGCCTTGTCGGTGACCGCGTACGCCAGTCGGTACTGGCCCTGTTCAGAAGCCTTGATCGGCAGCGACGCGCGGCCTTCTTCATTCGTGTTGAGTTCCCAAGTGCGCACTTCGGTTTCGATCGGCACGCCGGACTCTTTGTCGGCATAGCTGATCTTTAGCAGCCGCAATTTGCCGGTGCCCTCGACGCCTTGGCCGTCGAGGCGGCGGGCGGCAAAGTTGGCGTTGATCGTGTCGCCCACGCGGAAGTATCCGCGGTCGACCCAGGCGAAGACGCGAAACGGCTCGCGCGACACCAAGACCTGGCCGCTGCCCGTGATCGTGCGCCGCGACTGGTCGGTGACCTCGACTTGGATTTCGTAACGGTGGTCCTGGTCCGGACGGGCGGCGAGCGCCAGCGAAGTTTCGATCTCGACCTTCAGTGTGCCATCCGGCCCGATCGGCGCTTCGCGTTCGACAACGAGCTCGGGCGGATTCGGCGCGCGCCACCACCACGAGGGCACTGGCCGCGTGCACCCCCACTCACGCCAGCCGGGGAACCACGAGTGGTCGTACGAGAACCAGGCGTAACCGGGGCCGTAGAGCCAGTCCCAGGGCATGGGTGGGAACCAGGCGCTGGTGTGCTCCGAGCGGTACACCTTGTACTTCACCGTGGCTTCGACGACCGGCGCGCCGAAATAGTATTTGGCCTGAATCGTGGCCGTGATCTTCTCGCCGAGCTGGACCGGAGCCGTTGGCGCTTCCACCGAAACTTCGAACTCGGGCTTCTTGTACTCTTCGACGCGGAACGATCCGCCGCCGTGGTTGACGACCTGCAGGTAGTACAGCCCGAGCGTCGCGTCGGCGGGGATCTTGAACGTGCCGGCGATGCCGCCAAATTTGTCCGAGGTGAGCGTTTCGCTGTAGACCTTTTCACCCTTCGGGTTCTGAATCTCTACCTTGAACGCCTGGTGGGCGAACATCGAAGAGTCTTGCTCCTCGTACGTCGCGCGGCGGACCCAGACCTTGAATTCGACGCTTTGCTCCGGCCGGTAGACGGGGCGATCGGTGATCACGAACGCCTTGACCTGGTTGTAGGGCTCATCGAGATACGGGTTGCGCCAGACATTGTGGAAGCCGAGGTACGCGAGGCGGTTTTCGGCGGCGGTGGCGATGGCCAGCCATTGGAATTGGTCGTGGTCGCCGTCGGCGAGCGGCAGAATCGCCTGACCATTGGCGTCCGTATTCTCGGCGAAGTTCTGGACTTGAATCTCGAGTTCCTGGCGCGGACGGGCGACGTTTTGATCGGGATACTTAACGCGGTAGCCGAGGAATTCGACGTTCGCTTTGGCGAGCGGCGCGCCGCTCGCAGCGTCGGCGACGAAGTATAGCGAACGGTCGCCCATTGGCTTGCGGACGATCGCGGTGTCGGCAAGCCAGAGAACGATTTTGCACGTGTTCCCGCCCTTGATCTTGGCGGTGACGAGGTACGCGCCGGCGGTTTGCAGCGGCGTCGTCACGGTGATGCGGCGGTCGAAGTGCTTCGAGCGTGGCTCGAGCTTCTGTTCCCACTTGGCTACCGATTCGCCGACGTAGGCGGTTTCATTTTGCTGGACGAGCCGGTAGCCGATATCGGCGATATTGAGCTTGTCGGCGTCGAGCTGCTTGGGCCGGGAATTGAGGTAGGTGCGGAGGTCGCCCAGCAGCTTCTGAATGTCGATTGGCTGGGCGGTGAAGTCGACGTGCGTCGCGTTGCGGAAGCGGAAGTCGATCGTCGCGCCGCGGCCAGCGGGTTGGGTCAGCGCGCTGCCAAATTCGCCCCAATGGCCGACGATCTGGTCGAGGCGATTCTGATACTGCTGCCGCTCGTCGCCGTTGAACCGATCGATGGCGAGGCGCCAGTATTCGGCGGCGCGGTCGAACTGGCGGCGATTCTCGAAGATCGAGGCCAGCGTGGTGAGGGCCGTCCGCAGGTCCGACTCAGATGCGGGCGGCTGCAGTGCGACGACTCGTTGATAGAGCTTAATGAAATTCTGATCGTCCGGCAGTTTGAACCGCTCAATGCCCGTGGCGAGGCGGGCAATCGTTTCGTCTTCGCCGAGCGTGTCAAGGGCCCAGGTGGGTTTGACCGCGTCGCTATCCTCGCCGGTCGTGCCGTCTTCTCGGAAATTGCGAAACATTGGAATCGGCTGGCCGGCGATTGTGGCGACGTCGAACTGCGACTGCAGGAAAGCGGCGCGGGTCACCAGCTCCTCGGCCCGCAGCGCGGCGTTCCAGTCGACCATTGTGGCCAGTGTCCACCGCCAACGCTCACCGTCGTTCTTGGCCGCGTCCCAACTGTCGGGCACGTCGTAGAAAACCGGCTTTCCATCTTCGTCGACGGGTGCTCCCTGCAGACCGCTGAAGTTGGGCCCCCAGCCTTCTTCGTAATCTCCCAGCGATTCGAGACCGGTGAGCGATTGCAGCCGCCAGTATTGATTGGTGTCGCCGTAATAGGCGAGCGACTGGGCGAGGCCGCGGAGGACGGGGGCGGCCGGTGACTTGTCGGGCAATTTTTCGGCGAGCTCGACCGCGCGGCGAAACAGCTGCAGTGCACGAACGCGGTCGCGGGCCGTCGCGTGGACGACGCGGCCGCCGCCGCGATGCTGGCCGCGGCGGAATTCGCCGCCGATCATGAAGCCGTAGTGCTCGATCGAGCCATAAGCGCCTGCGACCGCGGCTTGTGCTTGCCAGCTGTCAGCGTGGGCGGCCGCGACGCCCTCCAGCAATGTATCCACTTCTGCCATGCGGTTGAGCCGCCGCAAGCAGTCCAGAGCCGTGTTGAGATCTTCGCTGATCGTGGCCTGATCGACCTGCGGCGAGACCAACAGCTTGCTGAGTCCATCGTAGGCCTCGCGAAAATTGCCTGCGCGAAACGTGGCGAGGAGCGTGTCTCGATTTTGCAAGGCGGCCTCCTCCGCGGCAAAGGCCGTGATGCCGACGACAGCAGCGGCGAGCGAGGCGACGAGGAGAACGGAGTTCAAGCGGTGCATCATGCGTCTCTCGGATGGCGGCTCATTGACTAATGTTCTACGGCGCGAACGTGGAATCGGTCCACCTCGCATTGCGGCGTGCGGCCCCGCAATCGTCGCGCGGGACGAATCGTAGACGCCTCATGCGGTCGAAAAGTTCCGGTTTCAAGGACTCCGCCGGGCCGTCGAGCGGCGACAGCAGAGCTTCAAAAAACGTTGAAAAAAAACCACAACGGTTGACCGGCCGGGTGGGGCGGTTTATGGCGGCGACCAGCGAAACAGGGCCGAAAACAGGCCTGATGCGACGGACCCGGCCTCCCCCAGCGGCTGGTGGCACGGCGGCTGCAAGGTATCGGCGATAGGGCAGCGGGATCGAACCACAGGATCAGGAAGAAAGTCAGGAAACACATGTCGCCTATCACACGCGGAATTTCGTTCAGCGAATCGGTGCTCTACAGCCTGCATCGGCTCATTGACGCCGCGATCATCTGCATCACCGTCGGCATGGCCCTGCGGCACACGCAAGGCGCCAGCGTCACCGACCTGGTGACGATTGCCGCGGTCTCGATCCTCGTGCACCACGTGGTGGCGGACCTCAGCGGCCTCTACCGCAGCTGGCGTGGCACGCGGCTCCGCAACGAGCTGGTGTGTGTGTTCGTCACTTGGGCGTATACGCTGCCGGTGCTCTTGGGCCTGGGGCTCGTAACGCAGTACAACGCCGAATTCACGTACATGACTAAGCTGGTGTGGATTTTCGGTACGCCCGTGGCGATGGCCGCGGCGCGGATCGTGATGCGGAAATTCCAGCAGCAGCTGCGGGCCCACGGCCTCAACACACGGCGCTACGCGGTGTGTGGCGTGAACGAGCTGGGCATTCAATTGGCGCGAAACATCGAAAGCTCGCCGGAGATCGGTCTGCGGCTCGCCGGCTTCTACGACGATCGCCCTTCGGAGCGGACTGCCGATCTGCCGGCCGAGTTTGGTAATCGCGTTGGCGACTTGGAGGAGCTTATCCACCGGGCCCGGCTGGGTATGGTCGACACCGTTTACATCACCTTCCCGATGCGGGCCGAGGAGCGGATTCGCTATCTCCTCTCGCGGCTGGCCGACAGCGCGGTTTCGGTTTACATCGTACCGGACTTTTTCGTGTTCGAGCTGTTGCATGCCCGCTGGTCGAATGCCGGCGGCTTGCCGACCGTGAGCGTGTTCGAGAATCCGCTCTACGGCGTCGACGGCCTGTTGAAGCGGGCCGGCGACCTCGTGTTCGGCTCGCTGCTGCTGGCGGGGGCAGCGATCCCGATGCTGATTATTTCGATCTTGGTCAAATTCTCGTCGCCCGGTCCCGTGTTCTTCCGTCAGAAGCGGTACGGGCTCGACGGCCGCGAGATCCTGGTCTGGAAGTTCCGCTCGATGCGGTGCTGCGAGAACGGCTCCGCGGTGAAGCAGGCGTCAAAAGACGACGACCGCATCACGCCGATCGGCAAGTTCCTCCGCCGCACATCGCTCGACGAGCTGCCGCAGCTGCTCAACGTGATCGAAGGCACAATGTCGCTCGTGGGCCCGCGGCCGCATGCCAACGCCCACAACGAAGAGTACCGCACGCAAATCGGCGGCTACATGCTCCGTCATAAGGTGAAGCCCGGCATCACCGGCCTCGCGCAAGTGAACGGCTACCGCGGCGAAACCGAAACGCTCGAAAAAATGGCCCAACGCATCGCCTGCGACCACCAGTACATCCGCGAATGGTCGTTCGGCCTGGACCTGAAAATCCTGCTCAAGACGCTGCCGGCGGTCCTTGCTCAGAAGAACGCTTACTGAGGTGCGTCGGGCGGTAACAAGCGTGCACCGTGGACTACCGCCACGATTTCGACGTGGGTTGGTCGGACGCGGTAAATAATTCGATAGGGGTGTTGTAAGACTTCGCGGATTTCGTCCTGATCGTATTCAGGGACCCGAGCACCTGCCAATGGCCAATCGCGACACTGCTCAGCGCGCCGCGTGATGCGATCGATCATCGCCTGGGCATATCGAGGCGAGTCACGGGAAATGTAAGCATGAATCGCCGCTAAATGAGCCTGCGCCGATTCGGTCCAGACCAGTTTTACGGAGAGAGTCCAAAGCTTTTTCGGACTGACTCATGATCGGCGACGCGGCCTGCGTCACTATCTCGGATGCCTGCCTCAATGGCCTGGCGAACGTAAATCTCGTACATCAAATCGTCCCAAGTCGCTTGCTCGGGAAGCCGATCGATTAACCGGCGAGCCTCGTCTTTGACGTTGACTGCTTCCACGGCTACCTCAATGGAATGAGAAACGCATTACGATCTCATTCTAGCTCAGCCGGCAGCGGCGGCAATCAATCCCTGCTCCCTGCTACTGAAATATCGCCGGATTGTTCGAATCGAAGTCCTGCGCGGCTAGGCCGACGTTGAGCTTTAAGTTCGAGTAGATGTAGCGGGCATCGAGCGGCGGGGCCTGGCCCGCGGCTTCCGGCCACATGTAGGCGTCGTAGCAGATCGGCACCCGCAGCTCGTTGTCGAGGAAGATCCGTGTGATGTGCGTGGCGAACTCCTTCCGCGCAGTCGGGTGCTCGACTTGGATCAGCGTGGTCGGGCGGTTGTCGATCTTGGTGTTGGGGTTGCTCGTGACGACGCACTCGCCGAACTTCATTTCGGCCGTCTTGCCCGCAAGCAGCTTGGCCGTCAGGTTGCGGAGACCGACTTCGGTCACGGGGTGGCGCTGGCCGCGCATGGCGACCATGCCCGTCGGATCAAGATTCATCTTGCCGAGATTGCGTTTCCAACCGGCCTCGAGCACCGTCATCTCGTTGTTGTTAATGCCGTCGACGAACAACACCTCGCGGCCCTGGTAGGGCTGGAGAAACTTCATGTACACGCTGAACGGCTGATTGCGGACCTTCAGCATGATGTGCTGCTGCTCACCGGGAACGCCTTCGAGCGATTCCTGCTTGATGAAAGTGCAGGTGTAGTCGCGGACATTCTGGTCGATGTTGTTCAGGACGTCCGTCAGCACGCGAACCGTCGGTGCGAGTGGATGTTCGCCGGGCTTCTGCGTCAGATCAAACGGTGTTGGGGCAGAAACGGGCGTCGCGGCGACGGGGGCTGCGGCCGGCGCCGGTGCGGCAACTGGAGCGGCCGCGGTTGGCGCGGGCGCGGCGGCCGACTCATTGGCGACCCGGTAGACCGGCTCGACTGTCTGCTGGGCAACTGCCGGACACGCAGTGCAGGCGAGTACGGCAAACGCGACGAACGCTTTCGGCGAATGGGTCATCCGCATGATCAGGCTCCTAACCATGAATCCGCCCAGGGGGGAACGAAACGGTTGGCTCGTGACTTCGTTTCTCTGGTGACATCCTTGTCGGGCAAAGGCGGGATCGGCCCGTGGGCCGCCGCCGCATTGCGATTTCGGCGGCGACCCTCGAACCGGAGTGGAAATCTTTGCCGGCAGTCGCCAGGGAATGCCTCTTTTTTCGGATCGGCCTTATAGCCAGTCCCGCTTCCCTAATTCCTCGAAGCCGGCGAAAATATCCTAGACAACCCGGGTTAATGACGGAAGGGAGAATTTGCCGGTGCTAGCTCAGGACCTGAAATTGGGAAAAGTCGTCTCGGCACCGTTCGACGAGAATACGTACATCGCCCACCTCTCGGGACGCGATGATTGCATCGTCTTCGATCCCGGCTTCGACCCGGAGGCGGTGTTCGAATATCTGGAAAAGTTCGGCCTGACACCGGCGGCGATCCTCTGCACGCACGGCCACAGCGACCACATCGCGGGCAACGCGGCGCTCAAGGAACGCTGGCCCAAATTGCCGCTCGTGATCGGCGCGGGCGATGCCTACAAGCTCACCGACCCGGAGGGGAACCTCTCGGCGCCGTTTGGTGTGGCGCTCGTAAGTCCGCCTGCTGATCGTACGGTCGATGAGCCAGATCGGTTCGAGGCGGCGGGATTTGAACTCGAAGTGCTGGCAACCCCGGGGCACTCGCAAGGGCATGTCGTGTTCCTCTGCCGCCAGGTCGAGCCGTGGTATGTTTTCGGCGGCGACGTGCTGTTCCGCGGCAGCGTCGGCCGCACCGACTTTCCGGATGGCGACTTCGATTCGCTGCGGGCGTCGATTCACGACAAGCTCTTCACGTTGCCGAACGACACGGTCGTGCTGCCGGGCCACGGGCCGGCGACGAATATCGGACGCGAGAAGCAATCGAACCCGTTCGTCGGCGCCCCGGCGGGATACATCGCGTGAGCGTGCGAATCGCCGCGACTCACGTTTGTGGCGAAGCGGCGGGAGCGTGGCCGGCTTCGGCGCCATGCTCGATCGTCGTACTGCCGCGAACCGGAGCCGGCGCCGCTTGCTCGCCGCCAGCGACCGTGTGGGGCGATGTAGCGGGGAACTCGAGCGTGAACGTGCTCCCTTGATCAGGCTGGCTCTCGACGCGGATGCGACCGCCGTGTTCGTGAAGGATCTTCTGGCTCACGGGCAGCCCCAGCCCGGTGCCGCGGCCGCCCTTACGCGAGACGAACACGCCAAAGATTCGCTCCAGGTCTTCCTTTTCGATACCCGAGCCGGTGTCGACCACGCGCACGCGGGCCATCCGCTCTTTGTGGTCGTAGACCGTCGAAATCTCGACGCGACGCAGGTCCCGCTCCAAGCAGGCGTCAACGGCGTTGGTCACCACGTTGAGAATTGCCCGGTGCATCGCTTCGGGATCGAACATCAGCGTCGGCATCGTCGTCGCCGGCTGCCACACGAGGTCGACCTTTTCGTCCTCGGCGCGGGATCGCATCAGCTCCACGACGTCCGCCACCACCTCATTGAGGTCCGACGGCTCGGGCACCGGCTCGCGTTCCTTGCTGAACGTGAGCATGTCCATCACCAGCGCCGAGATACGCTCCTGATTGCGCTCGACAATGTTCCAGCCTTTGCGCATCGTGGTGACGGCTTTTTCGGCTTGTTCGACGTTGAATTCGCCGTCTGTGACCGCCTTGGCGTGGTCTTTGATCCCAAGCTCGATGAGATAGCTGCCGCCGCGGACGCCTTGCAAAATGTTCTTGATGTGGTGCGAGAGCGAGGCGATCGTCTGGCCCACGGCCGCCAGCCGTTCCGCCTGGACCATCGCCTTGTAATACGAAGTGTCCTCGACCGCGAGCGCCGCCTGGTGGGCGATGGCGATCATCAGCTTCAAGTGTTCCTGTGTGAATTTATTCGCGGAGCCCTGCTGCAGAATGCGATGCGGCGTAAGCGCCGTGTCGATGTAGATTACGCCGACCACGTCGTAGCGACCCTGCATCGGCACGCAGATCGCCTCGCGCACGGCGAGCTGCAGGATGCTCTTGGCGGCGTCGAAGCGGTCGTCGTCGCGGGCGTTCGAGGTAAGCACGCCCTCGTTGTGCTCCACGACATAGTCGAGGATCGTCTTGGAGATCGTGATCCGCTCATCGCTTTGCACGCCGCGGCGGTGGCGGCGAACCTTGGGCACCAGCTGCTCGGTCTCGGGGTCCTTGAGCATGATGCAGCCGCGGTCGGCGTCGACCCACTCGAAGATCATATCCATGATCCGCGAGAGCAGTTGATCGATGTCGAGTGTGTGACTTACCGCCAGCGCCGTGCGGTACATGATCTGCAGATTGCTGCGGGCGCGGGCCAGCCAGGGCGAAGCGGTTTCGTCCTTGGGAGGGGCAAAGATTTCGCTCCCTTCCGACTGGGCCATCGAGTGGACGATCCGCGAGCCGTCGTCTTCGACGTTGCGGGCGACGATGTTCACTTTGTCGGCGAGGTCTTCGAGCCGGTCGTCGGTGACGCCCGTGTACAACAGCAGCGTGCGGCCCAGTTGCACCTGGTCGCCGCTCGCCAGCTCGTGTTCGCGGATCTGGCGG
The DNA here is from genome assembly GCA_050248495.1 of Pirellulales bacterium. GTDB lineage: Bacteria > Planctomycetota > Planctomycetia > Pirellulales > Lacipirellulaceae > DASYDU01. The sequence continues at coordinate 5,266 of JBFWSG010000030.1, read as the reverse complement.
CCGTTGACGAAGGTGCCGTTCGAGCTGCCCAGGTCTTTGAGGACGAACTTATCGCCGCGGCGGACCAGCTCGACGTGATCGCGCGAAACCTCCGTGTCGTGCAGCTGCACCGTGTTGGCGGTGCCGCGGCCGATGGTGACCAACGATTCGTCGAGGCGGAAGCGCGATCCTTGATCTCGACCTTGAATCACGAAGAGCGATGGCAAGGTGAAAACGTCCCCCGGTGATCCGGCGCCTGGCGAGCTGAACGGCCGTTCCACGTCAAAAGAGAAGTAGCGACGCGGGGCCGTCAGGCCGCGTCCAACAAGCCTTCAATTTTATGGATCAGCTGGCCGTAATGGTAGGGCTTGGGGAGAAATTGGCCCGAAGCGGCGTGGTTTTTCCCACTTCGGACAGTGCCCAGGATAACGATCGGCGTGCCGTTGCGGCTGGCGGCGGCTTTGAGGTCCTCAGCGCCGCGGCCACGATCCGTGCGATCGCTCTCGGCGTCAAAAACGATCAGGTCGACGTGCTCGTGCTTGGTGAGCTCGATGGCTTGTTGCGGGCGGCGGACTTCGAGCGTGGTCGCGCCGTGGCGCTCCAAGAGCGCCGAAAGTACTTCTCGCGAGTCAGCCGATTCGTCGACGATCAACACGCGCGGAGCAAATTTCACCGAGGCTCTCCCTGGCAAAGGTTGGCATGCGTCGCGGCGCTTGGCCGCGGCGAAGTTTTGGGGTGGGGCGGAGAGGATAGGGCCGGCAGCGCAGCGTGTCAATTTGTGCTTTGGCGGCGTGAGCACCGAGTACCCGGTAACTCGTATTCTGTACACTCTGTCGCAACGACACGGTTGTGAACTACCGCTTCCAACGCTGCTGGCGCGCCGCGTTTTTGCGCCTCGCCCGCCGCGTTGAATCGCCCGATTCTCCCGGCAAATACTGCCCTTTACGCAAATAAGCCTTCCCGCCACAATACGCCCCGCTTTTGGGAGTCAGGACCAGCTGGCGAATTGCGGCTTCCCGTTGGCCGCTCGCACCTGGCTCATTCAATCGACGGTCATGGACGACCGCTAACAGCAAGGAGTGCTGAAGTGAAAGCTCTGTTGCCAGTCGCCGCCGCCACGGTGGCCCTGCTCGGTGTTGTAACCACCAGTTCCACTAGCCAAGCTCAAAACACCTTCAGCGCGAACGCGCCGAAGTATCACATCGCCGTCGTCGACGTCAGCTACGTCTTCAAGAATCACAAACGTCATCAGCAGATGATCGAATCGATGAAGACCGAGATGACGGCCACCGAAACCGAGCTCAAGACCGACAGCGAAAAGATCCGCCAGATGGAAGAACAGCGGAACACGTTCCAGGTCGGCTCCAAGGAATACAAGGACCTCGACGAAGAACTGGCCCGCAACGTGGCCGAGTTCAAGCTGAAGATGGATCGGCTGCGGAAAGGCTTCATGGAGCGCGAAGCGGCCATGTACTATCAGGTGTACGGCGAAGTCAGCAATGTGATCGCTCGCTACGCCCAGCAGCACGACATTGGTCTCGTGATCCGCTACAACGGCGACAAGGCCGATCCGAATCGCCGCGAGGAGGTCTTGAAAGAGATCAACAAGACGATCATCTACCAGAATCAGATCGACATCACGCCAGATATTCTCGCGCTGGTCAATGGCGGCGCGGGCGCCGCGACTCCGCAGATTGGCAATCGGCAGCCGGTGCCCGGCTCGTCGATTCCCCGCTAACGGCTCCTTGAGCCGAACGTCGGTCGCCGGCCCTGGGCCGGCCTCGCCGACGGTGCTGTCGCGCCCCAATTGCGGAATTCTCCGCAATGAATCGTCCGCCACGGACGCCACCCCGCTCGGGAGCTCGTTGTCGATGTCTGTTCCGCGCTGTCAACGCACGATCCGCCGGCCGGTCGCCGTCGAAGGCTTCGGCTACTTCAGTGGACGCGACGTGCGCGTCGAATTTCGTCCGGCCGCTGCCGGTTCGGGCGTGACCTTCGTCCGCTGCGATCGCGGTCCCGAGGCGCGCGTGCCTGTCTCGCCCGCGCTGCGGCTGGATGTGCCGCGGCGGACCACGCTCGAATGGCACGGCACTCGTGTCGAAATGGTCGAGCACGTGTTGGCCGCTCTCGCGGGGCTCGAAATCGACAATTGCGAAGTCTGGGTCGACGCCGCCGAAATGCCCGGCTGCGACGGGTCGGCGCTGGCGTTTGTCGAAGCGCTCGACGAAGCCGGCACCATCGAACAGGCGGCCCCGGTTCGGCAGATTCACGTGCGACGGCGCATCCGCGTCGGCGACGAGCACAGCTGGATCGAAGCTTCGCCCGCCCGCGGGACCCGGCTCTCCATCGCGTTCGACCTCGACTACTCAACGCATCCCGCGATCGGCCACCAGACGATCCGGCTCAGCGTTCATCCGGCCACGTTTCGCACCGAGCTCGCGCCCTGCCGCACGTTTCTCGAAGAGGAAGCGGCTCGCGCGATGATCGCGCAGGGCGTCGGCACGCGCGTCACGACACAGAACCTGCTGATCTTCGGCCCGGACGGTCCGCTCGAAAACACGTTGCGGTTCGAGAACGAATGCGTGCGCCACAAGGTGCTCGACGTGGTGGGCGATCTGGCGCTGACGGGCCGCGAAGTCGTGGCCGACGTCGTGGCCCATCGGACGGGTCATCGGCTGCACGCCGAGCTCGCGCGGCAATTGATGGTTCAGGCAGGCGTCGCCGTGATCGAAGATCCAACGCAGAGACGTTTATCGGCATAAGACCGCCGCGTCAGAGGCGGCGAAATCGAAACTCAATCTCCAGCTATCAGGCGGCAATACGGGAGCTTTTCACCATGACGACTCGCATCGCGCAGTTCGCAGCGGTCGACCCCCGGGCCGAAATCGACGACGACGTCGAAATCGGACCGTTCACCACGATCGGTCCCCATGTGCGGATTCTCTCCGGCACGCGCGTCATGAACAGCGTCACGATCGACGGTCACGTCACGATCGGCCGCGATAACGTGGTTTATCCGAACGTCGTGATCGGCGGCGAGCCGCAGGACATCAGCTACGCCGGCAGCGACACGCAAGTCATCATCGGCGACGGCAACACGATCCGCGAAGGCGTCACCATCAATCGCGGCAGCGAAAAGGAAGACGGCGTCACGCGGATCGGCCACAAGAACTTTCTCATGGCCTGCTGCCACGTCGCCCACGACTGCAAGTTGGGCAGCCACATCATCATGGCAAACGGCTCGCTCTTGGGCGGCCATGTGCACGTCGATGATTTCGCCTCGATCTCGGGCGCCGTGGCTGTGCACCATTACACGACCATCGGCAGCTACAGCTTCATCGGCGGATTGAGCCGCGTGCTGCACGACGTGCCCCCCTTTATGCTCTGTGAAGGGACGCCAGCCCGGCCGCGGTGCATCAACATCGTCGCGCTCAAGCGGCACGATTTTTCGACCCATGTGATCGACTGCCTGGCCGAAGCCCATCGCCTGCTCTATCGCGGCAAGATCGGTCTCGACCCGGCTCGCGAAATCTTGCGCGGCAACGGGCAGCTGGTGCCGCAGGTCAATCAACTGCTCGGATTCATCGAAGGGCAGCAGGAAGGGCGCCACGGACGGGGCCGCGAATCGAGGAGAGCCGCATGACGCCGCTGCGTATTGCCGTGATCGGGGCCGGGCATCTGGGACGAATCCACGCGCGGATCGCCGCCGGCATCGAGGATCTCAAGCTGGTGGCGGTGGCCGATCCCATGGACTCGTGCCGCGAGGCCGCAGCGGCCGAGGGCAAGACGCGCGGCGTCGCCGACTATCGCACCTTGATCGGCGAAATCGACGCCGCGATCATCGCCACGCCGACCAACACCCACCATACGATCGGCGTCGAGCTGCTCTCGAGCGGCATCCCGCTGTTCATTGAGAAGCCGCTGGCCCCGCACGCCTCTGCGGCCGACGAGCTGGTGAACCTCGCTCGCAAGCAAGGCCTCACGCTGCAGGTTGGCCACGTCGAGCGGTTCAACCCGGCGCTCGACTGGGTCGCCCCCGAAGTCCGCGACCCGAAATACATCGAGGCCACGCGAACCAGCGGCTATTCGTTCCGCTCGACCGACATCGGCGTTGTGCTCGACATCATGATCCACGACCTCGACATCGTGCTCTCGCTCGCCAATTCTGCGGTGAAGGAAGTGCAGGCCCTGGGCATTTCGGTGCTCGGCGGGCATGAGGATATGGCCACCGCGCGGCTCACGTTTGCCAGCGGCCTGGTGGCGAATCTCACCGCCTCGCGCGTGGCGTTCCAGCAGCAGCGCACGATGAACATCTTCACATCCCGCTCGGCGGCGACCATCGATTTTGCCACGCAGGAAGCGTCGCTGGTGAAGCCGCGCGAAGAAGTGCTACGCCGGCGGTTCCAGGTCGACCGATTGAGCGCGGAAGAAAAAACCCACCTGAAAGCTCATCTGTTCGACGATCTCTTAGTACGCACAGAACACGAACCAGCGAAGATCAATGCCATCGAAGAGGAGCAGCGCGATTTTGTGGCGGCAATTCGCACCGGCAAGCTGCCGAGAGTCGATGGGCTGGCAGGCCGCGACGCGGTCGCCGTCGCCGGCATGATCCTCGAAAGCATCCACGAACACGCCTGGGACGGCAGCTCAACCGGTCGACACGGCCCATTCGCGATGCCGGCGCTGCCGATCTCACCAGCTGCGGAACTCTTCGTCCAGCGCAAGGCCGGCTAGCCTCACCGCAGCGAAGTTCTTTACGCCAAATCGCGATCCTCGAATAGGATCAGCGCGAGCAGCATCGCGGCCGTCGAGTAGAGCACGCAATACAACAGTGCCCAGCCGAGATAAACCAGCGGCACGTCGACGCCGCCGGCCACCGCCGCCTGCACGTTGAAATGGTCGAGCACCGGGAGCACGACCGCGATCAGCTTGCCGATAAACGCGACGAACTCGATTTGCCCCGCCGACGATTGCACAATCAGCGGCCCCAAGTGCCCCAGCACGTAGATCGAACCGCAGATGATCAGATTCGGCAGCATCGGCAGCCGCGTGGAGATCGCCACGCTGATCGCTGTGAGCACCACCGTTTCCATGAACGCCAGCACCAGTCCGGGCACGGTGCCAATCATCGCCGCATAGCACTGCTGCCAATTCGGCTCTGGGTTCGACGTTTCGCGGGCGTCGTAGACGATCTTGTAGGAAACCACCACCAGCAGAATCGCGCCGAGCACCACAAACATCAAGAACAGCGCCCACACGATGCCGACAAACTTTCCGATCACGAATT
>JBFWSG010000029.1:41958-67665 GCA_050248495.1 Pirellulales bacterium | reverse complement strand
AAGCTCAGCGTTTCATTCTGCGCGTCGTTCTTGAACGTCGGCGAGGCCGGATCGGAATTCCAGACAAGCCGTTGCTGAGTCGTTCCAGCCGGATCGTTGTAAACGGCCAGCACTTCCACAGCCTGATTGTTCGTCGCGTTCAGGGCCGGATTCGGGCCGTAGTCGTCGTCCAGCGCTTCATCGCGCCAGCTCGAGTCGAATTTGAAAGAATACAGGTTTCCAGAGGCAATCGGGATCTGCGGCGAGGTTAGGCCGGTATTGTAATAGCCGCCGTTGACCACATCGTCCGTATCGCCCAGATCGAAGTATTCATCGGCATCGGCCACGGCAACGACGTTTTGACCAAGGTTGAACGTCTCGCGGCCTTGGGTGTCGGCGGTGGTCCAGAATGACTTGCTGGCGAAGCTCCAGCCCTCCCATTCGTCCACGCCGTAGTTCGGCAGGCCGGCGCCCGGAACACCAGCATTGCCCGTGGTTGGAACACCATTGTAGGTGCCCAGCGAATTGTCGACCGACCAACCGGCCGGCCCCGTGTGGGTGAACGCGTTGGGGATGGGCGCCGAGTTAGGATCGGTGGCGACGACCGTCACCGACGGGAAACCCAATCGTTCGTTGACGCTGCCCATCCGCGGCAACGCGTCAAAGTTTTCGCTCCACAGCACTTGGGCCTGCGCCGACTCGGCGACAATGCCCGTCGCCGCCGCCAAACCCAAGCCAAATATACGAACCTTCTTCCATACGCTCTGTTGTCTCATCAGCAGACCCTCCCAAAGTTCATTGGAGCCCGGGCGTGGACGTCCCACGACCCGTGCGCGAATGCGTCGAGTACGAGAAATAGCCGGAACAAGTGAAGAAATCGTGAGGAAAGAGTGAAAAGCTAAGCAAGCGGCAGAATTCGCTTTACAACTGGCGCATCGTAACACTCGAATTGCGTCAAAACAGAACGTCTAAGGAGCGCACGCGCGACGAATTGCGCACAATCGTAGTCGAATGACTGCCATTTAAAGATCAGTTAGGGACACGTCCCGCCGGAGGCCAAATGCTCGTCAATTTGGGGAAGAATTGCAAGCAGGTCCGCCACGGAATTGATCGCATAATGCGCCCCGGCTGCTAGCAGCTGCTGGCGGGCGGCATCGCGCCGCGCGTTCTGTTCAGCGGGCGGCAGCTGATGAAACTCTTCGAGGGTCAATCCGACCAGGTTCCCCGACTGCACGACGGCAACGGCCCACATGCCAGCATTTCGTCCTGCCTCGATGCCAACCGCCGTATCGTCCACTACCACGATCGAGGCAGGCGGAAATACATCCAAACGGCGGGCACATTCCAGGCACATCCAAGGCGCCGGCCGTCCGGGATTCACGTCACTGGCCGTGATGGTTGCCTCCGGCGCGAAGCCCTGTTGCGCGGCCAGCGGCTCAAGCACGTCCATCAGCTCCCGCGTGTAGCCGGTAGTCGAGCCGATCCGCAACCCTCTGGCCCGCAGCGCTGCGACCGTCTCCAGACAGCCCGGAATCAGGCCGGCGTGGTCCGCCAGGAGCCGCATCTGAAGGGGCAGAAAGTTCGCGTAAATCCGGTCAACGTCCGCCTCGCCCGCCAATTGGCCATGCACTTTTTGCCAGCGGGCGGCGATGCCAGGATCCCGTAGCAGCGTGCGAAGATGGTCTCGTTTGGCCATTCCCATCGGACCGCGGGCCTCGGCCATCGAGATCGGCACATCCTCCGTTCGAAACGCCTCCATCACCGCGCGGACCGGCGCCAAGCTGCCATAGTCCACGGTCGTGCCCGCCCAGTCGAAGATAACGGCCCGAAGCGAAAGCGGCCGACCAGATGCAGAAGTTGCGAGGCTCATAGCGTATAACCGCAGCTCAAACGACGTCCCTGCCGTTTGAGCTGCCAATGGATTGCAGCGAGCCGGTTGCATTCGCGCCTTGGCGGTGCACCGGGCTTGCTGCAAACTCCCCCCAGCTTTCCCAAAGCTCCTCGGCGAGGCCGAACGACATCGTCATGCCGCAGCCCCCGGAAGCGATCACAATGTGTACGTCCGGCTCGACCTCCTGCACAAACTGAATCGTGCCGGGGAGCTGGGCGTAGATGCCATGCCAGCGCTGGGCGATTGTCCAATCGGGCAGGTCGATGCGAATTCGCAGCTGTTCGAGAATCAGCTCGTCGATGACTGCCTTATCGAAAGGCGAGACTTCTTCGTCGTATTCGTGCGAGTCGCCGAGCACGACTTCGCCGTTGCCGTTCTGCGAGGCCATCACGTGGATGCCGTACTGGTCCAACTCGGGCATCGTGGCGGCGATGCGGTTCTTGAGTGCCGCGAGTGAATGGCAAATGCGGAACGATGCGTAGTGGCGGAGCGTCAAGCCGCTGGCGATCATCGGTCCGATCCGCCAGCCGTCTGGCTGTGGCACGGTGCGCAGCATCTGTAGCTTGCACTTGCGGAATGCGGCCTTGTGGAAGACCTGCGGAAACAGCGTTTGGAAATCGGCGCCGGTGGCGACGATGGCGCGGTCCACTTGCCACCGCTCGCCGTCGGATGCGATGACCCACGGCAGCGAAACGTGTTCGATTGCCTTACCGAAGTGGAGCTTAATCCGATGCTTCTCTTCCAGCCATTTTGGCATCCGCGCAATGATTTCACGCGGATCGACGCACATCTCGGTGCTGCTCCACAATCCGCCCCGCAGGCCCTCGCGCCGCGCGACTGGCGATCGCGACGCCACTTCCTCCGCCGAGAGCAGTCGGCAGTCGTAACCCAGCGGTGGAGCGATGCGAGCGAACTCTTCGAGTACGTCCAATTCATCAGCCTTGTACGCCAGGTGCAACGAGCCGCAGGGATCGTGCCAGAGGCCGGTCTCGTCGAGCAGCTCCTGCCACAGCGCGCGGCTCCGCAGCGCGGTGCGGTGATCGGGACCGTTGGGCTGACCGATCGGCCAGACCATGCCGAAATTGCGAATCGACGCGCTCTGTGCGTGATCGTGCCGCTCGAAAAGCAGCACCTGATGACCCCGCTTCGCAGCCGCCCAGGCGTGCGCGAGACCCACGATGCCGCCGCCAATCACGGCCACGCGTTGCGGCTTGCCGCGGCGGCCGCCGCTTCGACTTCGGCTGCGTTCATTCGAAACGGTCATGCATTCGCCTCGGCGGGAAGCTTGTCGACGACCACTTCGCGCACATAGCCCAGAAAATGCTGCAGCGTCGGCGTCTCCAGGCCCGGCACCTTGGCCTCATCGTCCCACCGGCGGACCATGATCGCTTGCTCGAATTGCGGATGCTTCGCGAAGTCCTGTGCCTCTTCGGGGGTAAACGGTCCGCCTTGCAGCATCAAGCTCTGAATCGACGGTGGGCTCAAGAGATCGAGATAGCTCGGCTCCGCGGAACAAAGATACCGCTTGGCATCCACGTGCATGCGCACTGGCTCGGCGACCGCCGGTCCGAAATACTTGGTCAGCCAACGATACGCCAGCTCCTCGTGCACGTCGTCGATGCCCTGGTCCGGCGCGTCTTCTGGCAGGTTGTGCAACACGTGTCCGACGTCGTGGAGCAGCGCGGCCGAAATCGTCGCCGCGTCGGCGCCGCTGGTCTCCGCCAAGTAGGCTGCCTGGAGGGCGTGCTCCAATTGCGTGACTCCTTCGCCGCCGTACATCGAGTTGCCCCGCGCACCAAACAGGCGTGCAATTTCGTCGACCACGTCGCCCCGTTTCATCGCCAACTCCTTGTTACTTGCGACTGCCCCACCTTCAATACCAGCCGAATTCAATAACAGCCAGGTTCAGAAGTCGTTAAGGTTAATCGAGGAAGGATGGCCTGCCCCGCAGCAGTGGCGCAATTTGGCTGACTAATTGCGCAGGGCCCCTCCGCGAACGTGCGCCGTAAGCCACATAACTGGAAAGGACAACAAGACCACCGAAGCAGGCTCCGGCACACCGATCACGCGCCGAAATGCCGCTTGCCCCAGCGCCGGACTCGCATTGTTAAGGATCGCCCAGTCGCCGAGATTCGTGATCCCGTCAAAGTTCAAATCGCCGCGGGCACAGCGCTCGGCGATGCTGCCGCTTCCCTGACTCAGCCAGCCGGCCACGAAGGCGGACACATCGTCGCTTTCGGTCGGACCGCGGCCATCGCCCGTAACCAGCCCGTCCTGATTCACGTCGCCCAGAATTCCGTTGGGTGGCGTCACGACCAGGCCGCGCACCGTCCCATCGAGCCCCAGCGCAAAGGGATCGATCCCCAAGTGCCAGAGCGCCGTGGGCACGACGTCGCGGAGCGTGCCGCGACCGAGCGTCGTGCCATCGGCGACGCTATTGCCGCTGACGATGAACGGGACTTCCCAATTGATCGGGCCCTGGCTCGCATCGTGTCCGAGACCCAGCCCGCCGTGGTCGGCCGTGACGATCACCAGCCAGTCCTCCGCGCCGCTCACCACGCCCGGCCGCTGATTCATGGCCGTCATAATATTGCCGATGTAGCCGTCGACCGTCGCCAGCGCAGTGTTGTACTGTGGCGTTCCCCAGCCGGAACCATGTCCCGCGGCGTCGACCTGGTCGAAGTGCAGGAAGATTGCATCGGGGTCCCCATGCCGCATCAAGTCGACCGTCGTGTCGCGCACCAGTGCGTCTTGCTGGGCCGAAGTCAGGCCGGGGAACTCCCGCTCGAGACTCGCAAATTGATCGGCCAGGACGATCGAATTGATCGGTTCCCAACTGACGATCGACGCCCGGTACGAGGTGGGGTCGTGCTCCTGGATGTACTTGAAGAAGTGCGGATAGCTGTTGAACTTGCTGCCGGCAAAACTGTTGTCGGTGACGCCGTGATGCTCGGCCGACGCGCCGGTGACGATCGTCGACCAATTCACGCCGCTCGCACCGTAGCCGGGCGGCGGATCCTGCACGAGGCCGCCTTCGTTATAAAAGTCGAAGCGAGCCGCGCCGTTGGCGACGAGCGAGTCGATGTTTGGCGTGTCGGCGGCGGGAACATAGCGTCCGCCCGCGCCGTCGATGCCGATGATTAACACCCGCGGTTCGCTGCCCTCGGCGGCCAGGCACGCGATGACTCCCATCGTCACGGCAGCAAATCCTAAGCTGAACGCCTTCCCCATGTTGTGAACTCTCAGCAGCTCCCCTTGACTCTGTATCCGCGGGCTGCAAACTAACAATCGTTTCGCCCACTCGCAACAAGAATCGTTGCAGCCAGAGAATTAAGACGCGATTCGTCGGATAGATTGCGCAAGGCGGAGCGCGGTTCGCCTCGCGGACTTGACTGTCACGCCATTTTTGTTGCTGATCCTGTTCTCTTCATACAGCATTCACATAGATCGCGTACCGTCAGCGTGCTTGCGCCCGCATCGTGGCTTGAAGCGCGTCGGATCGGCGACCATCCGGGGAATCCTTTGAAACTCAGAGTCAACTTCGCCAGCGCGATCGACCGTTGGCCTGCCGGCGCGTTCAATCTCTACGCGATGGCCACGGCGTTCGCCACCTATTTCGCGATGTACGCCTTTCGCAAGCCGTTCAGCGCGGCGACGTTTGCAGGCCTGCACGTCGGCAGCACGGAAATCGAATTGAAGACCGCCTTCGTGGTCAGCCAGATCATCGGCTATGCGGCGTCGAAGTTCCTCGGCATCAAGTTCTGCACCGAAGCCTCGCGCGCCGCGCGACCCTGGTTGCTGGTGAGCCTGGTGGGGGCGGCCGAATTGGCGCTCGTGCTCTTTGCCGTGGTGCCGAACGAGTGGATGATCGTCGCACTGTTTCTTAACGGGCTGCCCCTGGGTATGATCTGGGGGCTAGTGGTCCGTTACCTCGAAGGCCGCCGCACTTCCGATATTCTCCTCGCGGCGCTGGCTTGTTCGTTCATCGTGTCGAGCGGCGTCGTGAAAGACGTCGGCCGAGCGCTGATGGCCGGCGATGCGATCCGCATCTTCGGTATCGAGTTCTTCAATCCCTTCCCCAGCGTCTCGGAGTTCTGGATGCCGGCGGCAACCGGGCTGCTGTTCGCGCCGCTGTTTTTGCTCTCCGTCTTCCTGCTCAACCAGCTACCGGAGCCGAACCGGGCGGACGCACTTGAACGGACCGAGCGCGAACCGATGGATTTTGCCCGCCGCTGGTCCTTTCTGCTCCAGTATCTGCCGGGAATTCTCGCCCTAATTGCCGCCTACGTGCTGCTCACGGCGTTTCGCGATTTTCGCGACAACTACATGGTCGAGCTGCTCGACCAGCTCGGATACCGCTACGAAGACCACCGCGATCTGATGTCGCGCATGGAGCTCGGCGTGATGTCCGGCGTGATGGTGGCCGTCTCGATGTTGTTTTGGGTCAAGGACAATCGTCGCGGGTTATTCGTCGTGTTCGCCGCGATTGCCGCTGGTACCGCCCTGATCGGCGTCGCCACGCTGCTGCTCGAGCGTCACGCCATCAACGGCATGTGGTGGATGGCGCTGATCGGCTTCGGCTCGTACCTGGCCTACGTGCCGTACAACACTGTGTTGTTCGACCGGCTAATGGCGTCCACTAGGTTCGTCGGCACCGCCGTGTTCGGCATGTACCTGGCCGACAGCGCGGGCTACAGCGGGAGCGTCGTCGTGCAGCTCGGCAAGGATGTGTTCGTGGGCGACCTCACGCGCCTGGAATTTATGCAGCGGCTTTCATTCTTCGTATCCATCTTCGGCACGTTGTCGGTGCTGGCAAGCTGGCTCTACTTTGTCCTGCGGCGGACGAGCGACGAGCCGCGCGTCGAACTGACCGCCGAACCCGCCACGAATTTTGCCGAGTAAGATTTTTGATGCGCAGGCGGAACAGCTAAGTGGCGTTGACGGAGGATTCTCTCGATGTGCTTCCCGATCCGATGGATGCCTGCCTTGTTGTGCCTTGCCGCCACGATTGTCGCTCTGTCGGCCGCGCGCTTCGCAGAGGCCGAATCCGACAAGGAACGGGTTGGTTATGTGGAAGATGGCCGCGCGGTCACTCCGGTCAACCAGTGGGTCACGCCGATCGGCCACCAGCTCGATCTCTCCGGATTGCGGCCGCAGGCCCTGGCGTTCTCCCCCGACGGGAAGACCTTGCTCACCGCAGGAAAGACGAACGAGCTGATCGTCGTCGATCCGTCTTCGGCAACGATTCGCCAGCGCGTGCCCTTGCCCGGCGTGCCGAACCAGGATTCCCCCGAGCCGGTTTCGGAGCAAGTTCTCCATCCGGACAAAGAAGGGCTGTTGAGCTACACCGGGCTCCTCTTCTCACCGGCCGGCGACCAAATCTTCATGAGCGACGTCAACGGCACGATCAAAGTGTTCCGCGTCGCAGCGGACGGTGCCGTGTCGCCCGCGAACTCCTGGTCGCTGCCGAATGCCGACGCACCGCGGCGAAAGGCTGAGATTCCGAGCGGATTGGCCTTCGCTCAGGGCGGCAAGTCGCTCCTCGTCTGCGGAAATCTCTCGAACCGGCTGCTCGAACTCGACGCAACCAGCGGCAAGCTGCTTCGCGCCTTCGATGTTGGCGTCGCGCCGTACGATGTAGTTGTCGTGGGACAAAAGGCGTACGTCAGCAATTGGGGCGGGCGGCGGCCAGGGCAGGGGGACCTCGTCGGTCCGGCTGGGCGCGGCACCACGGTCCGGGTCGATCCCGAGCGGCACATCGCCAGCGAAGGATCGGTCAGCGTTGTCGATCTCGCCACGGGAAGGGTTGTCAAGGAAATCCTCACCGGGCTGCATGCATCCGGCCTGGCCGCGTCGGCGCATCACCCCTATGTCGTCTGCTGCAACGCCGCCAGCGACACGTTGAGCATCATCGACACCCGCGACGACACGGTTGCCGCGACAATTTCCGCAAAGCGAAATTTTGCCGAGCTCCTCGGCGCGGCCCCCAATGCGGCCGTCTTCGGCGCCGACGGCGAGTCGCTCTACGTCGCCAACGGTTCGCAGAACGCGATTGCCGTGTTCGAGTTCGACGCCAAGGAGCCCAGACGCACCGAGTTGGAGGGATTGATTCCCGTCGGCTGGTATCCCGGCGCGGTGGCCCTCGACCACAACGGCAAGACGCTGGTCGTCGCCAATATCAAAGGGCTCCCCAAGCACCCCAAGCGTTCGGGCGAGAATGGCAAGTCAAAGGGTTACAACTCGCACCAATACTCCGGCTCGTTGTCATTCGTCGAGATCCCTTCCTCAGAAGAGCTCCCCGCGCTCTCGGAACGCGTGGCCCGCAATCTCCGTTCGCCGCGCATCGCCCAGGCGCTGTTGCCGCCGCGGCCCGATCAGCCGCCGCGTGCGATCCCCGAGCGGATCGGCGAACCGAGCCTGATCAAGCACGTGGTGTACATCATCAAAGAGAACCGCACCTTCGATCAGGTGCTCGGCGCGTTCGGTCGCGGCAATGGCGATCCGTCGCTCTGCGTATTCGGCCGCCAGTTTACGCCCAATCATCACGCGATCGCCGACCAGTTCGTGCTCCTGGACAACACGTATTGCTGCGGCATCCTCAGCGCCGATGGGCATCAATGGAGTACCACGGCCTACTCGACCGACTACATGGAAAAGAGCTTCGCCGGCTTCCCGCGGAGCTATCCCGACGGCATGGGCGTCGACGAGGACGATGCGCTGGCCTATGCACCCTCCGGATTCATCTGGGACAACGCCCTCAAACACGGCAAGACGGTCCGCAACTACGGCGAGTTCATGGGGCCGTCGGTCCGCTGGCGCGACGCTGAGAAAAAAGGCGAGCCCGATTTCACCGCCTGTTACAACGCCTGGAAGAAAGGTTCAGATGAGGTCGTCTTCGGCTGCTGGCCGAGTGTCGAAAGCCTGCGCGCCGTTTCTCCGGCTGACTATGTGGGCTGGAACATGTCGGTCCCCGATCAGTTTCGCGCCGACTTCATCCTCCGCGAGCTCTCCGAGTTTGAAAAGAAGAACGAGTACCCTCAGCTCACGATCATCTGCCTGCCGCAGGATCACACGAGCGGCACCGACGCCGGCTGCCCGACGCCGGCCGCTTGCGTCGCCGACAACGACCTGGCCTTCGGACGCATCGTTGAAGGACTCAGCCGCTCGAAGTTCTGGCCCGAGATGGCAGTGTTCGCCATCGAAGACGATCCGCAAGCGGGTTGGGACCACGTCAGCGGATACCGCACGATTGCCTTTTGCGCCGGGCCGCATGTGAAGCGCGGCGAAGTGATCAGCACCCAGTACAACACTTCGAGCATCCTGCGGACGATGGAGCAAATCCTGGGCTTGCCGCCGATGAACCAGTTCGACGCTAGCGCCGAGCCGATGACCGATTGCTTCCGCGACACGCCCGACTTGCAGCCCTTCGCGGCGGTCCCCAGCAAAATCGCGCTCAACGAAATGAACCCCGAGCCGCAGGCGATCCAGGACCCGGCTCTGCGAAAAGATGCCCTGGTTTCCGCCACGCTGAATTTCCGCGAGGTCGACCGAGCGCCAGAAGACGTCCTCAATCGCATTCTCTGGCGTGCGATGCGGGGAAGTGCCGCACCCTATCCCGAATGGGCGCTCACCTACGGGGCGGACGATGACGACGACGATTGAGCGTACGGTCGCACCCATTGCACGGATCACGGCAATATCAGCATTTTCAAGTTTTCCAGAAAGCGCGATAATCACCGGCTTGGAACGGTCCCGCGTCCGCTTGGGAAAACGGCATGCAGTTTTCGCAGGTCATTCTTAAAAACTTGCGCCGGCGGATCACCCGCACGGTGATGACCGTCGTGGCGCTGGCCGTTGCGGTGACCGCCGTCACCACCCTCTGGAACATCGCCTGGGGCTTTGCCGAGTCATCGAGCAAATACTATGCGGCCCGCGGCACCGACATCGTTGTCGTCCGCGCCGGGGTGTCGAACCGGCTCACCAGCAGCCTGCGGTCGGACCTCGCCTCGCGGTTGGCGTCGGTGCCGGGCGTGGCAACCGCCGACGGCAGCCTGACAGAAATGGTGTCGCTGGGCGAATCCCACCTGATCGGGATCCCCATGCGCGGACTCGAAGTCGGCGGCTCTACGCTCGGCCAGCTGTCGCTCAATTCAGGTCGCACTCTTGCCGCCGGTGAGTCGGGCGCCGTACTGCTCGGAAACGGCATGGCCGAGGCCTTGAAGAAGCGCGCCGGCGATGAGGTGGAGATTGAAGACTCCGAATTTCGCGTCGCGGGCGTATTCCAGGCCGACAATCCCTTCGACTCGAACAGCATCGTCGCGCCGCTCGCCGAAGTTCAAAAACTCATGGAGCGCACCGACGTCATTTCCGAGATCCAAGTTCGCGTTGAGGATTCCCGCCGCAACGAGGCCGGCCTGAATCAGGTTTGCCAGACAATCGAAGCGCTCCGCGACGCGCAGGGCCAGCCGCTCGGACTCAAGGCCCAGCGGACCCAGCAGTTTGTCGACAGCGCCACCGAGTCCACGCTCGGCAAAGGCATGGCCTGGGCCACCACGGCCATCGTCCTCTCCCTGTCGCTCCTGGGCATGCTCAACACGATGCTGATGTCGGTCATCGAGCGGACCCGCGAGCTCGGCATCCTCCGCGCGATCGGCTGGCGGCGTTCGCGCGTGATCCGTATGGTTTTGGGCGAGAGCTTTGTGATCAGCCTGCTCGCCGCAATCGCCGGCCTCGCCGCCTCGTGGCTCTTGCTCCACTTGCTCTCTTATTGGCCAGCGACTAGTCTGCTCGTGCCGCAGGGCCTTTCCGAAATGGCCGTGGCGATCGGCTTCGTGGCCGCGATGTTCGCCGGCGTAGCAGGCTCCTTTTACCCGGCCTGGCACGCGTCCGGCATCACCCCGGTGGAAGCCCTTCGCCATGAGTAACTCCCTTTTGCAACCACCGAAATTGAAGATCCCCGTTGCGCTCGAGCCGTTGTTGCGAATCACCAACGTCAGTCGCACCTACGACGACGGCAAGGTGCAGGCTCTCGTCGACGTGTCGCTCAAAATCCAGCGCGGCGAATACCTGGCGATCATGGGACCCAGCGGCAGCGGCAAGTCGACGCTGCTTAATCTGCTCGGAGCGCTCGATCAGCCCACCAGCGGCGAGATCGCGTTTGAGGGACGCTCCCTCGCCCAGGAGACCGATCTCGATCGCTTCCGCGCCACCACGCTGGGGTTCGTATTCCAGTCGTTCTACCTGTTGCCCACGCTCACGGCGCTTGAAAACGTGCAGATCCCGATGTTCGAGACATCGCTCGGTCCAAAAGAGCGCGTGGCCAAGGCGACGGAGCTCTTGGACCTCGTGGGCATGTCCCACCGCGCGGGGCACCTGCCGGGCAAGCTCTCGGTCGGCGAGCGGCAGCGCGTGGCGATCGCGCGGGCGCTGGCCAACGATCCGATGCTGCTCTTGGCCGACGAACCCACCGGCAACCTGGATTCGGCCGCGGGGAATGTGGTGCTCGACCTGTTCGATCGCTTGCACCGCGAACGCGATTTGACGCTGGTAGTGATCACGCACGATGCCCAAGTGGCGGCTCGCGCGCAGCGGACGATCTGGATTCGCGACGGCCGGCTGCAGAGCGCATAATCCACTCGGGGTGATGGCGATGCATTTTTGGATCATTGCCGGCAAGAATCTCTGGCGGCGCCCCGCGCGCTCGGCCCTGACGGCTTGCGGACTCGCCATCGCCGTGGCCGCCGTGGTGGCGCTGGTCGGCGTGTCCGATTCGCTCGAGAGCTCGTTTTTCGATCTCTACTCGCGGCCCGGGGCCGATCTGGTGGTCCAGCGCCGCGGCGGAGCCGTGCAATTATCGAAGGGCATTCCGCTGGCGTTCGGCGACAAGATGCGCGCGATCCCGGGAATCCGCGAAGTCGTCAGTGGCCTCATGGACATGGTCTCTTTTGAAGACCAAGACCTGTACATGATCATTGTCAACGGCTGGGAGCCCAATTGCTCGGTGCTCGATCGCGTCAAGGTGATCAGCGGACGGCGCCTGCAGGCGGGGGATCGGCGGCACGTGATGCTCGGCCGCATCCTGGCCGCCAACCTTGGCAAGAAGACCGGCGACAAGGTCTCGCTCTACGGCCAGGACTTCGAGGTCGTCGGCATCTTCAATAGTTTCAGCGTCTACGAAAACGGCGCGGTCTTCATGTTGCTCGACGAGCTGCAGCGGCAAATGGATCGACCCGGCGAAGTCACCGGTTTTGTGATCAACACCAAGACGCGCAAGCAAGCGGACATCGCCCGCATCCGCCAGCAAATCGAGGCCCTCAGCCCCGACGTCGCGGCCACGCCCTGCGCCGAGTTCGTCCACTCGCTCACCCAGCTGAAGATTGTGCGGACGATGTCGTGGTTCACGTCGATCTTCGCCATTGTGATCGGTGGCGTCGGGATGATGAACACCATGGCCATGTCGGTCCTGGAGCGGCGCGGCGAAATCGCTTCGCTGCGGGCCATGGGCTGGCACAAAGGGCGGGTGGCCCGACTGATCCTCAGCGAATCGTTCTGCCTCTCGATCTTGGCCGCCCTACTGGGCGTCGCGCTCGGCATCGGTGCGACGTTCTTGCTTACTCATTGGAGCAAGACGTCCGGCCTGGTGCAGGGCGATCTTTCGTATTGGGGGATAGGCGAGGGAATTGCCGTCGCGCTCGCAATCGCCATGTTCGGCGCCGCCTACCCGGCCTTCCGCTGCGTTCGACTGCCGATCGCCGAGACGCTCCGCTCGAGTTAATTGCTCTCGGCCATCTTGCGGCGAAGTTTTCGCACCAGATCCTGCGCCACGATCGGCAACTTCGAGCGGAGCAGATTCGCGCCGTGGAACCAACCCTCCGGTTCCGCATACACGACGTGGTACTCGATGAACGCCGCTCCTGCCGGATCCACCAGCCGCGTGGCCTTCACGTAAGCGCCCAGGCCCGGATAGGGCTGCGGCGGGCCGACCTGGCGGCGTCCCAAGTCATCGTTCGAAATGGAGCGCCAGCAGTTCGGATAGTCGGCATCCCCTTGAAACTTCGGATCGAGGATCGAGGCGATCAAGAGCGAATCGTCCTTCTGCGTTTTCGCGTTGCGGGTCGTCAGGTTGATTTGCACCTTATTCAGCAGCGTCGTTTCGACGGCCACCCAGCGCGGGTCCGACTTGGTTTGGCTCGCGGGCAGTCCTCGTTTCGCGAGCTCGTCGGACGAAAGCACCTTCACTCGGCCGTCGTTCGAATCTGCGTCACCAGCCGCCGCGAGAGTCAGCTGCTCCTGCAATTTGTCATCATTTTGCAACAACTCGAGCTTCCCAAACGCGATGAAATACAAGTCGACGCGGCGGCCGAGCTTGCCTGACGCACGCTCCGAGTCGTCGATCTTCAGCAGCAGCGGGCTAACGACCGACTTGCGGGAGAATTCGTCCCATTCGTACCGCCCGGCCAGCAAGGACTCGATCGTCTTTCGTTGCTCGGCGCCCTCGAGTCCGTCGGCCAAAATGGGCTGCGGCAACTTGACCGTTTCGTCCGCGGCGAGAGCAATGCCCTTGGTGACCAGCGTCGTGTAGATGTCGTCTGCCGCCAGGCACAGCTGCGCCGGCAGGCACGCCAACGCCAGGCAAACGAAATAGCGGCCGATTGCAACTCTCATGGCTTGTCACTCGGTGCACGTTGTCAATTACTTGCCGACCGACACTTCACTGCTCGGCTCCATCTGCCATAGATAGAGGAACGTCGGCAGCTTTGACCGGTCCAGTCCCGGTACATTAATCGGGAAGATGCCTTTCTGCAGGGGCGTGTTGGGCGTGATCGAGTACTGCGACAGCGCCGGATCATCCCGTCGCCGATAGAACACCACGTTCGCACACGACACACCCGCCATCGATTGGGCGATCTCCACCGCGTCGTCCACGTAGCCGATCCGATCGATCAGCTGCAATTCCAATGCCTGCCGGGCCGTGAAAATGCGGCCGTCGAACGTCGACGCCTGCTCCGGGTCCACATTCTGCCGCGCTTTGAGCACCACGTTGCGAAAGCGGGTGTGAAATTCGTCGGCCATCGTCTGCAGCAACTTCCGCTTCTCGTCGCTCAGCTCCTTGATCGGTGTGCCCAGATCGATATTCGGTCCCGCCTTGATCGGCGTGCCAAGAATGTTGAACTGGGCCATCAAGTCTTGCAAATTGTACACGTTCAGAATGCAGCCGATGCCGCCCGTGACCGAGGTCGGATGGGCCACGATCAGGTCGGTTGCGGTGGCGAGATAATAGCCGCCGCCCGCCGCCACATCCATCAAGCAGCCCACCACCGGCACGCAGGTCCGCTGCTTGAACGCCCTCAAGTCGCGCCACATGATGTCCGTGGCCGTCACGCTGCCGCCGGGCGTATTGATCCGCACGACGACCGCACACACCCGCGGGTCGCATTCAATGGCGTCGAGCCGTTCACGAAACACCGATACGGGATTCTCGCCCCAGGAACCGAGCCCCGTGGCGTCGTTGTTGAGTAGCAGACCGTCGACATCGATGATTGCCACAGAGGCGGAGTTCGGTCCGTACTTGCGATAGGGCAACCCGGTGGCGCTCACCGGCGTAAGTCGCGGCGTCGGGGCCAGTTGTGCTTTGACGTCGCCGGCCGCGTCGACTTTCGCGTGGGTGTTCACGCGCAGCGGTTGCGTGCAGCCGAGGCAGCCGACCAAGACCACCAACAAGATGGCCCGCCACAGCATGCGACGAGATGCCGCGGCCCCATCAATAACTGACGCGCAAACACGCGCGGCGTCGGACCGGCGCGCAACGGATGCGTCGACATTGAATTGAACCCGGCCCATGGACATCGGTCCCGACAATCTGGCGAAAAGAGCAGTGCGAGTTGGAACACTGCTAGCAGCAAGCCTGGGGGCGACGGATTATTGCATTCCTGGCTGGCCTGTCGAGAGCAAAAGCGATGCTCGTGGCGGCAAGACTTGTCGGCAATGCTAGCGGCCGTCGTGTCGCAATTCAGGCGTGCTGCAAGTCAGACGAGCCCCGTAAGCCCCAACAGCCAATTGCCGACGAGAGCGGCAATCAGCACCCGGCCGAACCACGTGGGCCAAGTCCGCTCGACGATGCCGGTCCGCATTTCCCGCAGCATCCAGACCCGATAGGGGAACTGCAGTAATACAGCCAGTGCCAGCAACCAACCGACGCGGTGATACGCGAGCGAGCCAGCCAGATCGCCATGCGCGAGCGCGATAAAGCTCCGCGTCAACCCGCAGCCGGGGCATTCGATTCCAAACAGGGCTCGGCTGCCGCACATCTCCGGCAACTTGATACTTGGCAGCCACGTCGGCCCGACTCTCCCGCCCGAATCGGTCCGCAAAAGGAAGGCCAACAGCACAATCGCCGCCGAGAGCCAGAGCATCGTCCAGTGCCGGTCGCGCGCTTGCGCAGCGCGTCGCGCATCGCTGCCGCCTTCGACAGCGGGCAAGTTCAAGTTCTCGACACAGGGAATGTTCATTGCTTCGACCAGCGAGCGCAAAGTCTTCAGGCCGCGGGAACCTCAAACACATTTTCACACTTCTTGCACCGCACCTTGTGCCCGCGGAGCGAATCCATCAGCCGATACGACGTGCCGCACGACGGGCAGTTGATCTGCGCTGCTGTGGCCGCCGGTGTCGCGGCGGCCGTTGGCTGCGGTGCGCGGGGTGCTGGCGGGTCCTGGTGGCCCGCCCGCGCTGCTGGTGGGAATTCGTCATCCCGATCGGGATCCTCCACCAGCATGCTCACGCCATCGAGCGGCACGCGGTGCTTATTCTCTTCGACCCAGCGGGCCGCTTCGCCGTTGAGCGGGCTCTTCACATTGTAGCTCTGGTAGGCCAGCATCTCGCCGATCCGCGTGATGATCGATTCGAGCGACTCGCCGGCGCTCCAGTGGTCGCCCACGCAGATCGCATGCGGTGCGATGTTCGGATGAAACACCGGCGAGAGCATCCGGCATTGCGGCGGCGTCCGCGGGTAGTTCAGCGGCAGCGTCACTTCCACCAGGTGGGTGTCGACGTTCTGCAATTCGCCGTTTACCATCCGCAGGCTGCGAATCCGATATTCAAATTGGTACCGCTCCGGCGGCTCTCCTTGTGCCTGGATCAGCCGCACGCGCGGATGGCGGCGCACATATTCCTTGACCTTGGCATGATCGGCGCCCAGGCGCCGGAGGCGGACGGTGCTCATTGGGGCGCCTCCGCAGCACTCGATTTCTCCACGCTCGACTTCTCCGCGGCTTGCTCGTCGGAGATCTTTTTCTCGGAATTCTTCTTCTCGGCGCTCGCCTGCTCCGGACTATGATCCGGCAGCCGCAGTCGCTCCGGCACCAGCTCCAGGAGCGTCGGTAGCGCGATCGAGAACCCGAGCCCCTCCGCAAAGCGCTTGTCGCCCGTGAGCGTATTGATCCCGATCAACCGGCCGTCGGCGTCATACAGCCCGCCGCCGCTGTTTCCCGGGTTGATCGCCGCGGTCGTCTGCAGGATGCGAAACTCGAAACCGCCCTGGCTGCGCCGCCGCACCTGCGAGATGTCGCCCGCCGAATGGGTCCAGCCCAACCCGTGCGGATTGCCGATCGCGAACACCGAGTCGCCAATGTGCGGCACGACCGCGCGATCCCAATGGGCCTCGCGCAGATCGTCGCCCACCACCGGCGCGGAAACAATCGCCAGGTCGACTCCATGCGGCGCGATCCATTCCACTTTGCCGGGGAGTGTCCCCTGGTCGACCGTCGTGATCTCGATCTTTCCCAGCGAGTCGAGATCGCGCGGCACGGTCGTCGTCGCGTCGGTGTATTGGTGATCCACAACATGGCGATTCGTCACGATGTACGCCAGGCCGTCGCGGATGCTGACCACCACGCCCGATCCCAGACCCTGCCGGCCCAACCCCGCCGCCGATTGGATCACGACGTTGGCCCGCAGCGCGCGGACCAACCGCTCGGGTAGCTCCTTGAGCGATTCCGGATCGATCGTAAGCTGCTCGAGCGAGACGAGCTGCTGCGGCATGCCCATGAAATAGGAAAGCCCGACGGCCCAGCCGATCACTTCACCCAAGCCGAGTACGATCGCCCCCACGGCGAGGCCCAATCCGCGCTGATTTCGCACGTGCCCCGCCAGCGCGATGCAAGCAATCACGATCGCCACCAAACCCGTAATCAGGCCAAACAGCGGAATCCCCAACAGCGCGACCACGAACGCCCACACTCCCGCGCGGTTCCACCGGCCCGACGAGTCGATGCCGCTCGCGTTGCGATATTGACTCCCCTCGGCGGCCGAACGCGCGGGCAGCGGCTGGGCGGCGGCCAGGTCCGCTCGCGAAATCGTCAGCGCGGGAACTGCGTTCGCATCCGCCGCACTTGCCGACGTTGAGCATTCGTACGATCCGCACCTCGGCTTGAGTTGCCAGCAAGTGTCATGGTGCAGCGCGCCACAGTCGCGGCACACGGCCGTCGAATATCCCAATTGAATCGGCACACCGCAGTGGGCGCACGGCACGCCCGCTTCGCGCTCGCCGGCAACCTGGTTGCGTGGGACGGGATTCGACATGCTGCAGCGTCACAAGGAAGTCAGGAAAAACACCAACATCAACAGAGAGTACACCGCCGAGAGCGCGACGGACGCCCATCCCATGATAACAAACAGCGGTCCACACTTCGCCAGTTGGTCCCGCTTGCCCAGCACATACAACAGGCTCACCACCAGCATCAGCGGAGCCAGAAATCCGACGATCGAACCCACGAAGATGCCGACGACGACTTTCTTCGAAGCTTCGACACGCTCCTGGGCCAACGCCTGCTGGCGCAAGTCGGCCACGGAAAGCGGGTCGACCGAATCGAAGTCGGTTCCACAGTATCGACAGCGGAGCGCGATCGACTTGATCGTCTCGCCGCAAGCGGGGCACTTCTTCGTGTCGCCCCAAGCGGAAAGCGGTCGCTCGACCGACGCTTCCGACTTGTCGACGGCCGGCGCCTTCGCGCAGCCATAGGTCCCGCAACCGCCGATCTCGGCCCAGCAATCGCGATGATGAACCTGATCGCAGCTCTCGCAAGTCACTACCGCCTCGCCGGCTACGGCCGCCGTCTGGCAAATCGGACAAATCACCGCTTCGCCCGCCGATAGCGGCCGCGAGGAAACTGACAACGACGCGACCGAAGTAGCAAGTGTCGCCACCGCGGGCGCCGCCGGTACGCCAATCGTTGCCTTGCACTTCGGGCAACGAAACGAACTGCCGGCGGCGTCCGCTTGCACGCGCACCTTGGCACCACATTCGCAAGTGATAATCGTCGAGGTCATTGCGCTCGCAAGTTGCTTTACCGATTGGCCGCCGCCTCGATCGCCAACCGCACCAGACCCCACACGATCTGCATGCAGAACGAAACCAGGAACATCTTCTTGCCCTTGGGCTTACCCTGAATCATCCAGATGATGCCCATGATGCAGCCGATACCCGAGCAGATAATCGCCAGCACCCATTCGCCGGTCGACAAGTCGTCATCGCCCGGAGAGCCCTTGGATTTGGCCTCTTTCGCTCGTAAGACGGGGTCGAACACTTCGCCGCAAAAGCGGCACTTCACGGCATCCTTCTGAATCAATTCGCCGCACATCGGGCAATTCTTGCGGTCCGCCGCCGCCACGGTCACCGCGGCGGGCGGCTCCACCGCGAAATCATCATCGTCGAACGGCCGGTTGGGTGCGATTTCCGCATCGACGATTTCCTCTGCCGGCGCCGCGGCCGGAATTTCGATCGTGCCGGCGCACTTCGGGCACTTGGCCTTTTTACCGGCCGCAGAATCCGGCGCTTTGAATGAGCTGCTGCATGAAGGGCAAGTGACTTGGATCGGCACGTTCAATCTCCTTTAAGGTTGAATGGTCGAAGTTCGTCCCGCGATTCAGCCCTGTTCCGTCCGCTCGTCGATCGTCTTGATTAGTCCCTGGATCAAACGCAAGTACCACACCAGGGCGACGACCATCATGACCAGCACGCACAAACCAATGATAGCTACCGCCAAAGTGTGCCCCACGGCCGCCAAAAGTCCCAGTGCAAACGAGCTTGCCAGAAATACGCCTCCCAGCACGAGAAAACGCTTGGCGCTCGCGGCCAACTCGTCGTTTCCCAGGAACGTGGCCGAAGTCCGGATGAACAAAATGAACAGGACCCAGCCGACAATCGCGATGCAGCTCCCGAAGGCGTTGAGCGCTTCGATCTTTGTGGCGCCGCTGAGCATTGACAACAGCACATTCGCCACCAGGCAGACGATCGAACCAAGGGCAAATCCTCGGGCGCCGCTCTCCGGCGGCACGTTGGCGCACCGCCCATAGCCAATGAGCATGGCGATTCCCGCGCCCAATACCACCAGGCCGAACAGCAAAAAGATGGCCATGAATTCGGCCGGCGGGTCGCCCCCTTTCCGTCCGCCTAATATGGCGCCGAAAGTCGCCGCGGTTACCAGCATCAAAATGCCGGAAAGCAGCACGGCAATCACGCTGTAGTACAAAAGCGCGAGGCCGGATCGAACTTGTTTCCAACGTGGATCTCGCGCGTTTCCGTTCGAACCTCCCAAGATCCCGGCCATCGACTTGTCGAGCACTTCGCCGCAAAAGCGGCACTTCACCGCACCGGTCAAAATCATCTCGCCGCACATCGGGCAGGGCTTGCGATCCTCGCCGGAGGCAGCCGCCGCGCTCGGTAATCCGTCGCGGTCAGTCGCGATTTCTTCCGCGTCGACCACTTCACCCGCTGCCTCCCCGCCGGCGATCGCGATCGTCTCGCCGCAAGACGGGCACTTGGCCTTCTTGCCGGCTGCCGATTCCGCAGCTCGAAAAACTCCGCTGCAAGAGGGGCAGGTGACCAATAGCGACACGATTCCATCTCCAATCGGGATATCTAGTGATTCCGCCGCCGCGCTCCCGCCGCGACCTGCAACATGCTGCGTAGTTTACTTCGACTCCACGACCGAAAATTCCAACACGGTTTTCCCCAGCACGATCTGATCCCCAGGATGCAACACGTGGCGGGCGACCGGGATGCCGTTGACGTACGTGCCGTCCGGCGTGTTGCAATCTTCGATTTCAAAGCGTCCGCCGCGATTGATGATCTGCGCGTGCCGCGGCTCGATCGCGTCGTCTTTGAACAGGTAGACGTCCGCCTTCGGCGAACTGCCGAGCACGGTCGTGTCTTTGAACAGGATGAACTGCTTGCCGGCGAGCGGGCCTTTCCGCATCAACAGCCACGCCGTCTTCGTCCAGCCTTCGACCAGCCCGACGAACAAACCCACGAAGCAGCCGATCGCGGCGAAACCCACCGCGCGGCTATACGTCGCCTGACCGTCGGATGCCACGAGCACCAGACTGATCGGATCGAACAGCAATCCACCCACGAGTCCGCCGAGCACCGCCCCGACAACGCCATTCAGAACGACCTTGCGTTCCTTGAGCGCGATCCCCTGTCCCATTCCGGCCGGGATCGCCGCAATGCTCCAGGCCGCGGAGCGACCCATCATCAGTACCAGCAAGGCCAGGCCAGTCGGCATCGTGTTGGGCTGCGGGTCTTCCCAAAGACTCACGGCGATGACGGACATCAGCGAAAACACCATGCCCGTCGGAAAAATTGCAATCAGTCCGCCCAAAAACCCGACACCCAGTCCGACCGCACCGCTCTTCACCGCTCGCAGCGGATTGCGACAGATAATTCCCTCCGCCGCCCCGAGAAACAATCCGATGCAGGCGGCCACCACGGGAAATACGAGGATCGCCGATAGATCGATGTCGTCACCGGGGCGATTGTCGTCGAACCACGGCTCGAGCAGCCCCCAGCCCACCAGCGCGCCCACCATCGAGCAAATCGCCAGGTAGAACCAGTTGGCGTAGATGATGCGGATCAGCCACGGCTGGTCGTTGATCGCCCCCACGTCGCGGCGCAGATAATTCTGCGTCTCGACGTATTCGTCGACCGCGGGCGTGTGCAGATCGGTGGGCTCGATGCGGATGGGATCAGTCACGCGATTCACCAGAGTCCGGAGGGGCTTGCTTGGCCTCTTTGACCAATTCGACGTCGTTCACTTGGGCGGCCGATGTTGTTTCTGGCGCCTGCTTGGCGGAATTGGGATCCGCACGCGGCGGTTCGTTCTTTTTCGCGGCGGCAGCCTTCGATTCGGCAAGGCCTCGCAGCGCCGCCTGCTTCTGGGCAATCAATTCGAGGAGCGCCGTCCGCTCCTGGTCGGTCATGCCGTACACCGTCTGGATGTCGCCGAGCATCTGATCGCTGACTGCCAAGGCGCTACCGATCATCTTCCGCTGTTTGTCGGCGGTTTCCTGTTCCTCCTCGGTGAGCTCCGCACTGGCATCAGGCAAGTGGTCAAGCGCGGAAGCGATCGCCGTGAGCTGCAGCCGGACTTTCGCCAGGTTGTCTTCCAGGCCGATCTTCATCAGCTTGTTGTAGCCGTAGTGGGCGACCGTCCCCTCGACGATCATCTGCTGATCCCAACGCGACTTCATATCAGCGATCAAGTAGCCCAACAGAAATAGCGCGATCCACGACAGGATCGTCGCCACCAAGTCGAGCGACGACTGCCGCCGCGACACGGGCGCAGCGGCCGCGACCACTTCAGTGGGCAGCTCTCCATGCGAACGGCTCGGCTTCTCGCCGGCGGCCGATTGGCTGGCCTCGACCGTGCGAATCGTGTCGCCGATCCAATAGTGCGCGAGTGGCGTCGGCTTGCCGGCCCGCCAGGTAAACACGCCCTCCAGGCCGCGGACCGGATCGACCACATAAGCGATCTGCCCCGGCCCCGAGAAAAAATGCTCCTGGATAAAACAGTCGCGGTCCGAGAGAAAAATCCCGAAGTCGGGATGCGAGTGATACCAGCCGATGATCCGATCATTGGCAAACCGCGTGTCCATTTCGCGGTTGATGTGGGCCCACGACTCGTGCGTGAAGGTCACCTCGGCAAACTTGCTGGCGGCGTTCTCGCAGGGGATGAAATTGGTGATCACCGCGAAGGGCCCGTCGTCGTCGTGCTTCCAGCTGCCGACCAGCACGCCGCAAATCTCCACTGAAACGTCCTTCTTCGCGTGCGCCCAGGTGCCGCGGTGGACCTCCGGGACCATGAACACGCGGAAGTCCGCCTTCGCACTGGCCGGAAACCGACCCTCCGGCAGCGTTTCTTTCGCCAGATCGCGCACGTCGATGTTGCTCATCGCGCTTCCTCCCCGCTGGCCAGACAGCCCAGCACGCTGGCCCGATCGCCGGCGAGCTCATAGCCCACTTGCGTCGTCCCCGTCCGTCCGACGACGATGTCCCACGCCGGCACGCCCAGCTCGGCGAGCGTCCGCCCTAGAAGCGGCGAATCGGCGCCGAGCGTGTGATACAGATTCGGCGTGCAAGATTCGCCACACTTCGAGCACGTGCCCTGCGACTGCGTCACTTTTCCCAGCGACGCCAACAGCGGATACGTCCTGTTGCACGACATGCACGTGAGCGATTCCAGCAGGTCATGATTGAATTCTATGACGGCCGACGGTCCCAAGTCGGCCCGCGCCCGCTCCAGGAGTTCCCCCGCCGTGAAACTCGCCGCCCGCTCCGGCAGCTCGACGATCGACTCGATCGCGTCGTGGCTCGGGCAGTCGTCGAGCCGCGAATAGGTGACGACGTAGCTCTGGTGGGATGTGCCGTCGAACACGAATCCCTGCCCGGAAAGCGCGTCGAGGCCGTGCAGCATTTTGACCGCTTCCTGCACCTCGATCCCCGCGATCACGGACGACGTCGTCGGCGTCGTCGGCACTTTGCCTTGCTCCATCTCGTCCCGCGACAACAGCGCGCAGCTCCGCCGCGCTTCGAGCATCTTCCAGTCCACCTCGCTCATCGTGCATTCGTAGCACGGACCGGTGGCCGGATCGAACACGCGGGCCACGCCGTCGAGCCGCTCGATCGCGCCGTCGATCCAGGCCTTGCCGACCTTTGCCGCCGACTGATTGATGGCGACCCGCGCCTCGCGGTTGTCGAGCCCGCCCAGGATCACATCGGCCCAGCGGTACGCCCCGAGTCCCAAGTCGTAGACGATGTTACCGTCGAAGCTTTGCAGCCGCATGCCGGGGAACAATTCGCGCGCCCGTAGACAGGCGACCGCCGCCTTGCTCTTTCCGCAGTCTGCCGCGCGAAACAACACCGACCGCGACAGGTTCGAGAGCTCGATCCGATCTCGGTCGGCCACCAGCACCTGCCCCACGCCCAACAGCGCGAGATTCTTCACGATCTCATTGCCCAGCGCCCCCGCGCCGATCACCAACACCCGGGCCGCGCTCAAACGCGCCTGGTCCCACCAGCCGATCAAGCGGAAGCGGGCGAAGCGGTCGCCGGCCTCGCCGACGTCATCCAGGTCGATGTGAATCGCTTCGCCCATGAACCCTCGCCGTGCGTGCTAACTTTTTTCCATCATCGCGCCCACGAATGCAATTGCGAACAACACGAGAGTCAGCAGCGTGGTCACTCCGCCCATAATAATTCCAAACCACGCCCGCCCCTTCCCAGACAACGCTGGATCATTTCGAATCGATTTCAGCGCCAGGAATCCGCAAATCATGGCGGCAATCCCGGGCACCAATCCGACTATCGGCAAGATCGAGAACAACGCCAAATAGCCGGCAGCGATCGCCGTTGCAGGCCGGCCCACCGGCAGCATCATCCGGTCCACCGCGCTCGGCGGCGGCGCGCTCGGCCGCGCGGTAGGGTCCAAATATTCGCCGCAATAGCGGCATTTGCGGGCCACCGCCAGGATCTGCTCGCCGCAGATTGGACAAGCCTTGCTGTCTTGGGGCGTCGCCGCAGGTGCCGACATGAATTCAGCCTCGAATGCTTCCCGCCGTAATCTCCGGTTGCAGCCGCAGCACGTCGCCGTTTTCCACCTTTGCCGCGGCCAGAGTTTCCGTATCCAACAGCTGTCGCCCTGAGCTCTTGTGATGAAACTTGTAGCTCATCATCTGGCCGTCCGGGCTGTGCCGTGGCAGATTGAGCCGCTCGATCAACACTGCGATCAGACGATTTACCTCGGCATCGGCCGGCACTTCGACCAGCTGCCGCTTGTTGCCGGTCGCGTCCCAAACTTCGATCTTGATGTCGTCCATCGAGCGCCGATTTTTTAGAAGTCGCTTTTCGATCTGGGGCCGACCAGCGCGCACCACCGCCATGGCGGACCGGTATGCCAGCCAACTGGGGCGAGTATAACAGCCCCCATTAGAAAAAGGGAGATCGGTCGAATCGATTAAGGTTGACGATAGACCGGATCGGCCGCGTCGAGCCGCCACGCCCCGAGTTCAAACTCTTGCAGCCGCATCGACAGGCCCGGCTTCAGCTCGGAAATCAAGCTCGATTGACTCTCCAGCGTGCCGTCGAATTCCAGGCTGCCGTACTTACGCCGCACCGCGCGGACCCGCAGCCGCAGCGGATCAAGCGCCGGCCGCCGAGAGACGTTGGCCCACACCTCGAACCGCCGATTCGGGTCGGCCTCGAAGGCGCGCACAGCCTCGTGCAGCGACCGCGAGAACTTCCGGTCGGCCGCCACGTTGTTCTCCTCAACGTCCGCCGCGAGCGAAACTGCATCGTACCTGAACGGGCGCAAGTTTCCCGTCGATTGCCAGGCCTCTAGCAGCTCGGGCGACGGCTCGTAAGCTCGGAAGGACTCCCAATAATTCTTCGCCGCCGCGCACACGATCGCATTTCGACCCGCGGCCAGTCGAACCGCCAGCCGCCGCGCCAAGGGATCGATCTTCTCGCGACCCGCATCCGTCCACGCCGCCGCGCCGACCGCCAGCCAGGCGTCGCTGTTGTTGACGCCCGCCGCAATTGCCCCTTGATCGGCGTCCGCCAGCCAACTCGCGTCGAACTTTCCCTTTCCCACCGCCACCCACACGCTGCCGCCGTCGCACCGCAGGGCAAACGCCCGCTCGACGTTGGGTCCAATCGCGGACACCGGCGCGGCAGGGAAAAGGGGCGCAAAGCCTAACTCGCGACCCGCCCGTTCCACCTCGGCCGACTCCAGCGGCCAGTCCTCGGCGGACACAAATACTGCGAACGTCGTCGACGCTCGATAGGGCAGCTGGACGGGAAACTCTTCTTGCAAGTCCGCAAACTGCGGCCCCAAAAACAAATGGCCCACTTCGTCGTCCGTGTAAAAACTCGACGCGCTCTCGTCCGACTCCGACGCCTCGCGCGCCAGCCGCTCGGCGCCGACCAGGTCACCCGCCGCCGCCATCACGATCGCCAATAGCGCCGCGTCGTTCTCTTTGCGCTGCTTCTCCCGGGCCAGCTCTTCCGCCTCGTTGCGCCGCCCGCTCCGCAACAGCGCTCGTATCCGGCGGTGCTCGATCGCCGGCCGTTCGTAAGACGCCACAACGTTCTCGTCGGTACATGCCAGCAATTCCGCAGCGCGGCGGACGTACTCCTCGTATTCCTGGCGTTCCCAGGCCAATTCGGCCTCGTATTTCGTAATTCGAGGATCGTCGGCCGCGTGAGTGCGGTGCAATGCCACCAGCTCCGCCAGCGCTTTCCAGTCCTCATTCTCGATGAATCGATCGCCGAGTGTTTCAAACGCCTCTCGCGGTTCCTCCCGCGCCGCGTAGTAGTCCGCCCACTTGCCCGCATCGAGATACGACTGGGGCAGCCGATACTGAATCAGCCAACGCTTGTCTTCCGGCGTCGTCTTGAACGCCTCTTCGAACTTTCCAATCGCCTCGTCCCAACGCCCCTCGTTGGCCAGCAATTCTCCCTCGAGGCTGCGGAGTTCCGGATCATCGGCCCCATTTGCCTGGTGCAA
>JBFWSG010000029.1:9015-41858 GCA_050248495.1 Pirellulales bacterium | reverse complement strand
CTTCCGGCGTCGTCTTGAACGCCTCTTCGAACTTTCCAATCGCCTCGTCCCAACGCCCCTCGTTGGCCAGCAATTCTCCCTCGAGGCTGCGGAGTTCCGGATCATCGGCCCCATTTGCCTGGTGCAATGCCACCAGCTCTCGGGCATCGTCCCAACGCTTCTCCACGACCGCAAGTCGCGCCAGGTAGGCAAAGGTCTGCTTGCGATCTTCCGCGCTTTCGTAGGCCGCGCGGTGCTGTCCCGATTTCCACAGCGCGTCGGCCAGCAGGTTCTGCAACGAGGAACGATAGGCTTTGTTCTCGTCGTCGTCTTCTTTGTCCGCGCCCGCGCTGTCGGTTGCCTCGGTCTCTTCCTCGGCCGCAGGCATCCTGGCCAGTGCCGGTCGCAGCACCCGCACCGCGTCTTCGTACCGCTTGTCGTCAATCGCCAAACTGGCTACGCGCGAAACCGCATCCAGACTTTCTGGAAAGCGCGCCGCGTACAATTCAATGATCTGGCGTTCTTCTTCCTTCGTGAGCGCGACCTCGCCCTCATCCATCTGATAGGCGAGCGACTCGAACGTCGGCTTCGAGTCGGCCAGCTCATGGATCGCCTCGATTACCCGGCCGTCGGCGATCATCGCTTCCAAAAGACTCGTGCGGTAACCGTCGCGCTTGTCCTCGTCGCCTTCGGCCTCGTAGGCTTCACGGAATAGCGCAGCCGCCGCGTCGTGTTCGCCGTTGAGTTGCTTGGCGAAGCCGCTCACGTATTTGGTGCCAGGTTTGCCCGGCGCAGTGCGCTCAAGATAATCCACCAGCCACACGAGATCGTGATACTTGCGGTAGCCGACCCGGCTGGCGATGCTGGCCGCTGCCGCCGCCGGATCCTCGAGCCGCTCGAGCTGCGCCTCAAACGCCGATTTGTTTTCCGGTGCGAGTGCCAAATAAAATTCCGTGAGCGCCGTCTCGTCGTCCGGCTCGATCGCCAACAGCTTCTTCCACTCGTCCTGCGCCTCGGCATCGCGGCCCAGCCGCTGGAGCATTCCGGCCTTGATCTCCAGCAAGTCGGGGCTTGGCCCGTTCACTGCTTCATACTGCTCGGCGTGTTGCAGCGCCTCTTGCGGACTCGTCCACTGTTTGCTGCGCATCAGGCTGAAATACGCGCCCGGCGATTCATCCGGCTGCTGGATGTTCCGATAGCAGCGGTCGGCTTCCGCGTGCTCGCCCATGCCCGCCCAGCGATAACCGGTGAGCAGCCAGTGATAGTCCGCCAGCTCGGGCGGCACCGTCTCCGCCTCCGCGCGCCGCAGCTTTTCCTTGGCCGATTCCTGGTTGCCTTGGTTCGACTCCGCGTCCGCCTCGCTCACCAGCTCGGCCCAGCGATGGTAGTTTTCCATCACCGGGGTCTGAGCATACTTGCAGTACACGCCCCATTCCTGCGACTCGGGCAGTCCCAAATCCAGCCGCTCCCAATCGTAAATCTTCCACGCGTCACCCTCCCGCGCGATCCAGAAGCGATTCTCGCTCTGTTCGGTCTCCGTCTCGTTCCAACCGTAGGCGTAAACGATCCGCGAATCGCGGTCATCGCCCGGCGTAACGACGCCCGCCACCACCAGGCGGGCCCAATCCGGTTCCGCATCGGCCGAATTCTTCAGCTCGGTCCGCAGAAATCGCTTGTCGATCGTCGACCACCCGTTCATGCTGCCCGTAAGCTCGATCCGCTTCAGCAGACGGTCGAAATCCACGAGCTGGCGGAACGCAGTGTCATCTTTTGCTTTCGACGACTCTGCCACCTGGCGAAACAATTCCTCGATCGCGTCACGTTCCCGCTGCTCCTCCGGCGACCGCTGGGCCCGCCGCGCTTGGGCGGCATCGAACCGGCCAAACACCGCCGCGGTATCCGCCCGCTCCGCCGCCGGATCTTGATAGCCAGTCACCGTTTTCCCGGCGCCCGGATCGCGCAGCACCCGCGCCACTTTGACAAACAGCACCAGCACCACCGCCAGGCTCAGCAGAATCGCCGGCGCGATGAGCACCAACGCCAACAACCGGCCACGCCCCCGCGGCCGCGCCGTCGGCCCCTCGACCGGGATCAACTGAATCGAAGGGTCGACCCCGAATTCATCGCCTCGCATGGTGCGGCACCAGAGAAAGAATCTTTCCAGGCAGTGTTAGATTGGCTATTTCTGTCCACGTCCGACCGGCCGAACAAGTCGTTAGCGCAGCCGGCCTGCATATCGACGCGCAGCGTTGGTCGACTGCGAACGTGAGGCACAGCAGTATAGCAAAGCGCAAAACGCCTGCGCGAGTCGGCAGTCAGCGGAGTCAAAACTTCCTAGAAAAAGACGTCCGGCGAGATTCGAACCCACGACCTACGGATAAAGTGTCCCCGAGCGCAGTGACGTAACTTCTTTAGCTGCACAATGTCCAAGGTTTCATCCGAGCGGCCGAGCCACATTTTATGGGCCCACGTACGATGGACGCCGGACCGTGACTCACGGCCGAGCAGCGAAAGTCGGCTGTTACGCGGAAACTTGAGATGGAAGAACCATCGACCCTAAGTAGCGGGATCGAGCCCGAACACTCGTAGCTCTTGGTCGCAGCGGCAGGCCTGCGCGATCCGCGCGGCCCACGCGATCGCCTCATCGCGCGAGGGTAGTTCGAGCACCGTGAAGCCGCCATTGAGCGGAGGCGCCCAAGAGTATCCGCCCGCGGAGAACGTGCCATCGGCCGAGACGAGCACCGGCGGGACCGCTTCGTCGATACCGCCCGCGTAGACGTAGACTCCGGCGGCCTTTGCTTCTTCGATTACCGCGTGCGCGTCGCGACCAACCGCCTCCAATTCGCCGTCGGGCACGACCATCGCTGTGCTGGGAAATGAGATCAGGTATTTCGCCATCAAGCTCTTTTACCTGCGGAACACCGGCCTACGCAATAAAAGCGTGGCGCCGTGCAATTGCCAGGCAACAGTTCGGGGAATTGCGGGGAAATCTAATGAGCCCGGCGGGATTCGAACCCACGACCTACGGATTAAAAGTCCGTTGCTCTACCGACTGAGCTACGGGCTCAAAACTCTGCAAATTACAGCGCATTTTGCGTTTTCTTCGGTGCTGGCTAAACTGGCCCGACAACCGCTACGACAACCGCAAAATGAATTGCCAAAGGGAAACCCGCCGAGTGAAGGCGGCGGGTTTCTCACACCACCCCACTCGTCCCAACGTAATGCGATAAGCAATTCTACAGGCGCCGATCGACCTGCGAAACCCACGAAAGACTCCTCGCGGACGCCGCACAAGAACCGCCAGTGCTGTAGGAATGCTCCGGGAAAGCGAGAGCGGTCGGTCTAGCGGCGGCGGGTGGCAAGTAGCCAAGCTCCAGCCATTGGTGCAAATAGAAACGTGGCTGGCTCGGGCACGAGCGCTGCTACGCCGGGGCTGTCAGTAAAGTGCGATTTCCAGAAGTCGAAGTCTTCTTGTCCTACCTCGTCTTGGATTTCAGGATTGCGATTGGGAAGTACTTCCAGCCCAACATTGTCGCGCCAGACGGTGTAGTCGGCGGCGTCGACGACGCCGTTGACGTTGTAGTCTCCGAGCAACGAAGCGGCCACATAGTCGACTGCCACGTCATTTATTCCCGCTCCCTGAGGTACGCCCATCAGTTGAGCGAACCCGATTTGAAACGTTGTGCCAAGATCGCTTAGAGCGTGGTTGAATACATGCGAGGCTAGGGTCGTCGTCAAATCGTCAGACTTGAGTCTAACCTCGAGATTGTCGTTTGGCCCAGCAATGATTTGAACGCGATAGTATGTGTTGTTCTCCCATGGAGGAACTATTTCACCGCCACCATCGATCGAGCTACTCCACCTGACAAGGTGCACCGTTCCGAACGCATTGAAAAGGTCCACCCGGACATACTTCGACCGATCATCCGCATTCATTAGCCAAAGATCAAATAGGCCGTCGATGGGACCGCTTGCCTGCGATAGCGTGTTAATCCTGGCTTCGACGATTCCGACGTTCAAGTCAAACAAACTCGAGCCAACGAGTCCGCGACGTTGCAGCGCTGTCTGCGTTGTTCGCATTCGCAAAATCTGATCCGATCCCAGTGTCTCAAATTCAGTCGAAGGCGGGCCGCCAAAAGTCACGCCCTCGACATTGGGAAAACCTGGCGAAGAGTTCCATTCGTGCGAGAAGGCTCCGTCCATGCCTTCAAAGAATCCCCAAGTTGCCAGCGATACGTTGGCAAGCAGGCTTAGACTGACGGTCGCAACTGCAACGAGATTGAACTTGTGAAATATTCGACGTATCACGTGACCCTCTTCATACCGGGCTGTCGGTCGCAGGAGATGCAGCAAGGAAGAGAATTATTGCAGCAGGTAAAAATGGAAATCAATATGCGGGCGTCGCGTTGGCGGAATTCTGCCGCTCTTGAATATTCGGCGAATGTTTGGCGAATTAGCGGCGTCGGCAGTTGCGCTGACTGGGCTTCTTAAGAACCCGAAAAGCTAGGAGTGGCAATTCAATGTGACTAATCGGACAGTCAGGCCGAGCAGCCTGCGTGCATGCTTTAGCTAAGATGCGGTGGTCGAAGAGTTACCGGGGAGCGGTTTACGTGCAGTGGTTCCTAGAACCATGTCTAGAGCGATTTGCTCAGCCTGATGGTTTTCCAAAGGCACGCATCGGATCGTCAGGCGGACGTGCTCGCTGCGGCTGCTCTCTTTCGAGTATTTCCGCGGTGGCTTACTACCACACGAGAAGCGACACACAGGCTATTGCAATGTCTTGAGCCGCGGGAATGCATTTTCGAGTTCGTCTCTCAGGGCGGGATAATTTGAGCTAACGAGATGGAGCCAGTAAATAATTTGAATTCCGCGCAAGAAAGACTGACCGGATCTTTTGTACCACCCCGTCTGAACAGCAATGAGATTCAGGCGGCCCACCGTCCATAGTTGCGAATCGTCAAGCGGCTCTGCTGCCTGCCAAAAGCCGCCGCCGCTCATGCCATTAGGGTGTGGCGCCGGTGAAGGGTGTGCGAGGCCACTGTCCCAATCGATGTTGTCATCTTGGTCGTAGTGCAGCACAACGTTTTCCGTGGGATCCAAGTCGCTGGCATATAACCTTTCCCAGGCTAGTGGATCGAGCGGCTCGGTCCCATACGACAGAGCTCGAAACCCTCTGACGCCATTCCGGGGGAAGTTGTCCTTCTTAAAATCCCAAGGAAACCCGAATGCCCGAGCGATGCATTTCGGATGTCCAGTACCGGCGTCATGGACGCGATCAATCCCAATCGGATCCAATCCAAGCTCGTCTACCGCAGACGGCGAAATTTCGATGATGCCCAAGTCGTAGTTGGGATCGCTAATATGCCTGATCAGCCAGTGCGTTCTTTCTCCGGTAGCAATACGATTTTTGGGGACCATTCCCAATTGGGCATTTTCGACGCCCTCCGCGATGAGCATTTCCGGCAATGTGTGTCGCGTCGTAGCAACTAGAAAATGAGACCCTACGGAAACGAGCGTACCGCTTCCGACTCCCTCGCCCTCTTTCGTCAACGTATACGCTACAACGTGTCGATGCAGATCAAGCGTGTTTGCGGTACTACAGTGTTCGTTTATTGTCACTTGGTGAGGGGAGAGGCCCGGATTCCG
The DNA here is from genome assembly GCA_050248495.1 of Pirellulales bacterium. Classification (GTDB taxonomy): domain Bacteria; phylum Planctomycetota; class Planctomycetia; order Pirellulales; family Lacipirellulaceae; genus DASYDU01. The sequence goes on along the minus strand of JBFWSG010000029.1, from coordinate 36,233 downwards.
CCAAGAACCTAACGACGCGACACATCCGCATTGCTCACAGGCTATGGTAGAAAGCGTTGTAATGTCGACCCGCTGCAGGTTGCTACAGTAGGGGCAGCTTAGGTTTTCAAATTGATCGGGCGTTTCAGGCATCGTCTGGGGGCCTGAGAAAGGCGTTGCTCTCATCCTCGCCGAGCGACTTCGCCAAACCGGTAGTCTACCGGTTCGCGCTTGCGGCAGTTCGAGCGACTACCGCATTTCAACGAAGTATTCTGCAAATCCACGCAATGATTGCAATGAGCGTGAATCCGAGGCCATTTACGCCGAGGCGCTCGCTGCCCTTGTCGGTTGTCGCGATAACCGGGACCCGTACGTCTTGGCATCTTTGGGGTGTTTCTTGATTCGCAACAGAGCCGCGAATTCACCCTAGAATTTATGGCATTTCCAGACGTTTGTGGCAGAGAGGCCGAGACCATTACATTGCCTAAAAAGTCCGCTGCTCTACCGACTGAGCTACGGGCTCAAAGTGGCTACAGCATATGGACTTACGCCACGACCAGAAAGGGGCGCCGTCGCTGCCACGAAGGGGCGCCCCAAATCGCGTTTGTCGCACTTGCCGCTCGCTCGAATGTCCGCACCGTCGTGCTCGTCGTGCCGTCGTGGTGACATGTCTGACTTTTGATATCAGACAATCGCACGGCTGCCGACCATGCCGGCAAGAAAGAAAGTCCGTCTGCGAAACGCTTACGGACCAGCCGGCTATTTCGTCTGCGACAGCGGCAAATCGACTCGCTGTGCGAGGACGTACGGCTCGTCTCCCGGTTTGGTGTCGTCCTTGGCGTACCGCTGAGCGGCCCGGAAGCAGAGATGGACCAGCTCGTCGCGCGTCGGAGCGTCGACCGTGCGCAGCTTCGCGGCTAGCCGCTGCATCCCTTGCGGATTCTTCTCCGCCGTCTGCGAGAACGTGCTCACGAAGCCGAGCGTCTCGATGAAGTTTCGGTCCGCGGTCTGGTTGATCCACGGCTGCACGGTCCTGGCGACCAGCTCGACGCCCATCTGCTGAATTTCCACGAACGAATCGACGCGGACCGTGATGTAGCTGCGGCCGTTGGTCTCGCGGACCGCGCCCGACTGCAGCACCATCGCGCTGCGGGCTCGCAGTGGCTTGATGAACGGTTTGCCGTCGTAGGCCCCTTCGGCGTACACGACCACCAGGTTCTGCGCATCCGGGCCCCAGTTCGTATAGAAATACGACACGTTGCCCGTCGTCCCGCAGCCGTCGTTGCCGCGATACGTACTGGCCGAGGTTTGCTGCAGCGTCACCTTCGAGATGCCCATCATCTGCCAGACGTCGACCACGACTTCCGGATGCTGGAGCAGGAACGTGAACAGGTCGGGATCGCAGTCGATCACGCGCGTCGGCAGCCGGCGATACATGCTGGCGTTCTGGATGACCGATTGCAGCTGGCGGCGCTGCGAGTCGCCGAGTTGCTTCCACGGGATCGAGCGAATGGCTTCGTCGCGCGCCGATCGCTGCGACGTGGCGCCGACGGTCGTCGACGCGGCCTCTGGCTCGGCCTGAGCGGTCGCGGCAGCGCCAACTATTCCGCCGCCGACAAGAAATGTGGGTGCCAAGGAGACAAGGAGCACCGCTCCATGGCGGCGTACCCCTGCCAGCAGTCCGTGCTGCAATTGCGCGCGAGTCATCGATTCCCCCCTCGGCCCCGCAGTTTTCCGCGTCGTCGCTAGCGGCACGTTAAACTATGTCGGTCCGATAGATATTTCGGTCCGCGGCCCGCGACAGCGAGAGAAAAAACTCCCGGCCGACGAAAGCTATCAATCCCGTGCTGCACTCCTGCCGATCTCGACTCTATCCACATGCGTATAAGCTGGATGTCGCGAGCCTCTCGGGCGGACAAACTGGGACTTGTCTCGGCTCGCTGGACATCGGTTGGAGTCGGGGCGTTGTCGGAAGCAAAGCCGCTGCGGTGGTCATTTTTGGCGACCTTTACGGTCACGCTCTGCGCGATGTGGGCGGTCGTCTGGACGCTCGCCCGCGTGGAACACTCCCGGCTCGTGAGCGAGCTCTCGCGGCGAATCGCCACCGCGCCCGAAGAAGAAGCGACGCTCGCCCTGCGACAGATGACGCAGCTCCGCGAGCCGCCGATCGAAACGATTGTCGTGGCCGCCACCTCGCCGGCCCGCGAAGTAGCCCGCCAGGCTCAGGATTCAATCGCCGACCTGCTGCAGAAGTGGCAGCACGAATCGAAGTCGAGCCGCGGCGCCGCCCGCGTGGCCGCTCGACTCGAACGGCTGTCCCTCGCGCTCGACGCCGAGCAGACGGAACTCTCCGCGCTCGACCTCGCCTGGCTCGAACGCACGACCGAGCGAATGTTGCGGATCGCCAACCAGGCGCCGCCGGAAGACGCGCTACGTTTTTCCGAACGCTGCGAGTCGCTGCTGCTCGCGGCGCGAGGCCGCTATCCGCGCACGCGGCCCGAAATCGTGCCGGTGGCCAACGCCATGTTGCAATCGGCGCCGGTGGGCCTGTTCGCGCCGCCGTCGCGGATCGCGCTGCAGTCGATCGTGGCGGCCGACTTGCCGGAAGTCCTCGACGAAGACAACCCGCCGCCGGCGCGGCCGCAGTTCTCAACCGAGACCGCGCCGATGCCGCGGCCGTTTGAGCAGCCCGCGGCCGAGACGCTGAAAAAAGCCGCGCCGATGCCGGCCGCCGAACCGCCCTCCGAGAGCGAAGGCCCCGCCGACTCCTGGGCCGCACTCGACTCGCGCCAATTGCTTGAGCGCTGGTTGGTCGAAAGCGGCCCGCCGCAACGCGCGATTGAAGCGGAGCTGCAGCGACGCGGATTCGGCCGCCTGCGGTCTGACGTCGTACGGCTCGCGCTGTCATCCAGCGACCGCGCGGCGCGCGTGCAGCTCGTGCAGGATCTCCCCGCCATCCCGGGCCTCGGCGCGAAGGCCTGGTTGATGTTGCTCGCCGAAGATCCTGACGCCGAGGTTCGCCAAGCGGCCGTCACGATCATGGCCACTTCGCACGATGCCGAACTGCTCGACCGCGCTTGGAACGTCGCCTTGCACGACCGCGATCCGCGCGTGGCTCGCCTCGCGGAGCAGCTGCGCGCTCGGCGCAGCTCCACGCGACAGCGCTAGCGGATCATGCGTTCGTTGAGCGGGGCGACGCGGGCGGCGGTCACGTGGGCTCGGCGGAATTCCGGGATGTAGCCGCGGCTGCCGGTGACGCCGATCTGCTGGCCGATGAACGGCTGCAGGTTGACGTCCGGCGTCGGCGTGATGAACGTGACCACCTGGCCCTGCGCGTTCACGAGCGCGAACTGCGGTGCGCCGGGCCGCTTCGAGACGACTGGCCGCAAGATGCCCACCGCGTCGTAGGGCGAGTTCGGCTGCGCGCCGGCGACCGGGGCGGCGTTGAGCGATGTTGTGCCCGCGATCATCGGAGTACCGGCCGTTGGTGCGGAGGGCATGCTCGTGCTGGGCATGTTTGCTGGCAAACGCATTGCGCCGGCGTTCCCTGCGGCGTAGCGCCGCTGGATCGAAGAGAAGCGGTCGATCTTGGCGAGCGTCGACTTCACGGCGTTGCGATCCTGCACCGTTTCGGCGTGCGCGAGCAATTGTTCGGCCGCTTGTTCCAGCGGGGCGACGTTCCAGGTGCCCGGCGGCTCGGCGACCATTCGCGAGAGCTGCAGTTCGAGCCGCTGCAGATGCTGGGCGAGCTCGGCGGATGAGGCGGGCGGAGTCGTCGCGGCCGGCGTCGATGCCACCGGTGCAACGCCGAGGGGCGTGACGTCGGCGGCCGTCGGGATCTGCGACTTGGCAGGCGCCCACTGGTCGTTCGGTTTTGGCAGCGGCGCTGGGGCGGCGGGCATCGTCGTCGAAGTGATTGTTTCGACCGGTGCGAGCGGCGGCGCGGCGATGGGGGCCGCCTCTTCGCCGGCGATTGGTTGTTCACCGGCGACGGTACGGACGGCGTAGCGCTTGTCGGTAGTCGTGACGTAGCTGCCGGACGCGTCAGCACTTTTCGGCGACGACTCCTCCATCCCCAGATCGCGGGCTCGCATCCAGCGGAATTCGCCGGCGGGCGGGGCGATCTTGTACCACACGCCGCCGTCGCGGTCGTCCTGGCCGAGGATCGTCACTCGTTCACCCTGCTTCATCCGCACCTCGACCACATCGCGCTGCGAGCTGAGCCGGCTGCCGACGCGGGCCGGCGACTTGTCCTTGATGACCTCCGCGAGCTCGTCGCTCACGAGCCGCACGTTCTGGGCGAAGACCCAGCTAAAACTTTCCTCGGGCGGACGGACCGCGCACCAGCCGTCGTCGTTGCGTTTGTAGATTTCGACCGCGGTGCCTTCGGGCAGCGTGTCGGTGAGATAATACGACTCGGCGGGGCCGCTGCGGACCGGTGCGCCGGGGCTCACGACGGTCGCGTGGAGCGGCTCGGCGAGCACGCGGGCCGCGTTTGGCCCGGCGGCGCGAAGTGAGGGCGTGAGCGAGAGAGCAAGGATCAACGCCGCGAGCGGCAGCAGGAACGATCGCATGCACGGAGCTCCCAAGAGGGCATCGTCAAATCGGACAGTGCGAAAAATATGCCTGGCAGGCGGGGTCAAAACCTGCCTGGAAGGCAGGGCTAAATAGACAATTTTGGGGACTCGTTCAATAGCAATGGCGGAGGCGGTGACTGGTGACTCGTGATTGGTGACTGGCGGCCGAAGGTGACAGCATGCGTGTGGGTCCTCTGGTGTGAAAATCGCGGGGATTCAGCGAAGGGGACAAAAGGGTTGAGAGTCTAGAGTCCAGAGTTGAGAGCCAGAAACCGGGGGCCGTCAGCCAACAGCCATCGGCCCTCCGCCCGTAGGGAGGTGGTTGCCGGGTGACTGTACGGCCGAAGGTGACAGGCGTCTTCATAAATCCTCGCGTTTTCTCGAAGGTGACAACAAAATTGAGGGTGTCGTGTTAAGGGTTGAGGGGCAGAGGGGGACAGGAGTCACCATCGGCTGTGGGCGAAACGGTGACGCAGCGCGAACGGGGCCGCGAGTTCTCTGGCTGACGGCTAAGAGCTGACGGCTAATAGCTTATTCTGTCTATTTGTACACTATCGTTGTAGCGACGTGGATGGCCGATTTCAAGAAGGAATTTCAGGCCACGTGGGAGGAGCGAGCAGCCGAGAGCCAGGAGCCGGGAGTCGTGGGATGGGAGTTATTTTACCAGCGAGGCGATCACGCCAAGCACTACGGCAGCGAGTGTAAACAGGATAACCAGAGCGCGTAGCGAGATTCGACCGCGCATCCAAGCTGGGCTCCGATCGATACCAATTAACCAACAGACGGCTACCACCGGCATCACGAGCAGTACCGCGAGGCACGTCGCGCGGACTACCCAAACTACCCGAGCAGGCCACAGATTTTCGAAGTGGACTGAATAGGCATAACCGTTGAGCAGCAACGCTCCGAGGTAAATCAAAAACAGAACAGCACCGATGATGCGCTCGCGGGGCGTCGAGGTAATCCTCGGGGCGATTTTGCCCAGTCTTTTGCCGCTCTCTCGATCAGTGCTTGGGTCGCTCATGGGGCGCTATTGTAGCAGGGAGCGTGGAAGGGCCGTCGGCTGAGGGCTAAGAGCGGAGGGCCGGATTGGCTCTGGGCTCTCCGCTCTGAGCTTCGTCTGGCTGAAGGCTGTTTTCCACGCGGAGGCGGTTGTCGGCGTTGGTGCTGAGGATTTCGAAATTCGTGGGGGAGTTGGCGGTGGGTGGGAATCATCAGACGCTGGGTTATTGCTGCCGGCGGCGCCTTGCAGCTGTCCAAATTCTGAGGGCTTTTGTCATCCCACGCTACCGTCTTATGCTTTCTGTTTCGATGTCGATGGGCAGAAAACAGTCAGGATTGATTCTTGTTCACAACCGCGAAGGAGTTCATTAATTCGGCAATCTCTGTATGCTCCTTAGCTAGGTGCTCTAGCATAGCTTTTGCCTCTTCTCCGCCTAATTCAATTGCGTCAGCGGCGCGTGCATCCGATGTGCCACCTGTGCCAGTTCGGAGCAGCATCGCCGCAAGTAATTCTAAATTTCTCGCGCGAGAGCGCTGAAGCACATCCGTCCACGGCAATATCGTGAGCCCAGCGTACTTTGGCTCCATCTTGCTTGGATTTCGCCCAATCAGAAAACCCGTGATATCGGCATTCGGGTAGTGCGCCTCAAACCAAACCATGTAGTCAATAAGTTGCTGTCTGTTCTCTATGATTAGGTCTTGTTGAGGATTTTTTAACTCAACGACGACTATTTGTTGTTCTTGTGGGCTGGAAAGGAATACAAAATCCGGTCGATTTGCATCCGAGACATTCCCGGCGTTAATTCGTCGTCCTTGGGGTATTTGGCCAAGAGATTCTGCGTTTTCGACTGCAGTCTTCAGTTGTTGATTCGCAGTAAGCACCGCCCTATCCGGCTCGATGATCCACGGAAATTTCTCAATTAGTTTCTGGAGGTCTAACTCAGATCCGTGGTGTACATAGTCATGTAGCCTTGTGAGGGCAAACGCTCTTTGCGCGAACACTACAGCCAAGTTCAGCGACTCTGGAATTGAGTGGAGCGATAGCTTTTGAATCACGGTTGTAAAGGTAGCGGGGGGCATTTCTCCGTCCTTCCCTACGGAGTCCCATAAATCGCGGACAAGACGTCGCATTGGTGTCTGAATCCAAGCCTCGGATACAGCCTTCACGAGACGTTTTTTTTCGTCAGTATCCTTTCCAAACGAAGGAGTAATCGCCGAAACTAGTTTCACGATTTCCTCTTCCTCCGGCTCCGTCACTTTAGGCGCTTCGCCACTTCGAGTTACCGCCTGAACCAATTGTCGATTGTCGCTTTCCTCCAAACCGCGCCGCCATTCCTCGAATTTTCCGACCCATGAACTGACCTTTGACTGACCCCACTGATATAAGGGTCGCGTAGTAGGTAGTTCCCAATTTACGTTGGTTCGGTCGGTCGAAATGACGTCTTCGTCGAGTTCATCGAGCCACTCCGCTTCTACGACGCCGAACATATACCGCGTAAATATTTCCTTGCCCTTTGCTCCAAAAGTGAACGGACGGTCCTGCGCAATTTTGCCATGGGAGTAGACACCAACGCCGGCTTGATCTGCAGGCCAATCCGCTTTCTTAACAAAGCCGACCCAGTACTTCACATCCTTCTCGCCTACCGTCTCCGTGGTAAACCCAGTGTCAGGAATCCGAAAGTCAAAATCCGGCAACATATTCTCGGTTGTCGCAGTTTGACCATTTACCGATAGTGTGAAATTGTGTCCTGTCGCAATTGTAAAGCGGTGGCCAAGCGAGTTAATAAGCTGTTCATCATTTATGGCTTTGCCCAAAGAGAGCTTTGTCATCAGCACAAGCGTGCCCGTCTTCTTGCCCTTTTTCAGTAGCGACTGCCAAGCAGCAACTTGACCTCGAGTTGGGTCATTTGCAAGCGGTAGTTCATCAAGGTTTACACCTACAGATATTTGAGTGGGAATGTAAGACTGGTCTGTGCCACCTTTCTGCCGCAACAGCTCATCCAAATCGAATCGTAGCCAATGTACCCGTGGGACCTTATCGGCAATCGCGCATGTCAATACGTCCAACTGGCGGGCGATGCCGAATGGCGCTAGTTTTCCAATGCCTTTCCTGCCCATGAGCCGGCGATTTCCTCGCGATTTGTCATCAGCTTGCGTTCGCCGTGCGTAACCGATCACAAGATATGAACTCGCCAACTCATCACGAGTCATGCCGTGACCATCATCGTGAATTGCAATCCATTTGCTATCGCCAAACATTGACGTGTTCACGTGGACGTTCGCCGAGTCCGCATCCCACGAGTTTGAAACTACTTCCGCAATAACGTTCGTTGGCTTGTTCTGATACAGTTTTAGTCCGAGATGCTCCACGACGTTGTGGCTGAATCGAAGTACCAGTTCTTCGTTTGTGTCTGCCATACAGGCGAATTCCTAAAGTGGCTTTCGTTTCAAGCTTAGATATCTCGCGATACGTCGGACACAATACTGCGGAGACTTGGTTAGTATGCACTCCCAAATCGTTATGACAGTCCATCCATGCTTTCGGAGTGATCGAGAAATGCGAGTGTCACGTTTCTGATTTCCCTTGATTTTCGATACCCAGAATTTCCGATTGGATCGGGGCACGAGATTTCGCCCGCAGTTGTGGCCGTGCCAAAAGCATCCATGAACGAACACCGCGATTCGCTCTTTCGGCCAACAGAAATCCGGGCAACCCAGAACTGGGAAATGTCTTCGCCATCCGGAGATCCCGGCGGTTCGTAGGAAATGAACGAGCCGAAGTTCCGTCGTCAAATTGCTGTGACTTCGCACGCGCGCCATTAGCGCAGAGCGAGACAATCCACCAAATGTGGTCAGTTGTTGATCAGCTTTTCTAACTTCATCTTGCACAATTCTCGACAATAGAGTTTCGGATGTGCCTTGCGACGCATTCAGCGAACAGAGGAGGGACTGCATTTCCAATCATTTCGCACGCGACATCGATCTTCTTCGTCTCAAATACGAAATGCTCTGGGAACGTCTGAATTGTAGCGGCTTCTCGGACCGAAATGGTCGACCTTCTGCGATCTGGGTGTCCGAAGCGTCCCTTCGCCGGGGTCGTGCATCCAGCTGTGATAGTCGGCGATGGTTTGTCCCAACTCATTCGCATGTAAACATTGCGGAATCCTTCGTAGCCACCCTTATGGCAATCTGGAAGCAGCCTGTTGTCGAGATCAACTCGCATTCCGCCAGGAGTTGCAGCTCTCAGTCGTTCGCGTGTCTCCGGTTGTAGGTCACGCACGATGTGCCAGTTCTCGACTTGAGGTCCGCCGTGGTCGCGAATTGCGCTGAGTGCCTTTGGGGCTTTTTCACCGTAAATTGCCTCTCGCAATGTAACCCATGGCTTCCTGCTCTTGGTTCCCAAACGCGCGTGAGTTGGTACGGGAATCTCAATTTCGAACCCACGGCCGGCCAGGAGCACTAGTCGACGGCGGTTCTGGGGTATTCCGTAGTCGGCCATCTGTACGTTCCACCACCCAACCTTGTATCCTGCAGCACGCAACCTTTCAATCAACTTTGAAAGCAGGCGTTTGCCCCGAGTCGCGAGACCGGGGACGTTTTCCATTAAAACGGCGCTCGGGCGAGTTTCTTCGACTAAACGAGCAACTTGAGATACAAGAGCATTTCTGGGATCGCGCCGCCGATTCTTTATCGTCAGGGAACAAAATCCCTGGCATGGTGCACATGCCAAAAGTAGATCGACTTTCCCAGACGGAACAGACTTAAGAATATCTTCTCCTTTGACTGCACAGACATCATCTTCGATGATCGTGGCCGCAGGGTGGTTTCTTCGGTAGGTTGGTGTAACGCGATTATTGATTTCTACTGCAACCGGCACTTGGAACCCGGCGCGCTGTGCTCCTAAGCTAAGTCCACCTGCGCCAGCGAAGACATCTACCGCCGTAAGTCGACAGTTCGAACGCAACATGAGCGAACCCCCCAAATGAGACCCTACCGCAACCACTCTATATCGTCGGCACGTCCGGCTCAAGAATCCAGCCCGTCGAAGTGGGCCAGGTCGCTCAATCTGTCAGTTTGGCGCGGAGAAGCCGGAGATTTGGCGATGACAAGTCCAGAATAGATTTGGTTCAGGACGGCCGCCGCGATATTCCACCTTGCGTCGTGTTTCCAGGCAATGACAGCGAAAAAGCCGCTTCAGACTGGTGGAACGTGGTCTAGGGCCGGGAGTCGCGTTGGGGAGGGGCGGCGGGGATTTGGCCGGACTTGAGGGCGTCGTATTCGGCGGGGTCGACTTCGCGCTGGGTCATGTTGAGGAAGCCGACGAGGCGTTTGTTGCCGTCGCCCGCAGCTTCGAAGACGACGGGCTCGGCGGAGCCCATCACGCTGCCCTGGACGCCGTAACGGATCGCAAAGGGCTGGCCGTCGCGCTCGCTGATGAAGAGCGCGTCGATGTTATTGGGGTCGATGCCGATGCGCTCGAGTTTGGCGGAATCGATGCTGTGGAGGAAGGTCTTGAACTCGGCCTCATCCCGCGGGCCGCGCCAGTCGTGCTCGGATTGAAACGTGAAATACAGGTTGGAGAGCCGTTGGACGTTGGTGCCATTGGCATTGGCGAGCGCCGATGCGGGATCGTCGCCATTGCTGCAGCCAGCGACGAGCACCGCGAGCAGAGCACCGATGCCGACGCTGAAGTGCAAGGAGTTGATTCGCGACACGGCAGGCACCCACAGGGAAGCGAGTTGGAGATTGATGCGACTTATAGACTATCGAGCGAGGGATTCGACCGATCGGCACGTTTGCCAAGCTGGTCGAGGACGATCAAGTCCGCCGCGCTCGAGATGTTCCGCGTCGAGCCGTCGCCGAAAACGGCGCAAATGATTCCCGGATGGGCGGAGCCGAAGCCGAACTCATCCGGGACGGTACGTTTTTCGCTGTCAGCGAGCACGCGGACTTCTGCCCGCGTATTGGGGCCCTCCGGCAAGCGCGGGCCAAAGATTCGCATCACGGGCCAATCGGCACCCGTGTAGTAACCGTAGATCTCCCAATACGTGTGAACAGAGACAGAATAATTATCCGAGCTAACTGCTTTCTCGGCGAGAAGGATCGTGTGGGAAGCACCGTCTTCGATGTTCTTGAAACCGACGCGGGGAAACTTCCAAATTGTCGGCGGCGACCCATTCTGGACGTGACCGCCACGCGCCAAGATGCCCGTCCAGACGGTGGCTTCATATTTTCCATCCCTGGTCGGCTCAGTAATCTGCCATGCAAATGTGCTCCAATCTGGATCGTTCCAGCCAGCCATCACGCCGGCATAATCGCCGAGGGCGTAGATACTGATGCCGACGATTCCGAAGCGATTGCTGCGCGAGGGGCAATTGAAGACCTTTACCGGCTTTTCGGAGAGGCCGGTTTTGGTGAAGCCGGCGTTCGTGCCGCCATCGCCTCGCCGTAGGTCGTAGAGCGATTTTTCTTCGATGTACGGCAGGATCTGATACATCCAGCTCGCGTTTTCATAGCCGTAGATGGGCTTCGAAAGCTCGGCGGAATTGAAGTATTGGTTGACGGTGCCGCCCGCGGTGGGGAAGACCTTCTTATTAGACTCGAACATGTGGCAAGCGAGGCCGAGCTGCTTCAGATTGTTGAGGCACTCGGAACGGCGGGCGGCTTCGCGGGCGGATTGGATCGCGGGGAGCAGCAGCGCGACCAGGATGCCGATGATGGCGATGACGACCAATAGTTCGACGAGCGTAAACGCTGTACGTTTGCGTCCGCTCACTACAGGCAACTCCACCAGGGTGCAGCCCGACATTCGCCGGGCACGGCGGCCGTTCATAATGACAATCCTTGATTTACTGCCACGTGACCGAGTTGACGTCGGAGACGGCTTACGTTCGGACAGGAGCTGATTTCGGACGAGAAACTTTGGGACTGCAATCGCCGCAGACCATCGACGAGACCGCCGGACTGCCATTCGAACCAGTCTGCAATTCAAACCAGACAATAATTCGAACCAGACCGCCAATCGAAAGAGACAAGTAGAGCGATGACCTGCAGCGCTACGTTTCGCTCGCTCAACGATTCCCGAGTTGATCCATGTCCCGTGCTGATGCATGGAACAGGATCGAGAAACGTTTGCGAAACAGTTTACAGGATAGCGTTTCGCGATTTGACTGTCAATCACTTCGCGGAAGGAGAGGTCTAGGTGCGCGCGGAGCGATCAGGTGGTTGGAAACTGTTTCTCTTTCGAATTGGGCGCGACTTCGTCGGAAGCACTCGGCATGGGTGGCTGGCTGAATCGCGAATGTTCTTGGCTGCTGCGTGAGCTGTTGAGAGCTAGAAGCGCGCAATGATGACGGACCGATTCGGGGGAAAGCAACGGGAGGTCTGCAATGGTTGAGTGTGGAGAGCCGATCGATCGCGTCGGCCATCGGCGGCGCGTCTCGTTGCTGCGACTTGGAATTCTTGTTTTGCTCCGTACAGGCCGGTTGAGGTAACGGGTGGTACCCTGTGGCGCACGTGGCTTCGCGTGCGTCGCGGGGCGATGGACGTTCTTTTATAATTGATGGCGTAGCGGAATCGGCGTCGCGCGATCGGCGTCGGAGACGAATCCCACAGGGAAGGCAAGAGCAGTCGAGCGGTGGAACAGTAGAGCAGTCGACTGAAGATGCGCGTGGTGATTGACACGAATGTGTTGGTGGCGGCCGCTCGCTCGCGGCGGGGCGCGAGTTACGCGCTGGTGAGTTCGATTCCGGCGGCGGAATTCGAGCCGTGTTTGTCGGTGGGGCTGTATGCGGAGTGGCAGGAGGTGCTGTCGCGGGCGGAAAACTTGCTGCCGGGGCTGACGGAGGAGGCCGCGCGGGCGTTTGTACGTTATCTGGCCAGTCAGGCCCATTTGCAGGAGATACACTTCCTTTGGCGGCCGATGTTGTCGGACGCCGATGATGACATGGTGCTGGAACTGGCCTTCGCGGCCGGTTGTCAGCATATAATAACGCATAACGTCGGACATTTTCGGGGCTCGGAACAGCTGAGCGTGACGGCGATCACGCCGGGCAATTTCTTGAAACTGGTACGAAAGATCCCATGAGCACGCTGACGTTTCAATTGCCGGACTCGTTGAAGAAGCAGATCGAAGCCCTCGCAGCGAAGGAGGGCTATTCTGTGGGCCAGTTTCTGGCGAGCGCGGCCGGCGAAAAGCTGGCGGTGGTGCTGACGATGGATTATCTGCGACGTGAAGCGGACGCGGGCCGGCGCGAAGATTTTGAGCGCTATCTGGCCGCCGTGCCGGACATCGCGCCGGTGGAAGGCGACGAGGTCGATTGACGCTCGGTTGAGTCGGTAGCGCCGTGAATGACGCGGTTGCCGAGTTGGTGAAAGTAGAAGTCCAGCCATGCAGCCCACGCAACTTGGCCCTTATGTGATCGATCGCCAAATCGGCAAGGGGGGCATGGGGTCGGTTTATCGGGCGGCGGAGCCTGAGAGTGGGCAGCTGGTGGCGATCAAGGCGCTCAATGCGCATCTGGCGGGGGCGGAGGGATTCCGCGAGCGGTTTGAGGCGGAGATCGAGTCGCTCAAGACGCTGCGGCACGAGGGGATTGTGCGGCTCTACGGGTTCGGCGAGCAGGATGGGACGCTGTTCTACTCGATGGAGCTGATCGAGGGGCCGAGCCTCGAGGATGAGCTAAAGGCGGGGCGGCGGTTTGATTGGCGCGAGGTGACGGAGATTGCGATTCAGCTCTGCGGGGCGCTGAAGCACGCGCACGATCATGGGATCATTCACCGCGACATTAAGCCGGCGAATATTCTGTTCGCGGACGAGCGGCATGTGAAAGTGGCCGACTTCGGAATCGCGCGGCTGTTCGGGACGACCAGCAGCTTGACGACGGCGGGGGGCGTGCTGGGGACGGCGGATTATATGTCGCCGGAGCAGGCGGATGGCCGGCCGGTGACGGCGCGGTGTGATCAGTACAGCCTGGGCGGCGTGATGTATGCGCTGCTCGCCGGGCGACCGCCGTTCAAAGCGCGGACGTTGCCAGAGATGTTGCAGCTGCAGCGGTTCGCGGAGCCGGAGCCGGTGGGGCGGTACGCGCCGGACACGCCGAAGCAGTTGGAGGGCGTGATCGGGCAGCTCTTGGCGAAGGACCCGGCGGACCGGTTTCCGAATACGGCGGTGCTCGCGCGGCATCTGCAGGCGATGGTGATGGCGCTCACGCGGCCGTCGCACGACAGTTTTTCGCTCGCGCCGGAGACGGGGAATTCGCCGCTCTCGGGGCCGGACTTGCACAACACTCTGGCGATGGCGGTGACGCAGGCGGAGAGGGAGCAGGGAGCAGGGGGCGGGGAGCAGGGACGGGAAGTCGAAGGCGGAGGGGGGAAGGGGGAAGGGGGAGCCGGAAGCGCAGTAGAGCGGGCGGCACTGGTGCATGGGGCGGAGACGATTCCGGCGGAGGGAGCGGGCGAAGCAGCAGGCAGTGGGACTAGCAAGCAAGGAGCAGGGAGCAAGGAGCAAGGAGTAGCGGAAGGCGGAAGGGGGAGTGGGGAAGGGGGAGTTCAAGGCGGGAGCAAAGCCAACGGCGCGGTGGTGCGGCCGAGTGTGTTCACGACGGTGGAAGAAGATCTCGCGCGGCGGCAGCATGAGTCGGCGCGGTCGTGGGTCAGCGTTGTGGGGCCGCTGGTCGGGTTGGGGCTGGTGCTGGCTGGGCTCTCCGGAGTCGGATATTATCTGACGCGGCCTCAATCGGCCGATCAGCTCTATGCGAAGATCGCGCCGCGGATCGAATCGGGCGAGGTCGAGGATATGCGGACGGTCGAGCGCGAGATCGGCGAGTTCGTCGCGCGTTTTCCGGAGGATGCGCGGTCGGCGGAACTGGTGGAGCATCAGCAGCGGCTGGAACTCGACAAGATGCGTCGGCAGTTGCAGCGACATCGCGGCGGACTGGCTGACCCGAGCCTGGTGCCGGTCGAGGTGTTGTATTTGGAGGCGATGAATGCGGCCGACTCGTCGCCGGAGCGGGCGATCGAGATGCTCGATGGGCTGGTGCGGCTGTACGGCGCCGAGAATTTGGCGGGCGGGGCGAGTGCGAAGGAGACGGATGACCGGACGCGGAAAGGGGTGCAGCTGGCCGAGCGGCAGTTGGCCCAGTTGCGGAGCGACGTGGCGGAGTTGAACGAGCGTCGCACGGTTGTGCTCCGCGAGCGGTTGGCGGCGGCAGATCGATTGGATGCGACTGATCCGCAGGCGGCGCAGACGATTCGGCGGGCGGTGGTCGATTTGTATGATCACCAACCGTGGGCGGCGGCGCTGGTAGCCGAGGCGCGGAAGAAGCTGCCTGCGAACCATGAGTCCGATGATTGACCTCACAGCGAATTGAGCGGTGCAGATGATCGAGCGGAGCAAGAGCCACGCAATTTTTACGCGAGCGAAGGAGCTGATGCCGGGCGGCGTCAACAGCCCGGCCCGCGCGTTTGGGGCGGTGGGCGGCGAGCCGGTCGTGATCGAGCGCGGCGCGGGGGCGTATCTGTGGGACGTCGATGGCAACCGGTACATCGACTACATCGGTTCGTGGGGGCCGATAATCTTGGGGCATGGCCATCCGGCGGTCGTGGCGGCGCTGGAGGAGGCGGTGCGGCGGGGGACGAGCTTTGGTGCGCCGACGGAGGCGGAGAACGAGCTCGCGGAGTTGATCGTGGCGGCGGTGCCGAGCGTCGAGAAGGTGCGGCTGGTGAATTCGGGCACCGAGGCGACGATGAGCGCGATCCGGCTGGCACGCGGGTTCACGGGGCGCGATTTGATTGTGAAGTTTGCCGGCAACTATCACGGGCACGTGGATAGTTTGCTGGTGGCGGCGGGGAGCTCGGCGGCGACGCTGAGTGTACCGAATTCGCCCGGCGTGACCGCGGGTACGACGCGCGACACGCTCGTGGCGGGGTACAACGACGTGGCGGGACTGCAGCGGCTGTTCGACGAGCATGGGGAGCGGATCGCGGGCGTGATTTTCGAGCCGGTGGTCGGCAACATGGGCGTGGTGGTGCCGACGGCGGAGTTTTTGCAGGCGCTCCGCGAGTTGGCGGATCGGCACGGCGCGCTGTTGATATGCGATGAGGTGATGACGGGCTTTCGCGTGGCGTTTGGCGGTGCGCAGGAGCGGCTGGGGATTGAGCCCGATTTGACGACGCTCGGAAAGATTGTGGGAGGCGGGTTGCCGGTTGGTGCGTATGGCGGCCGGGCGGAGGTGATGGACCATGTGTTGCCGGCGGGGAAGGTGTTTCAGGCGGGGACGCTCAGCGGCAATCCGCTGGCGACGGCCGCGGGGTGCGCGACGCTGCGGGTGTTGCGGGACGATCCGCCGTACGAGCGGCTGGAGCAATTGAGTGCGCGGCTCGAGGCGGGGCTGCGGTGGGCCGCGGCAAGTGCCGGTGTGGAGCATCAACTCGCGCGGGTCGGCAGCATGTTGACGCTATTCTTCGCGCCGGGGCCGGTGAAGGATTGGGACGCGGCGAGCAGCAGCGATACGAAAGCGTTCGCGCGCTATTTCTGGGGCATGCTCGACCGCGGCGTGTATCTGCCCTGCAGCCAGTATGAGGCGATGTTTGTTTCTGCGGCGCACACCGAGGCGGACATTGATGGGACGATTGCGGCAGCCACCGAAGTGTTGGCGGCGTTAGGCTGACCGGAGTCCCGCTGCAAAGATGCCCGAAAAATTGGATCGAGCCGTTAATGCGACTTCCGTAGATGCGCGCAGATTGCCTCGCTCATATCGGTTTAGACATTAAAAGGTGGCATGTCATTTGTCGCAGCCAGGAGGCCCAAGTCGGTTCGACATACGTCTCCAACGGGCTTGCCTATGTTCAATTCCAAGGGACGGCGGCGTGACACCGCGGCTAGACACCTTTGTAAACAAGTCGTGCGAAGAAATCGCCATTGATTGCGGACTTACCCCACTTGGCGTCGTACTCAGCTGTCGGTTTCGCGGCAACCACTTGATCGGTTGTCATCCTCTGCGTTTTGAGCGCAGCGATCTTGTCGCGCAACGCCATCAACATGTCGCGAAACTCCTTGAGCGCGCTCTTATCCCCAACGGGTCCGTGGCCAGGAATGATAATTGTTTTATTGGAAGCCAGGGCTAAATTGGCTTCCGTGGCAAGAATCATTCCGTCGATATTTCCCCCGGTCGAATAATCAATGAACGGATACTGCCCGTTCCACCACGTATCCGCGACATGCATCACGTCGGCGTCACTGAAATGAACACGTATGTCGCCATCTGTATGGGCCGGTCCGTAATACTTAAGGTCAATCTTCGATCGGTTCACTTCCATCGATTTTTCGTCGGGGATGATCACCGATGGAATTGCGTCGGCCGGAAACGGCGAGAATGTGAAGTCCCAATCATCAACCCGAGTCGACTTGGAGAGACACTTTACTGTATTTCGGTGAGCCGCAATCGCGGCGCCGGACTTGTGTAGCCATTCGTTTCCATCGGTGTGATCGAAGTGCCAATGAGTGTTGATCAGGTGTTTGATCGGTTGACTGCTGATGTCAGCCAGCGCTTCTGCGAGATGTTTCTGGGCGGTCGCTACTCCGCCATCGACAAGCAGCTTGCCGTCGGTGCCATCAAGCACTGTGATATTCCCGCCTGCACCGGTAACCACGCTAATATTATTGCGAAGCTTCTGGACCTTTATCTTTTCCGTTGCCCCTTCGGCCCGCATCCACTGAACAATTCCCGCGGGCGCTGCCCACAGACGCCGTGCGGGCAAACACGCCACCGTAGCCGCAACACCTGCAGTAGCGATGAATCGGCGTCGTGAGATATCTAAGCTGGGTAGATCTTTGGACATTTGTTTCCTTCCACTTGGCTAAGCGCAGTTCACCGAAGCATGAATGTAGCGATCGATCCCTGATTCTAATAGCTGCGGAGGCAGATGCGACTGGGTTGCGGTCGGAATCAACGCTCGCCTGACCAGCATCGAATTCGATACGGCGCGCGAACGAGTGCGATTTCCGCTCGACAAAGAGTGAAATCGCAGGACTTCGAGGAAATCACGCCGGTCAACAAGTAACCGACGAAGCCGAGTGCGCCGAACCAGGCGCTACAGCAGACGGGGACCCTTCCGGGCAATCTGCCCGATGAGGGCGTATCATTACCCTTGACTCTCAGAGCGAAATGTCAGTTCGTCCTGTGCGTCCACGGTCGCGACGAAATCGAACCAAGAAGTCTCACTCCTGCGCGGCGATCGACACCGCTGGCCTGCCCTAGCCGCATAAGTGAACCACGAACTGCCAGAAGCGCTGATTCGGGCCCGAGCAGCTTGGCGCCTGGTTCGGGGGGCTCCGCGGCCAGGCCACTCAAGAGCTGGATTTGTGCCCCGCAAGGTCCTTCTCGAAACCTGCGATCAGGCGGGCGAGTTCGGCAGGCCGTTCGCTCGTCGTGAAGTGTCCGCCCAACAGCCGCGCGACTCGTAGCCCGCGCCCAGCCAACCGCTGTTCCGCCAGATCGACCTGCCGCCGCTCAAACACATCCCCACGGCTGCCGCCTACCAGAAATGGGAAACGCTTGTGGTAGGCGTCGAAGATACGGCTAAAATCCAGTCGTTCGCTCTGACGCTTTTGGTCCGCGACGAACCCGGCCGCGGCGGCCAAGTAAAACAGTCCGTTACGCCGAGCCATTGCGGTCCGCAGAGCGTACAACTCCTCATCCGTGAGCCGATACTCCGGGGACCAACCGAGCATCTTGATATACTTCCGAAACATGAAGAATGACCGCTGCGCGAACCAAGGGAGCATGCCGCCGCCATGCCGGCTCAGGAGTGGGGTGGTGAACCACGGGTGGGAGTGACCGTCGGCGTACAGCCCACCGTTGAAAATGAAGACGCCGCGGATGGATGGCCCCTCGGCACTCCCTTCCAGCCGCCGACAGAGGTGTTCGAGCACGGTGATCGCGGAGAAGTCGAATGCCACTAGGGTGGTGGAACGGACTCCCCAGTATCGCCAGTGCGCCTCGATCAAGTCCGTTCGTTCGGCGGTGGAGTACGCATACCGCCGCGGCTTGTCGCTGTCACCCATACCGACGTATTCGACGAACAACTTGGGCATGGCCGCTTCGTCTGGCAGGTTGGGCAAAAGCTTTGACCATCCGAATGACCCATCCGGGAAACCCGGCAGAAAGCTGACGGCATCAATGGGGTCTCCATCCCGCCGGACCCACACGCGCAGAGGGGCCGGGCCGCTGCCGACCAGCGCCCGAGCGTGCGGGTCGTACCCGATCCGTTCCCCCTCGGCGAACCACGCATCGGCCGGCGCCTCGCCGCGGTGGCGAGCGGCGCCGGGCTTTGACCGCTCCAGGTCTACATTTTCCACGTCTGCTGCTCCCCCATCGGTTGCCTCCGCCCTGGGGCCGCCGAACTTGTGGTTAGCCTGAATCTACTTCAGAAAGTCCTGCGCATCGATAGAGATCACTAGTAAGCAGGCCATGCATCGTATCTGGCGCCGCAATACGAACTCAAGCTGAGGGAAGCAACCGCAGACGTATAGGGCTGTCGGGTTCTTCTGACCTACAATATTCCTGTCCCTGAAAACCACCTCGGACACATGAATCTGAATCGATCCGGCAACCGGCCCATCTGCACAGGAGGGCATGACGTTTGGCACATCGCCGTGGTGCGGAAGGAACACGCGTGCTGGCTCTGGGCGGAGAAACTGCATGCCAAAATCAGCAGCATTGTTTTTTTGGCCGGACGCATCGACATTCTACAGTTTGTTACAGATGTGGCCCCTGCGACGGATACGCGCGGCTGAGCAGCTGTGGCTCGACCTTGCCGACGTCGAAACGCCAGTTTAGCCCCTTGCAAGGTCTCGCTTCTCTTCGGCCGCGCTCTGACGGTAGTACAGCGGGGTGAGCTTCCACAAATCGTCGCGCCGACCCGCTTGGTAGTCGCGCCAACCCAGCTGTCCGACGGTCGCGGCTTGGGGCTGCCAAAGTGATCTGTCGACCGTTTGCACTCCTGTTGGCAAGTCCACGCGCAGGCGTTGCATGCCGGGGCCGGTGACGTGGTCGCCGGGTTGCAGCATCTGCAGCCAGGTGGGCTGGGTCACGATCTGCGGCTCGACGGCAATCCTCCGCTTCGCGTCAAACCTGGCTGCGAAGAGTTCCTGGCGCTGGGCGTCCATTGTGACCCAGAGCGGACCGACCTCGTCCGGCGCTTGTGCGGCGATCACTTCGAGTGTGTTCACGCCGATGACTTGCGCGCCGACGGCGTAGGCCAGCGTCTTGGCGGTGGTGACTCCGATCCGGAGGCCGGTGAATGATCCGGGGCCGACGGCCACCGCCACCAGCTTGACCGCTTGGGGCTGCCAATCGGCTTCGCGCAGCAATTGTTGCAGCCGCGGCGCCAGAAACTGGGCCGTGCGCTCGGGGCCGACGATGGCGACTTCGGCCAAAGTTTGTGCCTGGCCGCCGGGGTCGCTTTCGAGCGCGGCGAGCGTCGCGTCGCGTCCGGAAGTTTCGATCGCCAGGATGCGCATGGGGAGAGTGAGGTAAATAGTCCGGTTTTGCGGCAGAATGGGGCGGGCGGCTGCCGGACACTCGGTGCTACGATGCGGCTTGACCCTTGCCGACAACGCAACGTAAACTACTAGTTTATCAGTGTTTCCGTACTTTTGCCGAGGTCAGCCGCGACTTGAAACGGGCCATAATCAGCGACATTCACGGCAACCTGGAAGCGCTCCAGGCGGTGCTGGCCGATATCCGAAGTCAAGGCGTAGACGAGGTCTTCTGCCTGGGCGACATTATCGGCTATGGGCCCAATCCGTGCGAGTGCCTGGATCTGGTGATCGAGAACACGCGGGTCTGCCTGCTGGGCAACCACGACCAAGGGGCGCTGTTCGACCCGGAAGGCTTCAATACCGGCGCCGAACGGGCCATTTTTTGGACGCGCGATCAGCTCGAGAACTCGCGGGGCGACCGTTCGATGGTCGACCGCCGCTGGGACTTTTTGGGGGCCTTGCCCCGGATGTACCGCGACGAGCCCTGGCTGTACGTGCACGGTTCGGCCCGCAACCCGGTCAATGAATACGTCTTCCCGGAAGACATCTACAACCAGAAGAAGATGGAAAAGCTCTTCAGCCTGGTGCCGCAGGGATGTTTTCAGGGGCACACGCACGTGCCGGGCGTGTTCACCGAGAGCCGCAACTTCATGACGCCCGAAGACCTCAACAGCGTCTACCATTACGACGGACAGAAATTCATGGTCAACGTGGGCTCGGTCGGCCAGCCGCGCGACGGCGACAACCGGCCTTGCTACGTCATTCAAGAGGATCGCCAACTGTCGTTCCGCCGCGTCGACTACGACTTCGGCGTCACGGCGAACAAGATCTATAACATCCCCGAATTGGACGATTTTCTCGGCGATCGCATCAAGCAGGGACGTTAGTGGAAGGCCAGCGAGACAAGGAGACTGGGGAGAGGAAGAGACAAGGAGACGCGCGGTTGGGCGAATATCCTTGGTCTCAGCGCTCCCGTGTCCGGCCTTCCGTCTGCTTAACACGCAAGGAATCGTGCCTCTGTGGATAAGAAAAACTTAATCGCGTTCCTGTCGCTGTCGCTGGCGGTGCTGGTGCTGTGGAATATTCTCTTTCCACCGCTCCAGCCGCCCAAGCCGCAGCCCGGCCAGAATCCGGCAGCCGTCGCGGGTGACCAGGCGAAGGCCGACGGGGACGAGGCTCTCGCTGATGGCGACGACGCGGACGAAGAAGAGGCGGCGGATGAGGCGCCGGCGGAAGCAGCCGCGCCGACCGCGCTCGATGCGCCGCTCGAGTATCTGACGCTCGGATCGCTGGATCGCGAGACCGGTTATCGGATGCTGGTGACGCTCACGAACCAGGGGGCGGCCGTCCGCCGCGCCGAACTCTCCAGCCCGCGATTCCTCGATCTCTCCGACCGCTCGGGCTACCTCGGCCACTTGGAACTCGAGGAGACGGCCGACGGCCTCAAGGTTCAGGTGGTCGGCAAGGGGACGCCCGCCGAAGAGGCGAAGCTGAAGGTCGGCGACGTCATCGTCAGCGCGCAGAGGTCGACCGGCGATCCGGTGAAAGTTTCGTCGATTGACGAGTTCGAAGCTGTCCGCGCCAAGTCGAAGCCGGGCAACGAATTCAAGTTGAGCGTGCTCCGTAATGGCTCGCCGCTGGAGATTTCGGTGAAGCTGGTGCGGCGACCTCTTGAGGTGATGCGCCCGGAGATCGACAACATCCGCATGCGAGACGTTCCGGTGCCGGCGGGATTCGTCGATCCGCCGTCGTTCCTGATGGGGATCGCCAGCGTCGGCGAAAAGCAGTTTCCGGCGAACGCGGCGACACAGCTGGACGAGTGGATCAAGGCCGGTCACAAGTCGACCGGCCGGAAGGCCAAGGAGCTTTCCGCCGCCGTCAAGTTGAAGGAGCTGCTCGATACCGGAAACTGGCAAGTCACCGAGCGCGGCGAAACGTCGGTCACGTTCGAGCGGCCGCTGCCGGATCTCAAGCTGGCATTGATCAAGCACTACTCGATCGAGCCGGTGCCGGAGGGCAGCCGCGACGATCCGAACTATCCCGGCTACCATTTGAAGCTCGACGTCGGCGTGCGAAACACGAGCGATGCGCAGCAGGACGTGGCCTATCGTCTCGACGGCCCGACGGGCCTCCCGCTCGAAGGCTGGTGGTACACGCACAAGATCAGCCGCAGTTGGAGCGGCGCGGGATTGCGGGACGTGGTGGTCCGCTTCTTCGGATCTGGCACCACGCAGTTCAACTGTGCGGCCATCGCACAAGACAAAACGGAGCCGATGGGGCAGGGGGCCTCGCTGGCCTTCGTCGGCGTCGACGCGGTGTACTTCTCGGCAGTGATGATTCCGGTCAAGCAGTCGCTCGAGGAAGACTGGTTCGACTCGACCGAAGCGATCCGCATCGGACCGAAGCCCGACCCGCGCGACCCGCACAACTTTCTTAGCTTCACCAACGTGTCCTGCCGCTTGACGCGGAAGCAGGCGTACCTGGCTCCCGGCCAGACGCAGCAAGATTCGTATCAGATTTTCGTCGGGCCGAAGCGGCCCGAGCTGCTCGCTCAGTACAAGGCGGCCGGCGATCCGGACTATTCGCTCCGCGACATTATCTACTACGGCATGTGGCCATTCTCCGCCGTGGCCCGCGGCATGCTGACCATCCTGCACTTCTTCTACAGCATCATCGGCAACTTCGGCATTGCGATCATCATGCTCACGGTGCTGGTCCGCGGGGCGATGTTCCCGATCAGCTTCAAGCAGACGCAGAACATGGCGCGGATGCAGGCGCTCAAGCCGGAGCTCGATCGCCTCAACGAAAAATACAAGACCGACATGCAGAAGCGGTCGCAGGCGATGCAGGAGCTCTACCGCAAACACCAGATCAATCCCCTGGGCGGCTGTCTGCCCGTGTTTTTGCAGTTGCCGATCTTCATGGGCCTCTACCGCTCGATCATGATCGACGTCGAGCTGCGGCAGCGGCCGTTGTTCACGGAGGCGATTCGCTGGTGCTCCGACCTGTCGGCGCCGGACATGCTTTACAACTGGTCAGGGTTCATGCCCAAGTTCGTGAGCAATGCGATCGGCCTGCCCAACATTCCGCTGGGCGGCATGCTCGGGCTGGGGCCGTACTTCAATCTGCTGCCGCTGATCACGATCGCGCTGTTTCTGGTATCGATGAAGATGTCGATGCCGGAGCCGACGAACGAACAGACCGCCATGCAGCAGAAGATGATGAAGTACATGACGGTCTTCATGGGCCTGATGTTCTACAAGGTGGCCTGCGGCTTGTGCCTGTACTTCATCGCTTCGAGCCTCTGGGGCTTGGGCGAACGGAGGCTGCTGAAGAAGACGAAGGAAGGCGGCGCGGGCGCCGGCGGGGATGGCCCGGACGCGGTGAAGCGCGTGGTGCCGCCTTCGCGCGGTCCGACGGGCGGCGGCTCGAACGGCGTGAATGGCAGCGCGGGGCGCAAGAAGAGCGAAAAGGCCCGGCGGAAGCGGTAGCGTGACCTACCATCTCGACGACACCATCGCCGCGATCGCGACTGCTGCTGGCGGCGCGGCCCGCAGCATGGTGCGAGTCAGCGGGCCGGATGCGGCGACGATTGTCGAGCGCTGTTTCACGCCGGGGGCCGACGGCAATTTCGTGTTGCCTCGTGGAGCGGCGGCCACGAACGGCAGCGTCGCGATCGCACTTCACTCCGCTGCGCGGCACGTGCCCTGCACGCTTTTCTATTGGCCCGACGAGCGCAGCTACACGAGAGAGCCGGTCGCTGAATTTCACGCGCTGGGCTCACCGCCCCTTGCTCAGGCAGTGCTCAACGCCGTTTGTGGGGCCGGCGCGCGATTGGCCGAGTCGGGCGAATTCACGCTGCGCGCCTTTCTCGCCGGCAGGCTCGATTTGACACAGGCGGAAGCTGTGCTGGGAGTCATCGACGCGCATGATGCGTCCGACCTGAGTGCGGCGGTCGAGCAATTGGCGGGAAATCTTGCGCGGCCACTGGGGCGGCTCCGCGAAGAGCTACTGATGCTGCTGGCGGAGCTGGAAGCTGGACTCGACTTCGTGGAAGAGGACATCGAGTTTATCACCGCGGAGGAGCTCTCGCGGCGGTTGCAGGGAATCTCCGAAGAGCTTGCCGCAGTGGAACAGACGATGTTCTCGCGGACGACGGCGAACGCCGCTTGCCAGATCGCGCTGGTCGGCGCGCCAAACGCCGGCAAGAGCAGCCTGTTCAATGCCCTGGTGCATCGCTTCGGAGTCGCCGACGAGGCAACACCAGCCATTGTGTCGGATGTCCGCGGCACTACGCGCGACTACCTGGTCGCCCCGGTCGAGTTTGAGGGCGTTCGGTGTGAACTCGTCGACACGGCCGGCGTCGACGCGCGCGAGCTACCGCTAAAGTCAGTCGATGCGCTGCCGTCGATCGATGCGCTGGCTCGGGACCGGGCGGCGGAGCGGCGCGAGCGGGCGCTGCTGCGCGTCGTCTGCATTGATTCAGCAGCCGTCGATGCCGCACACCAATTGTCGGACGCAAACGCGATGAGTGCCGATCTGGTCGCGCTCGCGAAGGCCGATCTTTCGGCGAGTCAAGTCGCGACGAGAAGCTCGACTCCCTGCGTACTCACCAGCAGTGCCACGGGCCAGGGGATCGAAGAGTTCGCCTCCGCCGTTGTGCGCCTGTTGTCGTCGACCAGCGTTTCGCAGCGATCGCATTGCATCGCCGCGACCGCCGATCGCTGTCGCCATAGCATTCGCACAGCGGCGGCTGCCGTTTCCGATGCGGCCGCGCTGGCAACTCGTCGATCCGGCGATGAGCTGGTGGCGGCGGAAATCCGTGTGGCGCTAGCAGAACTGGGAAAAGTCGTCGGCGCCGTCTACACGAACGACCTTTTGGACCGTATCTTTAAGACGTTTTGTATCGGCAAATGAGCGGCAGCGTGGAGCAAGCAAGCGATGGAACTTAGCGGCAAGCGAGCAGTGGTGACCGGCGGCACGAAGGGCATCGGCGCGGCGATCGCCATCGACCTGGCGCGACTGGGCTGCGATGTGGCGATCAATGCCCGCAACGAGGACACGGAAGCCGTCGATACGCAGCGGCAAATCGCGGCGGCCGGTCGCAAGGGCGTGATCATCCTGGCCGACGTGGCCCTGGCCGACGAGGCCGCGCGGACAATCCACGAGGCCGCCAACGCGCTCGACGGCATCGACATCCTGGTGCATTGCGCGGGCGGGCCGTCGTGGGGCACGATCGACAAATGTCCGCCGGAACAGTGGCTCGCGACGATGGACATCCATGTGAACGCCGCCTACTTTCTCTGCCGAGCCGCGCTGCCATTGATGCGGCCGAATCGGGACGGTGCGATCATCCTGGTTTCCAGCGTGGCCGGAATTCGCGGTGTGCCGAATGCCATCGCCTATGCGACCGCCAAGGGGGCGATCCTGCAGTTCACCCGATCCTTGGCCCGCGACGTGGCGGACGACAACATCCGCGTGAATTGCGTCGCGCCGGGGGTCATTCGTACGCGTTTCCACGAGAGCATGACGCCCGAAGCGAAGGCGCACAATCTCGCGGTCCGCATCCCGCTCCACCGCGAAGGGACGCCGGAAGATGTCGCCCAAGCGGTGCGGCTGCTGGTGACCAACGAGTTCATTACGGGCGAAACGATCGTCGTCGACGGCGGCACGTCGATGCAAGTTTGTCGATGAGGCAAGCTGTGGCGCGCCGGTCGCTGGCCTGCGGTCAATATTCACGTCGCGTTCGCCCAAATTTGTCTCCCCGTGCTATGCTTGGACTATGCACCGCACGCTGCTCACCTGGCTCTCGTTGATCGTCGTCTCGGCGACCGCAACGATCGTGCGCGGAGAAGATGAATTGTCGCGGGCGGCCGTCGATTCGATCACGGCAGCGGAACTGCAAGAACACGTCGCCACGTTGGCGGACGATGTGTTCGAAGGGCGGGGCGTGGGTACCCGCGGAGGCCGCGCGGCGGGACAATATATCGTCGGGCAGCTGCGGGCCTCGACGCTCCAGCCGGCCGGTACGGACGATTATTATCAAACTTGCGACCGCGGCGGACGCAATATTCTGGCGCTGTTGCCCGGCAGCGATCCCCAATTGAAGGGCGAATATGTCGTCGTCGGTGCACACTACGACCATGTGGCCGACGGCCGGATGGGCCACGCGAATGGGCCGATAGGCTTTATCCACAACGGCGCCGACGACAACGCGAGCGGTTGCTCCGCTCTGCTCGAAACGATCGAAGCGCTGTCGGACGCCAAGGTTGCTCCGCGGCGCTCCATCCTGTTTGCATTCTGGGACGGCGAAGAGATGGGCATGCTCGGCTCGTATCGTTGGGTCAAGTCGGGCAGCATCGCCCCGAATGCCGTCAAGATGGCGATCAACATCGACATGATCGGACGCATGCGCGAAGGCCGGCTGGAAATCGACGGCACGCGCAGTGCATACGGGCTGCGCCGCTTCCTGAGCCGCAACGACAATCCGGCGATGTGGCTCGATTTTTCCTGGGACCTGCAGGCCAACAGCGACCACTGGCCGTTTCTCGAACGTCAGATTCCGGTCGTGCTGCTTCACACTGGATTGCACGAAGACTACCACCGGCCGAGCGACGACGCGGACAAGATCAACCGCGTGGGGCTGGAAGCGGCGACGCGTTACTTGATTGACATCGTCGTTGCGGCAGCCGACGCCGACACGCTGCCCGCCTACCGCCCGGCACGTCGCTACGAATCGCTCGCCGCGCAGCAGAGCCGCGACCGCCGCGACGCGGCCGTGACGAGCGGCGCGTGGCCCGGCGCGAAACCACCGCGGCTCGGGATCAGTTGGCGAACCGATGAGGCCGAACCGGGGTCTGTGTATCTGACGTTTGTCGCGGCCAATTCGCCCGCCGCCACAGCGGGCCTCGTGGCCGGCGATCGTATCTACAAGGTCAACGGCCAACCGTTCGCCGACGAAGGCGACTTCCGCGACACCGTGTTCGGGCTGCTCGACGCGAGCGCTACCGGATTTACGCTGGAAGTGGAATCGCGCGGCCATATCCACGCGGTGGACGTGCAGTTGCCGAGCGAACCGCTGGCCAAGAAGAGCGATCTCTAGGCGGTGCGCAGCG
>JBFWSG010000029.1:0-8915 GCA_050248495.1 Pirellulales bacterium | reverse complement strand
CTGCTCGACGCGAGCGCTACCGGATTTACGCTGGAAGTGGAATCGCGCGGCCATATCCACGCGGTGGACGTGCAGTTGCCGAGCGAACCGCTGGCCAAGAAGAGCGATCTCTAGGCGGTGCGCAGCGGGCGGAATATACTGCGGGAAGAGTGAGTAGGTGAGTAGGTGAGTAAGTGAATAGGTGAGCAGCCCAGCGGTAGCACCTACTCACCTACTGTCTTACTCACCCACTCACTCTCCCTCGGGGATGTGGCGAAACTGGCAGACGCGCTGGATTTAGGTTCCAGTTCCGAAAGGAGTGCAGGTTCGAGTCCTGTCATCCCCATTTGCTGCTGATCAGAGCTGCGGCAAGATGCAAATTCTGCGACGACCGCGCCGTCGACGCCTTCAACGGCACTTCTCATCCGTTGATATCCGCAACTAACTGATTGGGATTGTGAGTAGCTCCGCTTCAGATGAGGCCGACATCTTTTTCCAACATCGATCGTCGATTCCCTTCTGCTGATCGTAGCCGCAAGTGTTTACGGCAATCGAGGCTCAAAATGTGGCCGCACCGCTTAACGACGCCAGAGGGTCCACTTCGCATGCAGTACTTTCACATCCCGCCAAGATCCGGCGGGCGACGGGGATCGAGAGCAACTGCACGATGCCGATTAGCACGAGCGCGTAGCGCAGGGCAAAGGTATCGGAGACTTGGCTGGCGAGCAGGATGAAGAGTCCGCAGCCGGCGAAGCGGCCAATGTAGAAGCCGAATTCCTGGCTGAAGATGTAAGTGAATTTGTTGCGGCGTTCAATCGCTGCGACGGTGTCGATGACCTGCATCTGAATCGGGAAATAGGCGATGTCGTGGAGCGGGCGGGCGAGCAACAGGCAAATCATGAAAGCCAGGACGCCGACGCGATTGAAGAGCGCGGCGTTGATCAGGCCGCCCAAGGCGAACAGCGTCAGCGCTGCGGCGAAGATAATGATCCGCTGCGCCGGGCCGGTGTTGCGGCCGATGAAATAGAGCAGAAAGGCTGACAGGATACCGCCGGCGGCCTGGATCGTGCCGAGCGCCCCTTCCTGGCCCACCAGCTGCATGATCAGCATCGCCGGGGCGGTGACCATGTAACCTTGGCCGAGACCCTTGAGGATCGCCAAGAGCTGCATACGATTCCAGAGCCAATGGAATTTGAAATACACGAACCGCGACGGCGGCGGATTCACGAAGTGGCCGCGATGGACCACGATCGAGGCGAAGATCGTGAGCACGAATACGACCAGGGTGACGATCTGGTAGGCCGTATTGCGATTGCCGTCAAACCATCCGCGCGTGCCAGAGCTTTCGATGAACCAGCCGATGGCGAAGGGGACCGCGACGTAAGTGTTCGTATAGAAGAAAGTTTCGAGGCCGTAGTAGTAGTTGCGGTTGTCGTCGGTCGTGGTCGAGAGGGCGAGGTAGTCGCGGTTGGCCCAGAACAGGCCGAAGGACATGCCCATCATGAATCCCGCGACACCGACGCCGCCCAGGTTGAGTTTGCCGAGCGACATCATCACGGCCATCGAAATCCCGCTGAGCAACATGCCAGCCGAATAGAGCCGTTTGATGTTCACATGCTTCAAGAGGAAGCCGTTGATCAAGAACGTCAGCGGGATGCCGGTGTAGACCGCCATCTGGTAGAGCATCACCATGCCGACATCCTGCGAGTTGCGCATGACGTACGCGCCGACAAAGATGTCGATCACCGGCAGCACGAAGGCATAGATCAAATTGGTGATCAACAGCACCCGCATGTCGTGCGGGTACGAGAGGAAATGGTGATATTCGCTGCGGAGGCGATTCATGCGCGGCTCACTTCAGCGAAGAGAGGATTTCGGCGATCGAGAGCTGGGCGCCGCAGACGACGGTGTCGGAAGCGCCGTAATAGAGCGTGATCGTGTCGCCGTCGACGATGTGGCCGTTGGTGAAGACCACGTTGCCGAAGAAGCCGGTCTGCTCGTACTCGGCAATGGGTTCCATGATCGGCTCCGCCGAGCGGGCCAGCACACGCGAAGGATTTTCAATATCCAACAAGATCGCCCCTAGGCAATAGCGGTTTTTCTCGGTGGCGCCATGATAAATTTCGAGCCAGCCCTCGTCAGTTCGAATCGGGGCCGCGCCAGCCCCGACGCGGGCGCTATCCCACATGCCGGGGCGGCTGTGGGCCAGGCAGCAGTGGCGACCCCAGTGAACGAGGTCGGTCGACTCGGCAAGCCAGATGTAATTGCCGCCAATCGCAGGGCTGCTGGGGCGATGTAGCGCGAAGTACTTGCCGTTGATTCGTTCGGTGAAGATCGCGCAATCCTTGTTATGGGGCGGCAGGATCATGCCGTGGCGCGAAAAGGTCTTCCAATCGGTCGTGCTGCGCAGGCCGACGCCCACGCCGCTTGCCGAAACCTGCGTGAACGTCAGGTGATAGGTGTTGCCGATCTGCGTGACGCGGCAGTCCTCGATGCCGTAAGTCTCGAGCTTGCCGATACCGCAGAGGGGCGCGTAGGCGGGCTCTTCGCGAAAATGGACGCCGTCGCTGCTGGAGACGAGGCGCAGGTGGGAGAGCGTCGTCAGGTAATCCTGGCCGTCGAAGCGGATGACGCGGAGGTCGTCGGCGTTGAGCCGTGGATCGTCCGTGTCGAACTCGAGGATCTCGGTCTGGCCATCTTCGTGCAGGATCGGAAACGAAATCTTACCAGGCTTTTGCTCGGGGCGCTCCGCGACGCGGAGCAGCAGCCAGGTCTTACCGGCGAAGCGAAACGCGCCGGGGTTCAGCAGGCATTCGACCTGCATACCCGGCATGCTGGATCGAATGTCGGCAGGCCGCAGCAGCGGATTCTGCGAGAAGCGACGAACGAGATCGGCCATCGGACGAGCGACTCCTTTCTGCTAGTAGCGTACGATCACATCTCCGACGAGGGTTCTCCGCCCTTCGCGGCGAAGCTGGCCGTCGCCGGGAAGCAACACGAGGACACGAGCAGCGTCGGCGGGCAGGGAAAACTGGACCCTGCCGGCGACGTCGGACAGCAAAACCGTGTCGGTGGCCGCGTCGTACAAGTCGCGTGGCTGCGGGCCGACGTCGATCGAGACAGTCTGGTCTGTGTCGTGCGGATTATAGTAGAGGAACGTCGGGTGCGCCGCCGCGTGGAAGTAGTCGGTCTTCAGCAGGTCGAGCTGCAAGATGCCCTCGACGTTGGTGGTGCGGACCATGCCGCCGAGGATGCCGACGTGCGAGCTGCCGTAAAGGCCGAAGTCGGTCGTCGCGTCTTCGGGGCGATAGAGGACGATCGGCGACTTGGCTTCATCCAGCAGCGCGACGAACGTCACCCGCTGATCGCCCTGGGCGTACGGGCCGACGTTGCTTTGATAAGAAATCGCCATCGCATCGACGAGCAGCTGGTCCTCGCCGCTTACGGCGGTCAGTGCGGCCGTGCTCTCGACCTTCACGTACAGCTTGCCATTCAGACTTTCCGGCAGTTCGGCTATTTGCTGCTCGTTGCTGCCGGTAATCGTAAAGGCCGATGTGTACGGTCCGTTGGGATCCGTGCTGTACGAAAAACGGAAGGCATTGCCGAGGTGCCCGCGATCGATCCGCTCCGCAGCGACGACCAGCCAGCGCTTCGCGCTTGGCGGCAGTTCGAATTCCCAAATGTGGGCGAGCGGTTCCTGGCCCTGGCATTCTTCGAACACCTGAGAGTCGGGCGGAGCTTCGCGTCGATGGTGGGTCGACGCGAAGCTGCCCTGCACGATCCTGCCCCCGACCGTGCTGTAATCCGAGGTCGCGACTGCCGCCCCCCGCTTCCATTTGCGAATACCCTCGTAGGCGATGCACGACTTCGGATCGTGAGCAGTCGACCAAGCCTGGCTCGACTGATGCTCGGCGTCGTGCGCGTTGGCGTAGAAGATCCGCGAGGCATTCACGAGATTGAGCATCCATTTGCCGATGTCGCGGGAGTAACGCGTGTCGTAACGCGCGACAGGTGCAATCGCCCCGGCCCACTCGTACGTGTTCATGGCGAAGGCATAGCCGCCGCCATCGGTGGTGCTGCCGACCAATCCGTGGACGTCATCGCCGTGCCAGCGATCGGTGATCACGCCCCAACCGGGGCGGGCCTGGGGACGGCCATTGGCTTCAAAGCACTCGTTGAGCAGCTTATCGACGTTGTAGTCGGCGCCGCGCTCGGCGTTCATCCGGGCGGCCGCCAGGGCGCCGTACGGCAAGAGCACCTCGTAGAGCGGACTTTGGTCGGCGGGACGCTGATCGAGCGCGCGAAGGCATCCATCGGCGGCCGCCAGGAAGCGATCGTCCTGGAACTGGACCCAGGCCATGTACTCGAGCCAGGCCAGACCGGCGGCCGCTTCGGGCTCGATCCAGCCGCGGTCGATCGGCTTGCCGCTGGAGAGTGCGAAGCCGGTGTGATTGAAATTGGGTAGCTCGCGCGCAGAATCACCGCCGCCGAGAATTACACAGGCCTCGTGCCATTTCTCCGCGACCGACCTGGCCTGGGCGGTCCGCTCATCGTCGCCCGGGTAGCAGGCGTTGACCTGGTAGAACAATACGTTTGGAAAGATGTCGTACCAGAAGGAAGGGCCCGTGGCGTGGCCGCGGCGGTTCACGTAGACGCCTTCTTCCTCGCTGTAGAAGTTCTTGGCAAGCTCGACCCAGTCGTGGCCGTGATGGGACCGCATGTCGATGCCTACGAGCGAACCGCTCACGATGGCGCCGAGATAATTGATCGACTCGGTTTCGCGCGGACCGCCGATGTAGGCCGGCATGGCCACCTGGGAATGCAGCTCGTCCTTCCATTCCGCGAGCGGCAGGTGGGGACCCGTGCGATTGAAGTCGAAAGCAATGTCGAGGTAGTCGCGCGTGACTTGAGCCCAGTCGCGAATCACGAGCGGCTGCGGCAGATTTGGCATCTTGGCGACGCGCGCGATGGCGGCCGGTGCAGCGGTCGAGCGTTCTTCGGCCGAGCCACATACTGCGGCGAGCAGGCAGCCGCTGATGGCAAGCACGATCGTCAGCGGGTGAAAGAAGAGCGTCATGCCGCGCCGCCCTCCGACCGCGATCCTCGGCGAACGACAAGTGTAGCAAAGGCCAAGGCTACGAGAGCGAAGACTGTCGGCTCCGGGACCGCGGCAACACTCGCTTGTCCGAGATTGCCTCCCCCGCGATCGCCAAAATTCGCCTTCCAGATTTCATAATCGAGCTGCGTGACCTGGTTGTCGCCGTTGGCATCGGCCGCGAGACCGCCGCCGGTCCTCCCCATTGAATCACGCCACACCACGTAGTCACCGGCATCGACGACTCCATCTGCGTTGAAGTCGCCCAATAGCGCAGGCAATCGCATGAGCGAAGCCGAAATATCATCGATATAGATCGTGCCCAGCGCGTTCAGGTCGCCGCCCGAGATAAAGGTGAGATCGAACGAGCGGACTCCGTTCGGCAATTGGATCGTCGTCTCGAACATCTCGAATTCGTCGGACTCGCCGTTCACCGTGAAATTGAGCTCTTGAACGGCGTTGGTGAGATCGAGCGAAGTGACGCTGTCGTTGGACAGTCGCAAGCGGGCGCGAGATTCACCGCCCGCGGCGATGTCGTGCTTCCAGTACCAGCGGAGCTGCAGGTCGCGGTCTTCGCCCGCAGGAATGTCGGTCGCGTAGCTGCGCCATTCCTGGTAGGCCGTCGTGCTGGTGTCCACCAGGGCGAGCGAGTGGTTGGGGCTCAGGGCCTCATCATCCGACCAGGTGGCCTGCGCGCTGTAGTGCCAGAATGTGGGCCGGTTGCCGCTCGTCTGAGCCGCGTCGACGTCCGGATTGCGAATCAAGTTTTCGGGGAGCAGCGTGTCGTTGTAGTCGATCACGACATCGCCCGCGAGCAATTGGCGGCCTGCCTGCGAGGTGGCAGCGCCTGCCGGCACCAGCACGAGCTGCACTGCCTCGTCGGCCGGAACATTGAAGTATGTCTTGCCGGTCGCGCCGCGGGCGAGGAAGCGGTTGGAGACCGCATCGTAGAGATCGAATGACCCAGTCGGCAGATCGATCGCCACGGCCTGCCGTGTCGCGTAGGGATTGTAGTAGAGGTACGTGGCGTGGGCCTGTTCGTGATAGAAATCGGTGGCCAAGAGGTCGAGCTGCAGAATCTTGTCGACGTTCGTCGTTTTGACGATCGAACCAAACACGCCGCTCAAGGCGGACCCATAAATGCTGAAATCGGTTTGCGGCCCCCAGCCGTAGGTCAGCGGATCGCCCGCGGCGTAGAGCTCTTCATTGTCCCATTCGCTGAGCCAATGGTGGCGGAGGCCTTCGTATGCCACCGAATGATTCGGATCGCCAGTCCAAAACTCAGATGATTGGTTTTGCGCCGAGTGCTCGTCGGAATAGAACAATCGGGCTGCGCTGGCGGCGTTGAGCATCCATTTGCCGATCGCGCGGCTGTAGCGATCTTCGTAGCGGACCAAGGGGACCATCGGCATCGCCGTGACGAAGGTATTCATGGAAAAGGCGTAGCCGCGGACGTCGTTACCGTTGTTGGGATAGGTGAAGCCCATCAGTCCGCCCGTGTCCTGGCCGCCCCACTGCTCGCCGCTGATCATGATCTTCGTGGGGCGGGCATTGCTCCGTTCGAAGACCCAGCGAACGAGCTTCTGGATGTCGTAGTTGCGGCCGTGCTCGGCATTCATGCGGGCGGCCGTATAGGCGCCGAAGGGCATCAGCACTTCGTAATCGGGGTTGGTCTGCAGATTCTCGTAGTAGGAGAGCGACCAGTCGACGGCGTTGAGATAGGTGGCGGCCTGAGCCGGGTCCGAGTCGCGGTTGCGCTGATAGGCGGCGTGCTGCAGCCAGGCGAATCCGAGCCCCATGTCCGGCTCGCGCCAGGTGCCGTTGTACACCGGCTGCATGGTCTTGAAGTTGAACGCAGTGTAGTTGAAATTGGGCGCGGTGCCGCTGGCGGTGAGCTTGTCGACCGCGGCGTAGAAACGGGTGTCGACCGTGTTGAGGACCGTCTGCAGGGCGGGCTCGTTCTGGTAGCGGTCGGCGATGCTGTAGAAGAGGATGCTCGGATAGGTCTCGTACCAGGCGGAACCGCCCGTCGTGGCAAAAGGATTATTGAGGATGATGTACTGCGAGTTGCGGTCGACGTAATACTCGCGGGTCATGTTGACCCAGTCGTACTGGCCGGCCGACTTGTCGACGCCGACCAGCGTACTGCCCAGGACGGCTCCAAGCGTCGCCACCGCTTCGTGGACCGGCTCGCCTGTTTCGCCGAAGGTACGGGTCTCACCGACGTAGGCCGCCAAACCGAACGACTGCGTGAGCTGTGACGAAACAGGCGTGTTGTCGAGCTTCACGAGCGGCAGGTACTGTCCAGTCGCCGCCGGGTTGAAAGCCAGCGAGTCGAAATTGACCGCCGTCTGATGCCAGTCGCGCATCTCGTAAGTGGAGGGCGCATTCGGCAGAAGATCGATCGCACCCAAGGAAAGCTGGCTGCCCGCCGCAGCCCAGGCCTGTGGCCCCGGCGCAAGCGCCGCCAGCAGCAGAAAGCAGCCAAGCGTAACCTGGGGAGACGGATGCCGACAAAGGGAGCGAGTTAGCGGCGAATTTTCAGACACTGATAACCCCAAGTCCGCTCGCTGTGCCGAATCAATCCTTCGCCGAAAGTCACGATCATCAATCCAAGGACTGCCATGCCCAGCAGGCCCGAGGGCTCAGGCACGGCGGTCACCGCCAGCGAGCCGCTGCCCGAGAAATTCGAGAGCGTCACGTCGCCGGTGGCCACGCTGTAGTTGACCGTGGCGGTGCGGCTGCCGAGAAACGTCACATTGCCGAACGTGCCGGAGAGATGCCCCGGCCCCGCATTGATCAACGTCAGGGGAGAGCTCGACGTGTACGCGTCGAGATTGAGAAACAGCTGCGAGCCGGCGATGTTGGCAGTCCCGGAGATTTCGCCCACGTTCTCCGGCAGCACGATCGGTGTGACGCCGGCCGCGTCGGCGGTGAACGAGAACTTGGCGGTCGCCGAGGCGGCGAGCAGGTCGCGCGGCGGCGCGAGGGGGTCGACCACCATCGGATCGGGGTCGAGGCCGACGTTGAACGTACCGCCCGAACCAATAATCGTAATTTGCGACGAGCGCTGGGCCAGGAGCGACGGCACGTTCTGGCAATTGCCGCAGAAGTCCATGTGGAGCGTGCCGTTGAGGTTCACCTGGCCGGCGCCGGAAAGACGAATCTCCCCCTTGCCGCCGTTTTCCGAGACATAGGCATCCTTGGCGTTGACGATGCCTTGAACGTCGAGCACGCCGTTGCCGTCGAGGCCCGGCTCGGAGCCGAAGTCGTCGTACGCCGGGCCGTAGCTGCCGAGACGGATGTCTTCGGTGCCGCCGAACTGGTTGGGCGTCACGCTGGTATCCCAGCTCCGGACTTCAACGATGGCATCGGGGCCGACCGAGAAGTAAGCCTTGGTACGCTGGCCAACGACCAGTCCATTGGCGCGTACGACGGTGTCGCCCGTCATCAGGAATTCGCCGCCCTTGACCTGATTTCCAAAACGCGCCTTCCAGTAGTCGTAATCAGCGTCATCGACGGTGCCGCTCTTGTTGCCATCCGCGCGCAGGTCCGTGCTAGAGCCGAGCGTGTTTCGCCAGACGGTGTAGTCGGCGGCATCGACAAGGCCGTTCTTGTTGTAGTCGCCGCCAAAGATGACGTTTTCGCGTTCGCGGCCGACCACCAGTTCGTTCGCGCCGATGACTTCCAGCGTTCCGGAGGTCATCGTGAGGCGTCCGAAATGGGTTTCGCCGAATTGATGCTCCTTGGCGGCCGAACCGACGCGGAGTGCGCGGATTTGAATCAGGTCCGACGAGTAAGTCGCGCTGAGCCCATCATCGATGCCGTAGAAGTCGACCAG
>JBFWSG010000028.1:0-68668 GCA_050248495.1 Pirellulales bacterium | reverse complement strand
GCCTTCACGAAGGCCTCGCCGCGCTTCTTCGAGTAGCGATGGCTCGGCGGCGCGAAGTAGGCGAACTTGCGGAAGCCGCGGGCCAAGAGATGTTCGATCGCCAGCCGCGCGCGTTCGGCTTCATCCGTGAGCACGGTGCCGACGCCGTCGAGCCGATCGTAGACGTCGTCGACGTTGACCACCGGCAGACCCTTCTCGCGGAGCTGCTCCATTTGGAAGCGGCTCGAGATCCGCGCGATGATGCCGTCGCCGCGCCAGCCATCTGGAATCGCCGAGCGCTGTTCGTGATCGCGCGGGTCGATCAGCAAATGCCAATGGGCGTGCTTTTCGGCAAAGTGGGCGATGCCGCGGACGACCTGGCCGCCCCAACTGGTTTCGGTTTCAATGAGCACCGCAACCTGGCGGGCGCGAAAGAGATCGTGATCGTTGGCTTGATAGTTCATGGCAGGACTCGTCGGCTCGGGGGACGAGGAGCGGGGGTCGAGTGGACAATCGCCTGCGAAGGAGCGTATAAGGGAGACGCTCTTTTCGTATCTTAACCAAAGAGGGGCGAAAAGCTGCGCGAAAAAGAGATATATTTCGCCGATTATTTTGGGATATAGTATCGGTTGTGCGCAGCTAGGCGGCCGCCAGGCGGGCTACAATTTACTGTAAGTCGTTGCCGCACTTTAATTTATTAGGGATTCCGCTACGTGGCCAAAAAGTCGATGCAGAAGGCGATCGGACTGATGAGCGGCACGAGCGCCGACGGCGCGGACGCGGCGCTGATCGCCACCGATGGCGAAGACGCCATCGAGTTTTGCGGCGGGGTGACGGTCCCTTACGAGGGCGATCTGCGGGCCCGCGTCTTGGAAGCCTCACAGTACGATGTGCCGATCGTCGAGCTACTGCGCCTGGAGCGCGACATCACGCTGCACCACGCCTCGGCGGTCGAAGAGCTCATCCGCACGCTTCCCAAAGAGTCGAAAGGCACCATGCTGATCGGCTTCCACGGGCACACCATTCGGCACATTCCCAATCAGCACCTCACGCTCCAGATCGGCAATCCATGGCTATTGGCTGAGCGGACGGGGATGCAAGTCGTATTCGATTTCCGCAGGCGCGACATGGCGCTCGGCGGTCAAGGCGCGCCGCTGGTTTCGATGTTTCATCGGGCGCTGTTTCCGAATGAGCCGCGGCCGACGCTGATCATCAATTTTGGCGGCGTGGCGAATGTGACGTACCTTGGCGATGGGGGCGAGATCGTGGCCGGCGACACAGGGCCCGGCTGCGGCCTCTTGGATGAATGGATTCAAGAAATGGCTGGCCTGTCGCACGACAAGGACGGCAAGATTGCCGAAGAGGGGAAAGTCGACCTCTCGATCGTCAAGGCCGCGCTCGATACGCCCTTCTTTCGCAAGCCGCTGCCGCGCTCGGCCGATCGATTTGAATTCGATCATGTGGATGTATCGGGACTGAGCGTCGAAGACGGCGCGGCCACGCTCTGTGCCGTCACGGTGGAAGCGATCGCCCAGGCGGTCGAGCGAATGCCGAAGAAACCGGCTTCCGTCTGGGTCACGGGCGGCGGCGTGCACCATCCAGTGATCATGCGGATGATGCGCGATCACTATCCGAACGTGCAAAGCGTCCGCGGCAAGGGTCTTAATCCCGACACGCTCGAGGCGGAGTGCTTCGCCTGGCTGGCGGTGCGGCACACGCTCGACTTGCCGCTGACGATTCCGGAAACGACCGGCTGCCGAGAGCCGGCGACCGGCGGCGCGAGCACGGGTTGAGCAGTTCGCCGTTTTACTGCCAGCGCACGAGATCGTCGCTGGCTTCTGCGACCGCCAGTTTCAGGCAGCCGACGAGCGGGTCGTCCACCACTTTCGGGCGGCAATTCAAATGGAGTGCTTTCAGTTCGCGCTCGACGCATGCGCGCAAGAATTCGGACGCCACCAGCACGCCGCCCGCCATTGCGATCGGAAATTCCGTTGCCGCGAAACCAAGCTGATGGGCGGTGTTTTGGGCCAGCGAGGCCAGTTCGACACCGGCTGCGGCGAGGATTTCCCGGGCGAGCGGATCGTCATTGGCCGCCAGAAGAACCACGTCCGCGGCGACCGCCGCGATCGCCGCGCGGGGATTGGCGGCATTGTACAGGGTCGTTTTCAGTCCCTTCGCGTCATGGGCATTCAATCGATCGAGTAGCGTGGCGGTCAGCCGCCGCGGCGACGGTTGTGACGACTCCAGGTCGACGAGCGCTGCCCGCAGAGCGGCGCGACCAATCGCGTAACCGCTCCCTTCGTCGCCAAGCAGATAGCCCCAGCCGCCGCAGCGAACCTCAGTTCCCGCCGCATTGCGACCGAACGCCACGGAGCCTGTGCCGCAGATCAGCGCGATCCCGGCGCCCTCTTCCGATGCGGCTGCGAAAACCGGCAACACATCGGTCACGATGGCGATTCGCCGGGCCACATTGATCTCTCGCAGCCGGTCGACGAGTCCGCTTGCCACCGCGGGATCGGCGGCGCCGGCGATCGACAGGACCGCTCGGTCGGCGATCGCCATGTCGAGCCGCGCCTCTTGTCGTGCTGTAGCAACGGCCGCTGCGACGGCACCGATGGCGCCTTCCACGCCGATCGAAAGCGGATTAGCGCCCGTGCTGCGTCCTCGTCCCAGGATTTGAAAGCCATCGCCGCCAGCGCGTCGCGCGAAACAGGCCGCGGTCTTGCTGCCGCCGGCGTCGACCGCCAACAGGAGTTCAGCCGCTGAAGGCGCGTGGGCCGACATGAGATTTCGCCGATTGGGCGCCGCAGGGAGTTGATCCGACTAGAGCGAGCGGCACGGGCGTGTGACGTGTTCCGCGCCCCGTCTTCCAGGCTCAACTGACGAAAGAGCCGCTTCGACTAAATGTAACGCGCTCTAATGCGGCGCGGAAACCCCATTGGTCGAGTGCTGTTCCAGCGCTCGGCGAAGATGGCCGTGGGTCCCCGCCAAGAGTTCGCGGGCGTGCTCGGACGTGGTGCCAGTGCAGTGACTGACAATGGCCGTCTTGACCTCGCCGCCGCAGGCCCGCAGGAGTTTTTCGGAGTCGATGTCGGAAAGCTTGGTCACCGCGCGGACAATGCGGCGGGCCCGGTCGGCCAGTTTCGAGTTGGTGGCCCGCAGGTCGACCATCAGATTGCCGTAAGTCTTGCCGAGCCGGATCATCGCCCCGGTGCTGAGCATGTTGAGCACCATCTTGGTGGCGGTGCCGGCCTTCATGCGGGTCGAGCCGCTCACGACTTCCGGCCCCACGACGGGCGTGATGCTCACGTCGGAGCGCGTAGCCAGCTCGGGGTCGCGGTTGCAGCTGAGCCCCACGGTGAACGCCCCAACGCTGCGGGCATATTCGAGCGCGCCGATGACATACGGCGTGCGGCCGCTGGTGGCGATGCCCACGACGACGTCGGTAGGGCCGGCGTGCATGTTCTTGAGGTCGTCGATCGCGAGGGCCGGCAAATCCTCGGCGCCTTCCACGGCGCGGGTTAGCGCTGCGTAACCGCCCGCAATCACGCCCACGACTTGTGCGGGATTGGTGTTAAATGTCGGCGGACATTCCACGGCGTCGAGCACACCGAGCCGTCCCGACGTGCCCGCCCCCACGTAGATCAGCCGGCCGCCCAGGTTGAGCCGATCGGCAATCGCACCAATCGCGATGGCAATGGCTTCGGACTCCGACGCGACGGCATCCGCCACCTTGGCGTCCTCGGAGTTGATCAACCGGACGATTTCCAAGGGCGAGAGACCATCCAGTTCTTCCGACGCTGGATTGCGCGACTCGGTCGTAAGATGTTCGAGCATGAATGTCCGCGCCGGCCTGCCTGCCTGTAAGTGGGGAATCCCAAACCGCGGGCGACGAACTCGACCGCTGGAAGCCATTCTACGTAGCGGATGTAACCGCACCTAGAGAAGGTGCGCAAAAGCGTTACAGACCTGCGCTCGCCGAATTATCTCGCCTCGTTTCACCGTTTCGCGCAGTAGCTTAGACTGACACCAGAGCGAGATTATTCGACAGATTTCCTTTGACGCGGCCACGCCAATTGTGAATTTTTCACCGATCATCGCCACCACGATTGGACCGATCGATGCCGCGATTGTGGCTGCCTACCTGGCCGTGTCGACGCTGCTGGGGATTTGGCTGGGCCGCGGTCAGACGGACCAGCGCGAATATTTTCTGGGCGGACGTCAACTGCCGACTTTGGCGCTGCTGCTGTCGATCGTGGCCACCGAAACCAGCACCGTAACGTTCTTGAGCATCCCTGGCGTGACGTACGTCAAAGGGGGCGACTTCCGCTTTCTGCAACTTACTTTCGGCTACATCCTGGGGCGATTGGCGATCGTCGTCTGGCTGCTGCCCGGTTACTTTCGCGGCGAAGTGCTCACAGCTTATCAGGTGCTGGAACAGCGCTTCGGATTGGCGACGCGGCGTTTGGCGTCGCTGGTGTTTCTCGTGATGCGCAATCTCGCGGACGGATTACGTCTGTTCTTGACCGCCTTGGCGCTGAATGTGGCGGTGGGCTTCGAGATGCTGACTTCGATTCTGGTGACGGCCGCGGTCACGGGGCTCTACGCTTGTGTCGGCGGCGTGCGATCGGTGGTTTGGAACGACTGCATCCAATTCGCGGTATACATTCTCGGCGCTTTGGCGGCGGCCGGGTTGCTGCTAGCAAAGATCCCTGGCGGCTGGGCCGAAGTCATGTCCTTCGGCGAAGCGACAGGACGATTCCGGCTGCTCGATTTCGACCCGTCTCTGACCACTGGCACGATGACATTTTGGGCCGGCTGCATCGGCGGCGCGTTCCTTTCGCTGGCCACGCACGGCACCGATCAATTGATCGTGCAACGATACTTGTGTGCGAAGAGCCAGGCTTCGGCGGCCTGGGCGCTGGTGCTGAGCGGTTTTGTGGTGCTGCTGCAATTCGCGCTGTTTTTGTTCATCGGAGTCGAGCTGGCCTGTTTTCATCAGACGGTCGAGTCGTCCCTGTCCGCGCCGGCGGGAGATGAGGCTCTGATGTCGTTTGTCGTAACGTACATGGGGACTGGTATGAAAGGTTTGATCCTGGCGGCGATTCTGGCGGCTACGATGTCGACGCTCGCCAGTTCGTTCAACTCGTCCGCAAGTTCGCTCACGAACGATTGGTTGGGAGGCTGGCTGAAGGATGCTGATGAACGCAAAACGCTAGCGATCGCCCGCGGCCTGACCTTGTTTTTCGCGCTCACGCAAGTTGCGGTGGCGATCATCGCGGTCGCCCTGACGAAGAACATGGCGATCGTCGACGCGGTGCTGACGATCGCCGGTTTTGCAACGGGATTGGTACTCGGTCTGTACGGGCTCGGCAGGCTGGCGCCGGCGGCGCGGCAGTGGGTCGCATTCGCAGCGTTCGCCGTCGGGGCGCTCGCGGTGAGTTGGATCGCGTTTCGCACGGATGTGAATCCGTATTGGTACGCGCTCATCGGCAGCGGATCGATAGTGTTGTCGGGGTTAGCGCTGAGCCTATTCGACCGGGCGATTCACAAGCCCGCGATCGCCGTGTTGATGTTGGCGACTGTCGTTGTTCCGGCACAAGCAAGAGCGGCGGAGAGCCCGTCGATGGCAATGGAGCAGCACATCGATGCCGTCGTCGAGCGCTATTTGAAACGCGGCGAGATGGCCGGGTGTGTCGTCTTGGTCGGCCGCGAGAGCGGAATCGTGTTCGAGAAGGCCTACGGCAACCGCCAAGTCGAACCGCAGGAAGTGCCGATGACGATTGACACGGTGTTCGACATGGCTTCGCTCACCAAGTCGATCGCCACGGGGACGAGCGTGATGAAGCTCCTCGAAGGGGGCGAGCTGCGGCTGTCGGACAAAGTGGCCGAGTACTTTCCGGAGTTTGCGGCCAACGGGAAAGGCGAGATCACCGTGGAGCAGCTGCTCGTGCATGCGGGCGGACTGATCCCCGACAATTCGCTCGACGACTACGACGACGGCTGGGCGTCGGCGAAGCCCAAGATCTGCGACCTCAAGCCCCTCTCGCCGCCGGGCAAGAAATTCAAGTATTCGGACGTCGGGTTCATCCTGCTGGGCAAAATCGTGGAGCAGGTTTCGGGCAAGGCGCTCGATGTGTTTGCGAAGGAGGAAATCTTCCGCCCGCTGGGGATGGATGACTCGGGATATTTGCCGGCCGATGCGCTCAAGAGCCGGGCGGCGACGACCGAAAAGCGCGACGGCGAGTGGCTCCGCGGAGTGGTGCATGACCCGCGCTCCGCGCAAATGGGCGGCGTCGCCGGGCATGCCGGCCTGTTCAGCACAGCACACGATCTAGCGCGGTACGCCACAATGATGCTCCGCGGCGGCGAGCTCGACGGCGTCCGCATTCTCGGCTCGGCGACCGTCGCCGAAATGACCCGGCCGCGCGATATCGACGGCAACAAGCGCGGGCTGGGCTGGGACATGGGGAGCGAATACTCGCGCAATCGCGGCGAGACGATGAGCCCGCGGGCGTTCGGTCATGGCGGCTTCACCGGCACGGCGATGTGGATCGACCCCGAGCTGGATTTGTACGTGATTTTCCTGTCGACGCGGCTCCATCCCGATGGCGTCGGTGAAGTGAACAGCCTCGCCGGGCGGATTGGGGCGATCGCGGCCGGGGCGATTGACGATTTGCCGGCGGG
Organism: Pirellulales bacterium; assembly: GCA_050248495.1. Lineage (GTDB taxonomy): Bacteria > Planctomycetota > Planctomycetia > Pirellulales > Lacipirellulaceae > DASYDU01. The sequence continues at coordinate 62,002 of JBFWSG010000028.1, read as the reverse complement.
TGGGGCGGGTACTGGTCGCTTAAGCGACCAGTCCGATGGGGCGGTGAAGCTGGGAATCGACGTCTTGAGGGCACAGGGATTCAAAACGCTGCGTGGCAAACGCGTCGGCCTGATCACGAACCATACGGGCGTCGATAGTGCAGGCGTTTTCACGGCGAAATTGCTGCACGATGCTGAAGACGTCAAGCTCGTGGCACTGTTCAGCCCTGAGCATGGCATCGCCGGGGCGCTGGATGTAAATCGCATCGAAGACTCGCGCGATGCGGCGCTCGGCGTGCCGATTTACAGCCTCTATGGCGAGAGTCGCAAGCCGTCGCGGAAACAGCTGGCGGGGCTGGACGTCCTGGTATTCGACATTCAGGACATCGGCTGCCGGTTCTACACGTACATCTCGACGATGGGCGAGGCGATGACCGCGGCGGCCGAGGCAGGCATTGAGTTCGTCGTGCTTGACCGGCCGAACCCCATCGACGGCGTTTCCATCGAAGGACCGACGCGGGACGCAGGAAGCGAGTCGTTCGTCGCCTATCACACGCTGCCGCTTCGCTACGGGATGACGATCGGCGAGCTGGCGCGGATGTTCGCGGCCGAAAGAAAGTTGGACGTGAAATTGACCGTAATTCCCGTCGCAGGTTGGCGGCGGCAGGAATACTGGCACGACACCGGCCTCGAATGGATCAATCCGTCGCCCAACATGCGATCGGAAACGGCGGCCCTGTTGTACCCGGGGATCGGCCTGTTGGAGACGACGAATGTGTCGGTTGGCCGCGGGACCGACGCACCATTCGAGGTGCTGGGCGCCCCGTGGATTGACGAACAGAAATTGGCGGAGCAGGTGAATTCAGCACATCCGGCGGGGGTTCGCGTGGTGCCGATTCGCTTCACGCCCGCGAACAGCAAATTTGCCGGCGAGGAATGTGGCGGGCTCAACTTTGTGATCACCGATTGGGACGCGGTTCGCCCGTTCGAGCTGGGCATGATCGTCGCCCATGCGCTGCGCGAGTTGCATTCCAAGGAGTGGGACGCGAAACCGTACAATCGTCTGCTTGGAAACGAGGACGTCTATCGCGATGTGCTTTCCGGAAGAGGCGTCCAGGCGATCCTCGATTCGGTGGACCCCCAGGTGCAAGAATTCCGCGCGCGCCGCGCGCCGTATTTGCTCTACCGCTGATCATGAACAGAGAATTTCTAACGACGACGAGGCGACACCGATCCACCTTTGCGCCTTGGCGTCTTTGCGTGATACTCCTGGCCTGCCCGTTGCTACTGACGACGGCAGACACATCGGCCCACGAGGCAACGGCAGAGAAAGGCATGATTGCAACAGGACACGCACTGGCGACCGAGGCAGGCGTCGACGTCTTTCGCGACGGGGGCAATGCGGTCGACGCAGCGGTGGCTGCCGCGCTGACGCTGGGAGTGGTGGACGGCAATAACTCGGGAATCGGCGGCGGCTGCCTGATTCTCATTCGCTCGGCGGATGGCAGCATCACGGCGATCGATGGCCGCGAGATGGCCCCTGCGGCCGCGACCAAGGACATGTTTGTCCGCGATCATCACGCCGTTACCACCGCCAGCCAGACCGGCCCGCTGGCGAGCGGCGTGCCGGGCGCGCTCGCGGCCTATGAGCTGGCGATCGAGCGGTGCGGCACGAAGAAGCTCGCGCGACTGCTCGAGCCGGGCATGGAACACGCCGCCAAGGGCTTTGCGATTCGGCGCGGCCTCGCAAGTGCGATCGCCGGCACGGCCCAGGATCTACGAAAATTCCCGGGTTCCGCGGCCATCTTTCTGCATCCTGACGGCAGCCCGCGCAAGGAGGGTGAATCGCTCGTCCAGGCCGATCTGGCGAGCTCGTATCGGTCGATCGCGGAGCACGGTTCCGACTGGTTCTACCGCGGTTCGTTTGCCGAGGCGGTCGGCAAGTGGATGGGCGAGAACGGCGGCATCATGACCGCTGCCGATTTCGCCGCCTACCAGGCCAAGCCGCGCGACCCGCTCGAAACGAGCTATCGCGATTACACGATCATCGGCTTCCCGCCGCCCAGCTCCGGCGGCATTCACGTCGCCCAAATGCTCAACATGCTCGAGCTGTTCGACATGCGGGCAATCCACGAGCGCGACCCAGTCGACGCGAGCCAAATTGTCGCGGAGTCGTTCAAGCTGGCGTTTGCCGATCGGGCCTACTGGCTGGGCGATTCGGATTTTGTGACCGTGCCGCGCGGACTCATTGCCAAGTCGTACGCGAAGGAATTGGCCTCGCGGATCAATACGCACGAGACCAAGGACGTGCTGATGCATGGCACGCCACCCGAATGGAAGCAGGATGTCTTCGGGCGGCACACGACTCACATCTCGGCGGCCGACGCCGAGGGCAATTGGGTGGCGATCACGGCCACGGTGAACACGGCCTTCGGCTCCAAAGTGGTGGTGCCCGGAACGGGCGTGGTGCTCAACGACGAGATGGACGACTTCTCGATCATGCCGGGCGTGCCGAACGCATTTGGTTTGGTGGGTGCGGAGAACAACGCAGTCGCACCCGGCAAGCGGCCGCTGTCGAGCATGAGTCCCACGATCGTGCTGGATGCGGAAAAACAGCCGATTCTTTCGATCGGCGCCGCGGGCGGACCGAAGATCATCACCGCGGTGCTGTTGGGGATCGTCCGCTACCTCGACTTTCAGCAGCCGCTGTCCAGCGCGATCGGCGATCCGCGGTTCCATCATCAGTGGCGTCCCAATTCGCTGGCGGTCGAGCAGAAGCTCGCGCCCGAAATCGTCGAAGGCCTCCGTCAGCGGGGGCACGCCATCGAGGTAGTTGGTGCCGGCACGGGCGGCCGATCCCAAGCGGTGGCGCGCGACGGCAAAGGAAGACTTCTGGGCGTTGCCGACCCGCGCGGCGACGGTTCCGCCGCCGGTCTCTAGCGCTTATGCGCACGCGCGCGATTCGCCTGCGCGACAATTTACTACGGCGTTTGCGCAGAGCTGTTTACAATGAAGGTTCATGGCTGCGCGGCTGGTTTTTCTGGGAAGAGGCATCGTGATGCGTTCCGCACACTGCGTACATCGTGCGCTCGTAGCGATCGTGGCAGTGCTCACGGCGGTCTTCAGCGGCGCCCGCGTCGGCCCGCCGCGCCGCGTGTTGGCCTTCGAAGCGCTCGAAGCGCGGCTGCCGCTCTCGGCAGCGGGGTTGGTCGACGTCGGCACCCAGCCGGAGGGCGGCCTGTCTGGAAAAGTCGTTTACGTCCACGGCGGACACGGCTACACCGCTGACGAGAACGGCGCGTGGAGCTTTCAGCGCGGCCCGGACCTGGGAATCATCGAAGACCTGGGTAACCAGGACCAGATGACGTTCCTGGTGGATTACCTGTTCAACGCGGGGGCGACGGTCGTGCCCTTGCGGCCGGTCGGTCATCAGACGAATGAATACGTCATCGACAATGACGACACGGCGGTGACGTTCGTCGGCGACTGGAGCAATAGCACGGCGACGGTCTACTTCGGTGACGCGGGCGACGTGCCGTATCGCTATGCGTCGACCTCGGCGACAGAAACGGCGTATGCCCGCTACCAGCCGAACATCGGCGCGGCGGGTTTTTACCCAATTTACGCCTGGACCCGCTCGGGCAGTGATCGCGCAGAAGATCAGCTGTACCGCGTGCACCACAGCGGCGGCATTACGGAGGTGACCGTCAATCACCGCATGGTGGGCAACGGCCTGGTGTATCTTGGCACGTACTACTTCGACGCGGGCACCGCGGGGTACGTCGACGTCAGCAACCGCTCGGACGATCCCGGGCGAGTCGTGATTGCCGACATGATTCGCTTCGGAAACGGGATGGGCGACATCGACCGGGGGGCCGGCGTTTCCGGGCTGCCGCGCGAGGACGAGTCGGGTCTGTATTGGGTGATGTGGCATGTAAACCACTCGCAGGGCATCCCGGCGTCGGAGTATCGCGCCACGAGCGTCGACCGCGATGCTGCTGTGTCGTTCTCGCCGCGCTATGCCGAATACATGAACCGCGAAGTGGAGGGGACGCTCTCGGACCGGGTGTTTGTGAGCTTCCACAGCAACGCCAGCGGAGGCCGGGGCGTACTCGGTCTGTACAACGGCAATAACTACGTCACCTCGAAAACGCCGAACCAGTTCCAGCTGGCCAAGGCCTTGGGCCAGGAGGTGAACGACGACCTCGTGGCGCAGAACGGGCTCTACGAGCACGACTGGTACAACGCCGGCACGAACGTGACGCTCGATCGCAGCGACATCGAGTTCGGCGAGATCAACAACACTTACATCAATAACGAGTTCGACGCGACGATCGTCGAAGTGGCCTACCACGACGATCAGCTCGACGCGGAGTTGATGCGCGACGCGAAAGTCCGCGACGCGGTGGCCCGGGCCACGTACCAGGGGCTGGTGAAATATTTCCGCGGCGTCGACGGCAACACGACTTCGGTGGTGAATCTGCCGGCGGCGCCTAAGATCGGGCAGGTCACCTCGAACGCTTCGGGCAGCGCGACAATTACCTGGACGCCGCCTGCAGCGAACTCTGTTTTGGGTGATGCGCCGACGGGTTACATCATCTATGGCTCGAGCAACGGGTACGGCTTCGACGGCGGCACGTATGTTGCCGGTGGGGCGGCCAGTACGGCCACGCTCATGGGCCTCGACCCCAATTTGCCGTACTATTTCAAAGTCGTCGCAGCCAACGAGGGAGGCGAGTCGCCGGCTTCGGAAGTGCTCACCGTGCTGCCCACCGGCGGTGCGAAGCAGGTGCTGGTGGTAAGCGGGTTCGACCGCCTGGATCGGACGCTCAATCCGAAGCAGCCGCCCTACCTGGGCATTTCCGTGGAGCGGGTGCGGCCGCGGAACAGCAATTCATACGACTACACCGCTCAGGTCGGCGCGGCGATCGCGACCGCTGCCCCAGGAGTTCATTTCGAGAGCACCAGCAACGACGCGGTGATCTCCGGTGCCGTCGATCTGGCGGATTACGACAGTGTGATCTGGATCCTTGGCGAAGAGTCGTCGGCCGACGACACGTTCAATGCCACGGAGCAAACGCTGGTCACGCAGTTCATCAACGGCGGCGGAAACCTGTTTCTCTCCGGTGCCGAGATCGGCTGGGACCTCGACAATCTGAACAATGGCCGCACGTTCTACGAGCAGACCCTGCGGGCCAACTACGTGTCGGACGATGCCAACACGTATGTGGCCAATGGCGTCGCGGGCAGCATCTTTGCGGGGCTCCAGCTCACGTTCGACGACGGCACGCAGTTCTACAACTCCGAGTACCCGGATGTGATCAGCCCGCAGGCCGGGGCCCAGACGGCGCTGGCCTATGCGAACGGCGCAGGGGGTGCGGCGATTCAATCCGCCGGCAGCGGCGGCAAGGGGAGCCTGGTAATGCTCGCCTTCCCGTTCGAAACGATCACGACCGCCGGAAATCGCACGGCGGTGATGGATCGCGTGCTCGATTTCTTTGCCGTCACGCCGCCACCCACGCCCAACGCCGACTTCAACGGCGACGGCACGGTCGACGCCGCGGACTTCACGATCTGGCAAGATTCCAACGGCGAAAACGTCACACCGGGCGACAAGGGAGACGCCGACGCGGACGGCGACGTCGACCAGGACGACTACAACCTTTGGAAAGCGCAATTCGGAACGTCGCCCGGCGCCGGTGGGGGAGCCGGCGCCGGCGACCAGGCGGCTGCCGCGGCGGGGACGAGCGCCGACGAAGGAGGCGCGGGCAGCCTGGCGACTCCCAGCGGTGCGCTCACGGGGAAGATTGTTTACGTATCGAGCGGACACGGCTGGCAATGGAGCGACACGCTCGGCCGCTACGCCACCGATCGCGGCGACAACAACGAGATCGTCGAAGACTTTGGCAACCAGGATCAGCTCACGTTCTACGCCGACTACATCCTGCGGGCGGGCGGCACGGTGGTGCCGATGCGGCCCGTGGGACATCAGCTCAACGAGGTCGTGCTCGATAACGACTCGCCGGGAGTGACCTACACCGGCAGTTGGGCCGACAGCACTAGCGCGGTCCGTTACGACGAAGACTACGGCGCGGTAGCAGATGCCGTGGGTTATCGCTTCGCCAACATTACCTCGACCGAAACGGCCACGGCGACTTACACGCCGAACATCCCGGCCGCGGGTTTCTATCCCGTTTACACGTGGGTAGCCGACGGCGCCAACCGCACCAACCAGCTCTACCGCATCACCGACAGCGACGGCGGGGTCACGGAGATTCGCGTCGATCACCGCATGGTGGGCAAGGGTTGGGTCTATCTTGGCACGTATCATTTCGACGCCGGCACGGGCGGCAGCGTCCAGATCAGTAACCAATCGACCGCCGGCGGCGCGGTGGTGGTTGCCGATGCGATCCGCTTCGGCAACGGCATGGGCGACGTCCCGGACGGTCCCGGCGGTTTTGGCACCGGCAGCATCTCCGGCTATCCGCGCGAGGATGAGAATTCGATCATGTGGCTGTGGCGCGGCGTGGGCTTGGGCAATAACCCCGCTACCGTGCTGGGTACGAGCAACGTCTCGGCTCCCTCGCGGATGGCCGAGCACATGAATGCGAACACCAATCCGTTCGGCACAAGCGTTTACATCGGCTTCCATTCCAACGCCGGCGGCGGCCGCGGGGCCGTGGGACTGATCGATACCGACGTCGCGGATCGCACGCCCCACCAGGCCGATCTGGCCCTTTACACCGGCCGGCAGATTAACCAGGACCTGCAAGCCCTCAACGGCCAGTTCGAGCATAACTGGAGCACGCGGACCACGCACACGTTCACCGGCCAGTTCGGCGAGATCGACGAAGGCGCATCGGCCGAGATGGACATGACCATCATCGAGGTGGCGTTCCACGACTCGACGGAAGACGCCCAGCTGATGCGCGACCCTAAGGTCCGCGACCAGATCGCCCGCTCGACGTACGAGGCAACGCTCGAGTACTTCGACAATTGGGGCGGGCTCACCAGCCCGGTCAGCCAGCCGGCAAAGCCCACCAACATTAGCGCCATCAGTGCCGCGAACGGCGACATCACGGTTTCCTGGTCGGCCGGGCCGACGGGAGTTCAAGGGGGCGCGCCGACGGCGTTCCGCGTTTACATTTCGCGCGACGGATACGGCTTTGGCGAATACATCGACGTGCCGGGCGGAGGCACCACGGCGCTAGTGATTCCGGCCGCCGAGCTCGATGGCGACGCACACTATTTCAAAGTCGTCGCCGTCAACAGCGGCGGCGAGTCGCCGGGGAGCGCGCTCGCCGGTGCCCGCAAGAACGACGGCGGCGGCGCGAATCGCATTCTGGTGGTCGATGGTTTCGATCGCTACGACCGCAATCAGAATGCCCGCTATTTCTACGACTTCACGAGCGACGATTTGGTCGATCGCGTTTGGGCTCGTTACAACAACAGCTTCGACTATGTGGTCCAGGTCGGCGAGGCGATTGAAGCATACGACGTGCCGCTGGGTTTCGACTTCGTGCAGAACGAGGCCGTGATCGCCGGCACCGTCAATCTGAGCGACTACGACGCCATAATCTGGTACAGCGGCGAAGAGTCGAAAGCGAACGACACCTTCAACGCCACCGAGCAAATGCTGGTGGCGAATTATCTCAGCGGCGGCGGCAAGCTGTTTGTGTCGGGCGCCGAGATCGGCTTCGAACTCGACTCGCAGGGTGCCGGCGCGGCGTTTTACAACAACTCGCTCAAGGCCGATTATGTTTCCGACGACGGCGGTTCGTACGCCACAACTGGCGTCGCGGGCACGATTTTCGAGGGGATTTCGCTCAACTTCGATAACGGCACGCTGTTCTACGACGTCGGCACGCCCGACCGCATCGCGGCCATCGGTGGCTCGATCGTCGTAATGAACTATGCGTCGCCCGGCTCTGGTGGCGCGGCGATCCAGTTCACCCATCCCGACAACGGCAGCCAGGTCGTCAACTTCGGCTTTCCGTTCGAGACGATCACCACGGCGGCGAATCGCGCGGCGGTGATCGACCGCGTGTTTGATTTCTTCGGGCTTAACACGCCCGCGCCAACGCACAACGCCGACTTCAACGGCGACGGCACGGTCGACGCGGCGGACTTCACGATTTGGCGCGACTCGATTGGGCAGACCGTGACGCCGGGCGAGCGCGGCGACGCAAATTTCGATGGCCAGGTCGACGCCGCCGACTACACCGTTTGGCGGGACCTGTATGGTACGACGTTTGGTTCCGTGGCGCAGCTGCTGGGTGCTGCGGCAGCTCAAGCGAAGCTGCCCGAGCCTGCGACAGCAGCGTCCCAGGTTTTCGCATCCATCCACACGGCCGGACTGGCGGCCCTGGCGAACATGGGGCCCTCGTCGTCACGCGCTCAACCTACTTTCCGCGATTTGGGTCCGTCGCAGCAACCAGCGAATAGCGCCCAGCAATTGCTGCTGGTCACGCAGAGGCCAACAAATAGAGTACAACTAGGGCATTCTTTGGATCGACCAACTTTGCAGGCTCCGGACCAGGGAACTCCCTCTGGCGAGGGCTGCACGCTGACGGTTCGACAAAAGTTCGGTTTGGAGCGGCAATTTTGACGGGGCGAGCGGGAAGAATCGGCCCTGCGCAAGAAATTATTGATGATGCGCATTCGCGAGCGATATCTCGCGCAATTGCTTGACAGGTTTCACGTTTCGGTAGCAATATCAAGCTTAGGACAGGCTTTTCACTTTGCCCCGGCGAGTGACCCAGGGACAAACATCTTTGACTGTGGAGGGTTCTAATGAAGTGCACCTTAATGGCGGCCTCGTTGGCCGCGGTACTTTCTTTTGCGGGCGCGGCGGTCGCGGCACCGCTCTACATGGAGAACTTTGACGTTGACCCGACGGCGAATTGGACTGTTAACGATCCAGCGCTGAGCGATGTTACTGCCAACTTCTTCTACGACTATTCGGCGATCGGCGTCCCGCCCGCTCCCGGCGGTGCGACGACCCGCGGCCTGAAGCTGACCGCGAACAATAGTGGCGGCGTGTTTAGTGGATTCAGCGTCTCGCCGACCGGTCAGAGCTTCTCGGGAAATTACAAGCTCAGTTTCGATATGTGGCAGAATTATGTCGGTCCGCTGGGCCCGGGCGGCAGTGGCACGACACAACTCTCGACGTTTGGGATTGGCACGTCCGGCACAACGGCTTTCTGGCCAGGCGCCGCAACGAAAGAAAGCGTAGCCTTCGGCACGACGCTTGACGGCGGCTCGGCCTCGGACATACGAGCCTATACTTCGGCTGCTCCGACCTCGTATGCCGCCGGCAATGCGGTTTATCAAGCGCCCGCTGGCGCGATCAACAATAGCGCAGCGTACTACGCCGTGTACACGCCACAGTCGGCCCCCGCCGCGCAATTGGGCCTCTTCGCCGGCCAAACCGGCTCGACAGAAGCCGGCGAGACGAGCTTCGCATGGCGGAAAGTCGTGATCGACGTGTCTGGCGGTTTTGCTACCTGGTCGATTGACGGGCTGCCGCTGGCCAAGGTTGACCTGAGCACGGTGACCTTGGGTGGTGGCAACATTTTCTTTGGCCACAGCGACACCAACGCGGGATCCTCGACTGACGTCAACGACGTGTTGCTGAACGTCACGCTTATCGACAACGTCCAGGTCGTGCCCGAGCCCAGCAGCCTGTTGCTGGGCCTGTGCTTGGCCTTGGGCCTCGTCGTAGCGCGCCGCCGGTAGTCCTGCGACGCATTTCGTGAATGAACTCAAGTCTCAGCCCGCCGCCCGTTTGGGTGGCGGGCTGTTTTTTTTGGCCGACCGTCCTCGATGTTACCTCCGCGGACCACACATGCGCGAATGAGAGAGAAAAAGGCGTGTTTTGAGGCGAGTCGTTTTGGACCTCGTTGTTAGAATGCAATGAGTGAAAGTGGGAGCAAATGGGCGTCGTGGGAGCCCATTGGCTGAGCGCGGCGCGAGAGAATTCGGCCGCTGTGCCAGGTCACTCGGAAAATGGCTTGGGGTTTGTTGCTCTTCGGTTGGACGGGTTCAGTGCTGGCTGTTGCGCGGGGCGATTCATATCGGCCACGTGGGTGACTCGTAGCCTGTCCGTATTTGGTTTCACAGCGCGGTGGAATTGGGCACGGAGTGAAGTGCTTTCGGTCGTGAAGTGCATGGCGGCAAATCGCGGGCGGGCAGGCGTACAACTTTGATGAATTTCGGGAGACGAACGATGCGACGAATCAGCGACGGACATTGCGTGGCTTTGACTTTGGTTTTGGTGGCGGGGGTGGCATCGTCGGCTTGGGCCGTGCCATATGCGTCCGGTATCTATACGGTCACGGGCAACACCAAGGAGTTCGTGCTCAACGAGAGCGCCGACTCGATTACCGTGCTGCGGAATGGCGCCAACCCGGTGACGTTTAACAATCCCACGCCAGGCCGGTATCAGTTTGACATGACTGGCTTCTCCACCTACTCGATCCAGGTGGCGAAGAACGCACCGGTTGGGTTCGCCGAGCTGTCCCAGTCGAACAATAGCAACCTGTTCACCAAGTATTTCCGTCCCAATAGCGTCGCCGTCAACAAGGATCCTGCTTCGCCCTACTTTGGCACGGTGTACGTCAACAACAGTGTGCCGACCGCCACCGCCAGCCCGGTGCGTCAGCAGGGTGACGGCATCTATTCCCTCACAGCGGACTTGGTCGGCGTCGATCTCGTTACCAAAGCGCCGATCGCCAATGCCGACGATGCTTCGTTGGCTAAGCGCGATGCTTCGTGGGTCGACGGCGGCACCAACGGCACCTATCAGATGTCGCTTGATTCCGCCGGCAACCTGATCGTTGGCGACTGGTCCGACGTGGCAGGCGGCATCAAGTACATGAAGCCTGATCTGACCAGCGGCGGTTTGATTCTCGATATTCAAGATGGCGTACGGCCCCTCTTGACCAATTCTTCCGGCAAAGAGATTCACGGCTCGATCGCGTCGAAGCCCTACACCACAGGCAGCGTCGGCAACGGCCTTACGGTCTATGCCATGGACGAAGATTTTGATCTCGATGGCGACACGGTTACCGCGGACACCGGTAACCACGTCTGGAAGTGGAACGTCGGCAATGCCACTAGCTACGATCAGCCGCCGGAATTGGTGATCAATGTGTCGCCACTTTCCGGTCCGGTGAATGATCCAGGCGCTCAACCGACGGATGCGGTTCGCTCGAACTACTTGAATCTCAACGTCGGCGTCGACGCCAAGGCGATTTATTCGCCGCAGTATGACAAGTGGTACCTCACGCAGAATCGGAACGACGGCAACCAGGCCGGCCTGATTGTGGTGTCGGCCGATGGCGTCGACGGCAACACTCCGACTTTGGAATGGTCGTCGATCCAATGGTCGATCGACAACAATTTGGACGGCTTTACGGACGATGCCGACCCGGTAGGTACCGCGGCCGATAACGGCAAGCAGGACGTGTTCCGCGGCATGGGCACGCCTACGCTTTCGAACGACGGGACCAAGCTCTATGTACATCGCCGCCAGGTGCTCGGCAGCAGCCCCTACACCGGACAAGGCAGTCCCTTGTCCGGCGCTGTATTGGAAATCCCGCTCGATGCGAACGGTATTCCGGTTATCGACATCAACGACAACGGCACGCCCGGCAATACGGCCGACGACCTCCTGTCGAACCTGCGGTCGATCACGATCGCCAACAACAACAACAACAAGGGTTCCCACGACATTACGATGGACGCCGCCGGCAACATCTATATCGGCAGCAATTCGTCGGAGCGGATCCAAGTTTTCAGCCCCGGCGGCAACACTTTGGCGACCACCAATTCCGACGGCACCTTCAGCGTCACGAGTCAGTCGGCCGGGCTGGCGGGCGACTTCAACGGTGACCACAAGGTTGACGCCGCCGACTACACGACCTGGCGCGACCACTTGGGCGCCGGCGATGAATCGAGCTTGAACGGCAACGGCGACGGCGCCAATGGCGTTGACGCCGGTGACTACACTCTCTGGAAGACCAACTTCGGCATGTCGAACGGCAGCGGGGCAGGCGCGGTCGCCAGCGTTCCCGAGCCGACGTCGTTGGCAATCGTCGTGCTCGGTCTGATCGGTGGCGTTGGGCACCGACGTCGTAGGCGGGACTAAGGTTCGCGCGGTTAAGATTCGGGCAACGGCGCAGGCGACCGAAGGTCGAGGATAATGGTCATGCAATCGAGAATTGGGTTGCGAAGGAATCTGCGCAAACTCGCTCGTCCTGTTGCCCACCGCGGTTTTTCGCTCGCTGAACTGCCTGTCGTGAGCCACGGCAAACGCTTAGCGTTTACACTTGTCGAGCTCTTGGTGGTGATTGCCATTATCGGCATCCTGGTTGCGCTGTTGCTGCCGGCGATTCAAGCGGCACGCGAGGCGGCCCGTCGCTCGCAATGCCAAAGCAACCTGAAAAACGTGGCGTTTGCCACGTTGAACTTCGAGCAGGCGCAAGGTGAGTTCCCTGTGGGTATGACCAATGACGAAGCCAAGAACGCCGACATTAGCCGTCCGAGAGTGTTTGGTCCCAACTGGATGATCGAAATCCTGCCGCAAATCGAGGAGCAGACGACCCACGACGCCTTCGATTTCACGCTGCCGATCAACGACACTTCGACCCTCGATACGAACCGCAACCGCAAGGCCCGCGGCACGATCATTCCCGTGTTGTTGTGTCCCACGGATGGAAACAATCGTGTGCTGTATCAAGGTGCCACCGCGGCGCATGGCGACAACTGGGCGCGGACCAATTATGCGGCCAATATGGGGCGGGGCGATGTTTACGGAGGTGATTACACCGCGAACTCCGCGTACAACACGGGTCCCAAGAGTAAGCCTTGGAAGGACGACTGTAAACGCGGGATTGTGGGCATCAACGAATCAATTTCCTCGCGCCGAATTACTGACGGCACGAGCAAGACGATTCTGATCGGCGAAATCCGTGCCGGACTGACGGAAAAGGATGCCCGCGGCGTCTGGGCGATGGGCCATGTGGGGCCTAGCCTAGTTGCCGGATTTGGCGCCGGGGGCGACGACAATGGGCCCAATGCCTGCGCGCCCAATACTTTCGGTAAAGCCGATGACGTCTACAGCGACATCTGCGGCGATGCCAATGCGGTGTCAGAGTGCATGGGTTGCGATCCCGGCTATTTCGCGCAAGCGACTGTCCGCAGTAGCCATGTCGGTGGCGTGTTCGTGGCGATGTGCGACGGCAGCGTCCAGTTCATCGATGAAAACATTGAAACTTCTGGCCCCACGATTCAATCTCCGTGTTGCTCACCTTGGGACCATCTGATTGCCAGTGCCGATGGCGATGGCCGTGGGAGATACAACGGATTGCTGCGCGGCGGCTGCGAATAAAGTTCCCACATCTGCTTCATGTGTAGTGCGCTGAAAACAGGAATCGATGGTGCCAACACAAATCTGCCCCTGGCTAATATTCGCGCTCCTAACTGCAGCGAACGTCATATCGGTTGTTGGCTGCAACCGCGGACCTGCCGTGGCGCAGGTGAGCGGCAAAGTGTTGTATAAGGACGGCTCCGTTCCCAAGGCGGGCGTACGGGTCGTCCGCTTCGAGCCGACCGATGATTCGCCGGCCGAAGTCCGCCGACCGGCGGGAGGCGCGATCGGCGACGACGGCTCCTTTACCCTCTCGACCCGCAAGCCTGGCGACGGAGTCTATCTCGGCAAGTACGCCGTGACCTTCACGGTCGTCAAGGCCCCGCGCGAGCCGATTTCGTACATCAAGCCGGAATACACCCGTTCTGCGACCACCCCCTATCACGTGACTATCGAAGGCGACCGCGACGATTTGTTGTTTGAGATTGAACCGCTGCAATAAGGAAGGAATGAATTGTGAAGTTTTGTGTTTTGGAACGATCGGCAACGGCCAAACCCGGTAAGTACGGGTTCACCTTGGTGGAGCTGCTCGTCGTAATTGCCATCATTGGCATCTTGGTGGCCCTGTTGTTGCCGGCAGTCCAAGCGGCGCGGGAGGCCGCGCGGCGCAATCAGTGTAAGAACAACGTCAAAAACATCGCGCTCGGCTGTTTGCTCCACGTCGACACCCACAAGTATTTTCCGTCTGGTGGGTGGGCTTTGAACTGGGTGGGAGATCCGAATCGCGGATATGGCAAGGAACAGCCTGGATCGTGGCAATACAGCATCTTGCCGTACATCGAAGAGAGTGCCATCCACGATTTGGGCAAGGGCTTGGCTACGACAGACCCTGTATACCGAACCGCGATGGAAAAAATGCATTCTACCCCAGTGCCGGTTTTCAGCTGCCCGTCGCGGCGCGCAATGATTCCATACCCATCACCCTGGGGTGCCGGCGGCGGTATCGTCAATGCATCCACGGTTGCCGCAATGGCTCAGCGCACAGGATCAATCAAGAGTGAATATGCCGCCAACAGCGGGGATGCGAAGTTCTACGCCGCCGAAATGTTGGCAGGACTCCGTTTGAAATATCCCACCGGACCTAACACCGACGGGTTCGTTTGGAGCGTCACCTCGGAATGCACGAATACGACGAGTCCAAATTTTCAGTACTGCCAATCGGGGATCATGTTTTACCACAGCGAGCTGAAGCCTTCGCAAATCATTGACGGAACGGCGTCAACGTATTTGCTTGGCGAGAAGTTGCTGGATCCTCTGAACTATGAAGGCACAATTACCGGCAACAACTTTGGGGACAACCAAGATATTTACGCCGGCTATGAGATGGACAATCAGCGCGTTGCCTGGAGTCCCTACGGCGAGTTTCCCACGGTTGACCGACAGGAGTTTTATCAGCCACAGCAGGACACGCCCGGCAGCGACAATCGCCTGGCATTTGGCAGCGCCCATTCAGGCGGCCTCAACATGGCCATGTGCGACGGTTCGGTGCAGACGCTTTCCTACGACGTCGATCCGCTGACTCATCGCTACCTCGCCAATCGCTTCGACGGCGAAGTGACGAACAAGAACGGGGCGCTTTGAGTCTGCAGCGTGCTCGCGATGATGCCGTCTTGACGTGGAGGTCCAGTCCGCTGCTAACTGGCGTGCCCGATTTCGCAGCGTGTCGATTAGGGCGACGTGAGCTTATATGCTACGCCGCCGCTAGAAATCTCGGGCACATCACCGGCGACCTCCTGGCCCAGCGTTGTCGCGGTGTTGTACTTTGCGGGGATGGTTTCCGCGCCGTTGACCTGCTTGGAAATCTTCACCTTGTAAAGTCCTAGGTGCATGCCCGGCGGCGAAGTGGGCGAGGGACGCTGGTCCTTCGGAATCGAGGCTCCGCCGCTGCCCCCGAACCCCGTGGAGCCAACTCCCGCTTTGATCTCGCCGCCCAAAAATGGTTCTGGCTCAAAAACGACGTTGGCGCCTTCCACTGGCTTGCCGTCCAGCGTCACCACGAAGCTGAAGATCGTGACGCCTGTCTTTTGCTCTTTCCATTTGTAGATCCGTGCGGCAATCTCATCGGCGGTCAGCGCGCCGTCATGGTCCGAATCGGCCGTGCGAGCGAGCGCCTTCAGTCCGGGGGCTTTCTCGAGCTCGTCGCCGGCGACTTTGCCGTCGCCGTTGGTGTCGTACAATTCCATCGCCATCGCGCCGGCGCCCTCAGGATCGATCGAGGGCTGATTCACGCGGTACGGACCGGAACTGCAGCCGGCGATCCCGATCACGGCGAGCGACGCGCAAAGTAGGTAGTTCCGACGGCGACCAAGACGCAAATTCAGAACGAGATAGCGGGCGAGCATAATTGGCTCCTGAGGACGAACTGCCTGGCAGCGGCGCGCGGCGCCGGCGGAATGTTTTCGCGAAGCGCTGCAGCCACCCGCTCAGCTTAGCAAAAACTCGACTGCGGTTTCACGGATGTGCGCATACGGGCGAAAGACCTGCGCGTAATTGGCACGAGACTTCCCCACTTCAGAAGTATAATCGCCAACAGATTCGTAGTCCCAGGGTGGCTCAGGGCAGTTCCGGTCGGGTGCGCCAAGCGGAGGCGCCCCGCCGAACTCTTTTTTCGCGGGTCCAGTTATTCGGCTTCGGCGGGAGGTGTAGGGGATATGCGTCGCATCTTGGTGTTACTGCTGCTGATGTTGGGCACGACGACCGTCGCACGGGGCGATACGGTCATTGTCGACGAGAACTTCGATGGCTACGCGGACGATACGGCATTCCGCGCCGTTTGGGTGCCGACGGTCGGCAATGGAAGTGCGCCCGCCAACGCGGCGGATGTCGACTCGGGCATTATTACCGCGGACGACACCGCCTTTCCGGGGATACAGGGCAAAGCGGTTGACCACATCGGTGCGACCGCGTCTAGCCCGGGCATGGTCAATCAATATACGCCTGCCAGCGGTGGCCCCGCTCCAGGAAATGCCATTACTCCCAGCGCCACCCAAAGCGTCTTTCTGAGTTTCGACTTGTTTGACGGCGCGAGCGGCAATGAGCGAATGAGCGTTGGACTCCGCAATCGGACGACGACAGCGAACCTAATCGAAATGGGGCTCTACAATTCCAATTCTTGCGACCCGACAGTGTGCGGACCCGGCCAGGCTGGCGGGACCAGCTCACCACAAAACGCGACGGCTACGGATCCAGGTTTTTATCCAGGTACGGGCTACGGCGTCCGCACCCAGTTGTTCTCGAGCATCAGCGCGCCGCTCTTGGTTCAGCCAGATTGGCAATACTTTCAGCTGCCAATCGAACTCGACCGCACGACCGACGTGGATGAGATCGTAAGTATCGCGGATATTGGGCAAGGGTGGCACCGATACACTGCCACCATCACGCCAACTTCTGTCACCTACACGATCGACTTGTTCCGCGACGGCGTGCGAAATGACACTCGTGACGAAACCGGTGTGGTAGTTGGTGCGGGGACGCCGGGCGTCGATGCGACGATGACCTTTCCGGTTAGCCTCAATCCGGTCGGTTTCGACAGCCTGCGAATCGGCGGCCCGTCCGGACTGCTCTCTGCTGGGGCGGGAGTAACTGGCTACGATAACATCTTGCTGAAGCTGATCGATGTCGCGACGCCCGGTAACGATGCCGACTTCAATAACGATGGCACGGTGAATGCCGCAGATTACACGATTTGGCGCGACCACATGGGTCTGACTGGCACGGGCTCGGCAGCGAACGGCGACGCAAACGGGGATACGAATGTTGATTCTGCCGATTACGACATCTGGAAATTGACCTTCGGCACGATGCCGGGGTCGGGGGCAGTAGCGGGTACATCGGTGCCGGAGCCGTGCGCGTTGATCCTGTCGCTTGTGGCAGGTGCATTTGTCGCTGCTCGACGTAAACGAAACTAGCGATTGCGTGGAGAATTCGGGGGCTTTTTCGCTCCACCTTGCGCGGAAGCGTGAAAGAAGTGCGCGGGACTTCAATTGAATTGCGCGCTCGTGCGTCCCTAGAATTCCAGTGAAAGGTGAGGGCATGATCCAACCGAATCGCTGTTGCAAGCAGCCGGACGCGAAGCGCGGTTTTACGCTCGTCGAACTTCTGGTGGTGATCGCCATCATCGGCATTCTGGTCGCGCTCTTGCTGCCGGCGATTCAAGCCGCCAGAGAAGCGGCGCGACGGACGCAGTGTCAGAATAATCTCAAGAATATCGGCCTGGGCTGCCTCAACTATGAGAACACCTGCCGCGTTCTTCCTCCCGGTGCCCTGAACAGCGGGGTGGCCACTGAAAACGGCGTAGGTTGGCCCGTCCTTATTCTCCCGTATTTGGAAGAGGGCGCAACTAGTGCTCGTATTACGGACGAAATTCGTAAGCGCCAAGCTGACAATCCTAACGATCCCTTTGACGGATATGAAATTGCCAAGTTATTTGGCCAGTCGATGACGCTCTACAGTTGTCCCAGTGACGATGACTTGACGGCGCAACTGGCCGTTGAGCAGGCCAACGCTTATCGCGCGTCGAGTTATTCGGGTGTCATGGGCTCCTACGGCAGTCGAAATGGAGTTGCCAGCTGCAGCGAGACGATTCGCGGCGGTCCGGACTTTTGTGCCGGAGCTAACAGCGGATTATTGGGTCGTATCAACTACGATGGCTTATTGTCGCAGCAGATGCCTGTAAAGTTATCCTCTGCGACTGATGGCCTCAGCAAAACATTGATGATCGGCGAGCGTTGGTACCAGCTTCGAGTTTGGAGCGTCGGCGTCTACTGGACTTCGAATCCAGACGGGCCACGACGTCCGGCCGCGGGTGAACCTCCACGTGGTCCTAAGGGGGCAACTGCAGGCTCAGCGATGAGCTCTTGCAAGAATGTCGACGTTCGTTACCCAATCAACATGGGATTGCAGAGTGGAGTGAATTTATATCAGAGCCACGATCCTTTGACCCAGCGCCCTGTAGGAATGCAACCAGGGAGCATGTCCTTCAATGACCTCTTCTGGGGAAGCTTTCATCCTGGTGGCGCACACTTCTGCAACGGCGACGGCAGCGTAAGGCTGCTGCCTGACGACTTGGACATGAATGTTTTCGTGGCGCTGGCCTCGCGCAACGGGAACGAATCGGTTTCTGGCGTCGAATGACGACTTCCCGTCAACATCGCAAACTTGACCGACGGGTGTGGCAGCCCGTTGCCCTGCTTGCGGTTGTGGTGTTCGCAGCCTGCGTTGGATGCCGTCAAGCACCCGCCGGCGCCACGGTGCAAGGTACTGTGACGTACAAAGACCAGCCCCTGACGGAAGCATCGATCACATTTCTTCCCGCGGCAGGCCGCCCAATTGCGACGGCCGTTGGCGCCGAGGGACACTATCAACTAGCGCTGCCGCCAGGTAGCTATCGGGTCGTCGTCAACAAGATCGACCGTCCTCCAGCAAATTGGAAAGAGGGAGATCCGATACCCAAACCGACCTTCGTACTACCGGCTCAGTTCACGGAACCAGCGGCAACAGTACTGAAGGCCGACGTGACCGGAGAAGCATCACAGTCCGTCGATTTTCAGCTCCAATGATTGGCTGCTACAGTTGTCATTTGCAGCCCTTCCAGCGCTCGGTTCTCTTCGTACGCATGACTCGAAGATCACACCCGGCATAGGCGCAATAAAACAGCCGCCGCGGAATCGGGTCCGCGGCGGCCATTGCATCTACGCGTTGCCGGTCTAGCGGCGTCGACGAGCGACCGTTACGACGCTTCCTAGCGCCAAACCAACCAGCGCCAGCGATACCGGCTCGGGAACGGCGACCACCCGGATCTGCATCGAAACCGTGGAGGTGTTGGTCGCGCTGCCCGGCACGCCAATCACGGGATTCGGCAGGTTGGCGAGACCGTTGGTGGTCAAGCGGACCCAGTTGCCGCCCGTGCTCGTGGTGTCGGTGCCGATGTCGCTGATGAACTCGAATTCCGTCTCGTACGACTTGGCGCCGGCGAAGGCCACCGAATCCGTGACCCGGGCGATATCGGGCGTCATCAGTAGTTTGGCGCTGGTCGAGCCGGAGAACCGCGGCTCTTGGAATAGCGCTTCCGTGCCGACGGAAAAGCCTTCGAAGTCGGTGATCGTCGTCGGGTTGCCGTTCACGGTGTTGACGACGTCGTCGATGTAGACTTTGTACCGCGTGATGCCATCGGTGGTGTTGGCGATGCGGAGGCTTTCAAACACGCCGAGACCTGTGGTGCTGGTGAGGATGCCGTCGCCCGTAAAACCGCGGACCAGCTCGGTGTTCAGATTAAAAGACACGGCATGCCAGGCGCCGTCGGCCGGAACGAGCTTCTGATCGAGCTGCGGCGCCACGGGGTCGCGGCCCACGAATTCGATGGTTCCCGCGGCGCCGCCGTTGGCGCCGATGGCGGTGCCTGCGGCGTTATTCGTCTCACGCACCGCCAGGGAGAATCGCAACTCCCCTGCGCTCGCCGAGGCGGCGAGCGTCGCCAGAAATGCAATCGATAGTAAGGTCTGCTTCATTAGACATACTCCCGCTTCAAAGAGGCCTAGCTACAACGAGGCTAATCGAGTCGTACCGCAAAAACTCAGAGTAGAGAGCGCAGAGTGCAATCTCCACCGCTCGTCTCCACCGTCCCGACTTGCAGTTTATCCGCGATTTTCTGCGATCCACAACGATTTTTGCGCAGTTTTCACTCGAACTTGCGCAGCCCCAAAACGGCTGTCGGAAATGCGTCGCGAGGATCGTCATTTCATCGACTTAGGAGCGGCCGAGGTGCGGCCGGATCAACGGTTCGCGCTTGGTCGCCGGGGGGCAGTGGAGGCGCAGTTTCATTCGCATTTCGGATGGTCTGGAGCGCATTTCGATTTGCTCCACTTCCGCGTGGCTTCAATAATTGACGAGGTCATTCCACAGGCGGCTGGTCGAGCGGCAAGCGGCGGTGCGTTGTTAATTCTCCCGGCCGGCTCACCCCGGAACATTCGCCCTCGATTCGCTCGGTTCGCGCCGCGCATTTTTCAAGGATGATCCCATCGTGATGCAAATTCGAGTTCGCGTGAAACGGAACCATTGCCAATTTGCCGCTGATTGCAGTCCGTTGCGGGCTGGCCGCTGGCTGCTGCTGGCCTGCCTGCTCGCGGCGGCCGGCAATTCGGCGCACGCCCAGACCCGCGCGTTGGGCCTCGATATTTCGGCCTGGCAGGGCAACATCTCGCAGACCACCTGGAATAACATCCGCAACGTCGAGAATCGCCAGTTCGTGTTTCTTCGCTCGAGCCGCGGCGGCACCACCGGCTACTACGACCAGAACAACTCCGACAACGACCCGCCCACCAATACGTTCTCGCAGCGGTACGACGATCCGTACTACATCCAGAACATCAACCGCGCGACGACGGCCGGGATGTTCGCCGGCTCGTATCACTTCTCGCGGCCGGATATCATCGCCAGCACCCTGAATTCCGGCGGCATCGCCAACAGCGGCGCCGATGAGGCGGATCATTTCATCCAGATGGCCGGACCCTGGATGCGGCCGGGCTATTTGCTGCCGGTGCACGACCTGGAGGCCGGCGACGGCATCCGCAGCGACAACGACATGGCCCAGTTCACGCTCGATTTCTCCAATCGGATCTACGAAGTGATGGGCATCCGCCCGGCGGTCTACATCAACGGCAACTACGCCCAGTACGTGGTTGGCGGCGCGTCGGCTTCGCTGCGCAATCAGGTGGTGAGCACGCATCCGACGTTGTGGATCGCCCGCTGGCCCAATCAGAGCAGTCCGAATTCGATCCCGGTGCAGACCGCCAATCCGAACGATTCGCTCTCCTGGCTTTACGGCCCGTGGGACGACGCACCCAATCCGGCCCAGCCCTGGAAGTTTTGGCAATACGCCAGCACGGGCCGCTTGCAGAGCTTCAACAACGGCGGCAGTAATCTCGATTTCGACGTGGCAAACGGCGGCGTGGAATTCTTGAGGGATAATCTCGTACCCGCCTTGTGGTGGAACGACTCGAGCGGCGACTGGTCGACACTCGGCAACTGGAACAGCGGACAGACGCCGGTCGCGCCGGTCCAGGGGCCGGGGCAAGTGGCCCGTGTCGGCACGCTGACGCTTCCCACGCCGCGGCTGCCGGGCGCGGCGGGAACGGGCGTCACGTCTGGTCAGAACGACACCGTGATTCTCGACCGGCCCAACGCCAGCATCACGGTCACGCTCTCCACTGGGTCACACAACATCCGCAAGCTCTACATGCGCGAGTCGCTCGAGATCACCGGCGGCACGCTGGCGATCAACTACGTGCCGTCGTCCGACTCCACACCGATCTCCGCGCAATTCTCAGGGCCGGTGTCGCTCCTCGGCACGGGAAGCCTCAGCGTCCACACGCTGCAAGTCGACGCGCAGCGGGTATTCTCCGTCGGCAGCGCAGGAACGCTGACATTTCAAACAATCAATTTGCAGGCCCACGCCACGACCCCGGCGAAGTTTCTGCTGGTCGCGGATGTGAACCTCGCACCGCTGGCCGGGACGACCGCGGTCATCCAGAACACTGGCGCCGGTCAAACGTCGCAAATTGACCTGGGCGGCGCCGAGCGGGCCGTGACGGTTGCCGACGGCGCGGCGGCGGTTGACGTGTCGCTCAACGTTCCCGTTGCCAACGGCGGACTCACCAAGCGCGGCCTCGGTAGGCTGGCGCTCACGGGCGCGAACACGTATGGCGGTGACACGAAGGTCGAAGCCGGCACGCTGAGCCTCGGCAACGCCTCCCTCGCTGACGGGGCCGATGTTTACTTGGCGCCGGGAGCGCTGCTCGATCTGAACACTGGCGGCGCGACCGACGTGATCGATTCGCTGTTTATCGACGGCGTTTCGAAGCAGGCGGGCGTGTGGGGGGCGGTCGGATCGGGCGCTCAGTTCACGAGCGAGCTGCTCACCGGCAGCGGGCTGCTGCAGGTGACGACATTCATCGCTCCGCCGCTGGGGGGTGATTACAATGAGGATGGTGTCGTCGACGCGGGAGACTACGTCGTCTGGCGTGACGCCATGGATACCGCGACCGCACTGCCGAACGACGATACGCCCGGAGTCGGAGAGGACGACTACGTTCGCTGGCGAGACAACTTCGGCCAGACTAGTTTGGGAGAAGGGAGCGCCTCGGGCGGGGCCGTGCCGGAACCGTCGTCGACGGTGTTGCTATTGATCGCGGGGGGCGCGTTGCAGCGTCTCGGCATCCGCCGCTTGCATGCAACTTGCCGCTGCCGCATCCTGCCCGCGCGCTGTCACCGCCCCCATTGCGAAACCGCGCCATGATCGTATCGCGCAAGTTGCTTACGGCGATTACGCTGCTTGCGGCCCTCGCGCAGATTGCTGGCGAGCAGGCCGCCGCCGAGCCGCCTCCGGTCCAGCGCGAATTCCGCGGCGCGTGGATTGCCACGGTCGCCAACATCGATTGGCCGTCGAAGCCGGGGCTCTCGGTCGAAAAGCAGCAAGAGGAACTGATCAAGCTGATGGATCTGGCCGTTGAATTGAACCTCAACGCCATTGTCCTGCACGTCCGCCCGGCGTGCGACGCATTCTACAAATCGTCGCTCGAACCTTGGTCGCCGTTTCTCACCGGCAAAATGGGGCAGGCGCCGGAACCGGAGTACGATCCGCTGGAGTTCGCGGTCGAAGAAGCCCACCGACGCGGTCTCGAGCTACACGCCTGGTTCAATCCCTACCGCGCGACGGCTCCGACGATGCAAGGCGAAGTCAGTGCCAACCATGTCAGCCGCACGCACCCCGAATGGGTCCGTGAGTACGGCGAATATCGGTGGCTCGATCCAGGTGAGCCGGGGGCGGTGGAATACAATCTCGCGGCGATTCTTGACGTGGTGAGGCGGTACGACATCGACGCGGTCCACTTTGACGATTACTTCTACCCCTATCCGATCAGCGACAAGGAGGGGAAGCCGATCGACTTCCCGGATGATGCGAGCTGGCAGAAGTATCTCGCCGGCCTCGATGGCAAAGAGCCGCTGAAGCGCGACGACTGGCGGCGGGCCAACGTCGACGATTTTCTCAAGCGGCTGAGCGACGCTATTCACGCCGAGAAGCCGTGGGTCCGCTTCGGCGTGAGCCCGTTCGGCATCTACCGGCCCGGCCATCCGGAGAGCATCAAGGGCTTCGACGCTTACGACAAGCTGTACGCCGACTCGCTCCAGTGGTTCCAAGACGGCACGGTCGACTACTTCAGCCCGCAGCTCTATTGGCCGATCGCACAGAAGGCGCAGAGCTATCCGGTGCTACTGAAGTGGTGGGCCGAGCAGAACCGCGCGGGCCGTAATCTCTGGCCCGGCAACTTCACTTCGCGGATCGATGACGGAGCAAAAGACGAATGGTCGGCCGACGAGCTGGTCCACCAAATCGAAGCCACGCGTGCTCAGGCAGGCGCGACGGGCAACGTCCATTTCAGCATCAAGGCGCTCGCGGCCGACCGCGGCGGCGTAGCCACCAAATTGAAACAGGGCGTGTACTCCGCACCCGCCCTGGTACCCGCCAGCCCGTGGCTCGCGACCAAAACACCGCCGCCCGCTGCCCCGCAGCTCGCCTGGAAGTCGGCCGACGCCGAAGGCCCGTTGCTACTCCGATCGCCCAGCGGCGAAGCGCCCTGGCTCTGGGTGGTGCGAGAAAAAGCCGAGAATGGCTGGACGACGCAGATCGTACCAGGGCATACTCAAGAGCTTGGCGGTCTGGGAAAGAACAAGGTTGTCGTGACGGCCGTCAATCGCATCGGCGTCGAAGGGCCGGCCGCGACGCTCGATCCGCCCGCCGGCGGATAAACGTCCATTTGATTTGGGAGTGTCGTCTTTGCCGCAGGCTGAAGCGATTGCCGCCGACTCTGCCGCGCCGGCCGATCATGCTCCGCCCGCGCCCAACGCTCCGACGGACCGCACTTCCGGCCCCTGGTGGTGGGTGCCGACGTTGTACTTCGTGCAGGGCCTGCCCTACGTGCTCGTCGTCAATGTTTCGGTCATCCTCTACGAAAATCTCGGCCTCACGACCCGCCAGATTGCCGAGTACACGAGCTACTTGGGCGTCCCCTGGGTCATCAAGCCGCTGTGGAGCCCGCTGGTCGACGTGCTGGGTGCAAAGCGTCGTTGGATCCTTTATACCCAGTTTCTGATGGCGTTGGCGCTAACGACAATTGCGTTCTCCGTGACGGGAAGGAACTTCGTCGGATGGACGCTGGCGGGCTTCTTCGTGTTGGCGATCTGTTCCGCGACCCATGATATCGCGGCGGACGGCTTTTACATGCAGGCCCTGCCGCCGCACGATCAGGCCCTGTTTGTCGGCATTCGCAACACGGCCTGGCGTTTGGCCATGGTCACCGCGACGGGGTTGTTGGTGATGTTTGTCGGCTGGCTGAACGAACGCGGGATGCCGTTCGCGCCGGCGTGGCGGTTCGGCATGTTCGTTGCCACGACGATGTTGCTCACGCTCGCCGTCTTCCACGCATTTGTGTTGCCGCGGCCCGCACGCGATCGCGAGGCCTCAGCCGTCACGGTATCGCAAGTCCTGGCCGAAATGGGGAAAACGGTCCGCACGTTTTTCGCCAAGCCGCACCTAACTTCGATGCTCGCATTCTTGCTGCTGTACCGATTTGGCGAAGCACAACTAGCGAAGATCACGTTTCCCTTCTTGTTGGCGGACCGTGCCGAAGGTGGGCTCGGCCTCAACAACGAGCAAGTCGGGATTGCGTACGGGATCGTCGGCGTAGTGATGTTGCTCGTGGGCGGAATTCTTGGCGGGGTGACCGCCTCGCGCTTTGGGCTCAAACGCTGCTTGCCTTGGATGGCGGCGGCGATCCATTTGCCGAACATCGTGTTCCTGGCCCTGGCCCATTGGCAGCCAACGCAATTCTGGCTGGTGAATCTGGCCCTCGGGATCGAGCAATTCGGCTACGGCTTCGGTTTTGTCGCCTACATGCTGTACATGCTCTACGTGTCGCGGGGGGAACACGAAACCGCCCACTACGCGATTTGCACCGGGTTCATGGCGCTGGGCGTGACGATTCCGGGGTATTTCAGCGGCCGGATTCAAGAGGCCCTGGGCTTCACCGGCTTCTTCACCTGGATCATGTTCGCCACAATCCCGAGTTTTGTCGTGGCCGCGATCGTCTATCCGAGCATCGACAGCCGTTTCGGACGCCGGGAAAAGGCCTGAACATGTCCTCTTCGACCAGCGATCTCCCGTCGCCGCCGACCGATTTGCGCGACCGGCTCGCGCAGCTGATGATGGTTCGCATCGGCTCGAATCTGCCGCCGGTGGTGGTGGTCGACGACGATGAGGAGCGGATTGGGCGGCTGCTCGACGAGTGCCCCGTAGGCGGCCTCATTCTGTTCAACGGCACCAAGGCCCGCACGCCGGCGACGCTCGAGCGGTTGCAGTCGCGGAGCAAGTATCCGCTCCTGGTCGGTTCTGACCTGGAGCGCGGGGCAGGGCAGCAGCTGCGCGGCTACACGCTGTTTCCGCATGCGGCGGCGCTGGGGCGGAGCGACTTGGTTGCAACGTATGTGGAAGTGCTTGCCCGCGAGGCCCGCGAGGCGGGCGTGCACATTGCTTTCGCTCCGGTGGCCGACGTCAACACGAATCGCCAGAATCCCATCATTTCGATTCGCGCGTTCAGTGAAGACCCCGAGTGTGCGGCGGCGTTGTCCGCTTCGTACGTTGCGCTGGCGGAGGATCGCGGCCTGCTGACGACCGCCAAGCACTTCCCCGGCCACGGCGACACGCACCAGGATTCGCATGACGCGCTGCCGAGCGTCGACAAATCGCTCGACGAGTTGCGGGCATGCGAGCTGCTGCCGTTTCAGGCGGCGATCGACTCAGGCTGTTCGCTCGTGATGACGGCGCACGTGGCCTTCCCGCAAATTGATCCCAGCGGCCTGCCGGCGACACTCTCGGCAGTCCTGCTCAAGGACCTGTTGCGCGGCGAAATGGGTTTTGCAGGCGTCGTCTGCTCCGACAGCCTGCTGATGGCGGGCGTCCGCGACTTGTTCGAGAGCGAAGGCGAAATGGCCCTTGCGGCGCTCAATGCCGGTGTGGACCTGTTGCTCGACATCAAAGACCCGGTGGAGGTCGTGAACTTCCTCGTGGAGCGGGTGGCCGACGGCAAACTCACGACGGAGCGCATCGACAAAGCCTTTGAACGCGTCTGGCGACTGAAAACCAAAGCGCTTAGCTCTCCACCGCCGGAGCTTCCTAGGCCGCGCGGCGATTGGGTCGAGGGCGTCTCTGACGAGAGGCTCGCGGCGATCTGGGCGTTCAGCGCGGCGCAGGCGGCCATTGAAATCGGCGGGAGGGCGCAGGAGTTGATTCCGCTCGATCCGACGAAGCCGCTGGTGGCCGTGTTGGTCAAACCATTCGCCACGGCCATTGATCCGCCGGAGCAGCCGCTGGCCGCTGCACTGCGGGAACGATTTGCTGATGTCACGTACATCGAGCTCGGCCCGGCGGCCAACGATGCCCAGTTTGCTGCCGCCCGTGCAGCAGCGCTTGCCGCGCCGCAGCTCGTGGTGGCGATGATCGTCCGCCCCGCGGCCTGGCACGCCTTCGGCCTCTTGGCTCACCAGGCCGATTTCGTCCGCTCGCTGTCGGCCGCGCGGCCCACGATCGTGGCGTCGCTCGGTGTCTCGCAAGCGCTCGACGATTACCCCGATGCCGCGGTGCGAATCTGCACCTACAGCGACGTCGCGGTTTCGCAACAAGCGCTCGCCGAGCTGTTGTTCGGCAACCCCCTTGCGCGATAGCATGATTCGGTTGCGCGTCGGCTGCTAACACTTGTCCGGCGAACGCTTTAGGATCAAGACTTACGGCGATGGAGGCCCGCTGTGCGGCTCACTTACAAGCATTTCGACCTGCCCCTGCGGCACGTCTTCACGATCTCGCGGGGCTCGATGAGCGTCCAGCCGACGATCGTCGTCCAGCTGTCGATTCAAGACATCCACGGCTACGGCGAGGCGACGACGAACTCGTATTACGGCGCGACGATCGAAAAGATGTCGGCCTCATTCGAGTCGGTGCGATCGTTCCTCGAAGGCTCGCTGCTCAATGATCCGCTGGAGCTCGTCGCGGAACTGGCCCGCCGGCTGCCGGGTCAGGAATTCGCTCTCTCGGCCCTCGACCAGGCGGTGCACGATCTGTGGGGGAAGCTGCGCGGAAAGCCGGTCTACGAGCTGTGGAAGCTCAAGACCGACAAGATTCCGATCTCCGACTACACCCTCGGCATCGACACGCCCGAGAAGATGGTCGCCAAAATGGAGGAGATGCCAGGGTGGCCAGTGTACAAGATCAAACTCGGCACGGCCGACGACCTGGCGATTGTCCGCGAACTGCGGAAGCACACCGACGCGCTGTTCCGGGTGGACGCCAATTGTGGCTGGACCGCGGCCCAGACGATCGAGCTTGCCCCTGCGCTTAAAGAATTGGGCGTCGAATTCATCGAGCAGCCGATCGCGCCGGGCAACGACGACGAGGCCCGCAAAGCCCGCGAGGGGTCGGTGCTGCCGCTGATCGCGGACGAGAGCTGCGTCGTCGAGTCGGACGTCGATCGCTGCCACGGCTTGTATCACGGCATCAACATCAAGCTGGTGAAGTGCGGTGGCCTGGCCGCGGCGCGGCGGATGATCGCGCGGGCCCGAGAGCTGGGGATGCAGGTGATGTGCGGCTGCATGACCGAGTCGACCGTCGGCATCTCGGCCCTCGCGCAGCTCTTGCCGCAGTTGGACTATGTCGACATGGACGGCGCGGTGCTGTTGGCCAAGGACATTGCCACCGGCGTGCGGCTCGATAAGGGCCGCTGTATTTATCCCAAAGAAAACGGCACGGGAGTCGCGCTGCTCGACGGTCCGCTGCCGGATGTGACTTGAAAAAGACAGGGAACACTGATCTCCGCTAATCCTCGCTAATTCGGATTAGAGATGATTCGCGTAAATTAGCGTTCCTGAAAACTTAGAGGACGGTCGTCCCTTCGAGAGTGAAATATGGCTCACAAGCTCCAGTTGTCGTTATTCGCTTTCATTCTTGGACTGCATGCACTTTGTGCGAACGCTGCCGAAGAGAAGTCGAAGCCCACGCTTGCCGACGTCCTCAAGTCGCTCATCGATCGTCACGAGGGCGAGGTGGCCGTCGCCATCAAGAACCTCAAGACTGGCGAGGCATTCGAGTTCAATGGCGACAAGCCGATGCCGACGGCCAGCCTGATCAAGTTCGCCGTGATGATCGCCACGTACGAACAGATCGCCGCCGGCAAGGTATCGCTCGACGACATGATCGAGCTCAAAAAGGAAGACATGGTCCCGGGATCGGGGCTGCTCACTTCGCATTTCTCTCCCGGGCTGAAATTGTCGCTCCGCGACGCGATCCGGCTGATGATTTCGACTTCCGACAACACTGCCACGAACCTGGTGGTCGATTCGATCGGGATCGAGACCGTCAATAAATCGATGGCTGAGCACGGCTGCAAAGAGACGCAGCTCAACTCGAAGGTCTTCCGCCGCGATACATCGGTCTCGCCCGAGCGGAGCCGACTTTACGGCCTCGGCAGCACCACGGCAAACGACATGGTCAAGCTTGTGGCAGCACTCTACAAGCACGAGCTCGTGAGCCAAAAAGCATCGGACGAGATGCTGGAGCACCTTTATTCGTGCGAAGATACGATCAAGGTGCCGCGGCTCTTGCCCAAGGGCACAAAGGTCGCCCACAAGACCGGCTCCGTGAACGAGTCGCGGACCGACGCGGGCTTCATCGAATCGCCCGCCGGCCCAATCGCCTTCGGCATCCTCACCAATAAGAACAAAGACCAAAGCTGGAACAATGACAATGCCGGCGACCGTTTCTGCGCCGAAGTCGGCGCCGCAGCCTACACGTATTTCAACGGCAAGGAGGGTGAAGCGGCGCCGATCGCTCAGGTGCTGCAGGTCGGTTCGGAAGGCGACATGGTGCAGGCCATGCAGCGGACCGTAAACGCCCGCACCAAGCCGTCGGTCAACATCGGCACCGACGGCGACTTCGGCCCGGAGACCGAAGGAGGCGTCAAGAAGTTTCAGGAGCAAGCGGGCCTCAAGCCGACGGGCATCGTCGACGCCGCCACCTGGAAAGCGCTCGGTCCGCTGGTGATGGATGAAGAGGCCGCGCCGGAGCCGGCAATCATCAACGCCGAAGTCAAGGAAAAGAGGCCGGCCGATTCGCTCGACGGCCCGCCGTTCGTCGCGTCGAAGGCCTGGGCGATCACGGATGCCGACGGAAAAGTCCTCAAGGGGCTCAACGAAAGCGAAAAGCGCGATCCCGCCAGCACGACGAAGATCATGACGGCGTACCTGGTCACTTCGCTGGCGGAAAAGGATCCCCGCGTGCTCGATGAAATCGTCACCTTCAGCGAGCGGGCGGACAAGACGTCCGGCTCGACGTCGGACGTGAAGGCCGGCGAAAAGGTATCGGTGGGCGAACTGCTGTACGGCCTGTTGCTGCCGTCCGGCAACGATGCGTCCGTTGCCTTTGCCGAGCACTTTGGCAAGCGTCTCACGCCCGATGCCGAAACGAGCTACGACGGCTTCATCGCCGCGATGAACCGCAAGGCGAAAGAGATCGGCATGAAGTCGACCCACTTCGAGAATCCACACGGACTTCCGGCCGAAGGACATCAAACGACCGCGGCCGACCTCGCGCTCCTGGCGTCGAAGGCATTCCAGCAAGCTGAATTCCGCAAGCGCGTCGGCACGGCCCAACATGGTTCGACACTCGATTCCGTATCCGGCTACAAACGCAACATCGTCTGGAAGACGACCAACCAGCTGCTGGGCACCGAGGGTTACGACGGCATCAAAACCGGCACGACCAACGCCGCGGGCTGCTGCCTGGTCTCGACATGTGAGCGCGACGGCAAGCGGCTGATCATCGTCGTGTTAGGGGCGCCCTCGACCGAATCGCGTTATGTCGATTCGCGCAATCTCTACCGCTGGGCCTGGCATGAATTGGTGAAGTCGAACGGCAGCTCAGGCGATGCCAACAAGCAAGCGAAAGCGAACTGAAGGATGATGGTGCACCAGGAATCCGCCGGCATCGGCCTATTGTCGCTCTTGCTTGTCATGGGGGCTGTCTTCTCGTCGGCGCGGGCCGACGACGATCGCCCACCCGTCGTGCTCACCGACAAGGCCCGAGAACTGCACGCCCGGTCGCTCGTGATCGATGGTCACAACGACATGCCCTGGGAGATTCGCACCCAAGCGGGCGGCGACTTCTCGAAGCTCGACATCTCCGCGCCGCAGAAGTCGCTGCAAACCGACATCCCGCGGCTGCGGCAGGGCGGCCTCGGCGCGCAGTTCTGGAGCGTCTGGGTGCCGGTCGACCTGGGCTACAAGGGCGAGGCGCTGGCCACGACGCTCGAGCAGATCGAGCTGGTGAAGCGGATGATCGCCCGCTATCCGGACACGTTCGAGCTGGCCCTGTCGACGGGCGACATCGAGCGGATCCACCGCCAGGGCAAGATCGCCTCGCTCATCGGCGTCGAAGGGGGCCACTGCATCCAGGAATCGCTGGCCGCGCTCGAAAAGCTCTACGACCTCGGCGCCCGCTACATGACGCTCACGCACACGGACACGCTCAGCTGGGCCGACTCCGGCACCGACGACGCGAAGAACGGCGGCCTCACCCCCTTCGGCGAGGAAGTCGTCCGCACGATGAACCGCCTCGGCATGCTCGTCGACATCTCGCACGTTTCGGCCGACACGATGCACGACACGCTCGACGTGAGCGCGGTGCCGGTGATCTTCTCGCATTCCTCGGCCCGCGCGGTCGCCGATCATCCGCGGAATGTGCCGGACGACGTCCTCAAGCGCATCCACGAAAAGGACGGCGTGGTGATGGTCAACTTTTTCTCCGGCTTCATCGTGCCGTCGGCCGTGAAGGCTTCGCTCGACGGCATGCGCTACGAGCAGATGCTGCGGCGGACCGATCCCAGCTCGGTCGAGGACAAGATGGCTCAGTGGCGGGCCAAGAACAGCTACTCGCGCGGCACGATCCATGATCTCCTGGATCACATCGAACACATCGCCGAGGTCGCGGGCGTGGAGCATGTGGGGCTGGGGTCCGACTACGACGGCATCTCCGTGTTGCCGCTGCAGCTGGATGATGTAAGCTCGTATCCGTATATCACGCAGGGCCTCTTGGATCGCGGTTACACGGACGAGCAGATTCAAGGCATTTTGGGCGGCAACCTGATGCGGGTATTCGGCAAAGCCGAGGCCTATGCCGCGAAGCAGCGTGACGCGAAACCATCTCCTTCAGCGTCGCCGTGAGCCAAGCCACGTGGCCATTCCATCCCTCGAAGCCGACGTGCAGCCGCAGCGTGAGTCGTACGCCCGCTTTCGCGTTTCGCCGCTCGACCCGGCGACGCTGCGCTGTGAAGACATGGAGCGAACGCTGCTGCGACTCGCCGACGCCGCCGGTGGGCGGCTCGAGGTCGAGAAGTTTGCCGAGTCGTACCAGGGGCGGCCGATCTATTTGGCGACGATCGGCAGCGGGCCGCGGCGGATTTTGCTCTGGTCGCAGATGCATGGCGACGAGCCGACGCACACGGCCGTGCTCTTGGATCTATTGAGCTTTCTGACAAAGCATCGAGACGCGCCGGAGGCTAAGGCGTTGCTCGCAGGCGCGACGCTCTACGCGATCCCGATGCTCAACCCCGATGGCGCGGCGGCTCACATCCGCTTCAACGCCCAGCACATCGACGTAAACCGCGACTCGCAGCGGCTCGAATCGCCAGAAGGCCGTGCGCTCCACCGGGCGGTGGAAACTTTGCGGCCCGAGTTCGGCTTCAACCTGCACAATCAAAACGCCCGCACCGCGATCGGATTTCCACCCCAGCCGGCTGCCGTCTCGCTGATGGCCCCGCCGCTGGACGAATCGTTCACTGAAACGCCGCAGCTTCGCCAGGCCAAGCAAGTGGCCGCTTGCTTCGCGCGAGCCGTGCAATCGAGCGCGCCCGGAATGATCTCCCGCTATGTCGCCGAGTACATGCCCTGGGCTTTTGGCGAGTGGGTCCAGTCGCAGGGCGTAGTGACGGTGCTGGTGGAAGCGGGCGGCTGGCCAGGGCCAGACCCCGCGCCGCTCGTGGAGGTACATTTCGACGGTCTCCTGGCGGCCCTCGTGGCGATCGCCGACGGCAGCTTCGCGAACGCCGATCCGGGCGACCACGATCGCCTGCCGCGCGACAACGAGCTCAAGCTGTATGATGTGGCCATCGTCGCCGGGCACGTGCTTGACGTCGATTTCCGCGAGCCGGTGCGGGCCGATTTGGCGCTGAATCATTCGCACGGTCATCGTCTGGCGATGGACCAGCGGCCCGATGCCAAGATCGTCGACCTCGGTGATCTCGGCACGTCGACCGGCAAACTCGTATTGTCGGCCGACGGGATGATCGTGCTTCCCGGCCGATTGGCATTCCTTCACGACTGGATGCCGGGCCGGCCGCTCGACGGCAAACGCTTGGACGCGCTCCTGGCCGCAGGCGTCACCACCGTCATCGGCCGCGTGGATCCTTCGCGGCGCGAGATGCTCGAAGTGTTGACGTCGCCGATGGAACTGCCGGTCAATTGGGGCTTCGTGCCGGTCGACGAGCTGGGGCCGTCGCATTCGACTGCCCAAGCACTTGCCGAAATCGCGGCCGAAACCTGGCGCGAATCGAAACGCCTGGGCCTGGGCGCGAATCGCGGCAAGATCCGCCGCGACTATTATGCTGACCTTGCGTTCTTCGGCAAAACTGCCAAAGACGCGGCCAGCGAAGGCGCGGCCGGTGCTGTCCTGCGCGTCGTCGTGGCTGGCGAAACGGTCTGGTCCGACGGCATGCGGACAGGGAAAAACGCCGGCACTTTCTTGCGTTGCCATCGGGAGAGTCGCCTGTGCTAAACAAAGTCTGGTTCTGGCTGCTGCTGGTTGGCATTCTCTACGGCTTCGGCAAAGGCGCCTGGCAAAGCTGGTCTGCGCCCGCGTTGCCGCCGGCAGCAGAGCAAGGCACCGAGCAAGAGAACAATGCGAAAGACAAGCTTGCGGCCACCCCCCCCGAAACCGGTCTCGCCGCGATGGGCCGACAACTCAACAAAGCCACACTCGATGCAGCCACAGCATCCGTCGAAATCTGCATCACCTTGATCGGCATCATGGCGCTTTGGTTAGGACTCCTGAACATCGCCAAAGATGCCGGCCTCGTCGATGCCTTCGCTCGCCTCTTGCGCCCCCTCATGCGCTGGCTGTTTCCGGAGATTCCGGATGGCCATCCTGCCCAGGGCGCAATTCTCATGAATCTTTCGGCCAACATGCTCGGCCTCGACAACGCCGCCACGCCGATGGGTCTCAAGGCGATGCGCGAGCTGCAGGAACTTAACCCCGTCAAGGATACTGCGACCGACAGCATGGTGATGTTCCTGGCGATCAACACCAGCAGCATCACCTTGGTGCCGTTTACGATCATCGGTTATCGCGTCGCTAGCGGCAGCGTCGATCCTGCCCGACCGATGGTGGCCATCCTCATGGCCACCACGGTCAGCACAGTCGTGGCGATTGTCGCGACACGCTGGCTCTCCCGTTGGCCCCGTTTTCGAGTTGCAGCTCAAACGGGTGACGGCAATTTCGACCCTGGCGTTCGGCCAAAGGAGGGAACGGCATGATTTCGACGCAATCGATCTTCGACACCCTCGATGTGGTCAGCCAATGGACGATTCCGGCGACGATCCTATTGATCATTTGTTGGGCTGCCTACCGGCGCGTGCCAATGTACGAATCGTTCGTCACCGGCGCCAAGGAAGGCTTCGACATCGCCATCATGATCATTCCGTATCTCGTCGCGATGTTGTTCGTCATCAAAGTATTCATCGCCAGCGGCATCTTTGCAGATTTCAAGTCAGGCGGTACTTTGGCGATGCAGACCGTTGGATTGGGCGACTATGCCGAATCGCTCGACTTGTTGCCGCTGGCTTTCACGCGCCCGCTAACCGGTAGCGGAGCCCGAGCAATTATGGTTGAAATCTTTGATGTGCATGGACCGGACAGCTTTCTCGGTAACACCGCCACGCTGATGATGGGTAGTACCGAAACGACGTTCTACATCCTGACCATCTATTTCGGTGCCGTACAAGTTACGAAAATCCGTCATGCGCTGCCAGCCTGTTTGACCGGCGATCTGGCTGGGCTTGTTGCGTCGCTTGTCCTCGGGTATTGGTTGTTTGCCGGAGAATAAGCAGACGATTAACCCAGTGCATGAAAGCCAGGATGCAGTTGATGCAGATCACCAGACCCAAGTCCCTCCGCCGCGGCGACACCATCAGCGTAATCGCCCCCGCCGGGCCGGTGGTCCGCGAGCGGCTCGAAAAGGCGTTCGCGTTCTTGACGTCGCGCGGCTATCGCATCAAGACCCACGGCGACGTGTTTCGCAAGACGGGCTATCTCGCGGGCGACGACAGCACGCGGGCCGGCGAGCTGATGGCGGCGTTTGCCGATCCGGAGTCGCGGGCCGTGTGGTGTGCGCGGGGCGGCTATGGCGTCGCGCGGCTCTTGGGACGGCTGGATTACGATTTGATCCAGCGGCATCCGAAAGTCTTCGTGGGTTTCAGCGACATCACAGGCCTGCACCTGGCGTTTCAGAATCGCGCCAGCTTGGTCACGTTTCACGGCCCGAACCTGCAGGATGGTTTTGGCGCGGCGGAGCCGATGTCGGAAACCACCGAGGCGGCGCTCTGGCGGACAATCGCGCCCGACGGCGAGCTCGACACCGGGATGCAGCTCGCCACTTATGCCGAGGACGGCGTGGCGGACGTGCGGCTACGGGCGATCGTGCCGGGGATTGCCAACGGCCGGCTCACGGGCGGCAATCTTTCGGTGCTCGCCGGGCTCATCGGCACGCCGTACGACGTCGAAACCGAGGGACGCATCCTGTTTCTCGAAGACGTGAACGAGCCGGTGTATCGCGTCGACCGGTATCTTGCGCAGCTCTCCCTGGCTGGAAAACTGCGGGCCGCCGCGGGGGTGCTCCTGGGCAGCTTTAATTTCGATGAGGGCGAGCCGAGTGAATCCGCCGATGCGATGAACGCCATCTTGAACGAATACTTCGGCCAGCTCGAAGTGCCCGTGCTCGCCGGTTTGCCGGCCGGGCACCAGAAGGAGAACTGGGCCTTGCCGATCAGCGGGCTGGTCGAAGTGAACGCCAACGCGCGGCGGGTGACGCTGGTCGAGAATCCGGTAGTTGGTTAAGGCGACTCACGTCAGGCGAACGGCTTTCTTGTATGGTTGAACATCCTTATGGCTGGCTGAGCATCGCACCGCCCGTGGTCGCCATCGTGCTGGCGATCGCCACCCGCCGCGTCCTCTTCGCCCTCTTTGCCGGGCTGGCCGTCGGGTCGCTCATCCTCACCGGCGGCAACCCCATCGCCGCCACCGTCGACCTGCTCGAAAATCAGCTCTGGCAATCCACCATCCAACCCGACAAGCTCCGCGTCTACGCCTTCAGCATGACCCTCAGCGCGATGATCGGCGTGATCCAAATCGGCGGCGGCATGCGCGGCATGGTCGAGCTGCTCACTCCCTGGGCCCGTTCGCGCGCGAGCGGACAGATCGTCGTCTATCTCACGGGCCTCCTCGTCTTCTTCGACGACTACGCCAACTGCCTCCTCATCGGCGGCACCATGCGCCCGACCTGCGACCGCCTCCGCATCTCGCGCGAAAAGCTCTCCTTCCTCGTCGATGCCACCGCCGCCCCCGTCGCTGGCCTCGCCATCGTCTCCACCTTCATCGCCATCGAGCTTGAATACATCCGCGAAGGCATCACAAACCTCCCGCCTGCGATCGCCGCCGGGCTCAATCCGTTTGAGCTCTTCCTGGCCTGCATCCCGTACCGCTTCTACGTCATCCAGATGCTGCTCTTCCTGCCGCTGATCGCCTTCATGAAGCGCGACTTCGGCCCCATGCTCGCCGCCGAACGGCGTGCCGCGGCCGGTGAAACCCCGGCCTGGGCCACCAGCGATTTTGCCGTCGATCCCTACGACGACGGCCAGGGAGTCCGCACTTCCCATTGGTCTAACGCGATCGTGCCCCTGGCCGTAACGCTGTCGATGACGCTCTGGTTGATCTACGCCACCGGCGCGGCAAAAATCGCCCAGTCCTCGCCCGACCTCGCCGGCTTCGCTCGCTTCCGCGCGTCTTTCGGCTCAGGCGACTCCAGCCTGGCCCTCTACTACGGCGGACTCGCCGGCCTGTTCGTCGCCGTCGTCCTGGCCCGCTGGCGCGAACGCCTCCCCGGCAAACGCATCGCCTGGGCCGCCGGCACTGGCGCCAAGATGGTCCTCCCCGCGCTGCTGATCCTCCTGCTCGCCGGCGCCATGTCCCGCATGACCGGCAACAAATCCACGAGCGGCGCGCCCACCACCCAGGCCTTCGAACATCAGCACGAACGCCTCTACACGGGCGACTTTTTGAAGGGCGTCCTCATCTCCGTGAGCGAAAATACCGAGCACGACATCACCGTCTGGCTCCCCACGGTCGTGTTCGTCCTCGCCTGCACGATCGCCTTCTGCACCGGCACCAGCTACGGCACGATGGGCATCCTCGTCCCCATGGTCATCCCCCTCGCCACCGCGCTGACCGAAGTGTCAACGGCACAGGAGCTCGCCGCTAACCCGATCTTCCTCTGCGCGATGGGGAGCGTCCTGGCCGGCGCGATCTTCGGCGACCACTGCTCCCCCATCTCCGACACCACGATCCTCTCCGCCCTGGCCAGCGGCTGCGACCACATGGCCCACGTCAACACGCAGCTCCCCTACGCCTTCGCCGTCGGCGGAGTCGCCATTCTCTTCGGCACCCTTCCCATCGGCTTCGGCATCTCCGTCTGGCTACTCCTCGCCCTGCAACTGATCGTCCTCGCAGGATTGCTGCTATTGGTGGGCAAGCGGGTAGAGTCGTAGTCAACCTTTCCCAGCGGTGGCCGTCTCCTTCTGCACCGGCACCGCCAAGCGCACGATGGGCATCCTCGTGCCGATGGTCGTGCCGCTGGCGGCGGCAACCGTGGGAGCGACAACGCCCGAAGGGCTCACCGGCAGCCCGATCTTCATCGGCACCTTGGGCTGCGTATTGTCCGGCGCGATCATGGGCGATCACGTCTCGCCCGTCTCCGACACCGCGATCCTCTCCGCCCAGGCGTGCTACTGCGATCTGATGGCGCACGTTTACACGCAGATCGTATACGCGGCGGTGGTGGGCGTCGTCTCGACGCTCCTAGGCACGCTGCTGGTCGGCCTCGGCATCTCCGTCTGGATTATCTTGCCGTTGCAGGTCGTCGTCTTAGCGGGCTTCATCCTGCTCTTCGGCAAGCGCGTCGAGCCGCTGCCGCCGATATAGAAAAGCGATCGACGAATCGACGCCAACCGGCCTGAGCTAATCACTAACCTTTTTGCCGTAGCCTCCGTCGGCGAATTCCACGCGGTAGGTATGTGAGCTATTCCAATCCTCGATCGTGTGGCCACACTTGCACTCGATGTAGCCCTTTTCGCGAACAGGCAGCTTTGTGCAGAAAAGAGTATAAGCCGCACCGCAGTTTTCGCACTGCTTTGTGCCTTCGCTGGATTCGTCTCCCCAAGCCATAATGTACCTCCCAGGTCCCAAGAACTGTTGACCGTTCGGTATCACGCTGCAGGCACGCGGCTCGTCCAATCGACGCCGCACATCATGCCGTGAAAATGTCTTCCCAGTTCCCGATCAACTCGACTTAGATGGGCTACTTTTCCCGACAATTGATTCTTTAGCGTTCGGACCGTGACACCCTCTGCGATCGCCACCAACGCGGCGCCCAGGTTCAGACAATTGCGAATGTCATGCTTCAGATCTCGAATGTACTCTTTGGTTGGTCGCAGTTTGTCATTCACAACCAGGCCTGTAACTATCTGCCGCTCGTGCCTCCCCTTGAAATGGATCTTTTCATCCGCGACCGTGTAATTTGCAGTGCCTATCGCCCGCACAAATTCGTCACGCATTTCACGCAGGTCGCAGTCGCCGGATATGGCGATGTCATCCACATACCTGGAGTACCGCAAATTCCAACGCCGCCGGCCTCGATTCCGGCATATGTCGATGAACTCGGTGTCGCCAGGAGCGAAGGCCAAATTTGCGAAGAGCGAACTGGTGGGTG
The DNA here is from genome assembly GCA_050248495.1 of Pirellulales bacterium. Lineage (GTDB taxonomy): Bacteria > Planctomycetota > Planctomycetia > Pirellulales > Lacipirellulaceae > DASYDU01. The sequence continues at coordinate 23,401 of JBFWSG010000028.1, read as the reverse complement.
CTCCTTGCGGTAGGCGACCGTTAAGCGTCACCAACAAGAGCAAGTCCGTTGCAGCCTCATCCACAAATCCCAATGCGGTAGCGACTTGCCGAAGGTGTTCCAGTGTGGTCGAAGGATAAAAGTCGCGTATGTCTAACGTCGCCAGCATCGCCCTGCCTAAATGAGACTGGGCGTGAGTCACGATTGACTTCCGCGGTACTCCACCATGCAGACATGACCGCAAGACGACTCGGTCATACAGTAGATTTAGAAGTGTTCGCTGCACGCGGCGGAGACACTTCGTGGGCGGCTTGATCTCTCGAGACAAGCCATTCGATTTGGGGATGCTGAAGCTGGTATAGAATGCCTCTGGATTGGAAACTACTGATTCAATGAAGTCCACTTCGACTTCAAGCAAGAGAGCCAACTGTTCCCGCGATCGAATCGCAGCGTCAGCCGCGTTCGGTGTGCGAATGTGTACTTCCATGACTTGCTTCGTAGTATTTCCGTACGATCATTTTTGCCATTTCGCACATCCGCTGATCGGCCTCGCTTAGATTAGACGGCAGATCGACAGAATCCCAAATCAAAACTTCTTCTGGAACTTCTAGAGCCACAGCAAGCCGACGCAACACCAGTAGGCTCGGTCGGCGATGGTCGTTTTCCAACAAGCTCAGAAATGACGGCGTTACATCCGCTGACTCGGCTAGTTTTTGCTGTGAGATTCCTCGATCGACTCGCAGCTTCTTAATTGTCTTTCCAAGATGAATCATCACAGAGGAAAATAAAATAAAAGGTAGGGGAGATTTACTCGATTCCACTTGCCTACGACTAAATGACAGTTGTATTAGAACAACTCATCCAACATGTCGGACAACCACTTTTGGGTCATCACTCCACATTGCAGGGAACTCAAGAGAACCGACTTTCGCAACGAGACGCTACCGCCGTCGGCGGCATCGCGTGCGTAGGTCAGATCGTCAATTGTTTCCTGAATCTGCCGTCTTTGAACACCACTTAGGTGACGGAGTGTCTTGGACGATTCCAAGGACGCAATCATTTCCGTCACTTCGGCAACAGAGAACTTTAACGTTCTGGGCTCTTTGACCTGCTGCATACGCAATCACCTCCTTCCAGCTCAATACGCGGGTTCCTTGAGCGAACCGAACTACCGAAGCGACAAGCTTGGAGAGTTACGCCCTACCTTATTGATCGCACTAACAATCAGTTTGTATCCGAGCAACTACTCGCAAGTACCGGCACATTCAAATCAATGCCAGCAAGACGAAAGCCACGCAGACTGATTGCCGTGGAGCACGCCGGCCGCACCGAGACGAGGAGACTACGCAGAGGGGCGAAGGGAAATGCCGATTGACGTAGGCGAGCATCGAAGATGCAGGTGGTCAGCGGCGACCGACACATCGGCACCGCCCGAACATCTCCGCCACGGTGGCAGCAAGCGAAGTACGCAGCGATGGGATTGCTCCCATCACCAACGCACGTCGGGGAAAGAGTTAAATCAAAGAGCTTCAGTTGCCAAAGAGCAGCCCGACCCTTGCCGGGTTGACATTACGATAAAGTTTTTTTGTGCGAGGAAAAGCCCCGTCCGCGAAGAAAATCCGGAAAACTTCGCCGACGCAAACCACGTATTCTCCCCTTACTACGCAGACCTCGCATCTGCAGGGATCTCGACCACAGAACAGAGCAACTGGGTAAGAAGCTGTGACGCCGCGTGTCTCAAGGATGTAACTCGCGAACCAACGCCCCAAAATCTGCGCCCATCCGCGACATCTGCGGCAAAACAACCTCCGCGACCTCTGCGCCCTTCTGTTCAATAAGCCTTCAGCCTAGCGCCTTCAGCCTCCCGTCCACCTCGCCAAATCATCAATTCGCGCGATTTTCCAATCCGCTATAATTGAGAGAAGCTCTCAAGCCGTACCGCGAGCCATCGGACATGAACACCTTTCGCACCTCGACCGAAATCACGCTCGATGACAGGATCGTGGTCGCGTTGCCGCCCGAGATGCCGCTCGGCACCGCGGAAGTAATCGTGACCGTGGCGGTCCAGAATGGCGAACCGCCCCACCGCGGCAATCTCCGCAGCCTGTTCGGCTCCGTCCACGGCGGCGACGAACACGCGGCCAATAACGGACGCATCGACGCCGACCTCAACCGCGATCCAAGTCGCGGCAGAGAACACTAGTCTCCGCTTATTAGTGAACATTAGTGCAAATTAGTGTTCCCGTTCCTTGCTGAAACCCGTCCAGCGCGCAGTTTGGGGCATAAACGGGGACGCAGCTCGTTTCAAGTTTGTGGTCTTCTAACCAGGTCACCAAAATCTGCGCCCATCCGCGCCATCTGCGGCAAAACAACCTCCGCACCCTTTGCGGCCTTCTGTTTGATACGCAAAAGCCGTTAGCCAACAGCTTTCTAGCTCTCGCACATCCAGCATCCTCGACCCCGTGGGCGCAGGTAGTGCAGTGTCTGGCTGACTGCTATAATCAGCGGTTTTCCAACATTCTTTCTCCCCATTGCGTCACTCGACGGGCGGAAGGCGCTAACTATGCACTCGCACGCGATTCGGATCGGATTTGCCGTTTTGGCCGCGGTGTCGATCGCCGTGGCCGGTTGTGGAAAGTCGGCAGACAAGACCCCTGCGGCAGCAAGTGCTCCCGCCACAGCGAAGCCGGCTGACGCGGCGAAGGCAGCCGGCGGCGATGGCAAGTCGCTCACCGTGGCCGTGATTCCCAAGAGCACGGGCGGCGAGTTCTGGGAGACGGTCGAGGTCGGGGCCCGCGAAGCCGCTCAGGAACTCGGCGTCGAAATGAAATGGGAAGGGGCGATCTCCGAGACCGAAATCGCCGAACAGAAGAAGATTATCGAGAACATGGTAAACCTGGGCGTCGACGGGATCGCGCTCGCGCCGATCAACCCCAAGGCGATGCAGAAGGACGTCGAGAACGCCGTGGCGGCCGGCATCCCGGTCGTGATTTTTGATTCCTCGGTCGACGGCAATGCTCAGACCAGCTTCGTGGCGACGGACAACCCGGTGGGCGGCGGCCTGGGCGGCAAGTTCATCGCCGAGAAGCTGCAAGGCGGCGGCAAGAAAGTGATCCTGCTGCGGTACATCCAGGGTACCGCCAGCACCGAACAGCGGGCCCAGGGCTTCCTCGACGAAATGAAGAAGTCGAACATCGAAGTGGCCACCGATGCCTATGTCGAAGACGGTTCGGTGGCCGGCGCCAAGAAGACGGCGACCAACGTGCTCGAAGGCTACGTGGCCGACGGCAAGCTGGCAGTCGACGGCATCTTTGCGTGCAACCTGAACGCGGCGCTAGGGATGGCGGCGGCGCTCGACGATCTGCGGAAGAGCGGCGTGGAATGCGAAACGGTGTTCGTCGGCTTCGATTCGTCGCCGCGGCTGGTGGAAGAGCTGCAAGCCGGCAACGTCGACGCCTTGGTGGTGCAGAGCCCGAAGAAGATGGGCCGCCTGGCGGTCGAAACGCTGGTCAAGCATCTGCGGGGCGAAACGGTCGAGCCGGTCATCGACACGGGTGTCCAGGTCGTAACGGCGGAGCGGCTGAAAAACGAGCCGGAAATCCGCGAACTGGTGGGGCTGCCCGCAGGTCAGTAGTCAATAGTTAGTTGTCAGTAGCAGCCACAGCTGCCAGCAACTATCCACTGACAACTGACGACTGACAATTTACCTTATGACCAAGCCTGCCATCGTGGATAAGACCGAACAGCTCGAGGCCCTGCTGGCCGAGCGGATTCTGCTGCTCGACGGCGCGATGGGCACGCAGATCCAGGCCCTCGGCTACGACGAGCGGTCCGTCCGCGGCGAGCGCTTCGCCGGGCATCACAAAGATCTCAAGAACTTCGCCGACATCCTCTGCCTGACGCACCCCGCGGCGATCCGCGACATCCATCGGCATTACTACGCTGCCGGCGCCGACATTGTCGAAACGAACACCTTCGGCGCGAGCCCGATCGGCATGGAGGAGTTCGAGCTGCCGCGGGAGCTGGTCGCCGACATCAATCATGCGGCGGCACGGCTCGCCTGCGAGGCCCGCGACGAGTTCATGTCGAAGTCGCCGGGGTGGCCGCGGTTCGTGGCCGGCTCGATCGGTCCCACCACGAAGCAGACGGCCATCAGCACCCGGGTCGACGACCCGAGCTATCGCGGCGTAACGTTCGACGAAATGGCCGATTCGTACTACGCCCAGGTGGCGGCGCTCGTCGAGGGTGGCGTCGACCTGCTGCTCCCCGAGACGGTGATCGATACGCTGAATCTGAAAGCCTGCCTGTTTGCGATCGAGAAGTATTTTGGCGAGATCGGCGGCCGGATTCCCGTGATGCTCTCGGGCACGTTCGATCGCGGCGGCGCGACATTCGTCTCGGGGCAGGACGTCGAGGCGTTTTGGGACGCGATTGCGCATTTCCCGATGCTCTCGGTGGGGATGAACTGCGCGCTGGGCCCCGAGCTGATGCGGCCGCACTTGGAGCGGCTGCAGGAAGTGTCGCCGGCGTTTGTGAGTTGCCATCCGAATGCCGGGCTGCCGAACGAGATGGGCCACTACGATCTCGGCCCACGCGAGATGGCGGCGATGCTCGGCGAGTTCGCGGAGCGCGGCTGGGTCAACATCGTGGGCGGCTGCTGCGGCACGACGCCCGAGCACATCGCGGCGATCGCGGATGCGGTCGGCCGGCACAAGCCCCACCAGCGCACGACCGTCGCGCCGTGGTTGCGGCTCAGCGGCACGCGGCCGCTCACGCTGCGGCCCGACAGCAACTTCCTGATGATCGGCGAGCGGACGAACGTCACCGGCTCGAAGAAGTTCGCCCGGCTGATCAAGGATGAGGCCTACGAAGAAGCGATCGAGATCGCCCGGCAGCAGGTCGTCGGCGGGGCGAACGTAATCGACATCAACATGGACGAGGCTTTGCTCGACGGCGAGGCCGTGATGACGAAGTTTCTGCGGCTGATCGCCGGCGAGAACGACGTCGCCGCCGTGCCGGTGATGGTCGACAGCAGCAAGTGGTCGGTCATCGAGGCGGGGCTCAAGTCGCTGCAGGGAAAGTCGATCGTCAATTCGATCAGCCTCAAAGACGGCGAGGCGGAGTTCTTGCGGCGGGCGCGGCTGTGCCGTTGGTATGGCACGGCGGTCGTCGTGATGGCTTTCGACGAACAGGGGCAGGCGGTCGAGATCGACGACAAAGTGCGAATTTGCCGACGGGCGTTCGAGCTGCTGACGCAAAAAGTCGGCTTCCCGGCTGAAGACATCATTTTCGACCCGAACATCCTCACCGTCGCCACGGGCATCGAGGAGCACAACAACTACGCGGTCAATTTCATCGAGTCGGTCCGCCAGATCAAAGAGGCCTGCCCGGGAGTGCACGTCTCGGGCGGCGTGTCGAACGTGTCGTTTTCGTTCCGCGGCAACGACGTGGTCCGCGAGGCGATTCACGCGGCGTTTTTGTATCACGCCATCCAGGCCGGCCTCGACATGGGTATCGTCAATGCCGGCCAACTGGCGGTGTACGAGGACATCGAGCCGAAGCTGAAGGAATTGGTCGAAGACGTGCTCTTGAATCGACGGCCGGATGCGACCGAGCGGCTCGTGGAACACGCCGAGACGATCAAGGGGAAGGGAGGCGCGGCGGCCGTCGAGGACGAGGCCTGGCGCGCTGCCCCGGTCGAAGAGCGGCTCAAGCACGCGATTTTGAAAGGCGTCGTCAAATACATCGACGAAGACGCGGAAGAGGCTCGGCAGAAGCTTCCCTCCTGTCTGGCGATTATCGAAGGGCCGCTCATGGATGGCATGAGCGTGGTTGGCGACTTGTTCGGCGCCGGCAAGATGTTTCTGCCGCAGGTGGTGAAGAGTGCCCGCGTGATGAAGAAGGCGGTCGCCTATCTGACGCCCTTCATGGAGGCGGAGAAGCAAGCGGCGGGCGCGTCGGCGCACCAGGCCCGGGCGAAAGTGCTCCTGGCGACCGTGAAGGGCGACGTGCACGACATCGGCAAGAACATCGTCGGCGTCGTGCTCGGCTGCAACAATTTTTCGGTGATCGACCTGGGCGTAATGGTGCCGTGCGAGAAGATTCTGCAGACTGCCCGCGAGGAGCGCGTCGACGTGATTGGCCTCTCGGGTTTGATCACGCCGAGTCTGGATGAGATGGTCCACGTGGCCCGCGAGATGAAGCGGACCGGCGTGGAGTTGCCGCTACTCATCGGTGGGGCCACGACGAGCGCGAAGCATACGGCGGTAAAAATCGCGCCTGCCAGAGCCGAATCGGTGATCCACGTGCTCGATGCTTCTCGGTCGGTCGGCGTCGTTGAGCAGCTGATCAACCCCCGGGCCAGGCAGAAGCTCGATGCGGAGAACCGCAAGTTGCAGGCGGAGCTGACAGCATCGCACGCCAGGCGGCAAGAGGCGACGCTGGTGCCCTATGCCGATGCATTCGCGCGGCGGTTCAAGACGGATTGGAAGACGGTTGACATCCCCAAGCCGGGTTTCATTGGCCCGCAAACTGCCAACGACATCACGCTCGACGAACTTCGCGAGTTCATTGATTGGTCACCATTTTTCCTTACCTGGGAGCTCAAAGGAAAGTACCCAGGCATACTTACTGATCCTAAAGTGGGCGAAGCAGCAACGAGACTCTTTAGGGATGCCAACGAGTTGCTAGACCAGATCATTGCTGGGAAGTTGTTGACGGCCCGTAGCGTATTCGGTTTTTGGCCCGCCGCGTCGGAAGGTGACGACATCATCGTCTACACCGACGAATCGCGGTCGAAGGAGATATGCCGCTTTCACGCGCTGCGACAGCAATGGGAGCGGAAAGGGCAGGGGGCGTTTTATTCGCTCGCGGACTTCATCGCACCCTTGGACAGCGGACGAAAGGACTACATCGGAGCCTTCGCCGTAACGGCGGGAGTCGGTTGCGACGAGCTGGCCGCTAGGTTTGACCGAGAACACGACGATTATAATTCAATCATGACCAAGGCGCTCGCTGACCGTTTGGCCGAAGCGTTTGCTGAGTGCCTGCACGTTGTCGCCCGAACGAAATTGCATGGAGATCAGCGGTTTACTTACGAAGATCTCATTGAGGAAAAGTACCGCGGTATCCGCCCCGCGCCCGGATACCCCGCCCAACCGGATCACACGGAGAAGCGGACGCTGTTTGAACTGCTCGATGCCGAACCGGCCACCGGGATCAAGCTGACGGAGCACTACGCAATGCACCCGGCGGCGAGCGTCTGCGGCCTTTATTTCGCACACCCCGAGTCGCGTTACTTCGCCGTCGACCGCCTCACGCGCGACCAGGTCGAAGACTACGCCCGGCGAAAGGGAATGAGCCTTGCCGAGACCGAGCGCTGGCTGGCGCCGAATCTGGGGTATGAGCCGTAGTATCAAGTGACCTGCGGCATCGGCTATAATTGAAGAGCAAAATGTTCCGACCGCTTGTCCGCTGGAACGTTGTAAAGAAGACCATGTCGACTGTCGCGCCAATCAATGTTTCCAATCTGCGGCAAGAACATGTCTATCTGCCGGGGATTTCGTATGCGACGTACGCGGCGCTGATCGATGAAGTGGGCGATCGTCGCAACTTGCGATTCACCTATGACCATGGTGCCTTGGAGATTATGTCACCGAGCCAAGATCACGAGCGGGCGAAGAAACTGTTCGGGCGAATGATCGAAGCGCTGACAGAGGAGCTCAATATTTCTCTGATGAGCTGTGGCTCGACGACCTTCCGCGACGAGCTGCGTGACTGCGGGCTGGAACCGGACGAGTGTTATTACATTCAGCACGAAACGGCCGTCCGAGGCAGGAAAATCAAGCTCGGTGAAGATCCGCCACCCGACCTAGTCGTTGAGGTCGACGTCACCACCACCGTGATCGATCGATTCTCGATCTACGCCGCATTGGGATTTCCCGAGATTTGGCAGTATGTCGACGGCGACTTAGTCGTGCATCTGCTAAAGCCGGATGGCAAGTATGCGGCCGCCGTTCGCAGCGTGGCGCTGCCGATGGTGCCGATCGAGCGCCTCGTGGTGCATCTGGAACGTTGCTCGGCGATGGACGAGACCAGCTGGATCCGCGAGTTCCGTCAGTGGATTCGCAGTGGAATGAATTAGGCTGCCGCGCTCTTGCGTCAGATGCAATCTTTCCGCGTCGCGCGTTCGTATTGGTAGGCCGTCGGGTAGATCGTCGTGAGGATCGCCGCGATCAACAGGCCCGACAGAAAGCCACCGAGATGAGCCCCGAAGGCGACGTGTTTCTCGTGATTGGCAAACAGGATCAAGTCACCCATAAAGCCGATCAGCGCGAAGAAGCCCAAGTGCATGGAAGGGATCGGGTAGGCCAGTGGCCAGACTTCGACGTCCGGCAATTGCCAGCGGAGAGCGAGGCCCAGATATGCACCTTCGAGCCCTGAAATTGCGCCGGATGCGCCGATCATCGGCGCGGACGAGGTTGGATTGAGGGCGACGTGCAGGATCCCGCCGCAAATGCCAGTGACAAGAAAGATCGCCAGGGTCCGCCACTGACCGAGGAGATCGGACGTAAGGATGCCGAAGGTCCAGAGGAAGACCATATTGTAGAGGATGTGCTGCGGATCGCCGTGTAGAAAGATGCTCGAGACGAGCGTGCCAAGCGCCATTGCCTCTTCGCTACCGAACTGGCCGGAAAGAATCGAGTTCGCGGCGGCGCGGATGCGTATGGGAATCGCCCCGGCGGCCATCGAAAATGAACTCTCGCGCGCAGTTTCGGCCGCGAACAACAGGCCGGCCAAGAGGATGATGCCCCAAATCGAGAGGTGGCGGCGTACGGGCACGGCATTACCCGGCGAGTGTTGTGCGATCGGTTCCCCCTACGATTCTATCGAAATGCGCCAGTTGCGCGGTAGACTGATGCGGCACGATCATGCCCCAATTGATCCCTGGAGCGATTCGATCATGACGACCAAAGCGCAGCAGAAGCGTCCCGCGAAAAGCAAGCGTTCCTGGGCCGAGAAACTTGCCGACAGCAAGGATCTTCCCAAGTTGGCCAGGATCGAGGGCAAACTGAGCCAGCGTTGGGGCACTGGCACATTCGTGATTCCGGCGCCGTTGGAGGTGGACGCGGCGATGCGGCAGGTTCGCCGCGGCAAGCTGACCACGATTGACTCGATTCGCAAGGCGCTCGCCAAGAAGCACCGCGTGACACTGGCGTGCCCGATCACGACGGGAATTTTTGCCTGGATCGCCGCGCATGCGGCCGAGGAGAGCGAAACAAATGGCCGCAAGCGCGTCACGCCCTACTGGCGGACGCTCAAGACGGGTGGCGAACTGAACCCAAAGTATCCGGGAGGCATCAAGAATCTTCGCGCCCGGTTGACGGCCGAAGGCCACAAAATTGTTGCCAAGGGCAAACGCTACTTTGTGGCCGATTTCGAACCGGCGGTAGTCGAGCCGACATTATGAGTTGAGCTGGTGTTGTGAGTCGAGCCAGCATGGTGAGTCGAACCGGAATTGTGAGCCGCTCCATTGCGGGCGGCCCGCTGGCGATTGTTTGATTCGGCCTTGGCGTCGCTTCGCAGCGTCTCGACGAAGCGGCTGGCCGCGGGTGAAAGCTGCTTCCCTTTGCGGAGCACCACGCCGTACGTCCGCGTTGGGAAATACTTGCGCATCGGCGCGGTATGCAGGTGGTCGGCGCCGGAGAGGCAGTGGCTCATGACGATCGAGATGCCGAGGCCCAGCTCGACGTAGCGCTTGATTACGTCGTAGCCGCCGACTTCAAGCTTCACGTCGTGGGCCAGTTTGTGCTCGGCAAACACCGATTCCACGACGCTGTGCGTGCTGAGATTCTTCGGCGGCAGGATCAGCGGATATTGGGCGACGTCTTTCAGCGTGACCTGCTTCTTCTTCGCTAGCGGATGGTCGGGGCGCGTGATCAGCATCGGTTCGTACGTCACCAGCGGATGGAACACGATGTCCGGCGGCGTGTCGAGCATGGGGCCGACGGCGAAGTCGACTTCCCCTTCGCGCAACAGCTCCAGGCCCGATTTGCCGGTCACGTTGTGCAGCCGCACGTCCACCTGGGGAAACTCGCGGGTGTACTTCTCGACGAACGGCGGCAGCAGGTATTGAATTGTGGAGCCGCCGGCCGCAATGTTGACCACGCCCCGTTCGGCCGATTCGCGCAGCGAGGAGAACGACTCCTCCAAAGTGTCGATTGCTTCAACGAGCGGTCGGGCCAGTTCGAGCAGCCGCTGGCCGTCGTGAGTCAGCGCGATCCGGGGGCCGCGGCGCTCGAACAGCTGCGCGCCGAGCTCCTGTTCCAACGCCTTAATTTGCAGCGAGACGGAAGGCTGGCTGAGTTGCAGCTTTTCAGCCGCTCGCGAAATGCTCTTGGTGCGGGCTGCGTAGCAGAAGCCGCGAAGTTGTTGGAGACGATTCTGTTTGTACCGCAGGTTGCCCGTCGACATGCTTGCCCACTCCGCCGGCGATTTTGCGCTCGTTGTGCGTCTGCTGCATGGTGGCACACGAAATTGCGCCGGTCAATGGAACGAGCAGCTTGCATTGCCGTACCAAATGCTCTGTTGCGGTGGCAGCGGCCCTCGAACCGTCACTTCGGCTCCGGCGGCGGCTGGCACAAAGAGTCGATGAGAGGTCGGCGCTGCCGCGGCGAGTCAACCCCTTCCGACCGTACCCCGGCTACCAATGTGAAGTTTCAGCGGACAGTCGTAACGCGTTATTCCATAATGGTTTATCGCATGTTGCCGCCAAATTGCCTCCAGATCCATATGGCATTTCCCCTGGAGGATCGTTAAAATCGTGCCCGTTGGTGTGACGCCCCCACTCGATGACCGAAGCGGGCGAAACTTGCTCCGATCGGCTGTCAACGCGAAATCCGCAAACCTAGCGTTGATAGGCGACTAGCTCCTGCCAATGACCGAGAACCGGCTCCAATTCGAGACGGCCCTCTCGTAATGAGACGCGTTTTGGCCGCAAGGTGCGGCCGACCAACCCATCCCAGACGTAGCGTCCCAGATCAAAACACCGTTCCAGGCAACCGTTTGCGTCACGCAACGGATCGCCTGGGCCTTGGCGACGGCCCGAGTGGCACACTCTTTGCTTTAAACGCATAAACGTCAGCCTCAACCAATGTGCTCGGGGAAGTCGAGCGACAAAAGGAACGAGAAGACGTCGCCGTTACAATCCATCCAACACTTCCAGGCACCTTTCACCCGCCAAAGGCGAATCGCCTGCCAGGAGAAGTCACGATGAGCACGAACAGCAAGACGTCGATCTTTCAGACGGCCCTGATCCTTGGCGCAATGGTCGCCGGGGGCTTGGTCACCCGGATGGTCCCCGAACGGCGCCCGTTCGCGGCTTATGTTCCGCCGACGCACGTTATCCCGACGACGGCCGTGTTCAAGCACGCCAATGCCGGCAAGCAGGATACGTCGCGCGATCTCACGGGGATCGACGTCGATATCCGCCGGCTCGCGTTGCTCGGCCGGATTTCTTGAGTCTGACGTCAGTTAGACGTTGACCGAATTCATTGAATTCCAAACTGCGGTGTTCGCGCGAGCGCACACTCGCAGTGCACCGTGTTCGCCACGCAATTCATTCTGGCCTCTCTCCGCTAGGTCACGCTGAGTGACCCGCAGCAGCCGGCACCGCCCACTGCCGGCTGCTGCTGTTTTTTGAGTGTCGCACGCACTCTAACTGGCAGAACGGTACAATTGCTTGTGAACTCATTTCACGCGCTTCGTGATGGCGATGTTCGATGATCGTAGCGGAAACTCAACCGGCCGATTCCGATGGCGAGAATCTCGCGCAGATTCCAACTGAATGGCTGGCAGAATCCGAAGCCGTGGCCCAACGTACTCTTGGAGAGCGATTTGAGTAGAAGCAGTTTTGCTCTGTTGAAATCAAATGGTACTTTCTTTTTTTTCGCCCGCTAACGCCAGAGGGCGTATGCCGGCACTTGCAGGTCAGCTTCTACGTAAAGGCCAAATACTTCTCCACTTCGGATATCATACCTTTGTTGTTGTGAAGATCGGTGTGGCTGAGTCAACTATTATCTGGTCACGCATTACCTGCTCCATCGTGATCCGCACTATCACGTTTCCATCTTCGTCTTTGAGACAGAAAATGGGGCCGCCTTTCGGGTCATAGGCAATTCCGCCTCGATCTCTTGTCCGCTCATCACGGAGCGTGAAGCCGTAGGCGGATACCCAGTCGAACGCCGCAGCTGCGCCCATGGTCACCGTCGCCAACAAGTATACGCAAATGACCGACAGGCCCAGCCCCTTGATCCGCCGATTCTCTCGTTCCAGTCGCTTCACTCGTGCTTGCAAGGACATGATTCTCCTCCTCGTACATAGGCACGCGATGCGCAATACTACCCCACCAAAAGATGGGTCGATGGCGCTCAGGTGATTGCGAGTGACGGCTGTAACGAATGGAACGACTCGAACGGGGTTGAAGTAGAGTGGGAGCCTTGCGCTTTCCGGTCGGCCGGTGATGTTAGTTGGTGATTGAGCCCGGTTGCGGCCGAGGCGCGCGTAGGTCGAGCAGCGAAGGCCAGGCGCGATGGCGCGGCTGGCCGGGTGATATCGCTAAGCCGACAGCAGCGGTCGGGGGTTTCTGGTGGGAATAGGCACCTTTCTGCAGGTGTTTTTGGTATACGGACATTTCGCCGCCTTCGCTAGAATCCCCGCTTTTTCGGGAATGTCTTTTAGCGGGAACGGTCGATGCGTCGCGGGCATCTCATGCTGCTGCTGGCGGTTCTCGCTGTGACGGCGAGTTGCCGCGGGCTGCCGTTTGGAAATCGGTTGCAGAAGTTGCCGCTCGAGCCGGCGACCGCGCAGCATCAGCTGCGGTTCGACTGCGACTTCAAGCTGCCGCCCGACTCGGGGCTGGTGGATCAATTGCAGGCCGAGCGGGATGTGATCTATACGACGCTCGCGCTCCCGCCGAGCGACGAGCCGATCTATGTCCATCTGTTCCGCAACGAAGAGGATTACCAGGAACACTTGCAGCACAAGTTTCCGATGGTGCCGAACCGGCGGGCGTTCTTCGTCGAGGTCGATAGCTCGCTGCATGTTTACGCCCACTCGAGCGACCGCTGGGCAGAAGACTTGCGACACGAGGTGGCGCACGGCTACCTGCACGCGTCGGTGCCGGCGATCCCGCTGTGGATCGACGAAGGTCTGGCCGAGTATTTTGAAGTCCCCAGCACGCAGCAGGGTCTCAACCATCCGCACTTGATGTTGCTCGCCGATCTGATCGAACACAATGGCTGGAAGCCGGACCTCAAGCAGCTCGAATCGCTCAACTCGGCGGGCGAGATGCAGCAGGTACATTACGCGGAAGCCTGGGCCTGGGTGTACTTCCTCTTGAACACGACGCCGGAACGACGCGAACTCTTGACCAATTACCTGGTCGAGCTCCGCGAAAAGGGCCGGGCAGCGCCGCTTTCGGGGCGGTTGTTCAAGCCGCAACAGGACCTGGAGCGCGAGTTCATGGACTTTGTGCTGGCGCGGCGGGCCCGCGAAGCGAGCCATCAGGCGTCTTTGCGGAAGACTTCGCCGTAGCCGATTGTCTCGAAGCCGAGTTTGCCGTAGAGGGCCAGGGCGGGCGCGTTGTGCTGCATCGTCTGGGCTTCGACCATCACGATGCCGCGATTCTTGAGGCGGTTGAATGCCTCGCCCAGCACGAACGTGGCCAGGCCGCGGCGCCGCGAGTCGACGAGCACTTCCAGGTCGAACATGCCGGCGGTCGGCACGCCCCAGCCCGTCGAGAGGGGCTCGACGTCCCAGAACGACACCCGGCCCAAGAGCTGGCAGGTGTCGGTGGTCTGCACGTAGAAATCGAGCCGTTCAAAGGACCCCGTCGTGCAGGCCTCCCACCAATTGGCCGCGGGCGGACAATAGCTCTCGCCGCTGGCCACGATGCGACGCAGCGCCCGCTGCTCCCGCGTCACCGGCGGGCGAAAGTCGCTGATGTTGCGCCGCAAAATCGTCACGCGGTCGATCGAGCGGTAGCCGCGGCGACGGCAGGCCTCGCCGAACGCAACGTCGGTGTCGAGGACGCCCGGCAGCTCGCTGCCGCCGTAGAGTCCGAGGTAAAAGCCGTTGAGCGGACGGATGCCGCCGCCGTAGATGACCTTCGCCCCGCGTTCGCGGAGGTAGGCCTCACTGCGGGCGAGCAGCTCGTCGGCAACGCCCGGTTCGTCGACGCCGTCCGCTAGCAGCAGTTGATATGTCGTGCCCATGTCGAACGAGAGGGCGGTGCCTTCGTCATTCGGGCCGAAGCCGGCATGGGCGAAGCCAATCCGCCGGCCATCGTCGAGCGCGACCGTCAGGCCCGCGGGATCGAAATAGGGCTTGGAGAAAATGAACTGGTCGAGCAGCGCGGTGGACATCGGCTGCATTCGGCCCCGTTGCGGCGGCTGGCTGCGCCAAAGTTCGGCCAAGTGGGGCGGGTCAGTATTGTTGAAGGGCCGAAACTGATACACGGGTTCGGGCGCTGAAGGAGAGGCGGGAGCCCGGCAGGTAAAACGCTATCCTAACCGGCTGCGGCAGCGTCGAGAAGGTGCGACAGCGCGAGCGGGTCACGCGGCCGCATTCTGGGGCATGGCGGAGCGCTTGGTGGCGCGGGCGGTGGGTTGGCCTTTCCAGCGGCGATGGAGCCACCAGTATTGATCGGGCGCCCGGCGGATCAGATTCTCCAGCTCGTCGGTGTACCATTGGGCCAACAGCGGCACGGTCCGCAACTCGAAGCCCGGCACGCGCGGGTCGACGATCGCCTGGGGGCCGACCTCGTATCGGAGCGGTTTGCCCAGGCGGCGGGCGTAGCTGACCATCGTGGGCGCTTCGTTGCCGAGCGAGAACAGCGAGACCGCCTTGTGTGTCGAAGCGGCACGGCCGAAGAACTGCACCCAGCAGCCCTTCTTGCCGGCCGACTGATCGCCGAGCAGCGTGAGGATGCCGCCCGAGTCGAGGACTTGCTTGATCTCGGTGCCGCTGCCGCGTTTGGGGAGCATGTACTGGCCGGTGCGGCCGCGGAACTGGTTGACCCAGCGGTCGAGGTAGCGATTGTCGAGCTCGCGGGCGACGGTGTAGGTCGGGAAGCCGAACAGGCCCATCAGGTACCCGCCCAGCTCGAAGTTGCCGTAGTGTGCCGAAATGACCACCAGCGGCCTTCCGGAGAGGAGCGTCCGCACGAACAGCTCCAGGTTGATGATGTTCGAATGTTCTCTCCAGTTGGTGCGGTGGACCTTACGCGGCGTGTGGGCGATTTCGGCGCACATCAGGAACAGGTGCTTCCACATCCGCCAGCAGATATCGGAGCGTTCGGGTTCGGTGAGGTGTGGGAAAGCCACGCGCAGGTTTTCATCCACCACGTTCTGGCGGATGCGGAGGACGCGCGAGGCCAGCGAGGCCATCAGCTCCGCACCGCGCTCACAGACGGAGAGCGGCACGGCTTGCACGAGCGCCAAGAGGACGCGAACGAAGAGGTAGACGGCATAGTCGAGAGATGGGCGCAGCACGGGTGGACATCCTTGTGCAAGTTCGTGCGTTCACTCGGGGCCGGGGACGGCCCGGCTCGCTCAAGCCGAAGATTGTCGCAAATTCCAGAAAAAGTCCGAAGAGCGATTGGCGGCCGCTAGCCCTTCTTGCGTCCGCTCATCGAGCGGTGGACCGGCTCGCCCTTGAGCGGCAGCTTGACCACTTTGCCTCCCGACTCGGCCGACTTGTAAATCGCCTGAATGATCTCGACGCTGCGGCGGCCTTCGTGGCCGTCGATTGCAGGTGCTCGACGCTTGCGGATCGATTCGAGCACATCGGCGAAGAGCTTCGTGTGGCCGTGGTGGCCGATCGCGGCGGGGTCGCTGGCGCCGCCGCCGGTGCTCTTGGATTTCTGCATCTCGGCGAGGATCGCCTTGTCTTCCTTCGCGGGCTTGGCGAAGTCCCAGGATTTGAGATCTTCCTCTTCGAGGACGGCGCTACCCCCCGAACCGTGAATCTCGATGCGTTTTAAGTAGCCGGGGTAAGCCGCGGTCGTGGCTTCGATCACGCCGAGCGCTCCATTGGTGAAACGGAGCGTGGCGACGGCAGCGTCTTCCACTTCGATCCGCTCGTGAGCCAGCAGCGCGGTTTGCGCGCAGACTTCCTTCACCGGGCCCATCAACCAGGCGAGCAGGTCGACGCTGTGGACCGCCTGGTTCATCAACGCGCCGCCGCCGTCGAGCGCCCAGGTGCCGCGCCACGCGCCGCTGTCGTAGTACTGCTGGGTGCGGAACCATTTGACGTAGGCGTCGCCGATCGTGAGCCGGCCGAAGCGATGGCCGTCGACTGCCCGCTTGAGCTTGACGCTCGAATCGTGGAACCGCGACGGGAACACGGTGGCCAACTGCACGTTGTTCTTTTCGCACTCGCGGATGATCTTGTCACACTTCTTGAGGGTCACTTCCAGCGGCTTCTCGACGATCACATGCTTGCCGGCCTTGGCGGCGGCTACGGCCGGGGCCATGTGCAGACCGCTCGGCGTGGCGATCGTAACGATGTCGACGCGCGGGTCGGCGAGCATTTCATCGAGCGTGTGGTACGATTTGCAGCCGTTCGCGGCGGCGAAGCGGTCGGCCGATTCGCTGCGCGTATCGCAGCAGGCGATGAGCTTGGCGCCCCGCAGATCACCGATCGCCTTGGCGTGAAACTGGCTGATCATTCCGCAGCCGACGATGCCGAAACCAAATGCCATGGGGAAAATCCAGGTGAGTAGGTGAGTAAATTAGTAGGTGAGTAGGTGATTCAACAGGTGGCATTCGAGCAGATTCTTGCCTACTCACTTACTCACCTATTCACTTACTCACGTCCCGCGAGAGCGGCTATTATAGACAGACTCGCACCCAGGCCCCAACGTGCTATGTCGGACACGACCTCAAAATATGAGCCGCGGCTGCACGTCGTGCTGCACCAGCCGGAAATCGCCTACAACACGGGGAGCGTGGGCCGCACGTGCGTGGCCGCCCATGCCAAGCTGTGGCTGGTGCGGCCGCTGGGATTTCGCGTCGACGACTACTATCTGCGGCGGGCCGGGCTCGACTATTGGGAGCGGCTCGAATGGGACGTGGTCGACGACTGGCAGGCGCTGACGTCGGCCATTCCTGCGAAGCGAAAGTGGCTGTTCACGAAGTTCGCCGAGCGGTCGTTTTGGGACGTCGAATTCGAGCCTCTCGACGCGCTCGTGTTTGGCTCCGAATCGGCTGGGCTGCCGGAGTCGCTCCACCGCGAGCACGCCGACTCGCTCCTCCGCATCCCCACGAGCGACGACGTGCGGAGCCTCAACCTGTCGAACAGCGTGGCGATAGCGATTTACGAGGCCCTGCGACAATGGCAAGCACGGTAAAGGGGATAATCTCGATTGACGGTATGCCGGCTTCCCGTCACCATTAATTGGGACCAAGTGGACCGGGTTTTCAGGCAGTTTTATGGCGACGTTGACCGACATCGAGTGTGTGCGGGAGAAGGTGCCGCTGGCGGAGCGGACCTGGTTCAAGCTCGGCGGCCCGGCACAATATTTTGCCGAGCCAAACTCGGTCGACGAGCTGCAGGCGGTGGTGCAGCGTTCGCGCGACGAGGCCCTGCAGGTGCGGCTGTTGGGCGGCGGGTCGAACGTGCTGGTCCGCGACGAGGGCGTCGCCGGGATGGTGATCAGCCTCGCCGGCCCCGAGTTCAGCAGCATCACGATCACTGGCAACCAGGTCGCGGTCGGCTGCGGCGCGCAGCTGGCCAATGTGATTACCGCGGCCGTCGGCGCGGGCCTCGCCGGCCTCGAAACTTTGGTTGGCATTCCCGGCACAATCGGCGGGGCGCTGCACGGCAACACGGGCACGCAGGCGGGCGACATCGGACAATGGACCTGCGGCGCGACCGTGATGACCCGTGCGGGCGAGATCGCTGCCCGTGAGCGGAATGACCTGGTATTCGCCTATCGCCAGAGCAGCCTCGATGAGCTCGTGATTCTCGATGCCAAGTTCGAGCTCGAAGAAGAGAATCCGGACGACATCACCAAGAGGATGCAGAAGCAGTGGATCTTCAAGAAGGCCAACTTGCCGATGGCCCATGAGAACACTGGTTGCATCTTCCGCAATCCGCGCGGGATGAGCGCGGGGATGCTCATCGACCAGGCGGGGCTCAAGGGCGAGACGGTGGGCGGCGCTGAGGTCAGTCAGCGGCATGCGAACTTCTTCATCACGCATCCCAAGGCGACGACGCGTGACGTGTTGAAATTGATCGACGTCGTGCGGAGCCGCGTGGCGGAGCGGATGGGTGTTGAGCTCGAGACGGAAATCGAGATTTGGTAAGGCGGACCGGTCCAAGATGGACCGGCTAGATAGCCCGGCCGTCCCGGCCGGTTTAATGTCGCCGGCCGTCGCGGCCGGTTTGAAACGATCGGCCGTCCCGGCCGGATGTCACACGGAGGTGACACGATGGGCTCAGCCCGAAACTCATCCAAGTCTGACCCCGCGCCGACCGCTGCGCCCGTAATGCGGATTCTCTGGCGGCCCAAAGTCTGGGGCGCGCTGGCCTTGGTGCTGGGCGCCGGCCTTCTGGGCCAGCTCACCTGGAAGCACTACCTGCCAGAGATCGCGCGGCACCCGCAGTATCAGATCACGGCCGAGCGGATTCATATCTCGCCGACGCCGGCGTGGATCCGTGCCGACATTAAGACGGAAGTGCTCCGCGACTCGAGCCTCGTGGGCAAGCTCTCGGTGATCGAAGACCACGAGCAGCTGCAAAAGCGCGTCCGCGATGCGTTTGCGTTCCATCCTTGGGTGGCGGCGGTGGGCACGATCAAGATCGATTTGCCGGCGTCGCTCGACATCGAACTGCAGTATCGCCGACCGGTCGCCGCGGTGGAGGCCGTCGACCAGGCCACGGTTTCCTATTTGCCTGTCGATGCCAACGGAGTGCGGCTGCCGGAGACCGACTTCAGCGATTACGAACGACGCTCGCTGCCGCGGATCTCTGGGGTGGCGGGCGTGCCGAGCATCGGCGATCGCTGGGCGGACGAACGGGTGACGAACGCGGCCGATCTGGCGGCGAAGCTCTCCGACGTCTGGACGCAACTGCGGCTGGTGGAGATCGTGCCGTCGCTCCACGCTCAGGTTCGCGGCGACACGTCGTACTTCGCATTCGAAATCATGACCAGCGGCGGCACGCGGATCGTGTGGGGCGCGGCGCCAGGCCGCGAACAGGATGCGGCCGAGTCGCCTTTCGAGTCGAAACGTCAGCGGCTACTCGATTACGCCGCCAGCCACGGGCAGCTCGACTCGATCGACGGGCCGGCGTCGGTCGACGTGCGCAGTGATCGGGTGGTGGTGATGCCTCGAACCGCGCGACGGCCGGGCAAAGACACCACCAAGAAGCATTGATCTGCCACACGGCCGGTTCGCTGCTTGGCGTTTCGCTAACCGGCAAGCACTTTTTTCGCCGCGGCGGCCGCCGCACCACGCTCAACCTTGCGGCCCTGATCGGCAAGCAACGTCTCCAGCGCATCCAACACCTTTACGACATTTTCCGGCCGGCTGCCGTACCCCATCAGGCCGATCCGCCAGACCTTGCCTTTGAACGCCCCGAGTCCGGCACCGATTTCGATATTGAATCGCTCCAGGAGGGCTTTACGCACCGCGGCATCGTCGATGCCCTCTGGAATTCGCACCGCGTTGAGCTGCGGCAGTTCGTGACCGGCCTGCGTGGCGTAGTCGATGCCGAGCACGGCGAGCCCCGAACGCAGTGCCAGGTAATTCCGTTTGTGTCGGGCCCAACTCGCTTCGAGGCCCTCTTCGAGCACGAGCCGTGCGGCCTCGTGCAGGCCGTAGGTCATGTTGATCGGTGCCGTGTGGTGATAGACGCGGTCGCCGCCCCAGTAGTTGGCGATCAGCGACACATCCAAGTACCAGCTCCGCACCTTTTGTTTGCGGGCCAGGACCTTTTCGACGGCCCGATCGCTGAACGACACCGGCGCGAGCCCCGGCGGACAGCTGAGGCACTTTTGCGTGCCGGAGTAGACGGCGTCGACTTGCCACTTGTCGATCTCGACCGGGATGCCGCCGAGCGCCGTCACGGTGTCGAGGATCAGCATCGCGCCGGCATCTCGCACCGCGGCGGCAATTTCTTCAATCGGTTGCCAGGCACCGGTCGACGTCTCGGCGAGTACGATCGCCACGATTCGCGGCTTCACTCGGGCGAGCGCCTCTTTGATTTCGGCGACCGTAAACACCTCGCCCCACGGCCGCTCGATCTTCGTGACCTCGCCGCCGGCTCGCTCGGCCATATCGGCCAGCCGGCCGCCGAAGACGCCGTTGATGCAGATCAGCACGCGGTCGCCCGGCTCGACGAGATTGGCGACAGTCGCTTCCTGACCGGCCGAGCCGGTGCCGCTGATCGCCATCGTCATACGATTGGTGGTGCGGAAGAGCGAGCGGAGCATCGACTGCAGCTCGTCCATGATCTTGAGATAGTATGGATCGAGATGGCCGACGGTCGGCTTGGCGAGGGCGGCGAGCACGCGCGGATTGACATCGCTGGGGCCGGGGCCCAGCAGAATTCGCTGCGGAGGATTCACTGGCAAAATGGCGTGAGTCATCGTATTTCCTTCAGAATGAAATATCTCACGCAAAGGCGCCAAGGCGCAAAGAAATCTGAATTAAGAATCTCTTTGCGCCTTCGCGCCTTGGCGTGAGAAAGATTTCTGATCATTTGGTGGGTGAAGTTTCCTTGGCAAGCGCGCTAATTTGTTTGAACTCTGGTGAGCCGGCGACGCGGCACCACTCGAACATGGCCGCTTCGGTCGACGTGAGAATGACGCCGGCCGACTCCAGGCGGCGGAGCGCCGTTTCGTGATCGATGTCGCGGCGCGAGCCGACCGCGTCCACGGCGAGATATACCATCCAACTGTCGGCTGCCAGATCGAGCGCCGTCTGCTGGACGCAAACGTGGGTTTCAATGCCGGTCAGGAGCACCCGATACAACCCCGCGGCCCGCCAGGCGTCGAAGATTGAGCTGCAGGCGCAGGCACTGAACGAGAGCTTGTCGGGGATGTCGTCAAGCCGCTGCCTGAGATCGGGCGCCGTTGCGCCGAGTTTTTCCGGGTATTGCTCCGTGGCGGCCGTTTGCACCCCAAGCGTTGCGGCCGCGTCGAGCAGCCGGCGGATATTCCAGACGATTTCGGCTCGCCGCGGAATCACCTGCAGCAATTTCTCCTGCGCATCGACGACGAGCAGACCCGTCTCGCCGGCGTTCATCAGTTCGGGCGAGCGGGGCAGGGGAGCCTCGATCTTTTTCTCGACGGGTCGTTCGCTCATACGAGCAACTTAGCGAAAAACACCTGCGAGGGCCATCGGCAGGCCCTGTTTCCACCCCTGGAATGGAATTCACGCATTGACGACAATGGCGAAATTGATCGCTGCGGCTGCCGCCTTTTGAATCACTTGAAAGATAGTCCATGAATCCAACTCGCCCGAAGGTCCGCGCCACCACGATTCTCACCGTTCGCAAGGACGGCCGCGTGGCCATCGGCGGCGACGGCCAGGTCAGTCTTGGCAACACGGTGATGAAGGCCGACGCGGTGAAGATTCGCGCGCTTGCCGACGGCAAGGTGTTGGCCGGCTTCGCCGGCGGCGCGGCCGATGCGTTTGCGCTGTTGGAGCGATTCGAAGCGAAGCTCAAGGACTACCCGGCGAACATGCCGCGGGCCGCCACCGAGCTGGCCAAAGAATGGCGGACCGATCGCATCCTGCGGCGGCTCGAAGCGATGATCGCCGTCGTCGACTCTCAGCACACGCTCTTGGTCTCCGGCACAGGCGACGTCATCCAACCCTCCGACGGCATTCTCGGCATCGGCTCCGGCGGCAACTACGCCCAGGCGGCGGCGAAGGCTCTCATTCAGCACTCGAATCTTTCGGCGAAAGAAATTGTACGGGCGGCCCTCGAGATTGCTGCGGACATCTGCGTGTATACGAATCGGAACATTGTGATTGAAGAATTGGAGAGCAAACGGTGAGTTCGTGAGTAGGTGAGTAAGTGAGTAGGTTGAAGTCTTAAACCCTACTCACTTACTAACCTACTCATCTGCTCACTCTTCCCCCATGCATGAACTAACTCCCCGGCAAATTGTCAGCGAGCTCGATCGCCACATCGTAGGCCAGAACGACGCCAAGCGGGCGGTCGCCATCGCGATTCGCAACCGCTGGCGACGGCAGCAGCTCGACGATGAGCTGCGCAAGGAAGTCGCGCCCAAAAACATCCTCATGATCGGCCCCACCGGCGTCGGCAAAACGGAGATCGCCCGCCGGTTGGCGACGCTCACCGGGGCGCCCTTCATTAAAGTCGAGGCCACGAAATATACCGAAGTCGGCTACTACGGCCGCGATGTCGAGAGCATGGTCCGCGAGCTCGTGGAGAACGCGATTGGCCTGGTGCGGACGACGGAGCTGGAGCGCGTCGAGCCGGCGGCGAAGCAGCGCGTGGAGGAGCGGCTGCTCGATTTGTTGGCGCCCGCGCCGCAGCATTTCGACGTCGGCGTCGATTCGCCCGATTCGCCCGACCGCTACGAACGGACCCGCGAGAAGATGCGGGCGATGCTCGCCGGCGGCGAGATGGAGCAGCGTAAAGTCGAGATCACGATCGAGCAGAAGGCCCACGCGATGATGATCCCCGGCATGGGCCCGGGCGGCGAAGGGATGGATTTTGACTTTCAGGGGATGATTGAAAAGATCCTTCCCAAACACGTGAGCCGCCGCGAGATGACCGTCGCCGAGGCCCGCCGCGTGCTCTTCGAGCAGGAATGCGAGGCGATGATCAACCAGGAGAAGGTCAACGCCCAAGCGATCGAGCTGGCGGAGAATCTTGGCATCATCTTCGTCGACGAAATGGACAAAGTGGTGGCAAGTGAGGGGGGCAAAGGGGCCGACGTCTCACGGCAAGGCGTGCAGCGCGACCTGTTGCCGATTGTCGAGGGTACGGTGGTCAATACGCGGTACGGTTACGTGCGGACCGACCACGTGCTCTTCATCGCGGCCGGTGCGTTTCACAAAGTGAAGCCGAGCGACTTGATGCCCGAACTGCAGGGCCGTTTCCCGATCCGCGTCGAGCTCACGGATCTCACGAAGGACGATTTCGTTCGCATCCTCACCGAGCCGAAGAGCTCGCTCACCAAGCAGTACGTCGCGCTTTTGAAGACCGAAGGTGTAGACGTCGAGTTTTTGCCTGATGCCATCGAAGCCCTGGCCAGCTACGCCTTCGACGTAAACCAGAAGACTCAAAACATCGGCGCCCGCCGGCTCTACACGATCTTGGAGCGCCTGCTCGAGGAACTCTCCTTCGAAGCCCCCGACATGGGCAAGGGCCACGTGCA
>JBFWSG010000027.1:58618-71345 GCA_050248495.1 Pirellulales bacterium | reverse complement strand
AGCCCGGGCAGTCGATCAACTCCAAGACACGATCGTAGGCTGTCTCGAAAAGTTCACCACCACCGAATGCAGCCACTACTTCCGACACTGTGGATACTCGGCACGGTAATCTGAAATGCGCTCTAGTCCTTGAGAATTGGCGTCATTGCATCGCAAAAGGTACTTGCTTCACGCGATAGTAGTGATGCCAGATCACGTGCATGTGCTCTTTACGCCATTGCCAGTGGAACCGATCGGCTGGTACGCGCTCGAGACGATTCTGCACACGAACAAGAGTTTTTCTGCACATGCTATCAACCGCCTGGTGAATCGGCGCGGACCAGTGTGGCAAGACGAACGATTCGACCGAATTGTGCGTGATGAGGGTGAATTTTGGAAAAAGTGGCAGTAAATCGTCGAGAATCCGCAACGCTCAGGGCTCGTTGGTGAGCCGCTCGAATATCCGTGGCTGCACATTGATCCTGCGGCGATGGACGAGACCGCAAGCGCCACCGAAGGCCGTGAGATAGATCAGCAGGAGCATGGCAGTGGCACCGGCCGCCGGCCGGTGAAGTAAGACAGCCATTCGCTCGTTCTCCGGCCAGCGGCCGGAGCCACTGCTGGGAGTTCCCCTATGCTTCCCACTGCTTGAGCCGTTCGACGACGCGGAGCACGTCGTCGCGGCGCTTCTCGAACACGCCGAACAGCGCGATGATCGCCACGCCCGTGACGATGCCTGCCACCCACAGGATCCAGGTCCGTTCCTGCTCGATGGCGGCGTACCATATCACGGTCATGATCGCCACGGTGAGAAACGTCACGCCCAGGTACAAGAACGCCCGGATCTGCAGCAAGATGCCGGCGAATACGCCAAGAATCGAGAGCCCCGCGAGGACCACTGGGAGCCACGGCGCATCGGCCACGCCATTGATAAAGATGTCGGCCGTCGACGAGGCGTAGATCACGATCGCCGCGCCGTAGCGGAGCGCCGCCGATTGCTCGGCGGAGAGGCGGTTGCGGTTGATGAAGCCCGCCGCCAGTACGCACAGCGCCGGCGGGATCAGCCACAGCTGCGGGTGCTCGGTGATGGCGAGTCCTTCGCGGCTGTAGAGCAAATACCACAGGCTGCCGTTCGCCGCGAGCGCCGCCAGGACCGCGAACCAGAACGACTTGCGAAGCACGCCCATCGACGCGTACAGCAGGCCGACCGTGAGCAAGAGCAGCGAATAGTGGACGCTGCTCTCGGGCACCGACTTGATCCAGAATCCGAGCGCCGGCAGCACCGGCAACAGGGCTCCGGTGTTCGTGAGCGGATCGGCGAGGACCTGCGTCTTGCGGCGCTGGAAAAATTCGCCGACGCCGACGCCGACAAACGCGATTAGCATCACGATCAGCGGCCAGAACTGTGCGAACCAGCCGCTGAACAGCTCGGGCATCGTCACACGGACGTGGACGAACGTGAGCGCGACCAGCACCTCGGCGGCGTAGACATAGATCGTCCGCCCGCGCTCGGAGAGCCCCAGCGGATCGCGCCCGGGCACGAGCGCCGCCGCGAGTGCCGCCGCCGCCAGGCCAACGAGCGTCGTGGCCACGGCGAGCAGCGCCGGCCAGGTGATCGGCACGGGCTCGTCGTTAGCGAACGCAAGCAGTTCGATCGCCAGGACTCCCGCCAGCAGCAGTGCCGCGATGACCGCCAGCACCGGCACGAGCCGTTCCGCCGCGCGGGTCCATTCGTTCTCGCGCCGCAAGAGCTTGGCGAATCCCAAACCGTAGACGACCATCGTCACCGCCAGCGCCACGATCGCCACCACGATCCGGTGCAGCCACGGTGCAGGCATGTCGGGCGACAACCACGACCAGCCGAAAGCCACGGCGAACAAGGCCACGAACACGAGCGACAAATACTGCAGCGGCGATTGCACGGCGCCGCGGGCCAGGAGCGCAAGCGCCAGCGCCTCGGCGCCGACGGCGTAGGCGGCGGCCATGCGGTGGCGAAACTCGGGCATCGTCGTTTCCACCCAGGCGACCAGCGCCAGGACGACCAGCGCCGACAAACCATTCGCCGCGACGAGCCAATGGTGCGAGCCCGTCGACTCCGGTTCGCCCGGCACGGCGAGTTTGGCGAGCATCGCGCCGATTTCGGTGCGGCGATTCCACAACAGACTCGTCACGAGCGAATAGGCGGCGAGCGCGAGTGCGGCCGCCCATTCCAACAGCGGCGTCCGCAGGTTGAGGTTGTCCAGGTAGATGCTCACGGCGACGAGGCCGATCACATACAGCGAGGCCACCCGCCACCGCGACCGCACGTCCCACCAGCAGGCCACCGCCGCGGCGACCGCCGCAAACCAGGCCGCCCAGGCCAACGCCGGGTAGGCTTCGCTCGTGGCGTCGAAGAAATCGCCGACCAGTCCGGCCGCAGTGGTTGCCGCGAGCACCGCAACGATGGCCCAGGCGGCGAAGCGATGGAACGCCAGGCCGCGGCGCGGCGTCTCGTCGCGCGAAACGGTGAAGAGCTCAATTGTGCCGCTCGCCACGGCGATCGCGGCGGCGGCGATGACGTTGATCCAGGCGAATTCCAGCAGCTGGCCGAAGTCGCTCGTGCCCGTAAATTCGTGCCCGACGGTGATCCACCAAATGCTGGCGACGGCGTTCGTCAACAGCGCGGCGATCCACGTCGAGCCGCGGCCCCCTTCGTACCAGGCGATCCACAAGTTACGCAGCGCAAGCGCCGCGAGGGCGGCAATCGTCCACCACGGCCATTGCGGATCGCCGTCGAGCGCACGCAACGCAACCATAACCGCGGCGAAGGCGAAGAGCCGGGCCGGCGCAGCGGACCAGCGAACAACTGAAGTGCCCTCCGCAATGCCGCCGAGAATTCGCTCCAACGCAGCGGTCGCCAGCGGCAAGCACCACGCGACCGCCACCAAGCCGACCAGCAGCACGTGGAACGCCAGCCAGTTGCCCGTGTCCCAGCGAAGACTCGTCACCGCAATCATGGCGACCACAAGCGCCGCGAAATACGCGACGACCGCCCGTCGTGCCCGCCCTGCCCCTTTGATCCACGCGGCCGACGCGATCGCCAGCAGCAGCGAACTCCAGCCCAACCAATTCCCGGCCCGCGCGACCCAGACATCGCCGCCCGCCGGCTCGGCCACCAATTGCACCGCCGCCGGCACCAGGAACATGCCGCACAGTACTGCGGCGAAAGCGATTTGCGTGACGAGCAGCACCGGTTCGCGCGATCTGCTCCACCTCACGGCGGCGAGCCAGGCGAGCGCCACCACTCCGCCCACGATCGCATTCACCTGGGCCACCGTGATCCAAGCCGCGGCGTCGAGTCCCGCGCCGCGGGCCACGCGCATCAAGACGACGATCGTCGCCACGACATTTGCCAATAGTCCCGCCGAAAACGCGAAGCCGCTCGACCGGTCGCGGATCGCATGCCCCACCAGTCCCAGCGCGACGAGTGCGAGCGGCACGCCGTAGGTCACGTCCCAACCGATCCGCCGGAACCAGCTCGCCGGGTCGGGGCCAACGATCGGATGTTGATCGAGAGCCGCCGCAACGGCGAACGCGCCCACGGTCGCCAGCGGTGCAAGGGCCACCAGCAACACCGCGTTGCGGAGCGGAGTGAGCGATGATTGCAGCGCTTCTTGCCGGCCAACGAGTGCCGGCAAAGCCAGACCAGTCATGCCGGCCAACACGGTCCAGCCGAGCACCCAGGGAATCAAATCCCCGATCGCCTGCGACGTTCCGGCCAGCCAAAGCCCGCGCGACGCGACGTAGCAACCCATCGCGGCATACACCAGGACGCTGAGCGTCACCAGCAAGTTCCGCACCGTCGTCCAGCGAAGTCCTTCAATTCCTCGCACGGCTTCGCCGCCGCCGCGCCGCGCGATCCATAGCACTGCCGACGCCACGAGGAAGAACGCCGCCGAAATCCACCGCAGAGCCGACGCGACCGCCACTTCGCTTTCCCACTGCGCCGCGAGCAAGGGGCAAACCATCGCCAGAACGACGATTGCCGCGAGCAACCAGGTGCCCGCGTGCCGCCGCTCGCCGAGGCCCGTCAGCACCGCCGCGAGCGCCGCCGCGCCGAACCACCAGGCGCCGGTTCCGGCTGCGTGCGTCTGGTCGATGCCGGCGATTTGGTATGCGGCGATCGGCGTCACAACGCGCTCTGCCGACGCGGTTCCACGGGCGGCCTCCAGCGGTGCAAGCTCCTGGGCCATACCCGGCCAGACGGCGTAAAGCGCTAGCGCGACAAACACCGTCGCCGCGCCAGCGCGCACCACGCGGTCGACCGCCGGCCAGGGCGCATTGAGCAACCGCTCGCCAATCGCATACCACGCCGGCGCGGGCGGCTCGATCACTTGTTCATTCCGACGATCGGCAATGCGGCGAAAGAACCAGCGAACGCCGCCCATCGCCGCCGCAAACGCGGCCAGCGCGATCCCCTGGGCCGCGATGAACCACGGGTCGAGCCAGGCGAAGCGGGTGGCCGCATACCAATCGCGCCCTTCGACTGCAGCCGTGACGCCGAGAAAGATCGCGCTCACGACCGCCAGTTGCGACAGCGTGAAAATCGAGGCCCAACCCGTCAATAGCGCAAGTGCGAGCCACACCGCTGCAACCCACGCCACATAGATCGCCAGCGTACCCGTCTGCGCGTACAGCGCCGCAACCAGCAGCATCCACGCCGCGGCAAACGACGCGAGTGTGGCTGCCAGTCGCAACGCCGTGCCCAAGTGGACGCGGCCCAAGCGCAGCCAGACGAGTGCGGCCGCGGCGAGAATCATCAGCGACGCGTATGTAAGGAGCGCCGTCACCCCCGGCAGATCAAAACCGATTTCCGCCGGCCAGCGTTCGACCACGGCCTGCCAGATCGTGAGCAGCAAGATCACCGGGCCGATCCATACGACCGCCGGCCGATCGATCTTCCACGCCGCCACGAGCGCCGCGATCGCATAAATGCCGAGCGTCCAGACGATGTTCTGCGGATCGCCGGCCCGCGCGAAACCGAACCACACGACGAGCCCGAGACTCGCGGCTGCGGTCGTCGCCGTCACAAGGCCGTACATCTTCGCGTCCTCGCGCCGCCCGCGCGTGTGAAGCAGCCATGCCGCGATGCCGAACACGCCTACCAGCGGCACGAGCATCCGCCCGCTCATCGCCGAAACAAGCACGCGGCTGAGCGGTTGATAATCTTCGAGCGTCCAGGCGATCGCACCCTGCTGCAGGTAAATCGAAATCAGCCAGATCGCCACGAGCGCGAGCCCCGCCGGCAGATGCGCCGCCGGAATGCCGAACCAGAATGCTACGAGCGTGAGCGCGACAAAATTCATCGCCGCCACGGGAAGCAGCGTCGCCGGATCAGGCCAGGCCGCCACCGCCGCGCCGGCCATGATCGCCGCGCCCAGGACACCGACGGCCAGCCCGGCGGTCTGCACAGCGGACCATTCCTTGCGCGTCATTCGCCGCCAAAAGACCAGCCCCACCACCAGCGCCGGCACGCCGCACCAGACCACGAGCGGCGAGAGCCGGTGCAATGTCTCCTCCACCGTCGGCACCCGCCACGCCAATAGCGCGAGCGGGAAAAACGTCGCCGCGCTCGTCACGCCCAGATACGTAAGCAGTCGAAACGCCTGCAGCTCTTGAAATTCGCTCTCGTCGCGCCCATGCCGCACGACCCATGTCGTGCCAAGCACGTAGGCCACCACCGGCACCGACGCCAGCGCGTAGAGGGTCGAAAGCGGCGTGCCCGGCAAGGCGAAGCGGCGAATCGCCAGCTGCATCAGCGAAGGAATGATCACCCCCGCCGCGAACACGCTGGCATTTCCGGGCGCGATGGCCTTCCCGGCGAGCAGCAGCAATACGGCGAACACGACCGCCGACACCGCCTCGCCGGCGAGCGTCACGACATCGTTAGCCGCCGCCCCCTGCGTGAAGGCCGCGATCGCCAGAAAATTCAGCGGCACCAACAGCGAAGCGATCACCAGAATGCCGTGACTCGTGGTGGCAAGCTTCCACTTGCGGTCGGTGTAAAGGCCAACGCCAAAGAGCGCCGCCGTCACACCGCCCAAGAGGCCGAATTTGAGCATCGCGTTCTCTGCGATCTCGGCCCAGAAACTGATCACGAGCGCCACCGAGCAACCCACGATCAACAGCCCGCCGACCAGCTCGCCCCAGCGAATGTTCTTGTCTTCCATGAACGCTGCAAAGAGCCGCGACAGCGCCTCGCGCTGCTTGGGTGGCGGCTCGAGGGTCACGGGTTCATGGCGCGCTGCTTCCATCGCGGCCATACGTCGCTGGGCATATTCGCGGACGCGTTCGGAGGGAGAAGTGGGCCGAGTGACTGGAAGTTCGTGACCAGTGACTGGCTGTGATTCAATCGGTACGAGGACGACCTCCTCGACCTGCGTCTCGACGGGTGCCACTGGCTCCGCCAGTGCTGCCGCTTTGGAAGACTCCATCGGAGCGACCACTGCACCCGGCACCGCGCCAGCTTGCCCCCCCTGTTTCGCCTGCGTCGCCGCCGCGAGCACCGCCAGCCGCTCCTCCTGCGCAGTAATCGCCGCGCGAATCGCCGTCACACTCTCCGCATCGATCGCCTCCGCCTCCAGGAGCTGCGTCAATTTCTGACGCAAAGCACGGAGCGCCTCGTCAGGACGCGCGCGCCGTCCTTGTTGATTCGGCCAACCGCAAACGCGGCATTCCCTCCGCGACGGATCGAGAAACGAGCGGCACCGCGGACACTCATCGCGGCCAACGTCCTTCAGCTCATGCGGCGCCGCCGATTTCGCCGCGCCAAAGATCTTCGCCAGCACGACCCACGTGCCGTGCCCAATGAGCGTGACGATCGCCCATAAGACTAACAGGGCGAAGATGATTTCAGTATCCAACCGACAGGCCCTCCCACTGTGAGCCTCGATTCGGACAAAGTGGCACCATCATAGGCCTGGCTGAAATCTGCAGCTAGCACAGTCTGCGGCCGGAATTGCGCGTGCCGCTCACCTTGCCAGTGTCTCTTGCCAGACCTATACTCCCCGCCCCGAAAACCGCTCCTTAAGTATTGCTTAACCCGCGCCGCACGGCGGAAACATTCGCGCCTTCGACGGAGCATTTTTCTATGCACGCCCGCTCCCTGTTTTTCGCTCGAAACGTGGCATTCTTGGCCGCGACTCTGGTAACTGCCGCCGCCGTCGCCCAGCAAAGCGGCAATTGGCGGCCGCCGTCGGATGCCGCCGCGGCCGATCGCTATGGCGGCGCGAGTCCAGCGCCGTCTGCCGCTGCCGCAGCCACGGCGCCCAGCTCGTATCCCGCCACGTCCAGCCCCGCCGCGGCGCCGATCACTCCCGTCGGCGCGCCGCCTCAACCAACCCGCGCCCGCGTCTCGAAGGGCTCCGCCTCCTTGCCGAATGATCAAGGCCAAGTGTGGCGCGAATATGAAATCACTCCGTACACCAATCGCGTCACCACCACCAACCGCCCCGAGCAATTGATCGTCGACTGGATCCTCCGCGAGACAGGCTACGAAACCTGGCACTCGAATCCGGTGGGCCTCCTCTCCGCCAACCGCAACACGCTCACCGTCTACCACACGCCGGAAATTCAGGCTGTCGTGGCCGACATCGTCGACCGCTTCGTCAACACGCAGGCCGACGCCTACGCCTTCTCGCTCCGCGTCTGCACGGTCGGCAATCCGAACTGGCGTGCGAAGGCCTACCCGATGATGACGCCGATCCCGGTCCAGTCGCCGGGCGTGCAGGGCTGGCTCCTCGCCAAAGAGGATTGCCAGTACCTGCTCTCCGAGATGGCCAAGCGGACCGACTACCGCGAATTCAACTCGCCGCAACAACTGATCGCCAACGGCCAATCGATCGTGATCTCCACGATGCGGCCGCGACAATACGTCAAGGGCGCGATCGCAACGCAGACACAGTGGCCAGGCTACCAACCGGAAATGGGCTCGCTGGAAGAAGGCTTCTCGCTGGAGTTCAGCCCGCTGATGTCGCTCGATCTCGCCTCAGCCGACGCGATCGTCAAACTGAAGCTCAATCAAATCGAGCAGATGCTGCCCGTGAAGCTCGACTTGCCGACGGTCGTCGCGCCGAATCAACGCGTCGAGATCGAAGTGCCGCAGATCACGATGGCCAACATTCACGAGCGCTTCCACTGGCCGATGGAGCACGTGCTGCTGTTGTCGATGGGCGTCGTGGCCACGCCGGCTCCTACGAAAGACAACCCGCTCACAGACACGATCAACTCGGCGCTGCCGATGTTCAAAACGCCGCCCCGGGCCGATGCACTGCTGTTCATCGAGTCCCGCGGCCAGGTCACGCCTTCGCACAACCCCGCGGCCCCGATCCAAACCGCCACGGCGCCGCAGAAAGCATTCCAGGGCAGATATTAGAATGACGAAGCACGAATGACAAATGACGAATTCGGAGCCGGTTCCCCAGCCATTCGTCATTAGACATTCGTCATTCGTCATTTCGCCTGGCCATGACCTCGCCCGCGGCTTTTGGTAAAATCTTCGCACCATGTCCACCGCACCCTCGAATCGCCGCCGCGTCGTGATCACGGGCCTCGGCCTGATTTCGCCGCTCGGCAGCACGCCCGCTGATTTCTGGTCCGCGCTCGCCGCGGGCAAGAGCGGCATCTCGCTCGTTTCGCTGCTCCCTGCCGATCGCCAGCCGCTCAAGTATGCCGGCGAGGCCCGCCAATTCACAGGCGAAGTCGAAGAATTCGGCCCGCTCGAAAAGGAGCGCAAGAAGGCCATCAAGAAGGGCCTCAAGGTGATGTGCCGCGAGACGCGGATGGCCGTCGCCGCCGCGCAGCTCGCACTCGCCGACGCTGGCTTCGCCGAGAAGCCGCTCGACCCCGAGTCGACCGGTGTCGTGTTGGGCAGCGACTACATGCTCACCATGCCCGAGGACTACGAAGCGGGTATGAAGAAGTGCGCCGACACGGGCGAATTCGAGTTCACCCGCTGGGGCAACGATGGCCTCGACCAGATGACGCCGCTGTGGATGCTCAAGTATCTGCCCAACATGCCGGCCAGCCACATCGCCATCTACAATGACCTCCGCGGCCCGAACAACTCGCTCACGATGCGCGAAGCCAGCTCGAACCTCGCCATCGGCGAGGCGTTCCGCACGATCCAGCGCGGCCACGCCAGCGCCATGGTCGCCGGCGCCACCGGCACCCGCATCTTGCCGATGCAGGCCATTCACGTGCTGCAGACCGAACAGATGGCCGCCGAGAACTGCGATCCCACTAAGGCCAGCCGCCCGTTCGACAAGAACCGCACCGGCATGGTCGCGGGCGAAGGGGCGGGCATGATCGTGATCGAAGAACTGGAGAGCGCGAAGGCCCGCGGCGCGAATATCCTGGCCGAGATCATCGGCTTCGGCAGCTCGAACGTGGCGGATGAAGACCTCGTCGGCAAGTGCGATGTGGCGCTCGCTCACGCGATTCGTGCGGCGCTGCGCGACGCGAAGCTCGAACCCGCCGCCGTCGGCCATCTCAACGCCCACGGCCTCGGCACGACGGGGCGCGACGCCGACGAAGCCCGCGCGATTCGCGAAGTCTTCGGCGACGCCGCCGACAAGGTGCCGGTCGTCGCGCTCAAAAGCTACTTCGGCAACCTCGGCGCCGGCAGCGGTGTGATCGAACTGATCGCCAGCGTGCTGGCCCTGAAAGCAGGCCGACTCCCGCGCACCCTCAACTACGAAACTCCCGACGCCGCTTGCGGCCTGGCGATCACCCGCAACGATCAAACTTCTCCCGGTCGCAGCTTCTTAAACCTCAGTGTCACGCCCCAGGGCCAGGCCGCCGTCCTCGCCATCGCCGCAATTTCTTAGAACGCGATAACCTCGAACACGCCCGGCAGCCCCCGGCTCTGCCGGCGGTTTTTGTGCTTGGTGCGCAAAACCATCTTATAATGCGTGCCATACACTTCGCTCGAAGCGGACTGTGAAAATCTGCAAAATCGATGGAAACCAATCCCAACAAATTGCGTCTTCGTGCCCTCATCGCCTTTCAGGACAAACGCTTTGCCGACGCCCTCGTTGACCTTGACATTCTCGTGTCACTCACAGGCCACGATTGGGATCATCGCTGGCGCGGTCTGGCCTTCCTATGTGCGGGGAAGTATGCAGAGGCCTACGAAGTCTTTGAGACACTCCACGACCGCTGCCCAGAAGATCCAAGGACCCTGACTGTTATGTCAGTGATCAAATCGAGCTGCGCGGACGATTCGGTACGCGATGGGCGGATGGGACTCGAATTCGCTGAACTGCAGGCACAGACATTTGGCTATGATTGGAGCACGTGGGCTGTGTTGGCAGCGGCGCACGCTGAAATTGGCGAGTTTGAAATCGCAGTTCGTCATATCGACGATGCTATTCGGACGGCGCCTGCGAGTCAGGTCGAGAGGTTCTCTTGTCGTCGCCAGCAATATCTAAACAAAGAAGCGTATCGGCTTCCCGCAGATGGATTCGACGGCCTCGTTCCAATGGCAAAGTGCCTCGACTGTGGAGCCGACGCGTTCTGCTC
This sequence comes from Pirellulales bacterium, assembly GCA_050248495.1. Lineage (GTDB taxonomy): Bacteria > Planctomycetota > Planctomycetia > Pirellulales > Lacipirellulaceae > DASYDU01. The sequence continues at coordinate 60,806 of JBFWSG010000027.1, read as the reverse complement.
GGACGGATATCCCGCACCTGGCCGAAACTTGCTCTGTTTGAAATGCGCTCAAACGAAGTTTGCTACGGATTTGCCCAGCAATTGAATTGAACAGCTTTTTCAACCAGCGGTCGATAGCGCGGCTCCGGAATCGGCTTGCCCTCTACTCGCGCCGCCTCCAACCAAGCTGCTTTGGCGATCTCCAACTCGCGCAGCGCTTCTTCTGCGGTCGCGCCAAACGCCGAGCATGCCCTCAAGTCCGGCACATCGGCAATGTAGCCGCCGTCTTCCTCGCTATAGAAGTTATTGATGTGATAGTCTTTCACGCCGCATCGTCCTCAAGTGCGTCGCCTCTCGTGCGACGTCGCGTCGGCAATCAGTTCACCCCACATCCGGCAGTCGCCGCGCCGCGCCGATCACTGCCCGCGCCAATTTAACAATCTGTTCCCGCTCTGCGGCAGATTCCTGTTTCGCCTTTTCCCAACGACGCTTCTCTTCCGGTGTGAGTTCGCGCCTAACTCTTCTAGCTTCTCGTTTCGTCATAGTTCACCGGGAGGCTGTCAGCGCAGATGATAGCACAAACCCACCGACAATTTCCCGCCGTCAACGCCCAAATTTCAGCCACCACAATTTCACCAGGTGGCCAAAAATAATTGTGGAAATCAGGCCACGACTTTTGCTACGGTGAATCGCACCGCGACGGCAGCTGTCTCCGCACTTCGCCGCCGCTGCTCGCTGCGCACTCAACACGAACACCATGCATCCAATCCAATACTCCGCACCGCCCTCGCCCGCGACCGCTCACTCCGCGCCATCAGCAGCCGTTTCGAGCCGTTGATAGCACCACCCCACCCCAAAATTCTTTGTGACGCCTTCGAAACTTTAAGGACTTACGTCGACGCTGCGTGACGCCTTCGAGAAAAGCTCGTGCGAAATCGCAAATGTCCCCTGACGCCTTCGCCAAACCCCGAGGATTTCCACGGCGAGCGTGCTTCCGTTGCTCGGAACTCGCCGTGGCGAGCACGCGGGCTTCAAACCCGGCATACGCTCATGTTCTCTCCCCACTCCCACCCCTTCACGTTATGTACTTTCCCGCCCCAGATCCCCATATTAAATGCCTCCCGCCCCTGGCATCCGATTTGCACCTTTGGGGAGACTTGTCCGGGACATAACGATCCGACCGGCCTTTTCGGCTGACCTATAATTCGGTCAAAGGAGAACACGATGAGCGCAGCGGAGCAACGCCTGTTTGGCCATTGGGACCAACTCAAGGGCAAGATCAAGGAACATTGGGGGCAGATCACCGACGACGAGCTGGCCGAGGTGGAAGGCCAGTACGATCAACTCGTGGGCCTGATCCAGCAAAAGACCGGCGAGGCCCGGCAGCACGTCAAGCGAATCATCGACGAGCTCGGCGAAGAGTACGGCGGCGCGTTCGAGGACGCCAAGCAGGTCGCCCGCGAATACGCCGAACATGCCAACGAAGCGATGCAGGAAGCGGCCGATCGCGTTCGCACCCGCGCCCGCGAGGGCTACGAGCAGGGCCGCGAGGTCGTTCGTCGCCGCCCTGCCGAATCGGTCGCGGTGGCTTTCGGCACCGGCCTGTTGGTCGGCGTGATCGTCGGCCTGATCGCCCGCTCGCGCTAGTGCGAACTCAAAATCAATTCACAAACAACTCGGAGCACCCCATGGCCTCCAGAACCAATTCGAAGCGTCGAGAGCCAGCGCCTAAGAATTCGCCGGCTGTCGACTACGATCCCGATGATGATGCGCTGGAAGACTCGCTCGCCTATGAGCACGGTTTCCTTCCGGATGAAGACGAGGAGGAATCGCCTGGATATTTGCAGCAAGCGAGCGATCGCGTCCGTGGGCTTACTCACCAGCGCGAAGGCCGGGTCGTTATCGCTGCGCTCGCCGGCGGTTTCGCGATCGGCGCGGCCATCGGCTGCGTGATCGCTAACTCGCGCCACCGCAAGGAATCGTGGACCGACAGGCTGGCCTGCGAGGGCCTGGGCCGCCGACTGCTCGACCGCATCGGCACCTTCAGCAGCTCGCTGCCGGAATCGATCACCGAAAAATTCCGCAGTTAGCGTCGTCGGCAGTTAGCGTCGTCGGCAGTTAGCGTCGTCGGCAGTTAGCGTCGTCGGCAGTTAGCGTCGTCGGCAGTTAGCGTCGTCGGCAGTTAGCGTCGTCGGCAGTTAGCGTCGTC
>JBFWSG010000027.1:0-58608 GCA_050248495.1 Pirellulales bacterium | reverse complement strand
GCAGTTAGCGTCGTCGGCAGTTAGCGTCGTCGGCAGTTAGCGTCGTCGGCAGTTAGCGTCGTCGGCAGTTAGCGTCGTCGGCAGTTAGCGTCGTCGGCAGTTAGCGTCGTCGGCAGTTAGCGTCGTCGGCAGTTAGCGTCGTCGGCTACGACGAATCACGCTGAACCAGTTCGCCATTCGTATGCCTTCCCACCGCCCACATCCTGACGAAGAAGCCCGCGAAGTCGTCGAGCGGATGGCGTCGCTGCGCCGCGAGATCACGAGCGACGTCGAGCAGGTGACCGAGCAGGTAACGCAGTCGGCTCGGGCGATGACCGATTGGACGTTCTATGTCCGCCGGTTTCCGTGGGCGGCCGTGGGAATCGCTGCGGCGGCCGGCTACCTGCTGGTGCCGCGGAAGAAGACGACGGTCACGCCAACGCCGGAGCAGCTCGCGGCCCTGGCAAGCAGCAAGGAATTCGTCGCCGCCGCCACCCAACAATTGAAGCCGCCGGAGAGTTTGCTCAAGGGACTCGCCGCGACGCTCGCAGCGATGGCCGCCAAAGCCGCGGTCTCGTACGCCACCGAGCAGCTCCGCGCGAAGGCCGCGGGCCAACAACGCGAACCGTCCACTGCACGCACTGGCAACGGACGGCATGGAACTGAGTACTGATCACCCGGTACTGAGTACTGCGTACTGGAATTCGAACATGTCGAAGAAACCCACGAACCGCCTACATTCGCTCTGGCCCTCGTCGGCAACTGGCGCTGGCGACACCAGCGCCCTGCCGGACGCAAAGCAGCTTGCGGCCCGGCTCGAACCTGCAATTGAAAACGTCGGCGCCGCGATCGCCGAGCACCCTCGCGTGTCGCTCACCGTCGCCGCCGCCTTAGGAGTCGCCTGCGGATGGTTCATCAAACGGAGCTGAATACGAACGGCCGCACGCCGCCGAGCGCCGCCAAGGTCGCCGAGAGCTTTTCCGGTCTCGCGCACGACGCGATCGAGCTCGCCGAGCTGCAGGCCCGGCTGTTGAAGCTCGACGCCCAGGCGGCCGTCCGCAATGGCGGCACCAGCGCGGCACTCGCGGTCCTGGCCGCATGCCTGCTGCTCGGCTGCATGCCGGTGGCATTGATCGCGCTCGCCGAGACGTTTGTGGCTAGGCTCGATTGGTCGCGGCCAGCGGCGTACGCTGCTTCCGCATTGATCGGGCTGGCACTGAGTGCCGGCGCGGGGTTTGCAGCCTGGCAGCGCATTCGCTCGGCCCTGGCTTCCCTCCAGAGGTCGCGCGACGAACTGAACCGCAACATCGCCTGGATCAAATCGAACCTGAGACGCGACAAAGCGCCGCACTACTCGGATCGACTCGATTAAGCTTCACGCATTTTTGACAATCACCAACTTGACCACTCTTCGGAGACTACCATGGCCACGACCCGCACCACGGCAAAAGCCAACGGCCGCAAGACGGCCGCTAAACCGGAACTCGACCTGAGCGACGAAATGGAAGTCGCCCGCGACGTCGTCGACTATTTGAAGGAATACGCCCGCGAAAAACCCGAGGTGGCCGCCCTCTGGTGCTTCGGGATCGGCTTCATCCTGGGCTGGAAGCTCAAGCCCTGGTAACGGATCGTGCGATGCCGAATCGTCGCGCACCTTGGGCTGAAAATATTCGTTGACCGGCGACCCGCCTGTTGGCTAGATTGGGGACTTCTTCCCACCTAGGCCGGCAACATGTTCCCCTTGCCCGTTTTCGCTCGCAGGCTGCTCGGCGGCTCGCTGCTCGCCGCATATCTGTTCGTAGCCGCCGGCGTACCGCTCCCGACCGCGAGTAAGCCTGCAAAGAGCGGCGAGTTATTTCCCTGCGCTACGAGCGGTTGCGGCTGCGACTCGGCGGAAAAGTGCTGGCGATCCTGCTGCTGCCACACGCTCGCCGAGCGGCTGCAATGGGCCGCGGAACACGGCGTCAAACCGCCCGATTTTGCACTCGCCGCCGCCAAGGCAGCCGGCCTCGATGCCAACGGCGAACGCCTCACCCCCAAAGTCGTCCAGGTGAAGCTGGCGACCAAGTCCTGCTGCAGCTCAAAAAGATCTTGCTGCTCGCGCGGCGCAAGCTGCTGCTCGTCGCACAATCACAGGAGCGAACCGAACGAGGAACAATCGACTTTCTTCGTCGCCTGGCGGGCAATGGCCTGCCACGGTCAGTCGCTCCAGTGGCTCGCCGCGGTGCCATCGCTGATCACGGTGGACCTCGAGCTCTCCGACCATCTGGCCCTCGTCGCCTGGCTGGGCCCCCACTCCTCCGACGCGTCGTCGCCGCTCTACGACACGCCAACGCCTCCTCCGCCCGAACGCGCGTAGCTTATCTCTCAGCGTTCGTCTTATCGCGCCGTCAAAGATGGCGGCCGATACAACTTTTGATTTGCTCTTACTTTGTTTCGAGAGGAGATTGCGCTCATGCGCGCACGTCCGTTTGCTATTGCGTTAATTCTGATGTCTGTCTGCGGGGCAACTTTCGCCCACGGCCCGCAGATGCAAGTGACTTTGGATAACAACAAGATCACGACCCGGCGGATACTCGACGACGACTACACGTCGGCAGGAGTGACACCGGCAACGTCGGTCTACGTGATCCCGGTTCTGCCTGTCTCGTTCGTCGGGCAGCCCGTGGCCCGCGTGAAACCGGTCAATAACCAGACATTTGGACCGGGTCTGGCCTACGGCATCGACCAGCTCGATGGCGGCGCTCGCGACTTTACCGCGCCCTTCAGCCTGCATGTCGCTGGGCTGCAGATTTGGGACGGTACGTCGTTTGTGGCTACTGGCGCGGAACAGCTTGGCCTCTTGGCCAGCTCGTCGAACGTGAACCCCGATTCCACGAAGACGACTGCTGCCGGCACCGATTTGGCCGTGGGCGTATCTGCGACCTACACCGCCACGGCTCACAGCAGCATTCGCTACACGGTGTTGGGAGACGGCGTCGACCCGTACTCCGCGAGCCGCGACGGCGTGTACCTGGCGACGCTGCAGCTCAGCGGCACTCAGTCGCCGGCCATCACACCGTCGGACCCATACTATTTCGTTCTAAACAAGAATGCGAGCCCGGAAACGCTCTCGGACGCGATCGCCAGTCTGGGCGTCGCACCGGGGCTGATCCAGGTCGTTCCCGAGCCGGCGGCCGCGCTTTTGGCCCTGTGCGGCTTAACGTTTGGCATGGGGGTTTTCCGTGCCGGACGCCAACGCTCGGAAAGGTAGTCCGTGTCTTCACGTCGAACAGCATTTACGCTCGTCGAGTTGCTGGTGGTGGTTGCCATCATCGGTGCGCTCGTCGCGCTTTTGCTGCCGGCCGTTCAGGCCGCGCGCGCTTCGGCGCGCGCGGCCAGTTGTAAAAACAACATGCGGCAGATCGGCCTGGCGTTGCTCCAATTCTGCAACTCGAACAAGGGTCAGTTTCCGGAGTGGTACCACGCGAAGCACCACGAGGGAGAAGCCGAAGGCAACTACAGCTGGATTTACACGCTCGCGCCGTATACAGAAAGCGTCGACGAGATTCGCCTCTGCCCGGAAGACTTCCTGCTTTACGAGCGGACACAATTGAAAGGCACCAGCTACGTGATCACCGACTACCTGGCAGCGGAAGACGTGCCCAACTCCGTCCGCAACATCAACAAGCTCGCCGCCACCAGCCGCACGATCGCAGTCTTTGAAGGCGCCGACAAGCGCGAGCAGAATCCAGTGACGTACCGGGACGATCGCCGCCTGGAATACGCCGATCCGAAGTACGAGCATGCCCATGCCTCCGGCTGGTTCGCCCAGTGGCGTCGCGACGAAGGCTTGATCGCCAATGGCGTGCATGCCGACATTCAGCCCGATCGCCACTTTGACTCGGCGAACTATCTCTACGTCGACGGCCACGTCGATGTCATCTCCGCGGCCCAGATCGACGAATGGATCGCCGAGGAATTTGATTTTGCCAAACCGGAAATGCAATAGCTCGAATCGAGTTGAGGAATTGATAGATGTTCCGACTAACCACCTTAGCCGCCGCGATCATTCTCTTTGGCCCGGCCAGCCTCGTCTGGAGCCATGGTCATCCGATTCACCTCGAGCAACAAAGCAACCAGCTCGTCGTGAGTCAGGGCGTCGCCGATTCAACAGGGTTTGCCGGACAGATCTTCGTCGAGAGCGATAGCGGCGGCGATCCGGAAGACATCGGCAGTTTTTCCAGCTTTGGCATGGCCGCTTACTGGACCATTCCTGGTTTCGACATTTACGGGTTGAACGAGAACAGCGGCCTGTATCTGGAGGTATTATCTCGCCCAGTGGCAAACGCGGCTGCTGCCGAGCAGCGATTGCTTTGGTACTGGAACCCAGACTCGGAAGAAGTCGAGATGGCACCGGATACGCAGCTGCAAATTCGTCACAGCGCGTCAGTTAACATTTTGTTGACGCCAGACACGATCGAAGCACCCGCGCCGATCAAGATCGCGGCGCCAGTCGCCGCTGACATGGGCTTTCACAACCACAACCTGTTGCGATACCTGCTCCCCTTCCCGCTGCCGCAAGCCGGCGCCTATGGTTTTTTTGCCCGACTCACGTCGGACGTGTATGAACCCTCCAATCCGTTTCTCGTGGTGCTGAACAATGGCGTGGAATACGATCAAATGACCGCCGCGGCGCTGGCGATCAATGCGGCGGCCGTCGACTCTCTGCCGGGCGACTTCAACGACGATGGGAAGGTCGACGCGGCGGACTACACCGTCTGGCGCGATGGCTTGGGTTCGACGCGCACGCCGGAAGAGTACGGCGTCTGGCGGACCCATTTTGGCCAGTCGGGAAGCGGGGCAGGCTCGGCGGCCGCCGTCGCGGTTCCCGAAACAGCGAGTTTTTTCCTCGCGGCCTGCGGTGCGACAGTTCTGCTCGGGCACGGTTTGCGGCGACATCGTAAAATGAATGCGGCATCTCCGAACCCCTGTTTGCGAACATGAAACCCGTCGCGCGACTAGCGATTCTTGCGGCTGCTCTCTGCAGCAGCTCCGCCACGGCCTGGGCCGCGGGCGGCGTGATCGCCATTGGCGTCGCCAACAATCGTCTCACCGTGAGCGGCGGCACCACCGGCAACAGCGGCTTCGCGGATCGCGCGTTTGCCGAAACCGGCACCGACGGCTATCCCACGGCGACCAACGTCTCCGGCTTCGGGCCGTCGTTTTTGTGGACGGTCCCCGGCGTGCGGCTTGACGGGCTCGCCGACAACAGCGGGCTGTACATCGAAGCGCTCGCCCGGCCGGTCCGGGATGCCAGCCCCGCGAAGGACCGCGTGTTCTGGTATTGGGATCCTACGAACGGCGCGATCGAAGACGTGCCGGAGGACAATCATTTTCTGATCTATCGCACCTTCGCCTCGCAAAGCATTTTTCTCGCGGGCTCGGACGAAGTTGCTCCGCCGCGGCTGAAGTTAGCCACTCCGCTGGCCTCCGACTTGGGCTTCGACAGCTACGGCGGCTTTCTGCGATACGCGCTGCACCGCGCGGTCCCGCCGGCGGCGGGCGTGTACGGCTTCTTCGCGCGCCTCACATCGGACGTGTACCAGCCGTCCGATCCGTTCCTGGTGGTCTTCAACCAGGGCCCGCTGACGGCGACGCAAGTTACGAGCGGCGCACTGGCGATCAACACCGCCGCAGACGACGCGGCCAATCTGCCCGGCGACTTCAATCACAACGGCACCGTCGACGCCGCCGACTACACCGTCTGGCGCAACGGACTGGGCGGCGCATTCGACCAGGCAGACTACACCGAGTGGAAAAACAGCTTCGGCGATTCCGCCGGTGCCGGCAGCGTCGCCAGCGTGCCGGAACCGGCCGGACTCGCATTCTTTGTCGCCACGGGATGGTTCGTGCTGGCGACGGGCGGCATTTTCTTTCGCGGTCTAAGGCGCGAAATCGACTCGCGCTAGCCGCACACATACGAGTATCGCTCGCCGCGCCGCGCTTTCTGAGCCTGAGCAAAGAAGCGCCCTATCGTTCTAGACACAGCAAATCGATTCGCACACTTGTGCCGATCGGTCGCGCATACTATGCGCAATCTTAATGTCACCCGGCTGCAAAAAAATTGACTATCCCCTCGATTTGGGTATGATCAGTGCCGTCGGGGGGTCGTCGTCACCCTTCATTGAAATAATTACGGCAGCTTCTCTCGAATGCGTCTTCAGCGTTTTCCACGATCTCGCAAATCACGTATCGGTGGGTGACTGATGAAACGACTTTTGTGCAGTGGCGTTGTTGCACTCCTAATGGTTCAAGTCTACGGACTGGGGGTCGAGGCTGCGGTTTTTGAGCGAGACTGGAAAGCGCCCGGTGACGGGCTGCTGACCTACGACGATGTGAATCAGCGCGAGTGGCTTGATTTGAGCGTATCGGCGCTGAGCCAATTTTCTGCGCCACGTCTTGATAATGCGCTTGCAGAGCTCGCGCCTGGCGGAATTTTTGACGGATTTACCTGGGCACAAAGTGGAGATGTTCGAATACTTGCTGCATCTGGCGGAATCGACTTGTCGTCATCAGAACTCGCGTTGAATCAGTCGCCGACCACGCGACTAATAGACTTGATTAGTCCAACTTTGGAGGGAAATGGTGTCCTGCGGTCCGTAGGTTTAATAAACGAGCCTCAAACATCCCACCCGTCTGTACCTCCATTCGACGGCGCTGCGTTCTTGGTAAATTTCAACCCAACTTCAGGCGGCGGTTATGCAGGACTGTTCTTTTCGCTGAGCGACGACCTGCTGCGGCCTGCGTCCAACGGACTGATGCTATTCCGCAATATTCCCGAACCGTCGTCATTTGGGCTGTTAATTGTCGAGATCTGCGTCGTGATTCTTTCGGCGCGGCAACGAAGTCGCTAGCGATTGACGATTCTTTCTGTAAAGTCGCGATAAACCGGAGGCCACTGCGATGTCTCGATCGAAGAGCAAATCAAAGGGGTCAGGACTCTTTGATTGGTTCGCTGGGGATTGGTCGGACTCTGGGGCGGCCGCGGGGGCGGAGGGTCGAGGCGAGTTGCAGGCGCTCGACGCACCGGTCGAGCCAGCGTCCGGTGCCGAACGGCCGGCCGCGTTGGACGCTGTGGCGAATGTCACGGAGTTCGCGTTCGGTGAGTGGCACATTCACGCGCTCGGTCCAGCGCGGCAGCCGCGGAATCGGCCAGGGTGAGAGGAGCGTGGGCTCGGTCGGCTCCAGCCACCTGGCGAGCGAGCCCCAGCGCCAGTCTTCGGCCCGCTCGACGAGCCCAGCTCGCAGAGCGTTGCGTTCGACGTAGCGCGCAAGTGCGAGGAAATGCTCGTCTTCCTGGACTGGAAAACTCTTGAAGCGCCCCTGATAGACGTGGCCTTGGCCGGAGGTTTGGTAGTGGGCGTGGTAGCGCATCGTGTGGGTGGCGGTGACCCAACGAACGAACTGGCTCATTTGGCCGTCCTGCTCGGGGCGGAGCACGATGTGCCAGTGGTTGGGCATCAACTGGTAGGCGAAGAGCTGGACCGCGTAGCGTTCGAGTCCCTCGGCGAGAATTCGCTCAAAGGCGGCGAAGTCGGCCTGCTTGCGGAAGATCGTGGCCCGGCCGTTGGCACGATTGAGCGCGTGGTAGAGCCCGCCGGCTTCGTCGGCACGAGGAGGTCGCGGCATGCCGGGAGTTTAACGCAAGGCGGCGGCCCAATCAATGAGTCCTGACCCCTTTTTCTAAAGCCAGCGTGCCGGAACCGGCCCTTCTCACGCTGTTTGGGGGCGGATTGCCGGCGCCGATCGGCCGGCGTCGTCCCCGGACAAACTGACGCTGCGAGTCCGGCGGCCGGATAATTTTATTGACACGTACGGCTCTCTTCCCTAGCCTTGGGGTGTCGGCTCCTTTTCAGGGAAGCGTCTTCTCATGGTGTTTCGGAATCGCAAGTTGTTGGCTTCGCGTTCGCGCGGGTTCACACTCGTCGAGGTGCTCGTCGTGGTGAGCATCATTGGCGTCCTGGTGGCGCTCCTCTTACCCGCGATTCAGCAGGCCCGCGAGGCGGCGCGGAAGACCACGTGTGCCAACAATCTGAAGCAGCTCGGGCTGGCGATGCACAACTATCTCGACAGCCACAAGTCGTTTCCGCCCGGCTACATCTCCGTGCTGACCGACGATCGGGATGACGGCGGGCCGGGCTGGGCATGGGGATCGATGCTGCTTCCGCACTTCGAAGAGGACATCATCTATCGGCACGTGAAGTTCCAGACGCCGGTCGACGATCCGGACATGGAAACGGTGCGGATGACTTCGCTCCCGACATTTGTTTGCCCATCAGATGGGAATTTTCAAAGCGTGATCGACATCGCGGGCCATCATCCTGGTCATTGGATCTGCAAGATGGCGGCCGCCAGCTACGTGGGGAGCGCGGGCACGGTGCGGCCGACCTGCAAGATTTGCCGCGACAATTTTGACGGCATGTTCGGCCGCAACCGAGCGATCGAGCCGCGGGAGCTGACCGACGGGCTGTCGAAGACGCTGGCCGTCGGCGAGCGATCGACGCACTGGTCGAACGCGGTGATGTGGGGCGTGGTGCCGTTTTCGGCGGTGCTCGACAACCAGCAGCCTGGAAAGATGGCGGGCGGGCCGGCGTACGTGCTGGGCACCACGTTCGCCGAGGGGTTCAACATCGAAACCAGCGAGATGGAAGAGCACATGGTCGACACGTATGCCGAGTCGTTCGGCAGCGACCATCCGGGCGGCTGCTTCTTTTTGTTCTGCGATGCCGGTGTGCGGTTCGTCTGGGACGACTCCGATCCGGCGATCATGAACGCGCTCTCGACGCGCGACGGCAATCCCCACTCGGGCAAAGAGCAGATCATTCATTCCAGCCCGTTCTAGTGCGAAGCCGCACGGGCACGTGGCATTTGCGGCTTTCTGACGCGCATTTCTAGAATTCGAGCGCCGCAAAGACAGCCTCGTCCACCAGCACGGCCGCACAGCCGGACGTCTCAATCGAATCGCCGCCTGCAGTCGGAGCAGAGATCGCGTCCTCTGGCTCGGCGTCGAATACGTCGCGGTACGTCTCGGCCAGCAGCAGATCGACCACCGATTCCGACACGCGGAGCGGCTGCGAAACCTTTGCGTAGCGCTTCGCGGGAACTGCCGGCTGCACGGGAATCGCCAAGGAGGGCAGCGTCACTCGATCGTCCCCGAGCGCCGCATACCCGGAGTCCAGGACAGTGGCGTCGAGCACGAGCGCGGCTGAGCCTTGTGCAACCGCGGCGCCCTTGGTGGTAAATGCACGGAGCAAGTGCACCGGCGGCTGCCAGGCGGGAGCGTTCTCGAGCGCCAGGGTTTTCGGCTCGACCGTGCTGACCCAGGGCGCGTGGCTGCCGCCGGGCGAGCTGCTGCCCAGGTGATCGCGCCACACCGCGTAGTCGCCGGCATCGACGATGCCGTTGCGGTTGCCGTCCGCGCCGCTTCCGGCTGTGGCGACGACGCTGCCGAAGGATTGCCGCCAATAGTTGTAATCGTCGTCTCCGACGTAGCCGTCGTGCGTAAAGTCGCCGCTGAGCCCGGCAACCGACGAAGCGTTGAGCTGATAGGTGCCGGTGCCAATCGACGAATAGCTGGCAACGAGCACATAGTACGTCCCGTCGGCTGGTGCAATCCAGTTGATGAGCGAGGCCAGCCCGGGGCCGCTGTCGTCGTCGAAGGCGAGCGGTGTCACGCCGTCCGTATTCATCAAGCTCATGACGGAATCGTGGAGCGTAATGAGGGACGTCTCGAAGCGATACGAGTTACCCGCCACGGCCTGGAAGGAGAACCAGTCGGTGTCCGCCGCCCGATCGATGTTGGCGACGAGCGATGTCGGAACGGCAATCGGCGTGGCCTCGCCGCTGTTGTCGCCGTGGTCGTCTCGGATCGACAACCGCAGCGAATAGGATCCGTTACTCAAGCCGTATCCCGCGACCTCCAGATAAAAGAGCCCGTACGAAGCCGGAGTATATTCGAGCAACGACCCATGGTTGGTTCCGCCTTCGTCATCGAACGCCAGCTCGGTGACGCCATCGCCGGCGTAGAGCCGAATCACAGAATCGGGCAACGAATCGAGCAGGACCTCAAACCGATACGTCAACCCGACGTCCATATTGACGGCGAACCAATCGACGTCGTTCGCCCGTTCGATCCTGCCGGGAATCGTACTCGGAATGAACGTGTAGGCGGCGTTGCGGGCATTGTCGCCGTAATCGTCGTCGCCCACGATCTGGAGGTTGTACGAACCGCGATAAGAGTCGCTGAAGCCGCTGACTTCGACAAAATAGATGCCCGTGGAGGGCGCCACCCAATCGACCAGCGAGGCCAGGCCGAAACCGGCATCGTCGTCGTACGCCAGCACGGTTTGCTTATCCGTGCCGTAAACGCGGAGCACCGAGTCAGCGAGATCTCCGAGGTAAGTTTCGAAGTGATACGACACGCCCGCATAAGCGGTGAACGAGAACCAATCGACGTCGCCGAATTGCTCGATGATGCCGGACTCGGTGGTCGGATCCGAGATTCTGGTGGCCGTGGTGCCGTTGTTTCCGTGGTCGTCGCTGACCGTGAGCGACAGCTGGTACGAACCGAAGCGCCAATTCGAACCCGCCACTTCGATGTAGAACGCGCCGCTGTACGGCGCGACCCAATCGATCAATGAGGCCAGTCCCGGACCGCTGTCGTCGTCGCGGGCCACTTCATAGAATCCGCTGCCGTCGATGATTCGCACCACCGAATCGGAGAGCGTGCCGAGGACCGTGGCGATCTGGTAGTGAGCGCCGGCCACGGCGTCGAACAGGAACCAATCGGTGTCGAAGGGAACCTCGATTTCGCCTGACGTCAGCGACGGCGTGGAAATCGGCGCGGCGTTGGCGGCGTTTTCGCCAAAGTCGTCGTCCCCGAGAATCGACAGCGTGTAACTGCCGCGCTGAAATTCCGAGAAGGCGCTGACTTCGATAAAGAAGATGCCATCCTTGGGGGCGACCCATTCGATCAACGACGCAGAGCTCTCGCCGTGATCGTCGTTGAACGCGAGCTCGGTGACGCCGTCCGAATCGAAGACTCGCAACACCGAGTCGGTCAGCGAGTCGAGCAGCGTTTCGATGCGATAGGTCACGCCCGCGACCGCGTTCCAATAGAACCAATCGGTGTCGCCGCCATATTGGATCCGGCCGTCGATCGAGCCGGGATCGGAAGTCGCCGCGGCCTGGAAAGCAGAGTTGCCGAAATCGTCGATCAGCGAAGTCGAGAGATAGTAGCTTCCCGCGCTGGCGCCGTATCCTCCCACAGCCAAATAGAACGTTCCGTCGTGCGGGGCAATCCAATAAATGTAGGAGGCGAGACTGAAATAATCGTCGTTGAACGCCAGCTGGGTTACGCCGTCGCTGTCGAACAAGTAGAGGATCGAATCGCCCAGTGAATTCAAATAGGTGCTGAATTCGTAGGAGGTGTCGGCAAACGCCTCGAACGAAAACCAATCCAAGTCTCCCGATGGAAAGATTTCGCCGAAGGTGAATGAAGGGACTTCGATCGGAGTGGCCGTCGCCGCGTCGTCGCCGTGGTCATCGGGAAACGCCACGATGCCACCGACGGTGAACTGAAACGGATTCTCGTCGATATCGCCGGTACCCAGGGAGGCCAGGCCAAACTGATCGCCCGCAACATTGCTCAGCATGCTGATCGTGACGTCGACCGAGCTGAGAGCGGGCACGGACGCGGGGAGCGCCGCGGAGAATTGCGGCGGCAGCGCCAAATAGCTGAGGGCCAGGTCGACGGGTCCGTCGTTGTAGAGCCGCAACGTGCGGGTTGCTGCGGGGTCTTCAAACGGTATCAATCCGAAATCGATGTGCGTGAAGCCATTCACCACTTCGACGCCGGTGGTCAGATCGAGCACGCGCAGCTCGGGGCTGGGGGCCACGACCGAGAAGGCCAGCAGGTTGACGTTGTTCGTTTCGCCGCCTTCGGCGACTTGCGACAGGTCGTCGACGACGAGCCCGAGATAGTAGCTCCCCGGCGCGACGTCGGTCGGCAGCAGCACATTGAGATCGTTGAAGAGCAGCGAGCCGCCCGCAACCAGACTGCTGTCGAAGCTCGTTAAGAGACGATCCGTGGCATCAAAGATGGGATCGGTCGACAGATAAATGCCGGTGCGAAAATTGCCGCTGTCCGACGCGCCTTGATTGGCCACAGTGAAATCGACGGTTGCGAAGCCGCCCGGCGAAGCGGTCGACGAACTCGCCGCGAGCTCCCCCGGGATGGTCAGATCACTCAAGCCCCCAGACTCGATCGCATTGCCGAGCGCCAACACGTCGACGCGGTGATAGGTCTGCAACGTGTTGGGGACATTGTCATTCTCATCGTCGCCATCGAAGATCGGCACACCCGTTATGTTGACGAGGCGAGAGAACTCACTGACCGTGAGCCGCTGCCCCGTCTCGCGGACGGCCAGCTCCTGCATCAGCGCGGCGATGCCGGCGATGTGAGGAGTGGCCTGACTGGTGCCGGCATATTCGGCAATGCCACCTCCGGGCGCCGCCCCCGCAATGAAGGCGCCCGGGGCAAAGACCGTCGTCTCCACGGGATGTCGTTGGCTGAACGAAATGATGCGGTCCGGCGCAGTCGTGAAGTCGACGGCGCCGTCGATCCAGCCAACGCCGCCGACGTTGGCGTCCCACACCGCGCCGACCGCTAACGAATTCGGATCGGCAGCCGGATAGCTGACGCCGGGCGACTGGAAAGAAAAATAGTCGTTTCCGGCCGCCGAGGCCACGATCACGTTTTGGGCTGCGAGCGCGGCCAGCTCGTCGAAGATGCCGACGTCAGGGAAAGTCGTCGGACTAGAAAAGTTGCTGAAGAAGCCCAGCGACATGTTCACGCTGGCGATGTTGTAGGTGGAAGTGTTCGCCACCACCCATTGCAGCGCCTGTTCCAACGCGGCCGCCGTCCCGCCGCCGAAGTCGTCGAGCACTTTCAAATGGATGATGTTCACGCCGGGCGCCATGCCCGTGAAGGTCGGATCCTGGGACCCGACGATGCTCGAAACGTGGGTGCCGTGCCCTTGGAAGTCGTCGGCATTCGGCCTGCCGGTGATGAAATCGGCGTTGAATACGATCCGATCGGCCACGCCGTTGAAGTCGGCATCCGGTCCGAAGAACGGATGATTGAGATCAATTCCCGTGTCGAGGATGACCGTCGCAAAGCCGCTGCCGTCGATTCCAGCAAACCGCGGATCCTGCCGGAACGCATTGAGGCCGATCAGGTCGTTCGATTCAATGAGGTTCGGCTGAATGCCGGGAAGGTTGTCGAGCAACTTGAATTGCGGCTGCTCAATTCTGGCAATTAGATCCGTCGCAGCAGTAGTCGTTACATCGGCGATAGCACTGCGAATCGTCGGATCCTGAAAATCGAGGCCGGTGGGAAAGGGATGGTTCGCCGCGGCCGCACTGAGCTGAGCCAGATTCAGACTGTCGGCGCTGAGCACGAGTCGGTACTCCAACATTTCGACTCGCAAACGACGACCGATGTGTGAGTTTTTCTGCTTGCGAATTGAACGACCGGGAAGCCCAGCGCGTATCCCCATGTAGATGCTCCTTGCCTTATGTTTCCCGCGCCCGAAAAACCATCCTCAGCCTCTCGGCTGACCCGCGGCGAAACGCGACCGTTCTGACGAATTCCAACGTAAAAGTCAAGCACTGCATGCAGTCTATCGACGTCGAAGCGCAGTTTGCGATTCGTCTATTTGGACGGTGAATTCCTGCGACGTCGCCACTACAGAGTCGTCCCTAATTGACGTCGACGCACCTGGACTGCCGACTTATCGCGTGCACGCTCGACGAACGCAATCTCCCTCGCTGCCAATTCAATTGCCGGACTCCTAATCGTTTGATCACTCAACAGCGCGCGCATTTGGCGCGTACTCGCCAGGAATTGTCGTGACAGATCTCTGTTCCTAGCGATGAATCGCAAACAGACTCGCGCGAGCGCACTGCCGTCGAGATTTGGCGCTCTCTCGCCTTCTTTGCGAATTGAATCGCCGACCAGATCCTGATCGATGGAGCGGCAATGAACTCGACCGCGGCGACCGGGCGGCCCGCTTCTCATGCCCGCCGCCTGAAGCTGGACCGAGGGGTTGCGCCGCATAGAATGATTAGGACGTCGACTCTTCCGAATCTGCGGCCCGACGACGGCAAATTCTCCAGTTTCGGCCGCCCCGCACGACCTCGTTCCGAGCTGAAAGGGGGCGGGAATCGTAGACATGTCTGCCGGATGGCCGCTTGACAGTCTGCGCCCGAGGGAGCTATCCTAACGGATTCGCCAAATGCGTTAAGTCGCGTTGGCGCAAGGAGTTTCGCTCGACCAGGGCGATTCGCCGCTCTGCCTGGGCAGTGCGTGGGGAGATGCTGTCCACGCAATTCGGTGCGCCGCCATCCTCGGATGGCAAGCGCGAATCGAAGTCCGGCAGAGGGAGACGGTCAGGCGGGGAGACAATTTGAAAAACTTGGTTTTGCCTCGCGGCGGGCGAGATACACCGCGGAGAAAGGTTTGCCATGAATCCGAACGAAGTGCTGCGAATCGTCGACGCGATTCACCGCGATAAGAATATCGACAAGGAAATCGTGTTCGAAGGCATCGAAGCGGCGCTGGTGTCGGCTGCCAAGAAGCACTACGGCGAAGAGGCCAATATCGAGGTCAAGATCAACCGCGAGGACGGCTCGATTTCCGCCTCGCTCGAAGGGCAGCCGCTGGATTCGGAAGAAACCGTGGGCCGCATCGGCGCTCAGACCGCCAAGCAGGTGATGATCCAGAAGATCCGCGAGGCCGAACGGGACGCGCTGTTCGACGAATACAGCGAGCTGCAGGGCCAGATGGTCAGCGGCATCATTCAGCGGTACGAAGGAGGCGCGGCGACCGTCACCCTGAACAACGTCGAAGCGATCCTGCCCCGCGGTGAGCAGATCCCCGGCGAGACGCATCACGTGAACGAGCGCGTCCGGACCACCGTGTTCGAGGTCCGCAAGTCGGGCAGCCGCGTGAAGGTGATTTTGAGCCGGGCCCGACCGCAACTAGTGCAGCGGCTCTTCGAACAAGAAATTCCCGAGATCGCCGACGGAGTGATCGAGATTCGCGCGATGGCCCGCGAGCCGGGCTACCGCTCGAAAGTGGCGGTTTCGAGCAGTGATGCCCGCGTCGATTGCGTGGGCGCGTGTGTGGGCGTTCGCGGCAACCGCATCAAAAACATCGTCGACGAGCTCGCCGGCGAGCGAATCGACATCGTCCGCTGGGACGACAACCTGGAAGTGCTGATCCCCAATGCCTTGCAGCCGGCCGAGGTCGAGCAGGTGATCCTCTGCAAGATGCTGGGCCGGGCGATCGTACTGGTCCGCGAAGACCAGTTGTCGCTGGCAATTGGCCGCCGCGGTCAGAACGTCCGCCTGGCGAGCAAGCTCTCGGGCTGGGACATCGAAATCATGACCCAGGAAGAGCTCGAGGAATCGATCGATCGGGCGGTCGCCGGCTTCAGCTCGCTCACCGGCGTGAGCGACGAGCTGGCCGGCAAGCTCGTGGAAGAAGGCTTCTTGAGCTACGACGACCTGTCGATCATCGAGCCGGACGAGCTGATGGAAATGGGCTCTCTGACCGAGGAACAATCGGCGGTGATCATCGAGCAGGCCGAGGACCGCGCCGAAGAAGCGGAAGCCCAGGCTGCCGAGGCGCGACGCCAGAAGCGCGAGCAAGACCGGATCGCGGAGGCCACGGCCGAGGCGGATCGCCAGGCGTCGGCGGAAGCGGCCGCGCGGGGCGAGACCTATGTCCCGCCGGAAGAAACCAGCGTCGAAGAAACCAACGGCGCCGAGAGTCACGAACCAAGCGCGGCGGAGTCGGAAGCTCCCACGCGCGACGCGGAGTAACTACGTCGACAACCACTGATTGAGGAGAAGTTGACCATGGTTGTGTAAGCAGATTTGTCACTCGCGGCCATGAACTGAACGCAAGGGGAGCCCTGGACTCCCTGGGAATAAGCGGTCGGGCAACATGTGCCTGCGGGCATGGGATAATGGAGAGTTAAACTTGGCGGTTCGCATTTACGCACTCGCAAAAGAGCTCAAACTTGATAGCAAAGAGCTGGTCGACATCTGCACGGCCGCCGGCTACCCCGGCAAAGGGTCTGCGCTGGCCAGTCTGACCGAGGAAGAAGCGGAAAAGGTCCGGCAGTTCATCCGCGGGGCCGGGGGCAAGCCGAAATCGGCGGCCACGGCTGCACCTCCACCACAGCGCCCGAGCGAAGCCGCGCGAAGCGGCAAGATGCCGGTAATTCTGACGCCCAAGCCGCCGGTGCCGGCGCGTCCCAAAGCTCCCGAAGCGGAACCGGCCGCCCCTGCGGCGACCGTCGATCGACCCATCGCTGCATCCGCGGCGCCTCCCGCGACTCCCGCCGCGCCTGCGGCACCCGCGACCCCGCGGGCTCCCGGCCCGCTGGCCTCTGCATTGCGGCGCGACGATTACGTGAGCCCCGGCGCCAAAGGAAAGGTGCCGATGGTAGGCGGCGAGGGCAAGCCCGCGGCACGGAAAAAAGTGGATGGTCCTGCGGGCGGCGAACGCTCGCGCCCGGCAGTGAAGCTCGCGCCGATGCCGACGCCTGCGAAGCCTGCGGCCGGTCCATCCGAAGCGGAACCGAAAGCTCAAAAACCAGACATGAAGCTGCCGGCTGACGTGCTGGGTGGCAAGCTCGGCAGTAAGCCGCTGGCGGCCCATTTGCGCCGTCACGAAAAGTCGCTCGAAGCGGAAAAGGAACGCAAGCCGCTCGGCGGCAAGGGACCGCGCGAGCCGGTGGCTGAGCCGGCGACTGCGCGCGGGCGCGGTCGGCGCGGCAAGCTGGCGACTAACGGTGAGGAGGAAGGCGGCGGCAGCGGCGGCGGCGAAGGCAAGCCGATGCTGGGCGGGCGCGAGCAGCGGCAGCTACAGCGGCGACGCAACGTCCGCAGCGGTGAAGGCGAAGATTCACCGACGCCAGCCCGCGCTTTCAATCGCCGCCAGAAACGGTCCGGCACCAACACGGCCGCGCCGCGCAAGGAGCATGTCGTCGTGCAGCTCCCTTGTTCGGTCCGCGAGCTATCGGAAGCGGCCGGCATCCAGGCCGCACAGATTCAGCGCGTGCTGATGAATTTCAACGTGATGGCCAAGATCACCGACGTGATCGATCCAGAGCTGACCGAATTGGTCGTCGCCGAGCTGGGGCTCAACGTCGAGTTCACCAAGGCCGAGACGCTCGAAGATAAATTGATGGAGCAGTTCGAGCACGTGGTCGACGATCCGGCCGACCTCGAACCGCGGCCTCCGGTCGTCACGTTCCTGGGCCACGTCGACCATGGCAAGACTTCGCTCCTGGACCGCATCATCGGTCTGGACGTGGTGAGCGGCGAAAGCGGCGGCATTACGCAGCACATTCGGGCCTACTCGATTGAGAAGGACGGCAAGCGGCTCTCCTTCGTCGACACACCGGGCCACGAAGCGTTTACCGAAATGCGGGCCCGCGGCGCCAACGTGACCGACATCGCCGTGCTGGTGGTGGCGGCCGACGACGGCGTGATGCCGCAAACCGAAGAAGCGATCAGCCACGCCAAGGCGGCCGGTGTGCCGATCATCGTGGCGCTCAACAAGATCGACCTCCCCGGCGTCAACCTGGACAAAGTCTACACCGGCCTCTCGACCAACGAGCTGCAGCCTAGCGAGTGGGGCGGCGACATTGAAGTCGTGAAGACCAGCGCCACCAAGGGCACCGGCATCGAAGAGCTGCTCGATACGATCCTCACGGTGGCCGAGCTGCACGAGTACAAAGCGAATCCTCAGCGGCCGGCGATCGGCACCTGTCTCGAAGCGCAGCAGGAATCGGATCGCGGCGTCGTGGCCAAGCTGCTGGTGCAAAACGGCACGCTCCGCACGGGCGACGTGGTCGTCTGCGGCCAGACCTACGGCCGCGTCAAGGCGATGTACAACACGATCCACACCGGCGAGCGCGTGACCGAGGCCGGCCCCAGCATTCCGGTCAACATCACCGGCTTCGACCAGGCTCCCGGCGCCGGTCAAAGATTCTACGTGCTCGACGACATCGCGCAAGCCCGTGAGATCGCCGAGTCACGGGCAGCCGACGAGCGGGCCTCGACGCTCGGCAGCACCGGCTTCCGCCACGTAACGCTGGAAACGTTGTTCGACCGCCTCGAAGGCGAGGGCGAGGTCGAAACGCTAAACCTCATTTTGCGGGCCGACGTCCGCGGCTCGATCGAAGCGATCGAAAAGGAATTCGCCAAGCTCGAGCATCCGGAAGTCAGGATCAAGCTGCTGCAGAAGAGCGTCGGCGGCATCACGGAAGGCGACGTGACACTGGCCGACGCGTCGGATGCAATCATCATCGGCTTCAACGTCGTGCCGGATGAAAAGGCCCGCTCGTTGGCCGACAAGCGCGGCGTCCAGGTGCGCCGCTACGACGTGATCTACAAAATCACCGACGATCTGAAGGCCGCGCTCGAGGGCTTGCTCAAGCCGGAAGAACGCGAAATGGAGCTGGGCCGGGCCTTGGTCCAGCAGACCTTCAAGATCAGCCGCGTCGGCACGATCGCCGGCTGCCGCGTGCTCACGGGCACCGTGGAGCGCAACAGCCGCGCGCGCGTGATCCGCGACAGCACGATCATTGGCGACTATCCGCTCGATACGCTCCGCCGCGAGAAGGACGACGCCAAGGAAGTCCGCGAAGGCCTGGAATGCGGCATCAAGCTGGCCGGCTTCAACGACATCAAGGAAGGCGACCTCCTCGAAATTTACAAGGTCGAAGAGATCCAGCGCAAATTTGATGAGTAGTTGTGAGCGGTCCGTGGTCAGTTGTCAGTGGCCACCCGGCGATTGCAGCTCTCCACTCACGACGAACGACGTTCCACTATCCACTGACTTTTCCCCGCCATGTCATCCCGCCGAGTTCAGAAAGCAGCCGAGGCCATCCGCGAGGTGGTCAGCATGGCGATCCTCGCCGACCTGAAGGATCCTCGCGTGGAGAATGTGACGGTCACGTACGTCGAGGTTTCGCCGGACATGCGGCAGGCCAAAGTGCACGTATCCGTGATGGGCGACGAAACCAAACAAAAGCTATGCTTGCAGGGGCTACAGAGCTCGGCCGGGTTCCTGCAGACCAAGGTCGGCAAACGAATCGACACGCGTTACACGCCGCGGCTTCGCTTCGAGCTGGACATGGGCGTCAAGAAGTCGCTCGCCATCGCCCAATTGCTGCACGAGGTGCTGCCGAACGAGACCGCGGAGGAAGCGGCCGACGAAGGCGCCGACGAGGTGCCGGCCGAAGCGGACAACTGACGATCGGACAACTTCGACTCACTGCTTCGCATTCATCATCAACAGCGAAAGTCTATGGCAACTCCCAATCGCGCAAGTTTGATCAACCGCGTTTTGAAAGTGGTCCGCAAGCACTACAAGCCGGTGCCCGCGGCGAAGGACCGCACGCTGTTCGAGCACCTGGCCTTTGCCTGCCTCGTGGAGAATTCGCCGTACGAAACGGCCGAGCAGGTGTTCAATTCGCTCAAGCAGGACTACTTCGATTGGAACGAAGTGCGGGTGAGCACGTTGCGGGAGCTGGGCGAAGTGACCAAGCCGCTGGTCGATCCACCCCAGGCGGCCGCCCGCTTGAAGCAGACGCTGCACGCCGTGTTCGAGGGCGTCTACCAATTCGATCTCGAAACGCTCAAGAAGCAGAATATCGGCGCGTCCGCCAAGCAGCTCGAAAAACTCAAGGGGAGCACCCCGTTCGTCGTGGCCTATGTCACGCAAAATGCGCTCGGCGGACACTCGATCCCGGTGAACAACGGTCTGTTGATCGCCATGCACGTGATCGGAGCGATCTCCGACGCCGAGCTCAAGAGCGGCACGGTTCCCGGGCTCGAGCGGGTCGTGAGCAAGAACAAGGGCGTGGAAGTCGGCTCGCTGTTGCACCAGCTGGGCGTCGAGATCGGCCGCAACCCGTACGGCCCGAACGCCCGCAAGCTGCTCTTGGAGATCGATCCCAAGTGCAAAGACCGCTTGCCGAAGCGCAAGCCGCCGGAACCGCCCGCGCCGCCGCCAGCCCCCGTGCCTCCCAAAGGCAAAGTCTCTAAAGAAGAGAAGAAGGACGAAAAGAAAAAGGCCGGAGCGAAGGCGGCCGTCCCCGTGGCGCCCGCAAAGAAAGACAAGGAAGCGGCCGGCAAGAAGAAGCCGACCAAGCGTCCCACCAAGCCTGGAACGAAAACTCCGACCAAGAAAAAGGCGACGACAACCAAGCTCACGAAGCGCAAGCCGAAGTAGCCCGCGACGCGCCGCCTTTCACCCTCAACACTCAACCCTCGACTCTCCACCGCTTCCCATGGCCGGACATTCTCATTGGGCGAACATCGCCCACAAAAAATCTGCGATCGACGCCAAGCGCGGCAAACTGTGGAGCAAGCTGGCCAAGGGGATCATCATTGCTGCCAAAGCGGGCGGCGGCGATCCGAACTCGAATCTCCGCCTGCGATACGCGATCATCGACGCCAAAGCGGGCAACATGCCCAAGGACACGATCGACCGCGCGATCAAGAAAGGCACCGGCGAGCTCGAAGGCGTTAACTACGAAGAAATCCTCTACGAAGGCTACGGCCCGGGCGGCGTCGCCGTGCTCTGCGACATCCTCACCGACAACCGCAACCGCACCGCGCCGGAAGTTCGCAAGATCTTCGAAATGTGCGGCGGCAAGTTGGGCGGCGCCGGCAGCGTGGCCTGGATGTTTGAGCGGAAGGGCTTGATCGCCGTTGCGTCCAACCAGACCGACGAAGACGCATTGATGGAGCTCGCGCTCGAAGCGGGCGCGGACGACGTCGAGAGTGCCGGCGAGAATTTCGAAATCACCTGCAGCCCCGACGTCTTTTCCAACGTCTGCGACGCGATTGAAAAGGCCGGTCTCAAGGCCGAGATCAGCGAAATCGCCCGCATCGCCAAGGACACGGTCGAACTCGATGCCGAGACCGGTCGCAGCGTGCTCAAGCTGATGGAAATGCTCGACGACCACGACGACGTGCAAAAAGTGGCGTCGAACTTCGACATTCCGGACGAAGCGATGGCCGAGATCGAAGCGTCCTGACGCCTGCGCGGCCACTCTCTTCTTCTCCGCGTGCCCGGTCACCGCGTCGCCGCGCGAAAAACGCGGCGATTCTCCCTTCGGCATAGCGTTTGCTTTCTATCGCCAACGGCAGCGATCGAAGCACTCCGCCGATCCCGTTGCTGCTAATCCGGAAATTGCGAAGGGAGCAATACCATGTTGACCAAACGGCCTGCACCTTGGCTCGTCGCCCTGTACTTGTTTGCTTCTTGCTGCGCCGGTGTCGGCATGTGCGCACTCACCGGCTGCGAACGCAAAGAAAAAGTCATCGACGTCGAGACGCCAGGCGGCAACGTCGAGGTCGAGCGCAACGTCGACACCGGCGCCGTCGAAGTGGAAGTCGAACATCAATAGACGGTACTCGGTACCGAGCACTCAGTAATTCAAACAACGGAACAACCCCATGAACCTGATCCTGCTCATCATCCTGATCATCCTGCTGCTCGGCGCTCTGCCCGCCTGGCCATACAGCCGCGGCTGGGGCTACTACCCGAGCGGCGGCCTGGGGATGATCCTTTTGGTGCTGTTGATCCTGGTTCTCTTGGGACGAATTTAAGAGAGCGAATCCCACAGCGTCCTCTCCGTAGGAAAGCCGACGTTTGACCCCCGGCTGCGTCGGCTTTCCCTTTGCGCCTGCAGCGCGGCGTTGCATACAGAAACCCGAAGTCTGTCAATCCTCGGGTCGGTTCCTCGCCGCATCTTCGCCGCGAGCCGTCGGTCCGATTGTACCGAGGCCTGCCGCATCTTCTCCCCTCCGCGCCGCGCGATTTCGTTTGACTCTCGCCAAACCTCCAATTTGAATGGCCACTAGGGCTGGTTTTCCGGCCCGCCTCAAGTGGTCTTTTCGGCGCGGTGTCGCCGCTATCTGCGGCGCGCGTGCGGTTGGTCTGCTCAACTCGATTTGCATTCTGTGGAGGATTCGGCGATGAAGGTATGTCATTTGGTTCTCGCGGCGGCGGCTGTTTTCGCCGCTTCCCAGGCTTTCGCGGCCGACGGCCGGCCCAACGACGCCACGCTCGCGGCCATGGGCCTCTCGGGCCTCAACGTGATGAGCGATAGCGACGGGCTTGCGGTCCGCGGCTTCGGCTACAGCGGCGCGAACGCCTACGGCCAGTCGTTCGCCGTGGTGGCCACGCACGGCGCCGCCGCCGGCTCGACCAACGGCTACGACGCCAAGGGCAAGAAGAAGGCCTCCGGCGCGAACCTGTCGTTCGCCGGGGTCGAGATCAAGCAGGGCGGCGGCCACGGCGGGGGGGGCGACCATGGTGGCGGCGACTACGGCCCGCTCTACAGCCAGGGCGGCGGCGGTTACGGCGGCGGCAACGATTGCAAGCCGAAGTCGGTCAAGGTCTTCGCCATCTCCGGCGGCTCCTCGTACGGCTCGATCAAGTAGCGATCAATTCGCACCAGCTGCACGCTGCAGCGACAAAACAATTCCACCCAGACCCGAGCGGCAACCCGCGCAATTTTGCACGGGCTCTGCCGCTCGCTTTGTTTCCACCTGCTACCAGCGTAAATGCACTTGCGGCCGGGCAAACTGGTCGTAGATCCGGCGGACAGCGGCCATCGCCGCGTCGGAGAGGGGCGGCAGATCGGCGGCTGCACAGTTCTCTGCAACCTGCTGCGGCCGCTTGCCGCCGGGGATCGCACAGGTCACCGCGTCGAACATCAGAATCCAGCGGAGCGCGAATTGGGACATCGGCATACCGGGCGGGCAGACGGCTTTGAGCTCTTCGACGGCCGCCAGGCCCGTCTCGAAGTCGACGCCCGAAAACGTCTCGCCGACGTCGAACGCTTCGCCGTGGCGATTGAATTGCCGATGGTCGTCGGCCGCGAAAGTTGAATCGCGCGTGAGCTTGCCGGTGAGCAGCCCCGAGGCCAGCGGCACGCGGGCCAGAATGCCGACTTGCCGCCGCTGCGCCTCGTTGAAGAACAGCTCCGACGGCCGCAGCCGCAGCATGTTGAAGATGATCTGCACGCTCTGCAGATTCGGATAGTCCATTGCCCGCAGCGCTTCTTCGGGCGATTTGACGCTCACGCCGTAATACTGCAGCTTGCCGGCCGAGACCAGGTCTTCGAGCACTTGGAACACTTCCGGCCGGTAGTAGACGTCGTTCGGCGGGCAGTGAAGCTGCAACAGGTCGATCCGATCGACGGCCAGGTTCGTCAGGCTGCGGTCGACGAACGCGACTAGATTCTCGCGGTTGTAGCCGGCGGTGGTGTGGGGATTGAGCCGGCGACCGGCCTTCGTGGCGATGTAGATAACTTCTCCCGGCCGCTCCCGCCGCAGCTGGGCCATCAGCCGTTCGCTCCGCCCGTCGCCGTAGACATCGGCCGTGTCGATGAAATTCACGCCGCAGTCGATCGCCTTATGGAGCGCGGCGAGTGATTCGGTATCGTCGACCGTCCCCCACGCGCCGCCGATCGCCCAGGCGCCAAAACTGATCGCGGAAACGTTCCAACCAGTGCGGCCAAGCGGGCGATATTGCATGTCAATCTTTGCCTGAATGTTTGACGTGCGGCCAATAGAGCTGGAAATCAAACTCGGGGCTGTTGTCCAGATCGTGGCACTGCATGCACATCTGCACGACCTTGCCGTTGGCGAAATCCTGGCCGTCCTTGTTGCCTTCGTTGGGCACGATTTTGAGCCGCAGCGCGGCCCGCAGTTCTTCCAACTCCTTGTCGTCGACTTCGATCTCGCCGTTTTCGGCCGCGACATGTCGGGCCGCGGGGCCGTGGCAGTTTTCGCAGCCGTTGGCGACCATCTCCGGCGTTTCTTTGAGGCCGAGGTAACCGGAGATGAACGGAAAATACTTTTGCGGCTCCCAACCGGTGACGTGGCAGCTCAAACACTCGGGATCGAAATGCCGCGGCGGGTTGAGCTGTTCCAGCGTCTTCGTTGCGTGTGCATGCGGCGTCTTTTCCCACACGGCGAAGGCGGACGTGTGGCAACCCGAGCAGGCTTCCGAACCGGCGAACTGGCGGGCGGTGGGATGGGCCGTCGGCTTGATCCCCAGACCTTCGAGGCCGAGCGTCTCCAGATCATGCTGGTAGTCGACCATCAGCTTCTGCATCTCGGGCGAATCGGCAAACCGCGAATCGAGCGGCACGCGCTGGTAGCGAAACGGCGGCTGGCCGTTCTTGTAGAGGCCCACCACGATCACGTACATCCCCTTGTCGCCGATCTCGATCAAGTGGGTCTTGGTACCCTCGATCAACTCGGTGTCGCGCGGCGGCACTTCGGCTCCGCCCGCCGTCACGACAAAGTCGAACACCGGAAACCGCTGGGCGATGGCCTTGGTTTCCTCCGGCTTGGCATAGGAGAGCAGCACCAGCTTGTCGCAGCCAGACTTCTGCAGTTCCGGGATCACCTGCTGCAGCGCCTCATCGGGATCGACCAGCGTCAGATCGCCGGCGTTCTTGAGCGCAGAGAT
Organism: Pirellulales bacterium; assembly: GCA_050248495.1. Classification (GTDB taxonomy): domain Bacteria; phylum Planctomycetota; class Planctomycetia; order Pirellulales; family Lacipirellulaceae; genus DASYDU01. The sequence goes on along the minus strand of JBFWSG010000027.1, from coordinate 34,007 downwards.
TTCCTTCTTCCCCATCACGCCGGTGACACCGATCTTCAGGCCGCCCGCCTCGATCACTTTGAACCGCTGACTGTACTCGGGATCGAAATCGAGGATACCGACGTTGGCCGAGACAAAGATATTCTTGGCGTCCGGCGAATTGAGCACCAGGCTCAGGATGTCGAGCCGCAAGTCGTTCGAGCCGAACCCGACCGCCTTGTAGCCCAGCTGCGCGAGCGCCTTGAGAGCGGCGTCGAACTTGAGCTCGGTTTGGATGCCGAAGCGTTTGCTCAAGCCGCCGACGTCGAGCGGCACCACCGGCCAACCCTTCGTGGCCAGTTGCTTCAATAGCGAGTGCCGGCGCTTGAGGCCGCCTTTTTGGTTCTGCAGGCCGGCGCAACCGCAGGGTTCGATGTAACCGTCCTGCTCACCGGAGAACACGAGCGCAACGTCCGGCTTGGGCCAGTCGACGAAAATCTCGCCATTCGCGGCCACCGGATCGACGGGCGCATGCTTGTCGTAGAGGGGTTTGGGCGGCGCATCCTCGGCGGCCGCCGCCAGCGGTTCGCGGCCGCTCCACCAGGTCGCCCCCGCCACGAACGTCGCAATGACCGCCGCCGCAATCACATGCCGTTCGAACCCGCGCACTGGATGACCCATCCACCAAACTCCTTTTTGCGGCCGCAAGAATGATGTCCTTATCGTTCGACGGCGAAGCGAACTTGCAGCACAATTTCCGGCACGTCCGGCAAGCTCGACTTCAACACGATGCGGGCTTCGTCGTGCTGGTCGATGTCGAGGCGGGCCATGGGAGGCGTTCCCGGGGGAATTTCCACGGTCAGCGGCAGGTGGACCAGCGAGTCGCCCACTTTCTTCGATTCGCCCAGCGTCGCTTTCAACTCCGGTGGATCGGTCGAGGCCACTTCGATCTTGGCGTCGTCCGCGTGCTCGCCCCGCACGACGATATTCAGCTGCTGCTTTATGCCCCTGCTGCTCTTGACTTTGCCGAGCCGCAACACACCCTGATCTTCATTCCACATCAGCCCGTGGATGCTGACGTTGCCCACCACGCGACCGAAGATCGGGATCTTGATTTGCTCAGCATCGGGAATGTTCGTCTTTACCGCGAGCCACTGGTCGAAGCGGCCCATCCGCAGGCCCGGTTTGGCGACGACGCGAATTCTCGCGCCGGCCTTCGCTTTCGGATTCGGCAAATCCTTCGGCTCTACCGGCTCGATGCTGACATCGAAAAAGTTGCGCGTTTCGGTGTTGCTCAGCTCGGGCGAGCTGATCTGCAAATCATCTTGCGCGAGGGCCATCACATAGACCTCGGCCGTCTTCGATTGGCCCGCAGTCACCTTGTCGAAGATGAAGTCGGGCGGGTACAGGCCGGTGGCATCGGTCACTTCGCCTTCGACCGAAAGTTCAAGCTTCGGAGAGACTGGATCGTTGGTGATGATGGTCGCCACTTGCCGGAAGGGGCCGGGATTGATCAACGCGGACCATTCGAGCTTGACCTTCACCGAATCGCCGGGCGCGATTGGGGCTTCCGAGACGTTGCCGATCGTGCACTTGCAAGTCGTGCTGCCGACCTTCAACGTGAGGGGTGCCTTGCCGACATTGTTCACGACGAACTCGTGCGACTTGGTAGTGCCGCGCTGCATCGTGCCGAAGTTGTAGAGCGGCTCGTGAACATCGACGCGCGGCGCGTCGGCGACCGTCTGACTGGAAACGGCAGTCGCATTTGGCTTGACGACAGCGACACCGCCGGGGCGAACCTCGATATAAGCGATCGCCGCCCCGATGGTTGCTCCCACAATCGCCGCCGCCACGATAATGCTCAGTAGTCTCATGCTTCGCCTTATTCTAACGAGAGCAAAAACAGGCCGCAATTCGCATGCTAGCGCGGCGTCTGGGCCAAAGTTTCGATCTCCAACCGCGTGACCGTATCCAGCACTCGATCCGTATGCCCGGCGGATTGCATGGCATCGTCGATCCGCAGCGCCTCGGCGGCGGCCGCCCGCGCCCGCGCGGAATCGCCGATCGAGTCCCAGAACCGCGCGGCGCCCGCCTGCAGCTGGCTGCTGGTTGGATAGAGCGCCAGCGCCCGCGCGTAGCATCCCTCCGCGGCCCTGCGATGTTCTACGCCGTCGGTATCCCGAAAGATCGCGCCCGCAAATTCGGCACTTTGCGCCCAGGCGGCCGCGCTGCGGGGGGCCAGCTCGCGGACGCGGGCATCGGCGGCGAGGAGGCTTTGGATCTGGCTGTCCGTGGGGAGCGCCTGGTAGTCGGCAAACCGCTGGGCAGCGAGGCGCGTGGCGGCGGTGGTCGACCAGGGATCGGCTTCGAGCGCGGATTCGAGGGCCGCCCGGTGGGCCGCGGTATCGCCTTGGGCTCGAGACGTATCGGCCAGCGTCAATCGCAGCCGGGAATTGAGCACCGGAATGTATTCCCAGCGGATCACGGCGAGCAACAGCGCGGCGCAGGAGAGCCCGACAGCCCAGCGGATGCTCTTGGGCGGCGTCAGCGTTCGCAGCGCGGCGTGCTCGGCATAGACGATATTGAGCTGCACGGCGAAGAGCAACCACAAACTGTCGGCAACGGCAGGAAAGCCGATACCGCCGGCGGCGAGCAGGTTCACCAGTAGAGCCATAGCCGCGATGAAGGGTAACGGCGGCGACATCGCACCTACGCCGCGGAACGGCGCGAGCAGAAACCAGCCGACGGCGATCCCCGCCAGCAAAATAAGGACGCTCACCCCGGCCACCGGGTAGCCGCTGAGCCAGGCGATCGCGGCTCCCAGCAACACTCCGCACACGCCGCCGAACTCGATCGAGCGATTCGTGGGCGACGACATTCCAACCTCGTCGTTGCGCCGCCAAGTCGCCCGCCATGCGTGGAAGGCGATGACGCCAATTACCGCGAGCATCAACAGAGCCGCGGGCGCGCCGGCCGTCGACCAAAGCTCGATGAACCAATTGTGCGGATCCTGAATTTCCTCCGGCGCGGTCAAGAGTTTGTAGGCCGTGTAGGTGTCCTGGAATTGTCCCGGTCCACAGCCGGTGATGGGATAGTCGCGAATGATGCCGAGCGAGGCTCGCCAGTAGTCGACGCGAAACGCTAGCGATCGCCACGCCGCGCTCATCGCCCGCTGGCCGACGGAGGTGGCAAGGCCCATGCCGACCGCTGCGACTAGACCGACCAACGCTGCACCCATCGCCATACACCAGACTCGGGACGAGAAGGCCGCGTTTCTGGCCCGAGCGGCGACCACCAGTAGCAGCCCGACGATTGCGGCGACGCCCGCGGTCCGACTGCCGGTGAGCCAGATCGAGTAGCAGACGAGCATAACGATCGCCAGCGCAGCGAGGACCCGCGACCTGGGTCGCAAGCTTCCGATGATGCCGCAGAGCATCACCAGCCAGGGCACCAGGAACCCGGCCAATGAATTGCTCAGCGCAAACGTCGCCGTGGGCAATCGGCTAGAGAGCCTCGCCTCGAAGCTGATCCGCTCGTGCGAGCCGGGCTCGAGCCACTGGCCCGTCGCCTGATAAAGAGATTCGACCGAGTCCTTCGCCGCGTCATAGGCGACGACGTCGGCCGGTATCGTGACGAAATTCTGGTAGATCGAGACCGCGGCGAGTCCCGCGGCAAGCCCGATCATCACGGTGACCACGGATTTGCGCTGCGACTCGTCCGTTAGCAGCTGGCGGCCGAGAAAGTACGCCATTCCCATGACGACCCATTCCCAGAGCATGTTCATCGCGGGCCGCGGGCTTCCGCTCGGCATCGCCAGGAGTGCGGCGACCGAGTACCAGAGAACGAGCGCCACCACGAGCGCGTCTGCCAGGCCAAATCGCAGCCGCATCCGCCCCAGCCGGAATTGTCCCAGCAGCCAACCGATCGCCAGCAGGATCCACAGCGCATCGAACGGCGCACCGAGCCCCAATTTGCCGCCGGGGTCTTCGGGCACCATCGTCCGAGCGACGAGGAGCGCCATATAACCGCCCAACAAAAACGCCGGCCAGCGCCCCGTCGTCTCGCGCGATTCGCCGTTTGTTTTGACGGGCCTGGCCATCGGCTTACTGCTTTCGCCGGGCGGTGGTTTCGAGGATCGCGGTCACGGCGAGCATGCACGCGACCATCAGGAGAATGACGCCGGCGCCGACGACGTCCACCTGATGCAACAAGAGCGCCCCCATTCCACACGCGGCGGCCAACAGATAAATCGTCCCCACCGCCTGCTTCGTCGAAAGACCGAGCGCGATCAGCCGGTGTGAAAAATGATTTTTGTCGCCCTCGAACGGGCTGCGGCCGGCACGGAGTCGGATCCAGACCACCGAAAGCGTGTCGTAGATCGGCACCGCCAGCACGCAGAGCGGGGCGAGGATCGCGTGCCGCGGAACGCCCTCGCCGGCGAAGGTGGCCATCAGCGTGGCAGCGGCGAGACAAAAGCCGATGAAGTAGCTGCCCACGTCGCCCATAAAGATCGACGCCGGGGGCCGGTTGTAAGACCAAAATCCGGCGATTCCTCCGGCGAGCACCAACAGGAAGCCAGCCACAAACAGTTGCGGGCCGCCAGCTTCGACCTGCGGCGAGGTAAGCATCACGGCGGCCAGGATCACCGCAGCAATGAGCGACACGCCCGCCGCCAGGCCATCGACGTTGTCGAGCATGTTGAACGAATTGACAATACCGACGAGCCAGATCACCGAGAGCACGGCCATAAGCGCCGGCACATCGATGAACAGCGAGAGCCGCCAACCTTGAGAGACCATGAAGGCCGCGATGAGCGTCTGCACCGCCAGCCGCAGCCGCCAGCCGAGGCCAAGGCAATCGTCCACCAGTCCGAGCATTGCCATGGCCGTCGCGGCTGCCAACAGAGTCCACAGCTTCGGCGCTTGCAGCTCGATACCCGCGAGATGCGTTTGAGCAAGCTGCGGCAATTGACTTTGCGAGATGAAGCCAGCGTCGATCAACCAAAGCGCAATTTGCCCCAGCGCGAAGGTGCCCACGACGCCGAGCCAGATCCCGAGCCCACCGGCGAGCGGCGTCGGCCGGTCGTGGAACCGATCGCTCCGCGGCCGAGCCACGAGGCCCCAACTTGGCGCGCAGCGACGGACCCAGCCGACCGCGATGAGCGCGATCAGAAAGCTTGGCACCGCGGCCGTCAGCACCAGCAGATTCTTACCCACCAGCGGAATCCTCCGCCTTCGATTCTAATCACCGCGGTGGGCCAAGAGATATTCCCGAGCGGACGAGAAGAACTGCTGGAAGTCGGCCCGGCGATAGTCCGGATAGGTCCATTCCAAGGGCTGCCACTGTTTGGCACGAAACGCGAGCGTGATCTCGGCGTAGATTCCCTCGGCCAGATAGAGCCGATGGGCATGATCCTTCGTCGAGGCGAGGACCAGCTTGGCCGGCGTGATGTAACCCGGATCCAGATTCAGCGGCCGCGGCTCCGCGTGCTGGCCGAGCGAAGCGTATTCAACCTCCCAAGCATTTGTATCGCACTTGATCCGCGGCAGCCTGCCGGGATCGACCAGCTTCCCGCAAGCCACAAATTGCTTCTTGAGGCCGTCGCCCATCGTCGAGGCGTAATAGTCGGTCTCGGTGAAATCGAACGCGTCGCTCGTGAGCGCGAGCGGACCATGTTGGGAAGCGATCCGTTCACGTGCCCAATCCAGCGCCGCGGCATGCCGCGACGTGAGAGCAACAATCAGCAGCACCGACGTTGGAGAATGAATGTCGCCCATCGCACTGACTTCTTGGCCTTCGGCCAACGGAAATTTCAATTCTCGCGGCTAGGAATTAGTGCGAATTCGACAGCGGCGAAGTTAATACGCCTTGGCGAAGACGCCGCGTTTGGTGGCCGCCTTGCCGGTGAAGATGCACTTGCCGGGTTCTTCCGGCGCGTCGAGCGGGATGCAGCGGACGGTGACCTTCAGCGCTTTGAGTTTTTCGTCCATCTCGGGCGAGTCAACAAAATGCGAATAGGCGAGGCCGCCGTGCACTTCGGGTCGCTCTTCGTTCTTGGGCGTGAAGAAAGCCTCGAATTCTTTCAACGTGTCGATCTTCACGCTCGCAGCAGCGCGGTCGGCATGCGCGGCGTCGAAGAGAGACTGCTGGATCGCATCGAGCGTCTTTGAGATGCTCGCGACGAACTCACTGCGTGACATATTAGGCATTCTACCAGCGACATCACGTCGGCTGACGGAAGGTTGATCGCTTGCCAGATCGCGCGGTCCGACCTCCACGCGGAGCGGCACGCCGCGCTTGACCCATTGCCATTTCTTTTCGCCGCCGCGAATGTCACGATCATCGATGCGCACGCGGACCGACTCGCCGTCGTACGACTGGGCCGCCAGCTCTTGCTTGAGCGACTCGCAATACGGCAACACCTTCGCCCGCTCCTCCACGTCGCGATAGATCGGCAAAATCACGACGTGAGCCGGCGCGAGTTTCGGCGGCAGCACCAACCCGTCGTCGTCGCTGTGCGTCATGACGAGCGCACCAATCAGGCGCGTGGTCATCCCCCAGGACGTCGTCCAGGCGTATTCCAGTTCGCCGCTCTCGGCGGAAAACTTGATCTCTTGCGCTTTGGCAAAGTTCTGGCCGAGAAAGTGCGAGGTGCCGGCTTGCAGCGCCTTGCGGTCCTGCATCATCGTTTCGATGGTGTAAGTCGAAACCGCGCCGGGAAATCGCTCGCCGGCCGTCTTCTCGCCCTTGATCACGGGGATGGCGATCGCACCTTCAACAAACTCGGCATAGATCTCGAGCATCCGCTGGGTCTCTTCGCGGGCTTCGGCCTCCGTGGCGTGGACCGTGTGCCCCTCCTGCCAGAGAAACTCGGCCGTGCGCAGAAACATCCGCGTCCGCAGTTCCCAGCGGACAACATTGGCCCACTGGTTGATCAAGATCGGCAAATCGCGATACGACTGCACCCAGCGGGCGAACGTCGCACCGATGATCGTCTCGCTCGTGGGTCGCACGATGAGCGGCTCCTCGAGCTTGGCATCCGGCGCGGGTTGCAGGCCGCCCTTGCCATCGGGTTCGAGCCGATGGTGGGTGACGACGGCACATTCCTTCGCGAACCCTTCGACGTGCTGCGCCTCTTTCTCGAGAAAGCTCATCGGAATGAAGAGCGGGAAGTAGGCGTTCTCGTGCCCGGTGGCTTTGAACCTCGCGTCGAGCCGCCGCTGGATGTTCTCCCAGATCGCGTAGCCCCACGGCTTGATCACCATGCAGCCGCGGACGTCGGAAGGCTCGGCGAGATCCGCCGCCTTCACGACTTGCTGATACCACTCGGGATAGTTCTCGGCGCGAGTCGGCGAGATCGCGTTCTGCGGTTGCTTGGCCATGGGGAAAGAGCTGAGAGTCGATGGTTGAGAGTTGAGAGCCAGAATAAATACGGCCACATTCTAGGGCATTCGGGTGCGACAGAGAATCGCACTGCGCGTCGGCCGTTGTGACTGCTTGCCCCCTGCCCTACAATTGACCCGGAACGCGGAACCGCCGGCTAACTGTTGGTTCGCGGCAATCGCTCATCTTTCTGACCATCAACTCTCGACTCTCGACCCTCAACCTTCCTTCATGTCCACCGTTACCGAACGACGCTTTGTCAGCCAACTGGCGCACAACGAGCACGTGCAACAGGTCTTCCTGGCTTCCGATAAGCAGCTCCGACCGAATCGCAACGGCAACTTGTACCTGCAGCTGCAGCTCTCGGACCGCAGCGGCGCGATCGCCACGCGGCTCTGGAACGCCAGCGAAAACGACTACCGGGGGTTCGAGAACGGCGACTATGTGCTCGTGGACGGACAGACGCAGCTGTTCCAGGGCAACATGCAGATGATCGCCAACTCGATCCGCCGCGCCCGGCCCGACGAGGTCGATGAGAGCGACTTCGTCACGCTGCAGTCGGCCGAGATCGACAAGATGGCGGCCCGGCTCACCGAAATACTGCGGTCGATCCGCACACCGGAGTTGCGCAACCTGGCCGAGTGCTTTCTGATGGACCAGGAGTTCATGGCAAAGTTCACGACCGCACCGGCGGGCATGAAGAACCATCACGCCTACCGGGGCGGATTGTTGGAGCACGTCGTCGGACTGATGGAGCTGGTGCTCTTGGTGGCGCCGCGTTATCCGCAGCTCGATCCCGACAAGCTGCTGATTGGCGCGTTCCTGCACGACGCGGCGAAGACCGATGAGCTCTCGTACGAGCGCGACATCGCCTATACGGACGAAGGGCAGCTGCTGGGTCACATGATCCTGGCGATCTCGATGATCGACGCCAAGGTGGTCGAGGCGGAGCGACTCTCGGGCGAGTCCTTCTCGAAATCGCTGGTGACCGAGATCAAGCACATGGTGATCAGCCACCACGGCGAATACGAGTACGGCAGCGCCAAACTGCCGATGACGCTCGAAGCGGTCGCGCTGCACCATCTCGACAACCTCGACGCCAAGATGGCCAGCTTCACGCAGCTGATCAAAGACTGCCCGAACGTCGAGAGCAACTGGACCCAATATCACGCCAATCTGGGGCGAAAGCTTTACAAAGGTCCGCTCGTCGACGATCGGGGAACCAACTGACGCCGGGCGACGTAGCAACATTGTCCGGCCATTCTCATGTCTGACCTCCGCGAACAGATTCTAGATCACGTCCAGCGGCCGAACTACCAGCCGGTAAAACCGGCAGTCATTGCCAAGAAGCTGGGCCTCGCGGGCGACGCGGCGCACGAAGTCAAGAAGACGATCAAGCGACTCGTGAAGGAAAATCGGCTCGCCTACGGGCCAAGCCATCTCGTCTTCCCGCAGGGCCAGAGCCCAGCGCAAAAGAAGGCCGCCAAACTCGCGGCCGAGAAAGAAAAAGCCAAGGCCTCGTTCCAGGCCGCGCTCGCCAAATCGCCGAGCGCGCTTGAGGACGTGCCTAATACAGAAAGAATTCATCACATTAAGAAGAAACTAGCGAAGAAGCCGACCGCCCTGCGCGACGAGCGGCAAGCAAAAACAAAACACAAGAGCCCGACCAATCATGTGGTCGGCACATTTCGCAAAGCCGCGGCCGGGTTCGGCTTCGTGCGGCCCGAGGGGACGCTCCGCTCCGAAGGGCGCGACGCCGACGTGTTCATTCCCATGGACAAGACCGGTGACGCGGCCGAAGGGGACATCGTTTCCGTGCGGCTCGAAAAACGGGGCCGCATGGGCAAGATCGAAGGCCGGATCATCGACGTCATCGAACGGGCCACGAGCCGGTTCGTCGGCGTCTACTTCGAGCAGGCCGGCATGGGCCTGGTGCAGATCGACGGCAAACTGTTCCAGAAGCCGATCTATGTCGGAGACCCCGGCGCGAAAGGCGCGCGGGTCGACGACAAAGTCGTCATCGACATGGTCCGCTTTCCGAGTCATTCGCGCGACGGCGAAGGCGTGATCGTCGACATTCTCGGCCAGCGCGGCGAACCGGGCGTCGACACGCAGTCGATCATCCACGAATTCAATCTGCCGGGCGAGTTCGACGACGATGCCCTCGATGACGCTCGGGCACAAGCGGAGAAATTTGACGAGTCGATCCCCAAGGGCCGCCGCGATCTGACGGCCGAAGTGATCGTCACGATCGACCCCGTGGATGCCCGCGATTTCGACGATGCGATCTCGCTCGAGAAGAACAGCCGCGGGCACTGGATGCTCGGCGTGCACATCGCCGACGTTTCGCATTTCGTGCAGCCCAAGTCGCCGCTCGACCGCGAGGCACACGACCGGGCCACCAGCATCTACCTGCCGGACCGCGTAATCCCGATGCTGCCGGAGATCATCTCGAACAACCTCGCCAGCCTGCAGCCCGACCGCGTGCGGTACGCGCTGACGGCGATGATGGAAATGACGCCCGAAGGCGTGCTGGTGGCCACCGACGTGTACAAGAGTGCGATCAAGAGCCGGCGGCGATTCACGTATGAAGAGGTCGACGAGTACCTGGCCGACCGCACCGCGTGGAAGAAGAAGCTCACGCCCGAGGTGCACGGCCTGTTGGCTCGAATGCACGAGCTGGCGATGATCCTGCGAGCCCGCCGGTTCGCCCGCGGGGCACTCGAGCTCTCGATGCCGGAGATCAAGATCGATCTCGACAAGGATGGCCGTGTCACGGGCGCCCATCTCGAAAAGAACACCGAAAGCCACCAGATCATCGAAGAGTTCATGCTCTCGGCCAACGAGGCCGTGGCCCAGAAGCTCGACGAGGCCGAGTTGATTTTCCTGCGCCGCGTGCACGGCAACCCCGATCCGCGAAAGCAGCGCGTGATGACCGAATTCGTCCGCGAGCTGGGCTTCGAGGTCGAGAACCTGGAAAATCGCTTCGAGCTGCAGAAGTTGCTGGACGAGGTGAAGGGCGATCCGCGCGAGCATGCCGTGAACTACTCTGTGCTGCGGTCGATGCAGCGGGCCGTATACAGCCCCGAGGACGAAGGGCACTACGCCCTGGCGAGCGAGAACTATTGCCACTTCACCTCGCCGATCCGCCGCTATCCCGACCTCACGGTCCACCGGCTGATCGACCAGCTCGCCCGCAAAAAGCAGCCCGTGCAGCGAATGGACGACCTGCTCGTGCTGGGCGACCACTGCAGCGAGCGTGAGCAGCGGGCGGCCGACGCGGAGCGCGAACTCAACAAAGTGAAGTTGCTCCACTTCCTCGAAAACAAAATCGGCATGGAGCTCGACGGCGTGATCACGGGCACCGAAAATTTCGGCCTGTTCGTCACGGGGACCGAGCTGCCGGCCGAAGGGTTCATTCACATCAGCTCGCTCACGGACGACTACTACCGCTTCGACCGCGCGCGGCACGCCATCGAAGGGCACCGCAGCGGCAGCTCGTATCGGCTAGGCGACGCGGTGCGGGTGGCCGTGGCGGCGGTCGATGTCGATGCCCGGAGTCTCGACTTCCGACTCGTGGCCCGCGTTTCGGGCGGCAAACGCGTGAGCGTACACATGCCCGCGCGGTCGCGCAGCTCACTCAAGGACGAGCTTCGTGGCGGCAGGAAGAAGGGCGGCCGGCCCACAAAGGGCAAAGGCAAACCAGCGAAGGGTAAACAGCGCAAAGCGAAGCCGGGCGGTCAAACAAAACGCAGTCGCTAGCGTTCTACAGATCTTGTTCTGTCAGACCGGCATCTCTCAGAAGTCGTAGAAGCGTGCCGATCTTCAGCGGCTTGTTGCCGTGGACTGGTACCGTGAGTATGGTCGGATTGCTAGGTTGACCAAAGATGTGGTGACTGCCGCGAATGCGCTTCAGCTCCCATCCATGTTGGGATAGCAATTTACAAAGCTGCTTCCCGGTAACGACCTTCACAAGTCAACCTCTACGACTTGTGCCAGCGGATCGCTCTCGGCCTGCTCGGCCGAAACCTCCAACCAGCCTTCGGCCGCCTCGCGAATATTGGAAAGCGCTTCTTCGCGGGATTCACCCTCGGAAACGCAGCCGGGCAGCGCCGGAACCTCGACCCAAAAGCCACCTTCTTCCGCAGGATGCAGCAAGACTTTTAGTCTCATATCACTTCCGCTTCGATTCGCGAATATTGAGCCATGCAAACGGCACCGCTTGCCGGGCGTGATCGGATCACCCAATAATAGTATCGCATTGAAACTGTCGAAATTCCAGTTCGATATCGATTGAGGGTGCATCGTCGGATGGACAGTTATAGGAAGCATCCTTACGGTCCCGTGATCGCGACAGTCGTTTTGCTCGGCGCGATCGTTGGAAGTTGTGCCTCTCTGGCCGCCGCGGACTGGCCCGAGTTTCGCGGTCCGACGCGTGACGGCATCTCGACGGCGACGAACGTGCCCGTCGAATGGAGCGCGACGGACAACGTCGCCTGGCAGCAGGCGATTCCCGGCAGCGGCTGGTCGTCGCCCGTGCTCGTAGACGGCAAGCTCTATCTCACCACCGCGACCGGCACCGCGGAAGCCGACGATCTTTCGCTTCGCGTGATCTGCGTCGACGCTAGTGACGGGCACATCGTGTGGGACGTCGAAGCGATTCGGCCCGACGCTGAAGCCGCGAAGGTCATGCACCAAAAGAACAGCCTGGCGAGCGCGACGCCGATCGTCGCCGGCGGCCGCATCTACGCCCACTTCGGTCACCTCGGCACGGCGGCGCTCGATCTGGCAGGCAACGTCCTCTGGCGGCAGACCGACGTCCATTATTCCCCGCAGCATGGCAACGGCGGATCGCCCGCGCTCGTCGACGATCTGTTGGTGTTCAGCTGCGACGGCGAGGCGGATCCCTTCATCATCGCGCTCGACGCGACGACGGGTGAGGAACGCTGGCGGACGGCCCGCGAAACCGAAGCCGACAAGACGTTCTCATTCTGCACGCCGATCGTGATCGAAGTCGACGGCGTGCGGCAGATCATCAGCCCGGGCAGCGGCATGGCCGGTGCATACGATCCACACAGCGGCCACGAACTGTGGCGCGTTCGCTATGGCGACGGCTTCTCGGTCGTCCCCCGGCCGATCTACACCGGCGGCAAGCTCTACCTCTGCTCAGGCTTCATCCGCGCGAGTTTGCTGGCGGTCGATCCGCACGGTGCGACGGGCGACGTGACAGATACCAACGTGCTCTGGAAATTCGACCGCGGCGTGCCGACGACGCCGTCGGTTCTCGTTCACGGCGACGAGGTGTATTTTGTCTCGGACAACGGCGTAGCGACGTGCCTGGACGTGGTGTCTGGCGACGTCCATTGGACGAAGCGGCTCGGCGGCGGATTTTCCGCGTCGCCCGTGTTCGCCGAAGGCCGGATCTATTTCACCAACGAGGACGGCACAACTTACGTCATTCAGGCCGGCAAAGAATATGAACTCGTGGCCACGAACGAGCTCGGCGAACGGGCGCTCGCATCACCGGCAGTCGACGACGGCACGCTTTACCTGCGAACTGCGTCGCATTTGTGGCGAATTGGCGATTCGATCGACGCCAACCGTTAATCTTCGATCCGGAACAAATGCTCGCGGCCCCGGACCAGGAGGCCGCCGCGGATCGGCACGGGGGCGGCGATCGTCGGCTCGCCCATGTCGTTCTCCGAGAGCAACTCGAAGCCGTCGTCGGTGATGCGGCCGACAAAGATCATGCCATCTTCTCGCGCCGCGTAGAGCTTGTCGCCGCCAATCACGGGGGATGAAAAGTATTTGTTGCGATTGCGCGGCAAGTCGTCCGACCACAACTCGTCGCCCGACCCCACGTTGAGGCACACGATCCGGCCGGCATCATTGAGAACGTACGCGCGGCCGTCGCGCACCGCTGGCGTCGGCACATCGGAACTCACGCCGCGACCCTGCTTCTCCCAGACGCGGGCCGAACCGGTGACGTCCCCCTTGCCGCCGAGGCGGACGCCGGCCAGATATTCACCGCGGCCATAGGGCACGATCGCCATGCCGCTTTCGATCGCTGGCGACGCAATCACCCGCCAATTCGCTTCGCCATTAGGATTGAAGCCGCCGCACTCCCAAATCACGTCGCCCGTGTCGAGATCGTGTCCCGTGAGATGATCGGCGCCCCACACGACGAGTTGATCGCGGCCGTCGACGTTCACCACCTGCGGCGTGGTGTAGGCTTGATCCGACTCCTCCATGCAGACGTACTTTCGCGGCACCTTCCACAGCTCTTTGCCGGTGTCGATGTCGAACGCAGCCAGATACGAGTCATCCCCTTGCATGACGGCCAGGATCACGCGGTTGTCCGCGATCACCGGCGACGTGCCAAGGTCCCACCACAACGTATCTGGCCCATATTTCTCCTGCACGTTGAATTGCCACTTTTCTTCGCCTTCGAGCGAGAAGCAAGCCAGCGTGCCGCTCTTGTAGTACACCACCAGGTGCTTGCCGTCGGTCGCGGGCGACGGATTGCTGCCGCTGCCGTTGCGATGCTTGCCGGGTCGTTCGGCGCCGAAGGTGTGTCGCCAGCGTTCGCGCCCATCCATACCATACGAGACCACGGCGTCTTTGCCGTCGTCGCCGCTGGTAACGTAGATCGAATCGCCCCAGACGATCGGCGTCGAACAGCCGGCCCCTGGCAGCTCGACCTTCCAGGCCACGGCTTCATCGCTGGAGAAGTTGGTCGGATATTCGCCCGCCGCGGCGACGCCGCTGGCGAGCGGCCCACGCCACTGCGGCCAGTCTTCGGCAGCCAACCCTTCCGCCGTAAAAACAACAACGACTACCAAGCAAACACCAACGAGCCGCAAATGCACCGTCATCCACCGTACCTCATCGAACCTTGCGCTTGGTCGTTAATCTTGCGCTGTGTCGTTAAATAAGGATTCGCGTCGCTAATAAGGAATGTCGTCTTCCGGCTCAGCGTGAGCGCCCTTCGCCGGAGCTTCATCCTGGTCCCAGGTTTCACTGCCGTCCAGATCTTCAAAATTGTCGTCGATGAGCTCCGAGTCTTCCCATTCTTGCTCATCATCGAACTCGTCATGGTCTTCACCAGACTCGTCGCTGCACCACATCAGCTCGCCGTTCTCGTCGCGGTACTCGGGATCGACCGGAAAAATATCGAAGCCAAATCCCTTGCCGTCGCAGCCTTCGATCGGGCAGCACCAGAAACCGTGCGCCTCGCCGCCGGCATCGCGCTCGATCCGCCATTCGATCCGGTAACTGTCGTACTCCTCGCCGCAATGAATGCAGTGCACGACGGTCGAAATCACCGGCGGGGCGAAAGGATCGTTGTCGGGGTTCAGGGAATCGTGGGCCATGGCAATGCTCCCAGAAATTGAGCCTGAGTCACATACGAAACAACTGCGCCAGCGGAAGCTGAAAACCGGGAACGACGTCGTCGCACGACAGCGTGGCAGCAGCCTCGTATTGCTGAGCCGCACGATTGGGACGGTATTCGACGACAATTTGAGCCTCCGGCTCCACCACCCAAACAAGACGCACCCCAGCTTTCAAATAGTCCTCGGCCTTCCGTTTCAAATAGGCACGCGTGTCGTTCTTGCTGCGAATCTCCACGACCAGATCAGGAATCGTCTCCAGATAACCTTCGGGCGTGACCTTGGGCGGCAGACGATGCTGAGCGATGAAGCACAAATCGGGGCCGATGCAACGATCCGGATTTCGCCACAACACGACACCGGTTTCAATCCATACGCGCCCCAAGCCATTGTTGCGCACATGAGTTACCAATTCCGCCGCAAATTCGCCCTGCACCAGCCCGTGCTCATTTCCTGGCGGCGGCGTCACGATCAATCTCCCGTCGTCGAGCTCGTAGTGCACATCGCCGCTGGGCAATTCGCTCGGCATCGCCGCCAGGTCGGCCACCGTTAGCAATCGCGCATACGGTCCATCCGGCGGCCACGCGTATTCGTTGGAAGTGATGCTTGCCATATCCATTCTCCGCGCGACGCATCAGCAGCCCTGGTCGCAACCGGCGCCCCAAGTATCTCATGCTGGTCCGCCCGTTTCCAGGTTTTTTTGCGGAGAAAGAGCAGGTTGGAGCCGCCGGCGCGGCCCCGTGACAGATCGCCCCGACTGCCACTAGAATACGGTGGCTCGCCTCCGCCGCGAGGCGACGCATCTTTGACATCATGTCGGTTGACATTAATTCCAGCGACGGATCGCCGATGACCATGACCACTCAGCTCGCCCGCACACCGCTCTTCGACTGGCACACGGCACACGGCGGGCGGATGGTCGACTTTGCCGGTTGGGAAATGCCGGTACAGTACGGCTCGATCACGGCCGAGCACCTGGCCACGCGGAAGCACGTCGGCCTGTTCGACATTTCGCACATGGGACGGCTGCGGTTTTACGGACCCGAAGCGGCCCGCTTTCTCGACGCCACCGTCACGCGCCGCGCGACCGACATGCGGTCGGGCCAGGTTCGTTACGGCCTGGTGTGCAACGACCGCGGCGGCATTCTCGACGATGTGCTGGTGTATCGCCTCGCAGCCGAAGAGCCGGCAGACGACGACACGCCCACGTTTCAGGTCGTGGTCAACGCCTCGAACCGCGCGAAGATCGTCGACTGGTTCCAGCGGCGGCTGCCCGACTACGCCACGCGGCTCGACGACGTGACGACGTCCACCGCGATGATTGCCGTGCAGGGGCCCAAGGCCGTGCGACTCGTGGCGCCGCTCGTGGCATGCGACCTCGCCACGATGCGCTACTACACTGGCGCAGAGACGCTGTTCGATGATATCGGGTGCTACATCAGCCGCACCGGCTACACCGGCGAAGACGGCTGCGAGATCATCTGCACCGCGGAACGGGCGACCGCCATCTGGGAGAAGCTGATGTCCACCGGCGCGAGCTACGGCATCGAGCCGGTCGGTCTGGGCGCCCGCGACACGTTGCGGCTCGAAGCGGCGATGCCGCTCTATGGCCACGAGCTCTCCGAACAGATCAATCCGATTCAGGCCGGGCTGCAGTTTGCGGTGAACTTCGGCGACCGCGAGTTCGTCGGCCGCGACGCGCTCGAGCGCGCCGCAAAGGACGCGAGCCTCCCAGTGCGGGTCGGCCTGCAATTGGATGGCAAGCGGGTGCCCCGGCAAGGCGCGGCCGTGCTACAGGGCGACGCCCCGATCGGCGAAGTCACCAGCGGCACCTTTTCGCCGACCTTCGAGCGGCCCATCGCCATGGCCTACATCCAGCCGTCGGCCCAGGCTCCCGGCACGCGACTGGCCGCCGATGTCCGCGGCACACCGTTCGCCGCCGTCGTCGTCCCACTGCCGTTTTACGAACGAGGAAAGACAAATTAACCACAGAGGATGAGGGAGCGTGGAGCGATGAAATGACGAATGACTAATGCCGAATGACGAATTGAATTTCATTCGTCATTCGGCATTCGAAAATTAGTCATTCATCTCCGTGCCTCCGTGGTGAAATGGATCGAAGGAGTTGCCCTGTGAAACCAGAAAGCTTGCTGTACGCCAAGACGCACGAATGGGTCGCTGTCGCCGACGAGGGGGGCCGGAAAGTCGCCACGATGGGCCTCACGGCTTTTGCAGTCGACGCGCTTACGGATCTCGTGTTCATCGAGCTCCCCAAAGTCGGCCGGCAGGTACAGGCGGGCGAATCGTTTTGCGAGGTCGAGTCGGTGAAGGCCGTGAGCGATGTGTATGCCCCGGTCGCCGGCGAAGTGATCGAAGTGAATAGCCGTCTTGCCGACGACCTCGACACACTCAGCAAGGATCCATTCGCCGCCGGTTGGATCGCTAAACTCAAAGTGACCGACGACGCAAACCTGAAGAATCTGCTCGACTACGCTGCCTACCAGAAACAGTGCACGGAAGAATGACGAATTTCTAATGACGAATGACCAATGAACGACGGTGAGTCAGACATCGATGATGGAGAATCTGGCGACACCCCCAGGCACAAATATGACCTTGAGGAACGAACTGCTGCGTTTTCCGAAAACGTTGTCGACTTTGCTTTATCGATCAATCGAAATCCAGTCACCAGCCCGTTGATAACCCAATTGATTCGAGCAGCCACAAGTATTGGGGCAAATTGGACGACGCCGAATCGAAACGCGACTTTCGCCACAAGATCGGCCTATGCCGGAAGGAATCTCGTGAAACTAAGTACTGGTTTCGTATGCTTGCACGAGCGGCGCCAAAATGCAAACAGAAGGCTCGCCCACTATGGCAAGAAGCAAAAGAGTTGCATTTGATCTTTGCGAAAATTTGGCGATCTTCCGGCGACCAGTAATTCTTCCCTATTAGTCATTAGACATTCTTCATTAGTCATTTTCCCAAATGCCTTACTTGTATAACACGCCCGAAGACCAACGCGCGATGCTCGACGCGATTGGTGCCCGCTCGATTGACGATCTCTTTGCAATGGTTCCGGCCGACTTGCGGCTCCAGCGCGAGTTGACCATTCCGCCGGCCATGAGCGAGATCGAGCTCACGCAGCACATGGCGGCGCTCGCGGCCAAGAACGCCAACGCACAGAGCAAGATCTGTTTCCTGGGCGGCGGCAGCTACGACCACTTCGTCCCGGCGGTCGTCGACGAGATCGCCGGCCGCGGCGAGTTTTATACTTCCTACACGCCCTACCAGGCCGAGGTCAGCCAGGGCAATCTGCAGGTCGTGTTCGAATACCAGACGCTGATCGCGCGGCTCACGGGCCTCGACGTGTCCAATGCCAGCCTTTACGACGGCGGCAGCGCCGCGGCGGAAGCCGTCCTGATGGCGATCAGTTCCACCAGCCGTTACGGCAAGGTCGTGGTGCCGGCGAGTCTGCATCCCGAGTATCGGCTCACGATCGCCACCTATCTGGAAAACCTCGGCGTGAAGATGGAAACCGTCGGCACTCCGGCCGGCGTCCTGACGCCCAAAGATTTGTCCGCCGGCGTCGATGACGCGACGGCCTGCGTCGTGATCCAGCAGCCGAATTTCTTTGGCGCGATCGAAGATGCCGAAGCGCTGGCCAAAATCGCCCACGACGCCGGCGCGCTGGTCGTAGCCGCGTTCGACCCGCTCAGCCTCGGCCTGTTGAAGCGACCCGGCGACTGGGGCGCCGACATCGCGGTCGCCGAGGGCCACACGCTCGGCACGCCGATGCAATACGGCGGCCCGTACCTCGGCATCATGGCCTGCCGAGAAAAACTGGTCCGCCGCATGCCGGGCCGCATCGCCGGCCAGACGGTCGATCGCCGCGGCAAACGCTGCTTCGTGCTCACGATGCAGACCCGCGAACAACACATTCGCCGCGAGAAGGCCACGAGCAACGTCTGCACCAACCAGGGCCTATTCGCCCTGCGGGCCACGATCTACCTGGCGCTGTTGGGCCCCGAAGGCCTCCGCGAAACGGCGAACCTCTGCCTGCAGAAGTCACGCTACGCCGCCGAGAACCTCTGCGCGAGCGAACGCTTCGAGCTGGCATTCGCCGCACCGACGTTCAAAGAGTTCGTCGTCCGCGACCGCGAAGGCCGTGTCGAAGAGCTGATGGCCGACGCGCTCGAAGCCGGCTTCCTCGCCGGCGTGCCGTTGGGGCAATGGTATCCCGAGCTCGACGACTGTTTTCTGGTGGCGGTGACCGAAGAACGCACGAAACAAGAGATCGATGCATTATTTCGTGCCTTGACCTCCTCCCCCACTCGAGACGCGACAAATTCAATACCATGTCGAGTCTGACGCATTATTTGATACAGCCTGATCACACACCTGCTCAAGAATCTTTGCGAATTTGGGGGTAGTCCATGTCCAATACTGGGTTTGCACAACGCCTTTTCGCTTTGACTACACTCGGTGTCATATCGATTGGGTCTCTTATCGCAGTAGCTGCAGACATTCCGGAGGCGCCTGAAACCTCACCGATCGACTTTACGGGAAAAATCATCCTTTTGCTCGTTGACCGATCAAATGCACTGGAACAGAAGAACGACTCGGAAGTGATCGAAAACGCAAGAATGGCGAATATCGGAGGACGAATCTTTGTCATTGGCACTGCGTATCCAAACCCCCATGAATTAAATGATTGGCGAAAGGGAGCGGAGGTTGGCGTCGCATGGGAAGAGGTGACCTCCTTCTATATCTTTTCCAAGGAACAATTCCAAAACTACGCCAAGGCATCCGAGAGTGAGTAAGAAGTTCTAGATCCAAAATCTCAAGGCGCATCTTAGACATATTTCATGCGAAATAGCCGCGACACCAAATTGCTGTTTGAACTCTCCGATAAAGGCTGCCGCGCGCACCGTCTGCCGAAGTGCGACGTGCCCGAGCGGGCGGTGACGGACCTCTTGCCCAAGAGTGCGCTCGCCGAACTGCCCCCGGCCCTCCCCGAACTTTCCGAGCCGCAAGTCGTCCGCCACTTCGCCAACCTCTCCCAGCTCAACATGAGCGTCGATACGCACTTCTATCCGCTCGGTTCCTGCACGATGAAGTACAATCCGAAGCGGAACGAACGCTTCGCGCGGATGCCGGGCTTCGCCGATCTCCATCCGCATCAGCCCGAGGAATCGATCCAGGGCATGCTGCAGCTGCTCTTCGAGCTGCAGGAGTATTTGCAGGAAATCTCGGGCCTCGACGTCTGCTCGCTGCAACCGGCCGCCGGCGCCCACGGCGAGCTGACGGCACTCTTGGTCGCGGCCGCATACTTCCGCGACATCGGTGAGAAGCGAACCAAAGTACTCTCGCCCGACAGCGCCCACGGCACGAATCCCGCGAGCGCCACCATGGCCGGCTTCGAGTCGGTCACCGTCAAGACGCTCACCAGCGGCGCGGTCGACATGGACGACCTGCGGGCCAAGCTGGATGACCAGATCGCCGTGTTCATGATCACCAACCCGAACACGGTCGGCGTGTTCGAGCCGAACATGCGCGAGATCGCCGACGCGGTGCACGCCCGCGGCGGGCTGGTCTACCTCGACGGCGCGAACATGAACGCGATCCTCGGCATCGCCCGCCCCGGCGACTTCGGCGCCGACATGCAGCACTACAACCCGCACAAGACCTTCAGCGGCCCCCACGGCGGCGGCGGCCCGGGCGCGGGCCCGATCTGCGTGATCGAGAAGTTGGGAGCATATTTGCCTGCGCCAGTAGTGGTGAAAGATGGCGAGCGCTACAAGTTGAACTATGAGCGTCCCAAATCCATCGGTCGCGTGCGGGCCTTCTTCGGCAACACTGGCGTGCTCGTGCGGGCCTATTCGTACATCCGCACGCATGGCCCCGACGGCCTCCGCCGCGTGAGCGAGAACGCGGTGCTCAACGCCAACTACTTGCTTAGCCGCGTGAAGCATTTTCTCCCCGTGCCGCAGGGCGACCGCTGCATGCACGAGTTCGTCGCCTCGGCTTCGAAGCTCAAAGCCGACAAAGGCGTCTCGGCGATGGACCTCGCCAAGCGGCTCCTGGACTATGGATTTCACGCCCCGACGGTCTACTTCCCGCTCACAGTGAAGGAATCGATCATGGTCGAGCCGACCGAGACCGAGAGCAAACAAACGCTCGACGCCTTCGCCGAAACATTGTTCCGCGTCACCGAGGAAGACGCCGAGCTGTTGCACGATGCGCCCCACACGACGCCCATCAGCCGCCCGGACGAAGTCGCTGCCGCACGACAGCCGGTTCTCGTCTGGCCGGAGTGAAAACTGGTTTCAACCGCAGAGGGATGCCGCGTCGCCATTACACTCGGCAGGATGCCGAGGCTATATAGCCCGGCCATCCTGGCCGGGGAACCGCCGTGCAATTCGCGATCATCGCACCGAGATGTCCCACGCCAATTTCCGCCTGATCGTCGACGAGCCCGCCTCGGGGCCGTGGAACATGGCCGTCGACGAGGCGCTGCTCGAAGCGGCCGTCGCCGGGAGCGACGCCACGCTACGTCTGTACCAATGGAACGAGCCGACGCTGTCGTTGGGCTACTTCCAACGCTACAACGACCGCACCTCCCACGCTGCGAGCCGCGAGTGTGCCGTCGTCCGGCGTCAGAGCGGCGGCGGCGCGATCCTCCACGACCGCGAGCTCACCTACAGTCTCACACTCCCGCCCGGCCATCGGCTCGGCCGCGACGCCACGGTGCTTTACAACGCGGTGCATAAAGTGTTCATTGCCGTGCTCGAGCCGCAACTCTCCGCGGCAGCAGCCGAGTCCTGGCGACTCGCGCTCAACGGCATCGATTCAAAACTCGCGCCGAGCGAGGAACCCTTCCTTTGTTTCCAGCGGCGCGCGTGTGGCGATCTGCTCTTGGAGTCAAGAAAAATCGCTGCAACAAATTCTGCGCCGCAGGCGTATAAGATTTTGGGTAGCGCCCAGCGGCGTCATCGGGGCGCGATTCTGCAGCACGGCAGTTTGCTGGTCTCCACTTCGCCAGCCGCCCCCGAACTTGCAGGTTGGCAAGAGTTGACTGGCGTGATGCTCCCGTTGGATACGCTGATTGCCGGCGTGGTGCGACAATCGAGCGGTGCGTTCGGCTTGGAATTGCAGCCAGCGGAGCTGCCCGTGGCGGTCCACGACGCGGCCCGTGAAATAGAACGGAACAAGTATTCGTCCCGATCCTGGACGGCACGCCGTTAGGTCAAAGTCGCTCCCCGCAGGTGTCCGACAAAGGAACTGGGCGATTGGCAAACGGGCGGCCTGCTGCCCCGGGCGGCGACTGCCGTTTTCGGCCAAGGGGCCGGCGAGCAGCCGGAACGGACCGTCGCAGTGCGGTTTTAATGTTCCGGGACGGCCAAATGTTGAATTTGCGCAAGAATTTGAAATCGCCTGACGACGAGAATTCGTACCTCTAGAATGGGGGGTACACGCCTTGGTTCAAGAAACTACAATACGGCGTCAAATTTTGATGCTTTCGGATATGGGGGGTGTATATCATTTAGGTAGCGACTCGTCGCTGGCGCGGTCTCGCCATCATTATCCTTATCCCTTGGCACTGGAAATTTTCGTGCCGTGGTTGAGACCGTTGTCGTGGCTTTGGTTCCGCGCGGTTTGGACGTCTTTGTCGATTTGGTTTTTTGAATCGCGGAACAAGGCTGGGCGAACATGGACCTGAAACTCATAGTGCTGGCCGGTGCGAAGGAAGGCACGCAAATCCCGCTGAAGAAAGACAAGTTCATCATCGGGAGAGCGAGCGAATGCACACTCCGCGCCGGCAGTTCGGCGATTAGCCGCCGTCATTGTGCCATCGTGCGCAAAGACGATGCGTGGCTCGTGCGTGATTTGGGAAGCCGCAACGGCACCTTCCTCAACGACAGCGCCGTGGCCGAGCCGACTGCGCTCAAGGTGGGCGACGAGATCCGCGTCGGTCCGCTCCACTTCCGCGTCGAACAGGTGGCCGCGGCCGAGGGCTCCAAGGCGCCGAAGCCGGCCGCCCCGGCAAAACCCGCTGCCGTGGCGGATGAGACCGAAGTCGGCACGGCCGACGTTAAGCGCGGTAAGCAGCCGCCGGTGAAGGACGTTTCAGACGTGGTCGAGCGGGCCGTAAAGCAGGCCAATGGCTCCACGTCGGAGGACGACATCTCGCGCTGGCTGTTGGGCCTCGAAGGGGGCGGCGATGCGATGCGCGAGACCCAAACTTTGAGCCTGGAAGAGACCACCGCCATCAAACGCGGCGCTCCCGCCGAAACGACCGCGGCCGGCGCCGAGCCGGAAGCTGAGGCGACCGACGAAGAAGTCCTGACGAACGGCGACTCGAAAGCGGGCGACGAGAGCGCGACCAAATCGGGCGGTTGGGGCTTCTTCAAGAAGAAAGGCGCTGGAAAAAAGGCACCCGGCAAATTGCCGCCACGACCCTCCGAACTCACCAAAGACAGCCGCGAGGCGGCCGCCGACATCTTGCGGGAAATGACCCGCCGCCGCTAGCTTACTATCCTCGCGCGGCCCGCGTGTGTACGATTCCAATCCAACCGCTCGATCGCGCCATGCCGGTGCGACGACGAGCCGTTCGTTCCCACCTTTGCAGCAAGTACACTCGATGTCCGCAAATCGCCTCCCTGAAGAAGAACGGCGCGTGGCCGGCCTGTTGGGCCTGGCATTCGACGCCGCCGACGGTCATAAGCGCATCACCCGCGGCAAGAATTTCCTCCTCGCCGGCGGCTCGGAAGAGACCCACCTCCTGATGCGCGAGACGATCATCAAAGTCAACGAGCGGCTCGACGAGCGCGGCCAGCAGCTGGCCGACGTCTCCGTCGACGAGCTCCGCGACCTGATCGACGAAGTGCAGGATTAGCGCGCCCGCCAATAAAATTGGCCGCGTTGCTCGCAACATGCGTCGCGCACAATCGCGGCCAAAGTTCGCAAGCCCTGTTCGCGCGCCCTGTTTGCGTGCGTGTGGTCGTGACGACCCAGGGCGGCGGTGTTCGTTGCGGCTCGCGTCGGCTGGCTATTGTTGCCAGTCGTTCTCCGACTCGAACTCCTCCTCGCCATCCGCCGTGACGGCCACGGCGGCAACTTCCAAAGTCGCGGCCGGCGTGTGGGTGGCGAGCTCCGTGGGTGAAAGCTGCACGTAGCCCAGCGAACGCACCACTTCCAGCACCTCGCTGCAGGTCGGGAACATCCGGCCGCTTTTGCGCTTGTAGTCGTCCAGCGCGTTCATGAACTCGACTTCCGCGTCGGTGTAGTCGCGCTCGCAGGTCGTCGGGTCGATCTGCCGGCGGCGATTCACCTTGGCCCGGCGTTCGAGCTTCACGGGCGGCGCGGCCGGTTTGGCGGCTTCCTGCTCCTCTTCGCGGCGGGGTCCGCGGCGGCGGTCGATCGTCACTTCCTTTTCGCCGGTCGAGTTCTTGCCGCCCGTCGAGTTCTTGCTGCTCGACTTCGGCGACGAGCCCTTGGCTTTCCGCGAGGCCACTTTGCCCGTCCCACGGGCCGAGATCTTGGTCTTGGTTGAGGTCTTGGTTTTCGCCACCGCTTGCGTCTCCTCTAAGCCCGAGTTGGGGGAATGCGCCATAGGGAATATGGCCTGGGGATAGTTGCTAGCATCGGAGCGGACGCCTGGAAAAGTAAAACAATCAAGAAAACTGGGCGATTTGCGGAAATAGTGCGGTTTGTCCGGTTTTTCGGGCTTCAGCAAAGATTCCTGCCCGCCGGCCGCCAGACGCCCGCGGTCGGCGCAGTCGGTCGGTTCGCAACGGTTTGGTGGCCCTGGCACCCGCTTGTGCGACAGAATTCCCGCTTGTTGGGCCCTGCGCGTCCTGCTATTGTCCGCCGCCCAAATCGTTCCGGGGCGAGCAACCGGAACCCTTTTCCGATCGTGCCGCTTCGTTATTTTCCGACGGCACGAGCTGGGAGGCCCCAAGCGTGACGAGCCGATCGCCATCCACTGCCAGACCGTCCGGAGCCGCCCTCGTGCAGGCCTGGATCGCTCTCTGCGTGGCCATCTATGGTTTGGTGACGGCGAGTGGCTGCAGCAGCATGGCCTCGCAAGCCGCCAACGTCGAAGGCGTGCGGCTCTACAGCCAGGGCAACTACCAGCAGGCGTCCGAGCGATTCCAACAGGCGATCTCCCAGGACCCGACGTCGCCCGAGGGTTACTACAACCTCGCCGCTTCGCTGCAACAAACCGGCACCCTCTACAACCGGCCCGCCGACCTGCAGCAAGCCGAAATCCTCTACAACCAGTGCCTGGAGCGCGACCCGAACCACGCCGACGCCCATCGCGGCCTGGCCGTGCTCTTGAACGAAACCGGTCGCCAGGCCGAAGCCTTCCGCCTGCTCAACAGCTGGGCCGCGGCAAATCCGAAATCCGCCGAGCCGAAGATCGAGCTCGCCCGGTTGCTCGAAGAGACAGGCCAGACCGAACAAGCCAAGACACAGCTGGTCGAAGCGCTCACGGTCGATCCGAACAACGCGCGAGCTCTCACGGCGCTGGGCCGCCTGCGAGATCAATCGGGCAACTACGCCCAAGCTCTGTCGGACTATCAGCGCTCGCTCGCGGTGAATCGCTTCCAACCGGAAGTCGCGGCGCGCGTGGCGCAGTTGCAGGCTGCGGCGAATCCCGTGGTTGCCGCGGTGCCGCCGACGCCGTCGGCCGATCCGCGGACGGCGAACGGTTGGGCGCCGCCGGTCCGATATTAAGCTGGCCGGGACGGCCGACCTTCTTTAAACCGGCCGGGACGGCCGGGCTATATAGCCGCGGCATCTTGCCGCGCGATCTGAATTTGCGAACCGCTCACTCCACCGCGACGCCGCTCACCACCTCGATGATCGCGCGGCAGAATTTGGGCAGGTCATCCGGCTTACGGCTGCTCACGAAGTGGCGATCCACCACGACCGGCGCGTCTTCCCAGATCGCGCCCGCGTTGACGAGGTCGTCCTTGATGCCAACGGACCCCGTTACGCGCACGCCCTTGTAGACGCCCGCCGAGATTGCGATCCAGCCGCCGTGGCAGATCGCGGCAACCAGCTTGCCATGCTTGGCGAAACCGCGGACCAGCTCCTTCACCTTGGCGTCGCGACGGAGCTTGTCGGGCATCCAGCCGCCAGGCAGGATCACGCCCTGAAAATCCGCCTCTTCCATCAGCTCGATCGGGGCATCAGCGCGGCACGGGTAACCGTGCTTGCCCCGGTACACCGTGTCACCCTTCGGGCCGGCGACCGTGACATGCGCGCCGGCCTCGATGAGCCGCAACTTCGGATACCACACTTCGAGGTCTTCGTATTCGTCGCCCACGAACATCAAGAAACGGAGGTCGGCCAAGGGTCGATCGTGTGTCATGGCTGGGCTCCTTTCTGAAAAATGACTGCAGTCCTGCTGGGGTACTGCAATTCTACGTCGCGGCGAACATGCAGATTCTACCGCCTAGCGCGCCATCGCGACAGGAAGCAGCTCTTCCAACGCGACACATGCGGCCGTGAGCGACGCCGGGCCGTCGCAGCGCTCGGCAAGCGTGCGGCAGTTGGCCGCAACAGTGGGCGACGACAGGAGCCGATCGAGTGCCGCGGCGACGGCGGGCGTGCGAAACGCCTTCACGGAAATCTCCTCGCCCACGCCCAAGCGCACCAGCCGGCGCGAGTTGTCAAACTGATCGAAGGCCATCGGCCGGACAAGCTGCGGCACGCCTGCGGCCAGTCCTTGCGCGCAGGTGCCGATGCCGCCATGATGGACGAGCGCCGCCGTCCGCGGCAAAAGCCGGCTCAGCGGCACGAAGCCGAAATGGCGGACCGTCGGCGGCAATTTCGCCGGCAGTTGGTCGGCGTACTTCGTGAGCAGAATGCCTCGGCGGCCCAACTGCTGGCAGGCGTCGGTCGCAGTCTGAAAGAACTCGTGTGCTTCGCGGTTGGCGGAACCGGGCGAGAACGCGATCGGGGCATCGCCCGCCGCGAGAAAATCTTCCACTTCGCGCGACAGCTCCGCCTCGGGATGCGCGTCCCACAACGGAAAGCCGGTGAGCCGCACGTTCGCCGGCCAGTCCGGTTGCGGCGGGCCGAACCAATCGGGAAACATCCCCAGCACCATCGTCGCCGTGTGCAGCCAGTACGAGAAGACGCGCCTCACCGGCGCGAGATTCAGCTCGCTCCGCAGGCCGTTGAGCGGTTTGCCGATGAGCGGATTGACGAACAAAGTATCCGACGCCCAATATTGCAGCCGCTTCACCCAGATCGGCACGCGTGGGCCCGTCAGAGCCCCTTTGAGCTTCGGCGAATCGTACACGCTCCAAATCATGCCCGGCGCAAAGTCGACCGCCACCAGCGGCGCCGCAAGCTTCTCGGCAGCGACGCGGCTCCCGAGATCGAGCGCATGCGCACAGAGCACGGTCTCGCCCGGTTCATAGTGATCGGTCACCAGTTCGTAAATCGGCCGCACAAATCCGCCGGCCGCTTTCGAGATCACCAGCTTCGAGCCGCGAATCGGATGCCACAGATCCGGATGCTGGCTCAGCTCGATGTAATTTTCACGCGTGCCGACCGGCAGCAGTTCCAAGCCCGCGGCCTCGATCACGTCGGCGAAATATGGGTTCGAAATCAACTTCACCCGATGCCCGCGCTGGGCGAGCGCCGTGCCCAGGCCAATCATCGGATGCACATCGCCATAGCTGCCAATCGCACTGATGATAAACTGCGTCATGAAGCTCCAACTAGAATTCCGTCTCCCACAAAACTAACCGCAATTCTATGCGGTTCCGCCGCGCTTGCCACTCACCGACAACGGATCAAGAATGGTAGTGTACCCAGTTCTCAGTACCGAGTACTCCGCGCTTCCCACTCCCTGCCCCCCGCCCCTTGCCCCCTGCTCCACCATGTCCGACCTCGACCGCGACAAGCTGTATACGTCGCCGACCGACGGCCCGGATTCCGACGATGCCGATCTGGAACTGGAGCCGCTCGATCCGGAGCTGTTGGCGGCCGAACAACGGCGGGCGGCCGAGGCCCTGGAAGCCCACCGCACCACGATCGACATCAACGAAGTCTACCGCGACCTGGACGACAACCGCGATAGTGAAATCCTCACGGGCTGGGCGCGGAGGCTGGGCGAGCTCCGCCCCGGTCGCTTCCAGTTCCAGACGAAACATTTGCTGATCCTCACCGCGGCGGTGGCGCTCCTGCTGGCGTTTCACACCGCGTTTGACGTCGGCTTCTTCACGATGTTGATTATCGGCGTCATGCTCGCAGTCGGCGGCGTGTCACTCTACTTGAAGGTCGTCGACAACAAACGGCTCGAAGAGGCCAATCGCCGCCGCGAAAAAATGTACGCCGAGCGGCGCAAGAAACAGTCGCAGCGCGCCGGCCAGAAGGTCGAAGAGGACTGGGAACCCGAGCCTATCGCTCGCCCCGCGGAAGCTGCCGTGCCCACGATCTCGCTCCCCGACTTCCGCTTCCAGTTCTCGATGGGGCAGCTGTTCATGGTGATCACCGCCGCGGCGCTGTTTCTCGGCATTGGCACTGCGGTCGGCGGAGCATCGAACATTGCCACTCTCTGCGGACTGCTGGCGCTCGCCGGTCTGATCGTCCCCGCCCTGGGCCTGCGGCCGCCCGATTTCATCGTCTTCGCCTGGTGGATGGTGCTCTTGGTGTACGTCGTGCTCAGCTTGTCCGCCGCGATCTGGACAGCATTCTCTGCCGGATGAAGTGTAGCCGGCCTCTGAGAGGCCGGTCGTAAGAATTAAAAATGGGTGCGAACCGTGCCCGCCACACGCGTGTCCTGCCGGCAATTCGGAGGAATTCGCCATGCTCACTGCACCGCGTCATCTCTCCACCATCGAACTGGAAAACGGCCTGCCCGCTGTGCTGGAATCACCGCAGGAGGTGGGTCAGCTCGTGGCGATCGTCATTCGTCCCGCGGCCGACCAGCGGCGCGTCGTGGCGTCGGCCAACGTCTCGCCCGAGGGCGGCGTCGAAGGTGACCGCTGGGCCGCCGAAAGCACCGGTGACACCAGCGGACAAGTCTCGATCATGAACGCCCGCTTTCTGCGGCAGATCGCCGGGCACGACGACGCGGTCTCTCTGGCGGGCGACAACCTGATCGTCGATTTCGACCTGAGCGAAGAGAATTTGCCGTCGGGAAGCCGCCTGGCGATCGGCGACCGTACGGTGATCGAAATCAACGCCACGCCCCACACCGGCTGCGGCGCGTTTCGACGTCGCTATGGCGATGACGTCCGTGCGTTCACGAACGACGCCCGCGGCATGCAGCTCCATCTCCGCGGCCGTTATGGCCACGTTGTCACCGGCGGCACGATCGCCGTGGGCGACGCGGTGCGCAAAGTCGCGGAACGGTAACGCAGCAATCGAGTGGCGGGGCCTGTGGCGGCTGTCTATAAAGAAGGTCGACGCAATTCCCTCCGCCTTCCCCCTTCCCCCCTCCCCCTTGCCCACGCTTCCCGTTCCGCCGAGCGAACTTGCTATCGCGCTGGTACTGGCCACGCTGGGTGCGACGCTGCAAGGTTCGGTCGGCCTGGGACTCGCAGTCGTCGCCGCGCCGATCCTGCTGCTCGTCAATCCGCTCTGGGTGCCGGGACCGATGCTCCTGGCGGCGCTGGTGTTGGTGATGCTGATTGCCTATCGCGACCGGGCCCACATCATCGTGCCGGATGTTGCGCTCGCCACCACGGGCCGCGTGCTGGGCACGATTCCCGCCGCGTATTTGATGAACATTTTGCCGACCGAGATTTACGACCTGGCATTCAGCGGGCTGGTGCTCGCGGGCGTGCTCTTGAGCGTCACCGGTTGGCACATCGCCCGCACGCCGCGCAACGTGATTTGCTCAGGCATCTTCTCGGGTGTCGCCAGCACGATCTCGGCCGTCGGCGGGCCGCCGATGGCGCTGATCTATCAGCACGATCGCGGGCCGAGCGTCCGCGGCACGATGTCGGCCATTTTCATCCTGGGGACGATCATCTCGATCTCGGGACTCTGGTGGGCCGGGCACTTCACGCGCGAGCAACTGCTGATGGGCCTCGCGCTCTTGCCGGGCATCTTCGTCGGCTTCGCGCTGTCACGCTTCACCGCGGCCCGGCTCGACCTCCGCCACACCCGCCCGGCGATCCTCACCGTCTCCGCCCTCTCGGCCCTGACGATCCTGTTCCGCGCGATCTACAACCTGCTGTAATCTAACCACGACGGCACAACGGGTGGCTGGCGGTCGAGCGACAGCGAGCCCCCAGACCGACTTTTCGCGCATCGCCGCTGGGGGCTCGGCTCCACCTCGAACCCAGCCACCCCAGCTTGCGGTCAATTGCCGACGCTGTCGCCGTTCCGCTGCGATTTGCTCGACGCGATCCAGGCGTCAACGTTTCGCTCCAGCACATCGAGCGGCGCCGCGCCGCCAGCGAGCACCGTGTCGTGGAATTTGCGGACGTCGAATTTATCGCCCAGCTCCCGCTCCGCCTTGGCTCGGAGTTCGCGGATCTTCAGCTCGCCGATTTTGTACCCCAGCGCCTGGCCCGGCCAGCCGATGTAGCGATCGACCTCTGCGCGGACGTCGTGCAGCGGCATCGCGGAGTTCTGGCGCATGTATTCGATCGCCTCATCGCGGGTCCAGCCGAGGTAGTGAATCCCCGTATCGACGACCAGCCGGCAGGCCCGCCAGGCTTCCGCCGTCAGCCGGCCGAAGTCGCTGTACGGATCGGTGTAGAAACCCATTTCCCGGCCGAGCCGTTCCGAGTAGAGCGCCCAGCCTTCGACGAACGCCGTGAAGCCGCCGAACTTACGGAACTCCGGCAGGTCGGGGAGCTCCTGCTGCAAAGCGATCTGCAAGTGGTGTCCCGGCACGGCTTCGTGCAGCGAGAGCGATTCGATCATGTAGAGCGGCCGGGCGGGCAGGTTGTACGTGTTGAGATAGAAGAAGCCGGCCCGCGTGCCGTCACCCGTCGGCGGCTGATAATACGCAAACGTGGCCTGCGGCGCGATGAACTCCGGCACCTCGCGCACTCCGTAAGACATCCGCGGCAATTTGCCAAACATCGTCGGCAACTGCCCATCAATTCGCTTGAGCACGGCGGACGTGTATTCGACCAGCTCTTCCGGCGACTTGGCGTAGAATTTCGGATCGGTCCGCAGCATTTCCGTAAACGCGGCGAAGTCGCCGTCGAAGCCGACGCGCTTGATGATCGCATCCATCTCGCCGCGGATGCGCTCGACTTCCTGTTTGCCGATGGCGTGAATTTCCTCGGGCGTGAGCTTGTCGACGGTCGTGTACTTGCGGGCGGAGTGTCGATAATATTCGCGCCCGTTCGGCAGCGCCGACGCGGCGATCGTATCGCGGCAGTTCGGCACGTATTCATTCGTCATGAAATCCAGGAATCGCCGGTATCCCGGCACGACACTCTCGGCGATCGCTGCCTTTGCCGCCTGCTGCAACCGCTGCCGGTCTGCTGCGGAGATCTTTTCGGGGAATTTCTGCAGCGGGGCGTACAGCAGGCTCTTCTCCGGATCGTCGACGATCTGCGGTTCGAGCGGCTCGCGGAAACGCTGCATGATCACCGCCGGCAGCGTCATACCGCGGCGAATGCCCTCGCGCATCAGCTCGATGTGCCCCGCCGCGTAGTCGTCGAACGCCGCGAGCCGGGCGATGTAGTTCTCGTAGTCCTCGACGGTGTTGAACTGCAAATTGCGCGGCAGTTCGGGAAACTCGATGTGGAAGCCGTAGCGGTCCGAAATCGGCATCAGATGGTCGCCGAAATCGAACGCCTCCAGCGCCAGCCGCTCTTGCCGAGCGAAGATATCGTAACTGGTCTGTTCCGACGGCGTGAGCTCGCTGCGATCGATCTTCTCGAGCCGCGCGAGAAATTCGCGCGTCGCCTCGTTGCGCCGCTCGGAATCGGCGAGCGAAATCTTGGGCAGCTGGGCGTCGTAACGGTGGTCGCCCGATTCGGTCGCGTTCAGCGGATTCTCCCGCAAGCTGAACTGCCAGGAATCATCGAGCAACCTGGCGAACTGCTCGCTGGCCGTGGCATTGGGCACATCCGCCCACGCTTGAGAAGGCACCGTCAACAAAAGCGACAGCAAGATCAAAAATCGCCGCCGCATCACTGTGCCCCCTCCCCTGCCGACGTCGGCGCGAATGTGAACACCTCGCGCTCGCTCGTGAAATAGACCTCACCGGCGTCGTCTTCGCCGAACGTGATCACCGGCGTGCCGCTTTGGCGAATCGTGCGATTGGCGATGATCTTGCCCGCCGACTCGTCGTACCACAGCGCCCATACCTGGCCGGTCACGTAGTCGGCATACAGATACGCCCCTTCGAGGGCCGGCACCCGTTTGCCGCGATACACGAAGCCGCCGGTGATCGACTTGCCGACCTCGTGATGGTACTCGAGGATCGGATCGATTTCCGGTCCCGGCGCTTTCACGTAGCCCGCGCCGGGCTTGAAATTCTTCTTCGTCGGGTCCATGTAAGGATGCAGCCCCTCGCGGTCGTTCCAGCCGTAGTTGCCGCCGCGCTGGATGAGATCGATCTCTTCCCAATTATCCTGACCGACGTCGGCCGCCCAGCAGGTCTTGGTCACGGGGTCGAACGTCACCCGCCAGACGTTGCGAATGCCGGTGCACCAGATCTCGCCTCGCGCGCCCGGCACGTCCACAAACGGATTGTCCTTCGGAATCGCGTACGCCAGGCCGGGGTCTTTATGATCGACGTCAATCCGCAAAATCTTGCCCAGTATCGCCGACAGATTTTGCCCATTGCCGTGCGGATCGCCGCCCCAGCCGCCGTCCCCCATGCCGATGTAAAGATAACCATCCGGCCCGAACACCAGCGTGCCGCCGTTGTGATTCCAATACGGCTCGCGGATGGTCAACAAAACTTCTTCGCTCTGCGGATCCGCCTTGTTCGGATCGTCTTTACTCACGCGGAACCGCGAGATCACCGACAGATGCGGATTGTCTTCCGAAGGCCTGGCCGTGTAGTAAACGAAGAACTCGCCGTTCTCTTTGAACTTCGGGTGGAACGCGAAGCCCAGAAAGCCCTCTTCATTCTCGTTCGGCTTGAACGGCATCACGCGCCCGCGGATGTCGAGAAACAGCTTCAGCTCGCGCGCCGCCGGATCATTCGGCGTGACGAAGATCGCTCCGTACTGCGTGGCAAAGAACATCCGGTTCGTGCCGTCGCCCGCGCCCGTGATCACGACCGGCCGCGGGTCGCGCGACAAACCGCTGTCAGCCCCGGTGATCCAGTCGGGCCATTCCAGATTCTCAAATGTCCGCACCACCTGGGCATCCAGCGGCGGCTCGGCGGCAGAAAGGGAATACGTCAGGCCAAGTGCGGCCACAACAGCAAAAATCGGACGGCACAAAACTCTCACAGCGGTCGTCTCCCAGCAACATCACGGATCCGGAGAGGAGCTCCGGAAGATCAACGGACGATTCAATCCTGAAACAGTTCCTCGATTCGTCTCGACGCATGATAGACGCGCAGCAATCGAATTCCGTCCACAAGCGGCTCGAAGAACAACTGGTAGCTGCCGACGTTAAAGCGGCGCGTGCCCGGACGCAAGTGGTCCACGGTCTCGCCGATTCCAGGCGAGGCTGCAAGCAGCTGTAAGACGCGGTCGATCTTGTCGATCCAGCGATCGGCCGCTGACACACTATCCTGGGCAATGTAGAGCCAAATTGCCGTCAAATCGTCGCGCGAGTCGGCGGTCCGAATCACCCGCGGCATGGCTCACTTTCAAGGACTTTTCTTGCTCAACAAGGCCCGGCCCGCCGCCTTGATCTCCGCCGGGTCCCAGATGCCTTCCTCTCCTCGGATTGCCTGCTCCGCCGCGTGCGCCAGGCCGGCACGGATATACTCCTCGTCGAGCGTGGGCAAGAAGCCTTCTTCAATCAACAGATACACCTTGTTGGTCTCGCTGACCGGAATGCGCAGCGCCCGATCCGGATTGTTCGCCAAAACGCGGAGTTGTTCCGGCGTGAACTCGAATCCAGCAGGTAATGAATCAATTTGCATCGTTACATTTTAGCCTGAGCAGCAACCCAATTACTACCGAGAAGCGGGCCTTCTCAGGGCCGATCCGTTTTCTTGTGGGAGCAACAGTGTTGTTTGATTTTTAGGGAATCGGATTCCAGGTGGAATTTCGGGCCAGCATGGTGTTGAGGATGGTCAGTAGTTTTCGCATGCAGGCGGTGATGGCGACCTTGGCCGGTTTACCGGCGTCTCGTAGGCGTTGGTAA